>NZ_AJFP01000004.1:0-35563 GCF_000255315.1 Pantoea sp. Sc1
CGGCGTCGCCAGTACGAGTACCATTGCCGGTATGTGCGAACAGACTGGCTGGCCAGCGCCGTTTCGGCCTCACAGATGAGTTTTTCCTGTGCTTCAGCCAGATACATCATCGCCTGCGGCGTTCGTTCTGAAGCCGTACAAACGGGCCGCCCGGTGATCACAGTCAGGCTGTGCAATATGGGCACCGGCACACCTGCCCTGCTCTTTGTCAGTGTCTTCCCTGCCGGTGCTGAAACCTCTGCAGGGCATGGAGCTATATTGTGCAGTCTGCAAGCCTTCTGCCGCTGCGCATGAAAACGTGGCGCCACTGCCGGCATCATCATGACTGTATTCATCAGCGCGCTCCTTTTCTGCCCAGTACCGCCACGATTTCCGCGGGCGTAATGCCCGCAGAGACCATATTTTCAACGCGCGTCAGCAGCTGGCCGATGGTTTCCGGCTCAAACTGTTCGGTGTTAAGAACGTACAGCCCGGTGTGATCGGGATTTATCCAGATAAGCCCGTGCCAGAAAGGAGACTCCCTGCCCGGGCTCAGGATGTCGAGTGTGACGAGCGGATTTTTTCGATGCGTCAGGCGGAGATGAACCGGGAACACCCCGCCCCACTCTCCCCGGCATTCGCAGTCGGTAAGCCAGGCTTTACTGAGATGCAGGGCGTTGAGCACGGTGCCGCACAGCCGCCGGCGAAACTCCTCGCCGCGCGCGCTGTAGGCCTCAAAGTCGCCCGGCGTGAACGTCTTAAGACGTTGCAGTGTCACGCTCTCATCGCGTGTCAGTTCGCAGCCGCAGCAGCTGCGGTAGCCGCCACGACGTCGACCGTAATACGTGGAAGACTTGCCGTTACGAATTTTTTCTTTAGACTGAGTCGCTGACATATCGGATTCCTCATAATTTGATTGTCATGCCCTGCGCGGAGTTACAGCTCCGCCAGGGCAACTATTCCGGCCATTACGGCCGCCTTCCTGCTTTGTCCCCTTCTGTTTTCACCTCTGTCGCAGCCTCACGTGAGCAAAGCCGCGTCATTCAGAACGGGATGTCATCGTCAAAATCTGTCGGCGGATAATTACCCTGCGGCGGTGCCTGGGGCTCCGGCTGCAGCTGAGCCGCGCTGCGACCGCCTTTGCCACCGTTACCTGACGCTGCAGGCGGCTGCTGAGGCTGACTGCTCTGCTCGCCGCTGAACTGCTGCCCGGTCTGTGCGCCAGTGTTGCCCCCACGCCCGCCCAGCATCTGCATGGTGCCGCCAACGTTCACCACGACTTCGGTGATGTACTTATCCTGCCCATCTGAGCCCTGCCATTTACGCGTGCGCAGCTGACCCTCGATATAAACCTGCGAGCCCTTACGCAGGTACTCCCCCGCTACCTCTGCGAGCTTTCCGAACAGCACCACGCGGTGCCACTCTGTTACCTCTTTGTTCTCACCGGTCTGCTTATCGCGCCAGCTTTCAGACGTGGCCAGCGTGATGTTTGCGACCGCGCCGCCGTTCGGCATGTAGCGCACCTCCGGGTCCTGCCCCAGGTTGCCGACCAGGATGACCTTGTTGACGCCTCGTGAAGCCATGTTCGTTCTCCTCATGCAGTTGGGTTTTAAACACGTCACCCGTTGAGTTTCGGGAGCCGCGGTGTTGACGTTTTGTGGAAATCGGCTGGTTTTTTTATCCGGTATTCACTTCACCCGTTTGAAATCCTTCGCCGCGTGGGCGTAAACCAGCGCGGGTGACGGCAGGCGTCCAGGGCGACGGGGAAATTTATTTCTGGTCTAACGCAGTGGCCGGAAATAAATTTTCACGGCGTTCACTTCACCCTGGAGGACCACGGCGCCAGTGCTTGTCTCAGCCCCGGCGAAAGGACTTAAACCGGTGAAGTCCGGCGGAAAAGAACAGCACGATGCAGCGGCAACGGCGGCTGAGTGGCAGCGAAACGGCGTTGCGCCTAAGAGCGGCGGCGGATCTGTGCCGACGCGGTTCGCGCCAGCCCACGGGCTGGCTGCAGGACCGGCTGTGGCCCTGCTGTTTTTTTTAGGCTGTTAGGTGGCCAGACGTGGCCGTCAGGCCCGAAACCTGAAGGGATTCGGCGGAGCTCACCGGCTCTGCCGGTTAGCGCAGTAAGGCTTGACGACACGGCAACGCCGGGGAGCCGAAGGGGCCCTTATCCACATCTGTCCTGCAAAGCTGGCGCATAAATCTGTGGATAATCAGCTGCAGGCCTTGCCAGCTAATGCCTCCTCCTGCGTGGTTAAATATCAACCATTCGTTTTACTATAAACATATATAAATCAATGGCCTTCTTTTATTCCCGCGCAATGGCGATTTTCCGTGTCTTGCGCAGGCCAGTAAGCCAGATAATACCACTGTAAATACATACAGCGCTTTAACAGGGATTTTACTATGTTCAATGCCTTTGAGTTGATGCACCCGGCGGACAATCCGCCGCCCAGCTTCAGGCCTCTTTTCCTGGAACGTGTGCCCTGCGGGTTTCCCTCACCCTGTCAGGACTATGCGGAGCAGGAGCTTGATTTAAACGAATATCTTATAGCCCACAGGGCAAGCACCTTTTTCCTGCGCGCGCAGGGCAACAGCATGCAGGACGTCGGCCTCTATGACGGCGACCTGCTTATCGTCGATCGCTCCCTGACGCCAGAGCACAACGACGTGGTTATCGCCGAGCTTTACGGCGAGTTCACGGTAAAGCGCCTTTTGCTTACGCCGAAGGGGCCCGTTCTGCAGCCAATGAATCCCGCTTATCCCGTTATCATTCCGGACCCGGACACGCTTGAGATCTTCGGCGTCGTGGTGCACTTCGTGCATACCCCTCGCAAAAGGAACTGACATGTTTGGCCTGATTGACGTAAACAGCTTTTACGCCAGCGCGGAGAAGGTATTCCGGCCCGACCTGAAATATGCGCCGGTGGCCATCCTGTCGAATAACGATGGCTGAGTTATCGCGCGCAGTAAGGAAGCCAAAAAGTATGTAAAAATGGGCGACCCGTGGTTCAAGATAAAGAATCAGCATTTCCCTGAAAAGATTCATATTTTTTCAAGTAACTATGCTTTGTACCATTCAATGAGCACGCGGGTAATGTCCTGCATCGAGGAGATGGTGCCGCGTCTGGAGGTGTATTCGGTTGATGAAGGGTTTTGTAACTGCACGGGTATGGAAATGGCTATGCCATATGAGGATTTTGGCCGCATGATCCGGTCGCACGTCAGGGCCTGTACAGGCCTGACCGTTGGCGTCGGACTTGGGCCAACGAAGACCCTGGCGAAGTCGGCACAGTGGGCCGGAAAGGAGTGGCCCCAGTTTGGCGGGGTGCTGGCGCTCACGACTGGGAATGCGAGGCGGACCGAAACACTGCTGTCGCGTCAGCCCGTGGGTGAACTCTGGGGCGTGGGGTCCCGGCTTGAAAAACGCCTGCAACTGCTCGGCGTGACAACGGCGCTCGATCTGGCACGCAGCTCCCCTTCTTTCATCCGTAAGAATTTCGGTGTGGTACTTGAGCGCACGGTACGCGAGCTTAACGGCGAATCCTGCATCCCGATGGAGGATGCGCCACCTCCCAAACAGCAGATTGTCGTGAGCCGCAGCTTCGGCGAGCGCATCACGGAATATGACGCTATGCGACAGTCAGTTTGCACGTATGCTGAACGCGTTGCAGAAAAGCTTCGTGAGGATCGCCAGTTCTGCCACCACATCTCCGTTTTTATCCGCACCTCCCCTTTCGACACCGGACAGCCTGGCTACGGCAACACGGCATTTGTGAAACTCCGCGTTGGCACGCAGGACACGCGCAACATCATTGAGGCAGCGGTGAAATCCCTGGACGCGATCTGGCGCCCGGGTTTTCGCTATGCGAAAGCCGGCATCATGCTGAGTGAGCTGCGGCCGAACGGCGTGGCCCAGCTCAACTTGTTTGACGATGAAGCGCCGCGCGCTGGCAGTGAAGCACTGATGAGC
The DNA here is from genome assembly GCF_000255315.1 of Pantoea sp. Sc1. NCBI lineage: Bacteria > Pseudomonadati > Pseudomonadota > Gammaproteobacteria > Enterobacterales > Erwiniaceae > Pantoea > Pantoea sp. Sc1. Next base: position 3,956 of record NZ_AJFP01000004.1, read on the forward strand.
CTGATGGATTCAATGAATCGCTCCGGGCGCTACAGCATAGGCTTTGCGGGTAAAGGTATCGACCCTGACTGGAAGATGAAGCGGGAGATGCTGAGTAAAGCCTGGACAACGAACTGGAAGGAGCTACCAGTAGCAAAGGTATGCTAAAGGTATTTGTTAAGTATTTAATATGTACATATTAAATACCTTTCGCGCATTAAAGTTGTATCAGAAACTTAGGTCAGGGCAGCTAAAAATTTTGCTGCCCTTTTCTCTTACGAGAGTGAGTTTGCCAGGTGGAATTCATCAATAAAAAGCATTACAAGGCCTATTTTTTTTCCAGTGAAATAGCGACCGCGCGGCAAACTGTCACCGGCGTTAAGTTACTGCTGCCACTCTTCGAACGCAGGCCGCTTTCTGCGTACATTTCCTTTAAGCCTGTTTACGCTCTGTGTAACTGTGATTACCGGGTCACCGTTCCTGAACGTCATGTACATCTCTTCTAACTGAGTGATTTGCGTCCTCTCTATTCAGTATCAGCAAAGCACATTGATGTTTAAATTACTCAGGCTGGACATACTCATCCCCCCCTTACAGAGATACTTATAAAGAACACATAAAATACTTAAAATGTACATTAAATGTATTTATAGAATATCGTCTGAGTGCTAATGACTGTTCAGGTAATGACCTGCTACATTCAGTCTTTCTTACTATCAAACGCGCCATCGCGCGCAAGCTTTTCGCGAAATGCTTCAAGTATGTAAGGCGTCATCAACAGGGATGTGACGTTACGCTCTTTTAGTGAGTCATATGCGTCCCAGAGGTCTTCGGGAATTTGAACATTTTTGGCTCTGCGCACAGCTTTCGCTTTCCGGCGTGGGCCGGATGGTTCGTTTTCAGCCTGCTTCTCTGGTTCTGCAGGTCTGACGGCTTCGGCCGCCACAGGCTGTTGTTCAGCAGGTGCAGAACTCCCTGCTTCGTGCAAAGGTGCGTTTTTTGAGAGCTGTGAAATGCGTTCGAACATTGCTGATTTAGGATTAGCCATCAGATACACCATTCATATTTAAAAAGTACATTTTTAATACTCATTGAATATCTTAATCATACCTTTTCTATAGCGTTTCGCATATCTAAAAAGAGCGAGCGCATAGCGTTACCTACATTGCTGTAGCGTGTTGTCATGTGCTCAACAACCCCCATGCCCTGACCAAACTGCTGCGGTGCAGCTTTATCCATTGGTATAGCCGTCTCCATCCGGACGAGATTGTCGAACTGGGCAATGTAGTTATCGATGTCGCTATAATTGCGTCGATTTGGCGGGACCTTATTCATCACCACATGGGCAATCTTTTTCTCACCCAGTTCCGCCGAAATTTCATCCAGCACCTTACTGAATTCGTGAAGGCCCAGAATATCGGATGGGTCATCCTTCAGCGGAGAAATAATGAGATCAGCCAGTGCTACAGCAGCACGGGTAATCGAGGAGTCAAAACCACCGCAGTCAACCAGTACGGTCTGCCCCTTCTCTTTAGCTTCCAGAACATCGGCGATAAAGCGGTCCACGACATTTTCCATGTCGTCGGTGAGGCGGACTACATTCCACCGAATATTCTCATCGCGGAAGCCATTGAACGTTGTCACGGCCGGAGTAGGGTCCGTGTCGTAAAAAGTATCAGGCTTAAGCTCAGGAGCTATGTTCAGACTGATAAGCGATTTGCCCGTACCACCCTTTTTGATCGCTACAGCCACAACTTTTCCCGCGTATGGATTTGATGCGTTATTCATACCTTCTCCATCCTTAAAATGTACATTTTCAGTATTTGTTAAGCACCTTATCAGTACACCTGCCATAGCACAATAAATAATACTTCCAAAATACTAAAAATGTACATTTTTAGTACTTAAAAGGTGTATTGGATGTACACGACTAAATAAGCATATTCATTAGCATTGCTCTTCGAAGCAGGGCAGGGGAGGGGTACAATCGGGTTTTATGGGCGGCGTTATCTCAGCAAGATAACTGCGCTCCTTTTAGTTTTTGGAGAAGATATATGGATATGTTTTTCTGGTTTTTGATTGCTATCGCTGTGGTCGTTTACTTGATCTCAGGTGGAAAACGTAAAAGGAAGGGGAACGTATACAGACGCAAAACAGATCAACAGCCACAGAAGCGTGAAAGTTATGACCGCGCTCCGGAGGTGGTCAGGGAGCAATCAGTAGCAGAGCGACAGCTGGTTACGGTCAGGAGCAACGAATTTTATAAACGCCCCCTGATGAATAAAAGTGAGTACGGTGTATTCTGCAGGCTTGAAAAGCTGCTTTCAGCGTCACACCGTGGCTACCGCGTATTTTCTCAGGTATCACTCGGTGAGATTCTTGGCTCAAATGACCAGCAGGCTTACCTGGCAATTAACAGCAAGCGGGCAGATTTCGTGATCATAGACTGGTCAGGGCAGCCGATAGCCGTCGTTGAGTATCATGGCAGTGGCCACTTCAAGGACGACGCCATCGTACGTGACGCGGTCAAGCGTGAGGCATGCAGTAATGCGGGGATAGCCTTTATAGAATTATCTTCCAGCTATACAGATGCTGATATTAAAGCCATCAGTGACCATTTGCATGTAAGAGCCGCTTAGCGTCAGTGGCACCACCAGTTAAGCCGTCTCTTCTTTTCATCAATCACGCGCCGCAGCTCCCTACTGTGGTGTTTCATTTCATAATACAGCATACGTTGCTGCATCATGTGAAAAACCTAGTTCCAGGCCTCGGGTGTACAGCTATCAGCCTCTGCGAAGTAGAGGCTGATAGCTATCACAAGCGATAAAAGTAGAATTCAAGCTATTAAGCTACTATATCTAAAATAGTAAACTTCCAATGTACTAAACTTTGGTTTTACCGGAAAAAACATCCATAACGACGCTTCTAATTTTACTTATATTTAAGAAGTTACCTAAAGAGTACTGATATGCCAACTGACTCATCAATCTAGCAAAAGATTCGTTATGAAGACCGTAGCTTAGCAGAACTGAAAAAAACTTAGCTAGCTTGCTTTCTCTGTCTTCATCATTTTTGCTAGAACAGACTGCAATACATGCTGAATTAAAAACCCTATCAATGCGAGGTCCAAAGGGCTGATTTACATATATTAAATCGTTATAATGCCAACCATTGGTAGCTTTATCATGGCAATGAGCAATTATAAGAGACATAAAATAATTGATCTTAATATTATTATTGAAATTTCCAGCATACCTTTTAATAAGACATGATATATGGAAGCTATCATTATCTTTGTTTGAAAGAGACAAATTAAAAAAATCATCGACCATTAATGGGTAAGGTATAGTTCCGTGTATATGAATTAATAAACCTTCTAATCTCTCAACGAATGATACTTCTTCCCTAGCTTCATGGAGAATTTTACTTACATTTGATAAATTGATAGGAAGAAGACTTTTTATTAATAAACAGACCTGTGAATCTATAGAAAAATATGGATATCCGTTGTTTTTAAAAGCATAAATCTGTTTGGAAAAATTACTGCCTAAATTTTCCGCAAGAGAATTGACTTCCTGGCTATAGTTATCAGGAACTATTCTAAGTGGAGATAATACAGGCAGTATCTCCCTAAGATTTTTTAAAAAGATGGCCAGCGTTTTTTTAATATCTTCAGCTGTATTGATAAAAACATCACCAGAGTCAGATTCCCCCATCGAAATGAAGTTATCAGTATCAATTTTTTCCAGCCATTCAGTTAGGATTTCTATATCTTCATTAATAGCAAATAGCTTAGTGCCCTTTTTGATGAAGTACTTAGATAGAGACGTAAGGCAAAGATACATTATTGTGATTAGATCAGTACATAACTCATCAGTGCTCTCGTCACCAAAATCTATAAAGCCTTTCATATGAGCAGTTTTGTTAAACATCAAATTAAATGCAGCTTTAATAGGATCTGATTTATTAATCAGATTCATTCTCAAACATAATGGTGCGAAGTCATTGCTTACAATAGATTGTAACTCTTGTGCATTTGAACGACTTAAAGATAAACACTGTTTAATTTGCATCATTAATTCTTCGGGATTATTAGATGCGCTAAAGGAATGAAAAATATCAGACCCATCGTTAAATTGATCTCTAAAGGAAATAGAAAGCCTGTGTATAGCGACATAGGGTGGCAAAACTTCTTCAACTATAATTCTTTTCATCCCAACAACAATCTCATCTCCTACCTTAGCATTCATTAAGCTAGCAGACAAAATTGAATCTGGATTCAAAATATATGGATTTTGGAAACGCTTTTCTGAAGAAATTAATTTGGTTAACCGTTTTTCTCCATCTTTATACGTAACAGCATGAGAAATACCGTTAATATTATAGGATGGGTTAAAGTCTACTTTTTTATCATTAATAATTAAAGTTAAGCAAGCATCTGATATATAGAGGTAATTATCTTGCGGGGCTGCAATAAACCAATTCAAAATCACTTTCTCAACGACATCGACTTTATTGCAATGAATAAGCAATGCAACAATGTTTTTCATTATAGGCAGTGGTGACTCGAACAGTGAATAGTCAAATTTTTTAACTTCTTCATCAATGCATTCTTGCTTGCCAAGCTTTATAAAAGCTGAAAGCTTTAAACGCAAAAATTCAAGATTGTTTTTATACCTGTAATTTTTTATTAGTTCAAATGCCTCATCTGGAGCACCATGGAATAAATGGGTATGAATGACCAGATTATCAAAATCACTTGTCCTATCTTTATCATTTACTCTCAAAGACAGGTCTAGTAAATCTTTGTATCGCGCTGCTTTATATAAGGAGTATAGTGTTAACTCTACAATTGGCGAGCACCATAAGTTAGTTAAATCGCCCAAGTAAGCAAGAAGCAAATCACATGATTCATTAATTAAATCAATGTCTTGCATAGATCGAGCAAGCATATCTATAAATTCAGAGCTAACATCAGAAAGTGATTCACTTTCATCCTTATATACTTTTAAAAGTTTTTCTTTTATAGAGTCTCTATCTTCTATTGCTATAGAAACAAATATCTCATTTAGCTTCTCACCTAAACTAGTAAATTCACCATCAATTCTCACCCCTTCTTTGATCCAAGATTCAAATTCTGCAAATGACATTAACTTCCGAGCCATTCTTATTTCGTTGTAATCGACCTTTTTTTTGCAATCAAAGCATTTATTAACGAATTCTTGTATGAATGGTTTTCTTCTGCTTTTTCAATTTTTTTAACAGGGTGATCATCTCCCAAGTCTTCTTTTCTATTGCGTAAGCGCAGGTCATCAGCAAAAAACTTGTTAAAATCATCTACTCTTTCAATATTTTTTAAGCAAATATCTTCTAATTCTTTATTGTGTGACTTAACATACATAAGGCTTGGTATTACAATATTGAATAACCTTACGTCCGCATCATTATTGCCACTAAATACATTAACAACTTCATTTATTAAATGTATGACATCGTCTTTTTCATTTTGTCCTAAGAGCCAGTAATCCTTGTTAAGTGATGAGTTGAGCTTATATGCTCTAGAAAAAAGTAAGATTGTTTTAGAATTATCGTTATCATGTATCCTACATAAATATTCTGCAGCTAAAAATGCTTCTTGATAACATTCCTCTCTAAAAAGGCCATTTATTAGACCAATGAGTTCCTCTTCTATTAAAGTAAATAATTTATTCTCATAAACACCCAATAAAAAAACCTTATCCTCAAACAGTTGAAAAGCTGCAGAACGACTATATGGACCAAGCGAACTGGTTGCCTCATACCTTTTTAAAGCTATATCCTTACCGTGCTTAACAACTTCACCTTTATATATCAAAGACAATGCCAAATCTTTAATCATTTCATTTTTAGATGCTCCAAAAACTTCCTGCATTTCACCTAAATCAATATCCTCCTTTTGGTGCTCACTTATATCACATTTTATTTTTAATAATTGAAGCAACTCTTTGACTTCAGAGTTATTATTATCAAACCCCGAAATCAGTTCAATATTCTCTCGTGCTTTTGAAAATTCTCTATTTGTTATTTTCTTCAGCACCTCTTTTACTGGTGTTTGCAAGTTTTCAGGGACTGTTTTACTGATAAAAGTTACGTATGTCTCAAAGTTTGTAATTTTATCCCTTGCAACATTATCGCCACTACCTGTATGTGATAAAGTGACATCTGACATTTTAATTACCCTTTAATTATTTTATCTCGGCCAACGTTGTCGCCAGAACCAGTGTGATGTTGATTTATAGATACTATATCTTTATCTGTAACTGTTTTTAAAATTTCGGTTACTTCTGAACTAACGGCTATTTTCTTTTCTATAGCACTTTCACTCATATCTTTATTTACGTCTAAACTCTGTAAATTTTGCGCAAGTAGTTCAGCCTTTACTTCATTCGCAATAATCGTTTGCAGCCTTTCCTTTAAAGCATCTTTAGACCAAGTAATTCCTGACTGTAGAAGCTCATAAATGCCTCTAGCTAAGATTGCTGTAGTGATAGGTTCCATTCTCATTACCTTATGATTAGTTAGAACTATGTCAGATGCACTTTGTCACAAGATAACCTAAGACTAATCCTAACCACTTTCAATCTGTTTTTAAGACGAATGCAACAGAATTAGTAAACTGATAACGTGCTATTAGTTTCAGATGTTATATTTTCAACTAGTTATTTAATCAATTTACCTGTATTAAAACGGTCGATTTCGGACATATCTTGCAAGTAGTGTACGAAAGTAAGTGTTTTTTGTTTAGTACATGCGTTATAATTAGTACACCCTTTTAGTACATGTAATAACGCTATGTCACGAGTTTTTGCCTACTGCAGGGTATCAACCCTGGAACAGAATACTGAAAACCAGCGGCGCGAAATTGAGGCTGCTGGTTTTGCTATTCAGCCACGGCGGCTGATTGAGGAATACGTCAGCGGTTCGGTTGCAGCTGCAGAACGTCCTGGGTTTATGCGACTCCTCGACAGGATGGAAAATGGTGACGTCCTGATTGTCACAAAGCTCGATCGTCTCGGCCGTAATGCAATGGATATCAGGCAAACAGTCGAGCTACTTGCAGCATCGGAAATACGCGTACATTGCCTCGCACTTGGCGGTGTAGACCTGACCAGCCCGGCAGGCAAAATGACGATGCAGGTGATCTCAGCTGTCGCTGAGTTTGAACGTGATCTGCTGATTGAGCGAACTCATGCCGGTATTGCCAGGGCAAAAGCTTCCGGCAAACGTTTTGGCCGTCCTCCTGCGCTTAATGAGGAACAAAAGCAGGCTGTGCTCTCACGAATTGATGAAGGAGCCAGCATCAGTGCAATTGCTCGTGAGTTTGAGACGACCCGTCAGACCATACTCAGGATTAAAGCAGCGCGCCCAGGCGAAGAAGGGACATAAAACAGGATTCAATACAGAAATGGCAGGCAAACAGACTCCGGGAATACTCTTAGCCGCGCCATGATTCAGAGAGGACGCGACGATGTCAGAAATTAAAACATATCCTATCTGCTTTACTGGTCAGGTAAAAACTGTGGAGTGTGATGCTGCATTTCAGAAGGATCAGGCAGAGACATTCAAACACTACATCCGATTTGCGCGACAGAACAAAGCGACGACTCTGATTACCTGCCAGTGCATGAAGGACGGCGAAGGCGAAAACCGTCGCCGCCTTAAAGCCTGCTATTCCTCCACGCATGATAATTACTGGCTGGCTCGCTGGTCTTACAGTGGTTCAGAGCACGCATCTGACTGTCGTTTCTATTCTGTATGGGCAGATGAAAAGCAGGGTGAGATTTACACCTCAGACGTGGTTAAGGCCGTCTCTCCTGGTCATTTCCGTATCAAGTTACCTACCGGGCTACAAAAAAAGAGGCTACCGAGCGCGATGCAACGGGGCAGCTAACAGGTACAAGAGCAGAAGGAAAACGCAAGCGACAACCAGCTATGCGTCTTCTTGGCCTGCTTCACTTCATGTGGGAACAGGCTGAAATTAATCACTGGCATCCTAATTTTGACAAGCGTATACGCGATAATGCCTGGGCTGCATGGCGCCTGAAGCAGGTTTCAGAAAAAATCAGCATTGGAAAAACCCTTCTGAAATCTGTTCTGGTCATCATGGCGCGACCAGGCACGCAGGAGATCAGGAACAACTGGGCAACGATTGATGCGGCAGCTGCGTCAAACAAGCGTCTCATAATGATTACCAGCCTGAAGCCATGCAAAACTGAGGAAGAGGGCTGCCTGAACGGGACGCTTCCGCTCGCTGAGGCAGCAGGCTTTCCGTCTCTTGATGTGCCGGCAGATTTAATCAGCCGGCTTAACCGGAGCTTTTCTCGCGAGCTGGGCGACTGGCGCCGCGGGCAAAAAGTTATGCTGATAGCTGAAACCGATCCGCCCGTAAAAAAATTCAGGCAGCGTGACGGCAAGGCTGTTCCATACAACACCTGTACAGTCATCGATGCGGCGCTGATGACAGTCAGCTCCAGATTTATTCCTCTCGATTCGTCATGGGAAGGCGTCATTGAGGAAAAGCTCTGGCAGGAAAAACGTCAGTTCATCAAGCCTCTGCGTTATGACGGTGAGGCAGACGTGTTTCCTGATTTCCTGCTGAAAGACGTGCCTGGCCGGGAGATCGTGCCGCTTGAAGTGTTCGGCATGAACACACCAGATTATCTCGAACGTAAAGCCGCGAAGCTTGTGCATTATCGTGAAGAATACGGGGAGGGTAACTGGTGGAGCTGGGATGCGCATAAAGCTGATGCCTTAAGTAACATTCCAGCGTTTCCGGTTAAAGGTTAAAAGCCTGTTTATCAGCTTCCGGCTTTGCATACACAGGATCATTCCCGCGAGGGAACTGTAGTGCAGCATTTCTGTAGAAAGTCAGACGTTCTCGGAGGTATTCGCGCCTTTGTTCTGGCTGCTGACGTTCAACTTCAGCAGCCATCACCGGCATATTCATGCGTTCTTTATATGCCACGCCAGAAGCAGCCAGATCAATATTAACCCGTTCGCGCTCTTCGGCTGATCGCCGGGCTATATTGTTCTCGCTGCGTTCTGTCATTGTTTAGTTCCTTTTGCATTTCACCTGTGAGCACACTCGTTATTTTACTCGCAGAGTTTCGCTCAGGCAGGTAGTGTAACGTGGTGAAAGCATCTCGCGTTTCATTTTCCATACGTTGTCTGTTCCCTGTCCGGCAAACCACACCTTACCCAGCCCCGAACGGTTTATCTGATCTACAGCACACATTAGCGCATCCGAGTTTGCGCGCGGCAGCTGCTGACTGAACATGTCCAGCTGTGCGACGCCTGACTGGTAAAAATCCCCCAGGGTGACGCCCGCTTTAGCGTACCGGTAACCGTCGCGCCATATTGCGTCGAGAGCCCGCAATGCCAGGCCGATAATGTCCCGAGTGTCACTGGTTAGATATTCGCACGTCATAGCCGCTGAGTTGGCATACTGCGGTTCGTTCCCGTATCGCCCGGTATTGACTGACACACTGATGTGCTGACACTTTGAGCCCTGTTCTCTGAGCTTTTCACTGGCACGTGTGGCGTACGTTACGACAGCCTGCTGCAGGTCTTCGATACTGGTTACACGCTGTCCGAAACTGCGACTCACAACGATCTGCTGCTTTGGCGGCGGGGCATCTTCAAGAGCCAGACAGGACTCACCGTTGAGTTCGCGAACCGTTCGCTCAACTATCACATCGAAACTTTTCCGAATCATGCTGATGTTACTGTCTGCCAGCTGGAGCGCTGTACTAATCCCCATCGTATGCAGTCGCTTACTCAGTCTGCCACCGATTCCCCAGATGTCATCGACGCTTACCAGAGCGAGTAATTTTCTCTGGCGCTCCGGACTGGTTAAATCGACGATACCACCTGTACGCGTCCATTTTTTAGCTGCAAAATTAGCGAGCTTAGCCAGTGTCTTTGAGGGGCCAAAACCAACGCCGATCGTCAGTCCAATTTCTTTCTTCACCCGATTCCGCATCTGCAAGCCAAAGTCTTCCAGAGGCATATATGACGAAATGCCGCAGACATCCAGAAAGCTTTCATCTATCGAATAAATTTCCTGGCCTGGTGCCATTTCCCCCAGGATAGCCATCATTCTGGCGGACATGTCGCCATTTATGTGGAATGGAAAATCTATAGAAATTTTCGGTGCTTTAAGGTCCGCTATGAGCGAATAACGGACATTGCTATAAGTGATGACCAGATGACCGGCAACCGATCAGCTATCAGTTCTTACCGGTACTCATTCTCTGTATCAGTTTATCTGCTGTCTGCACTTCAGCATGTTGCGGCAGTATGTTATTGATCAGAACTGAATGGATGTCCCCGTCGGCATCTGCACAGCAGTCGGCCGCAACTATCAGGTTGAAATCCAGATCGAAGGCCTGTCGGACGCTGCTGAGCACTACGCCGCTCGTTGTCAGGCCTGCCATTATCAGCGTCTGGATTTCGTTGGCTTTAAGGATCATATCCAGATCCGTAAAGCTAAAGGCGCCAATACGGTGCTTAGTGATGACCGTTTCGCCTAGATGTGGCGAAACGTCCGGGTGGATTGCACTTTCGGTCGCGCCCGTTACTAAAAGCCCGTTTTCCCGAATGGCTGAAAACAGGGCGTTTTTGCTGCTGATTTCCGGATGTCCCTCGCGAAAGCCAACTGTGACATAAATCACCTTAACCTCTGCCTCACGAGCTGCATCAGCCAGGGCGGCAGTTCTGGCCAGTACGTCCGCTGCGGTTTTCTCGCTTAGATAATTTTCCAGAATCAGATTCTGATAATCCATTATCAGGAGCACACTTCTGACGGGTTCAAATTTGTTAATAGCAGACATTTAAATCTCCAGAAAAATTATTTAAACGATCTGGCATTGCGTCCCAGCAGAACGCGCCAGTTGAGGGCGGCACCAGCCAGCATGAGCAGGCTGGTAACCAGAAAGACAAAACGCATGCCGAGATGGGCACCCGTAAATCCGCCTAATAGCGGACCGGTAAACTGTCCGATAAACTGGGCGGAAACGGAGTAACCCATTATCGCCCCGACGCGCTCTTCAGGTACGCGGCTGCGGATAACGGCTGCGATGCAGGGCAGTAGCCCCCCCAGCGCGATCCCCATGAGGAAACGCAGAACAATAAGCTGCCAGCCCGCCGTTACAAATGCCTGCGGTATCAGGAGCAGTCCCGCCGCTGTCAGGGCACCGGTAATTATCCTGACGTGCCCGATCCGGTCTGCCAGCCGGCCCAGCCAGGAAGCAGATATGACGCTGCCAAGCGCGGCGGCAGACATAACAAGCCCTGCGGTCTGGGTGACCGTCGCCACATCTGACGTGATAGTGCGAATAAATACCGTGATAATGGGCTCAATCGACATGTTTGCCAGCATAAGAAGCAGGCCCGTCAGCAGCATGCAGATGACAGCGGCCCTGCCGGGGAGCTGTGACCAGCTCACAGGTTCTTTATTTGTTTCTTTGCCGGAGGATTTAACCGGCTCCCGGATAAGCAGCAGTGTGAGCAGAAACGCAATGAAAATAAGCGCGCCGGCGAGCCAGAACGTGGTACGGATGCCTATTAGCGGCGGAAGCCAGCCTCCTGCAAGCGGTCCGGCCAGATTTCCTGCCATGACGCCGGAGGCAATCATGCCCAGCGCCCATCCGGAACGTTTTGCAGGAGCCTGTACGGCGATAAGGATTGTAGCGCCGGAAGAGTATCCACCCGCCAGCCCGACCAGAAGCCGCAGGATCAGCAGATGCCATATATTCGTGGCAAACCCCATCAGTGAAACCATAAGCGCCATACCGAAACTCGCCCTGACCAGCATGGCTTTGCGGCCATAGCGATCGCCCAGACGACCCCAGATGGGCGCAATGAGTCCGGCTGACAGAAACGTTGCGCTGTAGGCAATACCAGACCATTGCACAATGGCCGCGTGCCCGGTAACGCCCAATTGCTCAACGAACAGGGGCAAAAAAGGCAGCATCAGAGTCATGGCAAATACGGTAGAAAACGATCCCACCATGCAGACAATGAGATTGCGATGCCAGAACGGATTTCCAGTTTCAGACATAAATCAACCCTAAAATTTGTTTGGGATACCAAAACGGGATACCATACAGATCTGAGTTTACAGATGTCAATCAAAGGTGGGACGAGAAATATGTCGCAGCAGACAGAGGTTGAAAACCGGCTAAGAGAAATGATCCTGAATCTGGATATCAGTCCAGGTGAACGCATCACAGAACGGTGGGCTGAAGCTGCTTTTGGCGCATCCAGAACGCCGGTCAGGGCCGCTTTCATCAGGCTGGCAAATGAGGGACTTCTGCGTCGTGAGGGACGTGGCTGGATGACGGCACCAGTGGAGCCGGAAGAAATCCGACAGTTGTTTGATTATCGCGAAGCGCTTGAGGTATCTGCACTCCATATGGCGGAAGGAAAAATTACGGATGACCAGTTGCAGTCACTTGCCGGTATTCTGGAGACTGACAAAACTCCTGCGTCTAAAGAGGAGATGAGCCGTGCCGGTACGGAGTTTCATCTTGCTCTGGCAAACCTGGCCGGGAATAAGTTTCTTACTGAGAGCCTGAAAGAGGTTCTTCAGCAACTGTCACGGGCCCGCTGGCTGGACAGTGGAAGCGAACAGCCTGCATGGGAAGAACATTACGTATTAGTGAATGCCCTGAAGCAGGATGATATTAAAACCGCGTGCTCTCTTGTAAGCACGCACATTCGTTCGAGTCGGGACAGAACGATTGATGCGTTGACCCTGAATCAGAAAACACTGCGCGCTCGCGGCATTAAATTAGCCTGACTGATGTCGCCCTGTATTATAAGTCCTTCATTGCCAGTGCTATCGGGATGTCCGCTTCTGGCACAGGGCTGCTGTTGCAGCCCTCACAAATTAATATGGTTGTCCCATATGAGCCAGAAGCTGAGCCCTGCATTATTCCTGCTTCAGGATAGCTGCTGTCGCTACGCACAAGGAAAGTAGAATGAGGTGATAGCGTGACCAGATCGCCCAGATTGAGCCGCTGTTCTGCAAAGTTTTGTGCCGGGTTCTGAAAAGCCATCTCAGCTCCAATATCCTTAGAATTAAGAGAGTTAGAAAATTTTTATCCACATATTCAGTAGATAGATCAATTCTTTTAGATCATATAGAGATCAAGTAAAGATCAATAAAGATCACCACCTCCGTAACCTGATGATTGGTAAATAAAAAATAGCACTTTGAGCGGTCACTTTCATAAGTATAGCGGTTACTTTCATAATAAAAGCGTTTACTTTCATAAAATAGGCGGTTACTTTCATAACTCTAAAGCGGTTACTTTCATAAATCTGGATATTATTTGCTCATTCGGTGTGGATAAATGGAAAAATTACAGGAAAACAGCGAGATAGAGAGTCCTTTTTGCATTATTAAAAAAGAGTCCAACACAAGTTATGAACTGATACCAAACAGCAACAAGTCTGTTCAGCCTGTGGCTCTACTTCGCCTAAGCGTTTTCACACCTGTCGCACCCAAAGAAAAGGGTAAACGCGACTTCCTGATTGATGCTTCTGAAGAACTATCCAGTCTGGAAGTTGCAAGGCAGGAAGGTTACACCGACATTAAAATCCAGGGGGCAAAGCTAAGCATGTCCACTGATTTTAAAACATGGATCGGCGTAATTTCTGCCTTTTCGAAGTACGGCTATAGCAGCGAGAAAATCACGCTGCCGTTCTCTGAGTTTGCACGGATGTGTGGCCTGAAGCCTACTGATATTAACGGAAGGGCCCGCGCACGATTGCACGATTCACTTTTTAATCTTTCAAGTGTAACTCTCTCTTTTCGTGGAAAAACTTCCAAGAAGTCATTGGTAACGCATTTGGTTCAACGCGCCGTTCTTGATTATGAAACTGACCAGGTAGAGATAGTCGGTGATAGTAGTTTGTGGGAGTTATATCGTTACGATCATAAGGTTTTACTCGGCTTAAAAGCGCTTTCAGAGCTATCACGCAAAGAGGCCGCACAGTCCCTGTATGTGTATCTGGAAAGTATGCCGGCCGGTCCCCTGTATATCTCGATGAAGCGTTTTCGTGAACGTCTCGCGCTTGAATCGCAGATTAAAGACCAGAACGCCATTATTCGACGTGCACTGGCTGACCTGGTCAGAATCGGCTATCTCGACTTTACCGAGTACAAAAAAGGCAGGGAAATCATGTTTGTGATTAATGGCCGATCTCCAAAGCTGCAGGCGCTGGGGCGAGCTGCTCAGAAATAGCGGTCACTTTCATAAGATGCCCTGCAAGCGTTTACTTTCATAAGCACATCATGTGCAAGATAGGGTGCTTTCATAAAACTGAACCAGCAAAGTAGGGTACTTTCATAAAATGGGGCCAGTAGAGTGGGGTACTTTCATAAAGCAAGGTCGGTAAGGGGTTATATGGAAAGCCAGTTTTATGAAAGTGACCGCTTTTAGTGACTGTTTTATGAAAGTAACCGCCTTTGCCTTATGAAAATGACCGCTATCAAAATAGCGTGAGTGCCTGGCTTATGAAAGTGACCGCCTTATGTAACTAGCCGCTTTGTCGTAGTTTTCATCAGGCTCAGTACGGGATATGAAACAACGTAACTTGCATGGAGTAATTTTTCACAATGGAAACAGCTCATGTCTATGTAACAGGTAGCGGTAACCCACACACGCGTTTGGGGGTTGCCCGAGTCCTGATCGAACAGGGAAGCAGGAAAACGCCGGTTATCTTTAACTATGAAAACACCACTTATAAGCGTAGCCAGATTCAGGGCATGATCGATGCTGTACTGCAGCTCGATAGTCCTCACCATGTGGTATTCATAACCGCGTCACCACTGGCCCTGGAAAAGGCTGAAACCTGTGAAGGACCTAACCGGGATCTTATCTACGAGCTGTATCGCGTTCTGTCAGCAAAGAGCTGTACGTATGCATTCGATTTCCGGGTAGGGAAGGGCAAAGAGATAAACAAACTGCTGTCAGCACACAACGTTTGATTTTGATCTTTCTGGTGTCTTCAAGCTGCAAGCCCCAGAAGTGCTTCTTGCCGTGTTAAGCTGGCGGTTCCATCAGATGCTCGATTGCAAAGATGAGCGCCGTTTCAGCTTCCTCAGTCCGATTAACGTGTTCCTTAAGCAAAAGCACGAGATCGTGTTTAATCATCTCTCGGTTGATTTCCTTACCCTCTACGGCTCTGCTCAAACAAATTATGCCGGTGAGTCTGCATGCTTTCCAGTAAGTCGATTCGATTCCGTCATCTTCAGCGTGGTGCATCAGAAATTCTCCCACTCGGGTTAAGGGTTGTACGCGAAGCGCATGGAGGCATAAGGTGACGTGTCGTATGGCTGAGAAACCAGGTGCCGCCGTACGCTCGGCGTTGCCGGTTTCTGAGCTGCATAACTTACTCGCCTGTCCATTTCTCAGATAAGCCTGGTCACGCTTACAACAATAAGAGGGGTAATGTGGAGATCGGCAATTAATGTACGTTAAGCCTGATTTTTGAACAGGCTTACCTGTAGCACCAGGCGTGCTCCCATGCAATATGACTTTTTCATGCAGTATGTTAAATAAGCCATGATTTCTGACAATTGAGCTGTTCTCCTTATTAATTCTCTTAATCAGAAAGCCTGTAAATCCTCTCGTTGAAACTACGTTCCACAAAACCTAAGATGCGTATGCCCCTAAAAAGGTAAGTGGCTTACGGGCAAGCACGTAGGCCAATCAATTCCCTATATCCCAGTAATGGTGAATGTATGGCTCAAATAATTTTTGAAAGAAACAGAGGTGTACCGTGGCAACAGGAAAGAGAACGAATGGAGATTCCATCCATGAGCAGTTAAATCAGTTAGAAAAGCAGGGGCGTGTTCCGAGTGACATTCGTAAGAAAGGCACTCAACAAATGCGCTGGCAATGGGACGAATATCCTTCAGGTGTCCATTATGGCGCACCGATGGACCCAGAGCCGTTAGGGCGCTACAACGACCCTACGGGCCGCACAGGTATCTGCTACGTTGCAGATAACGCCGCCTCTGCAATAGCTGAATCGTTGGGAAGAGTCTACCAACGTGACCCAGAGAATTTTACTCTTGGTTTGAGTGATTTACATAAAGCTCAGATGTATACGCTAGAGACGACTCGTAATACGAGAACCATCAATATGACGAAGTTGCAGGGTATGTTGCATATTACTGCTGATCAGACGATGGGGGCTCGACAGGACATTACACAAGCCATTACCGATTGGGCTGCAAACACCCCAGGACTACAGTATGACGGTGTTTCGTACAGTTCCAGGCATTACGGTGTAGGGATGTGCACTGCATACTGGGAACGCGAGGGGGAGACAGGCCCTTTAGCTGATGTTACGCATAGTTCCGTCTATGACCATGTTGATTCGAACCCAGATAATTTTCCTCAAAACTGGCAAGAAAAAGACATTGATGGATTTGAAATTGTGGCGGAAACGCTGCGGTTTGACGTGAAGGCAGATGACTCGTAAATAAAAGGCCCGTAAGGGCCTTTTTTAGTGGGATGTCTGATGACCGAACAGTGAGGCTTGTTTGCGGATCACTTTCATGTGCTCACCTGATGTGCCGTATTTTTTCAGTGCATCAATGACATTTAAATTTTCTTCATCATCGAAAAAATACATTGCAGTCAAAAATGAGATTTTAGTGACTGGGCTAAAGTCTCCCAGCAACAATAAAATGTCTTCCAGTCCGTCAACCATACGGTTTCCGTCAAACTGGAATATCGGGAATTTGCTCTCGCCCCCGACCTGAACTGCGAGCAATTTTTTTGCTTTCAGTCGATTGTTAATTGTCTGTCTTCTTACTCTGAGGATGACAGCTGCTTCACTTGCCCGACACGTTCCGCCAAGACTCTTTAAACGTTCCGCAAATTTGACCGCGCTTTCATTCAGATGATCCATTTTGCGTTTTTCACGCGGTGACATCTCAGAAGACCGGTCAAGTTGAGTTTCAAAAAAGAGTTTAGCCAGCTCATTATCTGTCATGTTGCGAGCAGTGGTTAACTGTTTTTTTTCAGCTAATTTTCCCACTAACTCGACTGACAAATTTGCCAAGCGGTCAAACACGGCCATTTGCTCTGCGGGCAGTGTTTTACGGCATTCTTTCTGGATTGTGCTAGTCATGGTCACCTCTCTTTGACATTTAGAATAGCCATGCGAGGGTAAAGTGTCAAACAATATCGGCGTGAAAATATACAGATTGCACAGGTGGTGGTGCCGCAATAGGGTGTAGAGCTGCGCTTGCGCGGTGAAGGGCCTGATTTTCGGGGCGTAGGCAGCGACGGCTTGCTGCTGCTCAGGTGGGGTTTAGTGATAAACCCGGAACTAACACTGTTAATGCCCGCACGGTTTACACTGTCTACACATTAATATCGCAGGAGAATGCCGTGAGCACAGCCGAAAATGAGTTTTACATGTCCGAGCTTGATCGCCAGATCTATAAAGCCGAGGAGAAAGCTGCGAATCTCAAGCTGGAACGCCTTGTCGAAGAGTATGCCCGTTTGCACGGCAGCTATGCTAAAGGTCTTGCCGAGCTGGGCGAGTACCTGCTGCACCACGCGGACTACCTCCAGGCGAACCGCGAGGAGGCCCATGATTGTAGCTGGGTCGGCCTGATTACCGAACTGAAGCGACGCAGTGGGTGGCTCACAAAGCAGATTTGTTGGCCATTCAAACAATAAAAGGGGCCAGAGCCCCTGGTTGTACCTTTTCAAACCCTTAACCACTACATGTTGGATTTTCTTCTTCGCATTCTGGATATTTTGTCGGGATGAATAACAGTGCTGCTGAGTAGTGCGCAGCCGGCACTCATTATGCCGCGCAGCGGCATGGAGGCGCCAGCCGGTCCTACATATCACTCTGCAGCTGAACGGTGCCGGTAGCGCGGCGCAGCCGCTTCCTGACTTATATATCGCGCAAATCCAACCACGCCCTGCCAGACGCTGTTGAAGCAGCGGCCATTCAGGCGCACAGAAGCCAGATGGTCGCAGACGAAAGAAAGAATCCGCAGCACTATTCACAGCCATTCTGAATCTATAGTTACAACACCCATTAATCAGCCACTGCAGTTCCGGCCCAAAGGGTCGGGCGGCGGCGGCTGGTCAGTGGGGCAACCGGGCTTCAGATTCGGCTCCGGGGTTATGCCGGAGATGGGCGCGAGGTTTCAGGTCCTGCTCCGGTGGGGTAAAAAAAGCTTATATGGATGATGTAACTAATGTGCATTGCTCGCCGTCTGCTGGCGGGAGCTACTTAAGATTCTGAGCGGCGCGGACGCCTGCGGCCGCTGCAAGCGAAGGCATTAAATTTATGCTCGTCAGATGCCTGTATGAAAACCTTATTTATTATTTTGATTATTCTTTCTGACGTAAGTCAGGATTGTATTGCACATAGCGCTGACTGTAGTTGCTGTTAACTATTTGATATTAGTTGCGGGTAATTGTGGTTAAAAAAAACGGCATACTGTTTGTGGTCACAATTTGTGATTTTTACGGGAAAATACCGGTGCAGAAAGGGGTGTCAGCACCCGGCACAAACGACTTTACCGCCAGTCA
The DNA here is from genome assembly GCF_000255315.1 of Pantoea sp. Sc1. Taxonomy (NCBI): domain Bacteria; kingdom Pseudomonadati; phylum Pseudomonadota; class Gammaproteobacteria; order Enterobacterales; family Erwiniaceae; genus Pantoea; species Pantoea sp. Sc1. Next base: position 22,555 of record NZ_AJFP01000004.1, read on the forward strand.
AGGCGGTTAAAATCTGTGGGCGTGTCAGTGGACTATATCGGGGATTTCGGGCAGTACGGGCTCATAGTCGAGCCCCAGATCCAACTGGCGCAGACATTTCCAGACCAGCCGATCAAAGTCTTCCGGGGGCAGCGTTTTCCACTCATGGATTGGACGCGCACGCAGCAGCTTGGCCATTGAGTTACGTCTGTCATCGACCGGCAGTTTACTAAGCTGCTTACGCCGCTTCTGCCTGGACGCTTTATCCCGGCGACTAATCAGCGTGGCCATGCGCATATTTTCATACCAGCGCCGGCGCGCGGCACGAACAGAAGCGTGTGTTCCCGGCTCAATAATGCCGTCAGCCTCTGCGGCAAGGCGTTCGTTACGCTCCGCCAGAAACTTGTCCATGTTGATGCCACACAGCTGCCAGAACCTATCAGTGAGCACGATATGGCGCGGCATGCAGTAGCCGGTAACGGGGTCCATTTCCAGATCAGGTCGTTCAATAAGGCCGTAGCGTTCCCATTCTTCAAACAGGCGAGACAACCTGCAGGGCTCTACGCGCGTTTCCGGAATGATGTTGCCATTTTCGTCTTTCGGGCTCAGTTCATCGGCCAGCTTGCTGCCATTAAAGGTTACAACAGAGGTGGCAAGATCCGCACGCTGGACACACAGTGGCCACAGGGCATCATACAGCGCCTGTTTTTCGGGCCGAAAATCGCGTTTACGTCCTGCAGCTTCGCGAAGCTGCACAAAATAGGGATGGCGTGACATACGCTGACGCAGTGTCATTTTGCCTGTGCGCTTATCTTTGGCTACAAGTCGGCTCATGGCGTGCCCCATTTCACCGGGAAGACGTCTGTAATTTTTCGGTGCAAACCACTCCGGATTAGAGCATTTGCAGGCAGTGGAATGATCGCCTCGGTGGCGTTTGTCAGGTCGTGAAGCAGTGAATTGTGTCTGCTTATGCATGCCGGCCGGCGCTTATATTGCGCAGGCGGAGTAAGCTCAGAACGGATTGTCTTTTCCTGTCCATAAATCTATACTCCCTGCACAGGGCAATAATCCTGTGCAGTATAAGAGTGGAACCCCGTTAATCCTGCGGTCGCCAAACTCAGGGATTATCGGGGTTTTTTTCATTCTGATACGGCGTCAGCTCCGGGCAGTGCTCCGGCAGCAGCTGATAAGTCTTATTCACCTCGTTGCTCCAGCTCTGCAGGCGGCTGTCCATCCTGACCTCAGCCCAGGCAAAACCCTCCTCCTTTTGCACGGCTTCAGCAATCTGCTGCAGCTTCTGCAGCGTCAGCTGCTCGACCATCGCTGTGTCGATGTAGCCTTCGTCATCACTGCTGAACAGGTCGGTACGAATGGTGCCACCCGCCGCGAGATAGGCGTCTTTGCCGATGAAGGTAAACTTTGGAGAGTGGCTGATTGCCGTTTCAGAGGAGGTGATCAGCTTACGGATGACTTCAGCGGAGGCGTTGTAGTACCCGGAGGCCTGCTCCCATACTTCCAGCTGGCGATCGTGAGTGTCGGCCAGCGCCAGCGCCTGACACTGCTCAAGCGTGATGTTATCTGCTGCCAGCTCGTCCAGGATGGCAGGAGCAAGGTCGATCAGCTTCAGGCAGCGCTGAACGTGTCGCGAGCTGTAGCCCATCAGATCACCAATTTGCGCCGGGGTTTTGCCCTCCTCTGCCAGCGCCCGGAAACCGGCAATCTGCTCGGCAGGGTGCATATCCTCACGCTCGCCGTTTTCGAACATTGAGGCCGCGCGCGCCAGCTCCTCCGTCACGCGTTTAACCGGGATCAGCTGATCGGGCTGATAAACACCCTGTGACAGCAGCAGCTGAATTGCGGTAAGGCGACGACCGCCGCAGGCCACGCCCAGCTTCCCGTCAGCCGTGTCGTGTGCGATCAGATTATGCAGCAGACCGACGTTTTTGATAGTGGCGGCAAGCGACTCAATACGCGACTGCACGTAAATTTTACTTCGTACGTTCAGGGGGGAAATCGCCAGGCGTGAGAGTGGGATCATCTCGATGTCGATTTTTTCAAGCGCCTGCTCAACCGCCGCCGCGACTTTGTCCGCTTTCGCTTTCGCGGGCCGCCGCTGGGTCTTTGATTTTAGAGATGATGATTCTTCAGATTCTGAAGCCGTGGTGTTGACGTTCTGCTGTGACATGTTGTGTCTCCCGTGTGGTTTAAGTGATGTTTCTCTGAGTTCCTCGCCGTGAGGGCAGAACAGGCGCGCGGGCAACAGGCTGAACGCAGGGGGAAACGGCAAAGCCGCAGCCCGCAGGGAACGGGTGCCGCCGTTTAGCATGCGACCCTTGCGTGAAGGCGCCCGGGTGCCAGGTTTCTGCACGGCGAAGGGGCTCAGGGGAACAAAACAGAACGCGGAAGGATGAACAGGGCACAGTCCCGGAACGGCATATCACGGTGCCGGGCCGGTCCTCAGCGGCCACGGCCATTCGTGGCCAGTGAGCGCGCCGGTGCCAGCCGGCTGCAGGTGTTGATCTGGCGGTTGCCATCAGACCCCAGCCGTCAGGCCCGAACCCCGGAGGGATTAGGCGGAGCTTACCGGCCCGGCCGGTTAGCGCAGTGGGGCTGACGACCCGGCAGCGCCGGGGAGCCGGAGGTGGCCATTTCAAACAAAAGTATAAATGCGCTGAAGTCTAATTATTTGTTAAACGAAAAAACTCAAAAACATAGAAATTAAATCTTTTCAAAGTTACATTAATTGTGCATTGTGATTAAACAATTTATCTTTTAGAGCCTACCTATGACAAATAAATCCGAAGCAAAGCCAGCCAACCATGTAAAAAAAGAAATATTATGGTGGGAAAAAACGGTTGAATATAAATTCATTCTAAGCGCCAAAAAAGAGTTCGGAATAAATATTTTTAGCCCACTTGATGGTGATGCAGAAACAATAGCCGATACAATAGCAAAAATAGGAAAAAAACACTTTATAATAGAATTCAAAAGACGACCCGGCGACTTTGTTGCCGAATATAAAAAATTCGCACTAAATAAAAGAGGGTATTTACTTGCCAAGAAAATACTTTCAAATGATCCTTCATCTAAAAGTCATTATATTATCGCGGGTAGACGTGGCCAAAGCGGAAAATTATTAACCTTATGTTTTATGAATTATTTTAGCGTGCCCGTGAAATTGTCTAAAAATCAAGTTTTTCAAGCCGGAATGAATAAGTCTGAATTAATAGCTTACACTGAAAAATTCACTGCCGCAAAACTGTTTGGAAGTAATGCATCTGCAGATGATGGTGAAGGTGATGGGTGCGGTGGCGGAATCCATAAGGATGCACTGGTTCTGGCGATTGATGAAAAAAATAATGCTGTAGTTCTTCCTCTTTCATTTTTTTCCGGCCCTAAACCGAGTCATACTCCTAAAAATGGACAAGGTTCACCTTCTAGCCCACAGACAGATATTTCAAATGTAGGACCTGCCACCTTAAGCGATGCAGAAAAAAACGACACGGTTAATAAAAGTTCCGATGACAAAGAACAGCCCTCCTTTTCAGCTCGGCTTTCGAACATACGAGAAAAGCTTAACAAAAAAGACAAAAAATCAGAAGTTTCAAACCCTCCAAAAACGGGTCCAAAACAAAAACGATAAACATCTCAATATTCATATTCTAATTGAGTTTTATGGATTAACTTGAGAAAAATTAACTATATTGGCTGCCCCATATGGCAGCTTTTTCCTGCATTTGCGACTGTTATTTACTATTTGTTCTGTATTTTATAGCGTTAGGTTGCCATCAGACCCTAGCCAGCTGGCCCGGAACGCATTGCGGTCCGGCGAAGCTTACCGGCAGAGCCGGTTAGCGCAGTGGGGCTGACGACCCGGCAACGCCGGGGAGCCGTAGGGGGCCATCATGCTGTTTATGCTTTTGACCATAAAAGATAGGAAACCGGATAAGCTGCAGCACAGCAGCATAAAGCAGAGAGAGAAGACCGTGAGACAGCATCCCGGAGAGAAAAAGCGCAGGCGAAAGGTTAATAACGGCTGTGGCGGCGCAGCCGCCGCAGCCGTTATCAGCCGCCGTTGACGTTTGCGGCCCCGGCTGGCGGCACTAATCCGGCCCCGCTGGCGCGAAGCCGGTAAGGCAGGCAATCAGGCATCAATGCGGACAATCATTGTTGAAACGTCCGTATATGCGAACGTCCCACGTGGCAGCACCTCCTGATGTGTCGCAATATCCTTAAATTCCCGCTGCTGACGCGGCCCGTTTGCGCAGACCGCCACCAGGTTACCGCCCGGCGCCATCATTTTCAGCGCGTGCCGGATGTGCTTCAGATCGTCGCCGTGGCGAAAAGGCGGGTTCATGATAATCCTGTCATAAACCGCCTGCGGGGCACAGCTCAGAAAGTCTGCGCAGGTCACGGCCACTTCAGGAAAGATGGCGCGCAGATGCTCAGCCAGCGCCGCATTCATTTCCACGCACTGGCACATTATCTCGGGCACGGCCGCAAGCACCGCACGGACAATGGCGCCGGTCCCGGCGCTCGGCTCCAGCACCCGGCTACCCGGCCGGATGTCGGCCAGGGTGACAAGCTTCCGGCACACCAGGTCGGACGAAACAAATAGCTGTGTATCTGCATGCACCCGGGCCACGGCCTGCAGGCCGCTGAGTTTCTGCTGCATCTGCGCAATTCGCGCGCTGAGTTCGGTACGCATTTCTTGTTCTCCCGCGCCGGCAACGCCGGCACTCTGTATATTCATGACCTCCCCGGATGCGCCGGGGAGTCCGGCCGTCAGCGCGGCACCTCTACCGTTTTCATATCAGTGATATACACCGGTGACAGGGTGTAGCCCGTGGACATCACGCGGCGGATGCGGTAGGCCATATGTTCGTCACTGGCCGCAATCCCTTTCACCTGCTTAAAGTCAGCATGCTTTTTGCTCCACTGCTCCTTAGTCATGTGCTCAAAGCCTTCCCCCGGATAATTCACAATCGGCGGGCGCTTCGCGGCCGCCTTCGCCGTTTTTGCTTCCTCTGCGCTGGGCGCTTTATATTCCGTAATGCGATCGGGCGTGATGGTGATGACGGCACCGTTTCCCCGTGACATGAATGAATACTCTGGCGTAACCAGCGAGCTGATTTTTCCGCCGCTGCGGTTTACGCGGATGATGGTCAGCCACTCCCCGCGACTTTTGACCTGTCCGCCCGGCACCATTTCAGTATCTGAGGCCAGTACGCCGCCATGTTCGTCCAGCATGGCGCGCTCGTAGGCAATGCGGTTGCGGTAGTGCGCTGTCCAGCGGCATAACCGCGCGATGGTGCGCTCATGGCTGGGAATGCAGAGGTCCCGGGCCTGTTCGGCACTAATAATGTCGTCTTCGAGTGCTGACCAGATGCTGCGGCTGCCTTCATACTGGCTTTTCTCCGGCGAACGCGGGTACTTGTCCAGGGGAAAGCAGCTGTGAAGGTGATCGACGACTGCAATAACGAGCGCCATTGCCCGGTCAAGGTTTGCGGACGACCAGAGTTTGATAAACTTCTGCACGTCCTGAAGCCGGCGCTCAGCCTTACGCAGGTCAGCCTCAATCTTTTTAATACGGCGCCAGCGCACGTCCGGGCGCTCCTTATAAGCTGCGTGACGCAGTGACGCCTCTGCCCGGCGCTCCCAGTATCCGGATGTTTCAAACAGGTTGACCGCGCGGCGCATGCCGTTTTCAATTTTCTGCGCGTGCTTACGGGCGCGGCGCTCGCTGTGGTGTCCGACCAGAATCGGCTGCCCGAAAGGAATGGCCGAAGCCAGGTTGTCCACGGCGGCCAGCGCCTGCTCTGACTCGGCGGCGCGCTTTTCGCTGTAATCTTCGAAGCGCTCCGCACGCTCCTCCTGCCGGTCAAAGAGCGACTGATCTTCATCCTCAATTTCACCGGCCAGCTCGATCAGCAGGTCTTCGCGATCGGGCGTCCACATTGGCGCAACAAAGAGCCCCTGACGCGGCGCATGCTTAAAGCCTGCATCCTTGACGCGCTTATACGTCTCCTCATCGAGGCGGTGCAGTGGGTACAGACGCAGCTTGTTGTCATCCGGCGAATAGGTTGCGCGGTAGTTTTCGCAGTTAAAAAGAGATGATTCTTTAGATTCTGAAGCCGTGGTGTTGACGTTCTGCTGTGACATGTTGTGTCTCCCGTGTGGTTTAAGTGATGTTTCTCTGAGTTCCTCGCCGTGAGGGCAGAACGGGCGACCGGGCAACAGGCTGAACGCAGGGGGAAACGGCAAAGCCGCAGCCCGAAGGGACCGGGTGCTGCCGTTTAGCGCGCGACCCTTGCGTGAAGACGCCCGGGTGCCAGGTTTCTGCACGGCGAAGGGGCTCAGGGGAACAAAACAGAACGCGGAAGGATGAACAGGACACAGCCCCGGAACGGCACGCCACGGTGCCGGGCCGGTCCTCAGCGGCCACGTCTTTTTGTGGCCAGTGAGCGCGCGGGCGCATGCCCGCTGCAGGGTTTGAACTCAGCCATCAGACCTTACCCGTCAGGCCCGAAACGCCGTTTCATATAGTTCGGCGTAGCTAGCCGGCTTTGCCAGTTAACGCAGCGGGGATGACGACCAATTGGAAAGCCGATCGGGGGTCATAAGGCTATTAATGTCTGTACGTTAAAGTGCGGTTAAGTTAGTGAAAAAGCTGTGTCATGTAAGCCTGATGACCAGTAGCTACAAGCTGAAGAGAGAAACAATAGTTACGGCACAGAGAGAAAAAGCACAACATAGGATAGAGAGGCTTAGAGTTTGTTATTCACACAAGCTTAAAGCAGATGAAGACCTGTTCTGAACCACATAATTGGTCTTTCTTTTCTCCTCATTCCGCTGTACTTTTTTAGAAGAACCTTCATTAATAATTTTTCTTAGTCAAAGGTAAAAGTTGTTTAACGAAGGTGATTAAATTTTCTTCTCTGGCATCAAAACTTTCAGCGCCGCCATGAGCACCATCGTCCATAACAAAGCGATGATTTTCAGAGGTGCTGACCCGACCAATAAGTTCTTGCGCAGGTTCACTCGACAATACTTCATCGTTACTTCCTGCAATCAATAAAATCTTCGAGTCGCTGCGTTCAATCAGATCAGCGTAACGTTCCACTGTAACAGCAGCGAAATCATCGCTTGCAAATTTTCGCATGAAGAAAGCTGAATCGCCCCCGTTATCAGTTACGCGTTTTAGGTGGAATGGAAGGTCCAGTAAAGGATTGATGAGCGTAACTCCCACAATGTTCTGTTTATGCAAGTCGGAATGGGCAAGGATCTCCAGCCCCAGTGTTCCTCCAAAACTCCAGCCCATTACGATTGTCGGCTGGGTTTGCAAATGCGTTTGAATCCAGCTCACTACAGATTTAGAGGTAAATTCACATACCTTTTGATCAGCGATACAGCGGAATTCCCGGCCAAAACCCGCTGACCCCGGATAATTAATTATGTGGAAGTTCACAGCCTCAGATTCCATACTCTTCAGCAATGGATAGTGTCTGAGAGAATCCCATTCACAAGATTCTGGACCGCCATGCAAAAATATTATGTTGAGTGCCGCCGGAGAGGACGTTTCAATCGACATGGCTTTTACATCGAAATATTCAGTGTAGCGGCGGTGATGTTTCGAGAGCCCCGGAAGAAAGCAGGCTATCGAGGAGAAATCCTGTTGCAGTAACTGGACGCCTTCAATGCTTCCTGACACGTAATACACTACATGATTACCAGCATGTAACGGCGTAATTGATCCAAAGAGCCTGTCAGATATGCTTTTTAGTCGACAGGATTTAGCGTCATAAAAACTTAGTCGATGCTGGCCGTTGACCACTTCGGTTATAATGATTTCATCCCGCAAGACATCCATTAGAGCGCCAGCACAGTTAACACCTTCGCCACACACGTCATGTGATTCTGCCTGTGTAAAGGGTAAGAGCCGGACATGCACAGCCTCCTTCTCTTCAACGCCGAACAAAATACCATTTGCAGAAATGCAGTGAAGGCTGACGAAATTATCTGTCTTTTGAGTACCAGAATAAGAAATCGTCTGATCCCACAGTGACACTAGGTAGTAGTCTTTAACGTTCACAGCACCGCAGGGGACTGCAAGCAAAGGGGCTGAAAAACCAGAAGTCACACTTTGAATGCTTTCTTCATAACGAGTCCAGTTCAGCGCCAGTTGTAAAACCTCATCTTCATCGTAAAGCAGAAGGCTGAAATTATCGCCGTCAATAAGAACTGAAAAGTCGCCAATTGAATATGGCAGCAGCAATTCTAGGGCTGCTTTTCCAGATATCAGGATCTGAGTCGGCAGCGACTCTGTCGCATCAGTCTGTGTGATCGTGAACAAGGATGATTTAAAAAAGAATTCATAGCGTGCTTGTGTCAGCTTTTTTGCATTGATATCCAGTTCACTCAATGCTCCGGACCATGTACTGAGCAGCACGCATTCATCATGAAAGGCAAGCGGGGAAAGCCCCGCTGCGCTACTGAGAGGGCTGAACATTCAGGCGACCTCCCACACGGGAGCCGGTATACACCAGAACATATGACAAAAACAGCAACGTAACCATGAGCAAAGGATGATTACTCAGAAATCTGGACTCATAGGAATAGGGCAATGCAATCCCGCCAAGTATGTCACCTGTGAGAAACGCAGTCTGCGTTAACCCGAATATATGTTCTGCTTTACCGCGTTGTGCGATGTCCATTTCAAGAAAGTTAATCAGTAATGAGCAGACCGTCCTAAAGGTGTACATCGCGATGACCGAGATAGCAAAAATGATAGCAAACTGATACTTCAGAGCATTTAACGCGCCATAAATCGCCACCGCGCAGAGCAATGCAAAAATAAGAAGCGATGTGCCACGATCTCTACCGGTAAAAAGTAAAACGAAGACGTTCTTTAGAACTAATCCCCCAACGACACCAGCGGACATCACCAGACCAACGTGAGCATCAGAAAAATGCATATCCTTAAGATATACGGGGAGCATGGGCAAAATTAGCGCCCAACAGGCACCACTGATGATAAAAGCTGAAAACAGCAGCATGTCAGTTTTATCCAGTTGCCATTTTTGTGACTGCACATCTTTACTTTTGGAGGGAGCAACTTTTACTCCAGGCTTTAGCGAAGGAATCAGCACTAAACCTGCAAGCACCAGTAGCCCACTCAATAGAAGTCCTGTCGCGTAAGGGCTGTTCCCGTAAAGTGCTAGCAACGTTACCAGCCCTCCTGCGACAAAGGCACCCAGGCTTTGAGAGATAGTCATGATGTTATCAGTATGGAGAAGAATCCTTTCCTTTTTCCCTTCATCGGTCTGAAAAATCAGCGCCTTCAGAGAGAGTCCGATAAAACTCGCACCAACCCCTGCTGTTAAACCTGAACATACTGCAATAATCATTCCTTCTGGAAAAGCTCTGAGGATGAGCCCTACACCATAAAGAAAAAACCAGCGGATAAGCCCACTTTTGCCCCTGTGCGTGACAGTATGCGCGCATAGAATAATGAGCAGGCTCCAGCCAACGCCATTGCTACATAGGAAGCAGAGAATAACTTCAGTTGCCCCTGTTGCTCCCAGTAGATAGGTTGTAGAGTTTTTGAAATCCACATTGGAAATAAAAACAGTATGTAGAATATATAAATCCTTGCGGCCATATCACTCACTCAATGCTAAAATATTTTCGTTTATAAGTTCGTGCTTAGGGAAAATCTCTCGGCATGCCAGAAGATATTCCTTTGCTTCAACTGAAGAAACCTGCGCTCGTTTTTCAGCCTGTAGAATTAGCCACTCAGGTAATGAATCACTTTGTAAACTCGGCAATAGCGAGTCAAGTAATTCGTACTTATTGTTTAGTGATAATATGTAGGCATAGTTATATGCAGTTATATCATCCCCAGCCACCTCCCATGCTGTTTTTGCATGACTCTCGGCAAGAACATAATTTTCATCTTCAAGAAGTGTGAGGCTCATCAGATAATGACTGTCACTGTGCAATGGACTAACCGACAATGCATTTCTTATACAAGACACATAGCCCTCATAGTCACCTTTTTCTTTGAGGCAAAAACCCATTTCAAGATGGTATTCCGGGAAAGCATAATCAATATCAAGAAGCTTTTTAAACTCTTCAATAGCTTCATCATATCTGTGAAGACGTTTATAGCAAAGACAGATGTTATACATGATTACTGACCGATGCATGTAATGAATGCTGTACTCATCGGATAGTTTATTGATACCCCACCGAAGCAATTCTATAGCTTCTTCCGAGCGCCCCTCACGGAATAGGATCAATCCATAACCGTTTCGGTTAAAAACCCTATAAAAGTTTTCTGTATCAGTACCGGTATACGCCAGATCACCATTCTGGATGATTTCATAGGCCTCATCAAGCAGGGCACGACCTTTTGAAAGGTTGCGGTTATTGACGGCATGATGGCGAAGAAAAAGCATGGAAAGTGTATAGTTAGCTTTAACTGTCTTTAAAGCGTCACCATTTTTCTTACTGAGATTGTAATAATACTCAGCTTCCAGAGGAGAATTGATACAGTTTTTAATAACACCAATCAGACCGGCATTTTTTTCAGCAAACTGGTCAAAACTCTGGATAGAATGTTCAAGTAAATGGTCAGCACTAAAAATATCACCTGCATTTATAATCTTATGCGTTGCAGGCTCGATGACTGAGAGATCACCGCGATTCCCTTTGATGATTTCCTTAACTAGCTGTATTTCGCTTTCGGTCAATTCTCCTGGACCTTCATCCGTTCCCAAAGTAACCAAGTGTACCTTTACACCCATCCTGAATAATGACTGGATGAAGGAACTGATAAGTGGAAAACCGGCGCACTTCACATCCAACTCGATTTCAAAAACTCTATTATCAGCTATTTTTCTAGCAAGCTCGGCAACCTTTCTGAATACTCGTTCGCTCAGAAAGTACCGTATCTGATCATCTGGGCCTATTTTATCAGTTAAAGACAGTTCACTCTTATCAAAAGCTTCAAGAGGATAAAGGAACTTTTTATCATTAACCGATAATTTTTTTTCCTCGACGAAGCGGAGAACTGTTTTCCGGATAATTAGATACTCAAGAGGCACTGCGCAGGAGAGTTTGAACAAATCCATTTATGGTCCTCATAAAAAGGAGGAGACTTACGTCTCCCCTTTTATTTGTTACTTACCAGCGTACATTACTGAGAAATCTACACGTTTAGCTTTAGGAGCGCGTTTGATCATTTTCATGATTGATATCCTTATTTAATTGTTAAGTTGTGTTTGCTTATTTACACCAAAAGTTTCGTTTTGGTGAATTAAAAATAGCGATTTTAAAAAAACATGTCAAAAACAAAAAAATCATGTTTAAACGATTGATATATATGAGAATTTACATAAAATTACATACATATACGTAAAATTAAGATTAATTAATGAATTAAAATTCCTCAAATGCTTAAAAAAAATACAACATTAGGGTTGTTTATGTTGCCACCAACCACAATTAACATATTAAACATAAACTTATGAAACTCACATCCTGCTAATAAAGAACGGTTTTATCAAACAAAAAGCTATTTATTTGATGTACAACTAAAAAAACTAATGATTTACCTGATGTACTATTAACATGGAAATTATTATACCAACCATTAATCATCAGATAAAAGTTAATCACCAAGTTAAACCATACTTAAACGCTTACTCTAAAGTAACTCGATAAACATTCAGGCGGCAGGTTAGTTTTCATTTCTTCCAATGTAACTGCGCATCAAGCTTACATAGCGGTCAGCCATCAGACCCTAACCTTGGCCCGGTACGCTTCGCGGTCCGGCGGAGCTTACCGGCACAGCCGGTTAGCGCAGTGGGGCTGACGACCCGGCAACGCCGGGGAGCCGGAGGGGCCATACGTTAATGTTCAAGATGTGCCAGATACGGGAGCTGAATACAGTCCAGGTCAGTATGACGGCATAGACCATAGCCTTAACTTAACGCTCAGAAAGTAAGAACCTTATCTCTCCAAAAGATAGCCAGCCCGGTTGGACTTATGCCTCTGATAAATGATAAGAAATCAACTACACAGGAGGGGAGTTATGACCGTATCTGACGCAGCAGTAAAAATACTTAGCACGCTGGGTGTAGCCCTACTGGGTTATATGCTCAAACATATTTCTAAATTTCAGCTTTTCACCACATTCAGGCGGCTTTCCATTTCTGACAGGTCTGAACTATTTTCTCTGCTGCATAAGAGCAATAACGGCTTTATTGATGACTTTAAGATTCAAAGCCAGATGCTGGTGTATGGGATCAGATATACGCCTCAGTTTATGAAAAATCTGTTTTACTACGCGCATAACCAAAACATTCGTGCGGACGACAAGGACCTTTCAGCATTTTTATCACTACCGGGCCTTTTCATCTGTGAAGATGACGGCGAAGTCAGCCTGAAGAAAGGCGCGCGTTTTATCAACGGCTTTGTTTTTGTCTTCAGCTTTTTACTGATGGTATTCATTATCAATCTTATCTTTCAATCTGTCCAGGACATACACATTAACCTTAAGCAGCATGACTATTCTTCACTATGGCCACAGGCAGCGTTAGTTATGCTCTGCATCCCTTACGGATTGCTTTCTTTGCTGTGTATTTATACTGTCATCTTCCGCTCTATCCCGGCTTTCAGATTCGCCAGAATCTATCGGAAAGCGTGGGATCGCAGGGACCTGTTTGAAAAGGGTGAACAGAACCTTTACTGCAGAAATAAAACCATCTGGTGAATGTGAATAAACCCGATTTTTATAATCTCCGGCGAGTTCTTTTTGAAACTAAAAAAGACGATGCCGCTAAGCATCGTCGAAACGTATTTGCCATCGATGTGCATCCCTGGTGAAGGACCTGAATACTATCGTCAACATGACGTAAAACATTAATAGATTTGACCGGTTAGCGTATTTGTCTCCGGTTATTCAGTCCGGGCACGCTGGCGCCATACCCACGTCATGTCCAGCAGATCGTTCACCTGTACGCCA
>NZ_AJFP01000003.1:0-161998 GCF_000255315.1 Pantoea sp. Sc1
TCGGTCAGTTGCAGAAGCTGATAGCCATCAAACTCAGCAGGCAGATTCGGCAGGAATAGCGTCACCTCTTTGACGGGAGGCACCCGTATTGCCTGCTGAACCCCGAAAGCCGCCAGCCCCATCGCCAGCAGGACGGTCAGATAGCGCGCACCGGGCGACAGCGGCAGCGGATGTCGCAGCAGCAGGGCAAGCAGCATGACAGCATCCAGCACGATCTGAAACACGGCCAGCAGCAGCACGGTGCCGTAAGCCCAGTTAAACAGAATGATGATGGCGCGGGGCATCTCGGCCGAGAAGATCCCGCCGGATGTGAAGCGACTCACCAGCAGATATTGAGAGGCCAGCAGCGCCAGTGCAGAGAGCAGGATTTTTACGGACAGGGGCAGGGACAAAGGAATAATGACGCGGGCAATGACATACCAGCTGGGTAAGCTGAAAATCAGGTGAAACATGGCAATCTTCCGGTGAGGCGCTGACGGTCAGCGCAGGCAGTTAAGAGAGGATAGCGAATGAAACCGTTTTAGCACGGTAAGGTATAGGATGAGTTTGCCGGGTCTGCTTCACGGCAGGTGCTCTGGCCGTGTTCAATCCGGCGCTGCGGGGCGCCTGGCCGGGACGAAAAAACCCGCGTGACCGGCACGCCGGCCACGCGGGTAACATCAGGTCTCACCCTTTGCGACACGCGGGTTCAGCGCAGCACACCCGACGTTGTCTGCGTCTCATCCGTCACGCGCGTCATGGCGATCGGAATGCTTTTGTAAGCCGGAATGCCGCTCTGCGTGTCGTGGCTGTCGAGCGGCACCATCACGTTGGCTTCCGGATAGTAGGCCCCGACCGATCCGGGTGCCATATCGATAATCACAATCGTCAGGTTTTTCATCTGGCGGGAGGTAGGATTGCCTTCAGGGTCCAGCGCCATCAGATCGACACGGTCGCCCACCCGCAACTGGCGTTTTTCCGCCTCTTCGGCATTAATAAACAGCACATCACGACGGCCCGTGACGCCACGATAGCGGTCGTTCAGCCCATAAAGGGTCGTGTTGTACTGGTCGTGACTGCGCAGGGTGGTCAGCACCAGGTCATGGCATTTCAGCGAGCGGGGATCTTCATTGATGCCCTGCATCACTTTGAACTGCGCCTTACCGGAAGGCGTATGCCAGACGCGTTCCGATGCGGCGTTATAGAGCCGGAATCCACCAGGGTGCTTAATCCGCTCGTTGAAGTTTTCGAACGCCGGAAAGACCGCTTCGATGGCGTCACGGATGCGGCTGTAATCGGCTGCCATCGCGGACCAGTCCACCACGCTGTCTGGCAGGGTCGCTTTAGCCAGCGCGGCCACCAGTGCCGGTTCCGATTTGAGATGCGGCGATGCCGGATCGAGCGAGCCGCGCGAGGCATGCACCATGGACATCGAATCTTCCACCGTCACACTCTGCGCGCCCGTTGCCTGCACATCCGTCTCCGTGCGGCCCAGCACCGGCAGCAGATAGTTATGCCTGCCGAGCAGCAGGTGTGAGCGATTCAGCTTGGTCGCCATATGCACAACCAGATCGAGATTGCGCATCGCCGGGAAGGTGACCTGGGGATCGGAGATCGCTTCTGCCAGATTACCACCCAGACAGAGCAGCGCTTTGGCTTTGCCATCGCGCATCGCCTTAATCGCCTCAACGGCACCGTGACCATGCTTCTGCGGCGGCCGGAAGCCAAACACTTTCTCAATACTGTCCAGCAGCGATTGCGGCGGGATCTCCGTGATGCCCACTGTGCGATCGCCCTGAACGTTGGAGTGACCGCGTAACGGACAGATACCTGCACCGGGTTTACCGATGTTGCCGCGCATCAGCAGCAGGTTGGCAATCTGCTGCACATTCTGGGTGCCGTACTGGTGTTGAGTGATCCCCATGCCGTAGCAGATAATCGTGCGTTCAGCGCTGGCATAAAGCCGGGCAACGTGCTGGATCTCTTCACGCGTCATCCCCGAGACCTTCAGGATATGATCCCAGTCGGTGCTCTCCAGGTCGGCTTTCAGCGCGTCGAAGCCTTCGGTGTGCTGAGTGATAAACGCCTCATCAATGACGCCCGGTTTGCCTTGACTCAGCGCTTCTTCATGCAGGGTCAGCAGGATTTTCATCACCCCTTTCAGCATCGCTGCATCGCCGCCCACCCGTACTTTGTAATAGGTTGAGGCCAGTTCAGTCGAGCTGAGCGACAGCATCTCTATCGGGCTTTGCGGTGAGGTAAAGCGCTCCAGACCGCGCTCCCGCAGGGGGTTGATCGCCACAATCGTGCCACCGCGCTTGGCGACTTCGCGCAGCGTCCCCAGCATGCGTGGGTGATTCGTACCGGGATTGTGACCAATGCATAACACCAGGTCGCAGTGGTCGAAATCCTCCAGCTCCACCGTGCCTTTGCCGACGCCGATGGACTCCGGCAGTCCGACGCTGGTGGGTTCATGACACATGTTTGAGCAGTCGGGGAAATTATTGGTGCCATATTCGCGGGCGAAGAGCTGCCACAGAAACGCGGCTTCATTTGAGGCCCGGCCGGAGGTGTAAAACTCCACGCTGTCCGGGTCTTCGTAACTGCGCAGGTGTTCACCAATCTCACGAAACGCGGTTTCCCATTCGATGGGCTGATAGGTGTCAGATGCGGCATCGTACTTCATCGGATGCGTCAGGCGGCCTTCGCCCTCCAGGTGCAGTGCGCTGCGCTCCCATAGCTCTGTCACCGTATGGGCGGCAAAGAAGGCGGGTGTGGTGCGTTTGCTGGTCGCTTCCCATGACACCGCTTTTGCCCCGTTTTCGCAGAATTCAAAGGACGAGGCATGTTGTGGATCCGGCCAGGCACATCCCGGACAGTCAAAGCCCTGCGGCTGGTTAACTTTGAACAGGGCGATAACATCCTGTTTTACAGACATCTGGCCGCGGATAGCATCGGCAACCGCCTTTAATGCACCCCAGCCACCGGCCGCGCCACCATAAGGGGCAATGCCATTTGTGCGATTTTGCTCTTTCATAATGCTCCACATTGTCTCTATTGTTATCGGCTAAGTCTGGTACAGAAAACCGTTAACCGCGTGGATTCTGGCTAATATGTCGCGAAATTCTTTCTCAAAATGTTTCGGTGGGTGCTGCGCCATCCTTTTCAGCGCGAAAATAAGCAGAGCGCCGCGCTGTCTTTGTCAGGAAATAAGCGAGGCGGACTGTCATGACTTAACAGGAATATCGTGCGTAATTTAAGGTTGGTAAGCATTGGTATCGCTCTTAACTTTTTAACTGACTGTTATTATTTATTTTAATAGAAGTGAATGGCTTGGAAAGTACCCGGAAATTAATTAGTTTCTGATAGGGAAAGTTGTGTCAATGAATTTCCTGACCTGTATTAAAGCGGCAATAATATTCACAGCCGCAGAAGGGAGATATCAGCAGAGGGTGCAGCGTGCGTGTTCAGCGTAAATATGACGGCAGCGTATTCTTGTGTTTCGCGCCTGCCGTAATGACAGAGGCGGTTGCTCAGGCTATATCTTCACGATCCCCGCGCGTCGTGGGATGCGAAATAACCAGAAATTCGACCGCTGCATCACCGTTATTCTGCGCCTGATGTGCAGATTGCGGGGGGATTTCGATACCCTGTTGCGCGCTGATATCCTGCACGGTGCCGTCAAGCTCCATCGTCAGCACTCCGCTAAGGACAAAGAAAAACTGTCTGGACGCCGCATGATAGTGCCGTTTCTCACGTGTGCCGGGCGGCATTTTTTCATGAATGATTAACATATCCTGGCGGTTGACCAGGTACCAGCCGTCGCATCTGTCACCCCACTGATAATGTTCCGCATTCTCTTTTGAAATCATCGTTCTGCTCCGGCGTCGTCGCTCATCTTCTCTGGCTGACTATAGCTGGCCAGGAAATTGATTTTCAAACATTTATTTCAGCCATCGTTTTCTTCCTGCGCAGCCTGATATTCTGAGTGGCGAGCGCCCGTTGGCAATCTGGCGCATGATCGCTGGCGATGAGTGGCAGGCTGCCACGGAGGATAAGAGATGCAGTGGTGTAATCAGGCGCAGTCTGACATCCGTCTTGAGTGGGGGCCCGCGGCCGTCGGTTACGTTGCTCAGGATGTGGACTGTATTGTGATCGTTGACGTCATGTCATTTTCCACCTGTGTCAGTCTGGCGGTCGACCAGGGCGCACAGGTTTATCCGTACCCCTGGAAAGATGCCTCTGCGTTGACGTATGCAGACAGCATTGGAGCAAGGGCAGCCAGCCCTGACAGGCTGAGTGGTTCAGGCGGTTTCAGTCTCTCTCCGGCGTCGATGCGAAAACTGGCCGCGGGCGAAAAACTGGTGCTTCCCTCTCCCAATGGTTCAGCGATTTCGTTCCTGGCGCGGGAGAGTGGCGTGACGGTATTCAGCGGCTGTTTCCGGAATCTCTCACTCACTGCCAGAGCCTGTCGTGACTTCCGGCGCGTCCTGGTTATCCCCTGCGGCGAGCGTTGGCCTGACGGCACGCTTCGCCCTGCGATCGAGGACTATCTGGCCGCAGGCGGCATTATTGACGCTATCGGACGTGAACGCTGTTCCCCGGAAGCGCAGGGGGCGGTCGCCGCCTGGCAGCAGATCAATCCGCTATCCCTTCGCGAGTGCTCTTCAGCCCGGGAACTTCAGCAGCGCGGATTTGGTGAGGATGTCGATCTCTGTCTGGAGGTGGACAGCGGGCAACAGGCATGTCAGTTGCAGGGTGATTTTTATACCGCCCGGCAGTGAAGGATCTGAGCCTGTCAGTGCGCGTTCAGCGACCCGACAGGCGGGAAGGGCAGAAGTTACTTCTTCTTATTCATCATCGATTTCAGGTCAGCAAAAGGATTGTAGGTGGCTTCACCGACATCCTTTTGTGCATCCTCGCCTGCCACGACGCGGGTGCCGTACTGGTCCGCCTCGGTATACTTCGAGTGCTCATGGTCATGACAATAGAGACACAACAGTTCCCAGTTACTGCCATCTTCCGGGTTGTTGGTGTGGTCATGGTCAATATGGTGAACCGTCAGTTCACGCAGGTTTGAATAAACAAACTCGCGCGAGCAGCGACCACACACCCAGGGATAGAGTTTGAGTGCTTTTTCACGGTAGCCGCTTTCAAGCCGCGCATAGTTTTTAGGGATTAAAGCCATTGCCGAAAGTACCTGTTATGCAGAGAGGTTCACGAGAGTGCTGCCAATATATCCCACAATCGGAGAGAAGAAGAGATCATCCTCTGCTGTTGTGAAGGAGTGGGTAAAAACAGCCATTTATTTCAATCGGATAGCCGGAATAAATGGCTGTTTTGCGCTTTGCTTACGGCGTTCCACTAAATGTAATGCATAACACCATAAACGGCCCAGAAAATGGCGTTAGCACCAAGATAAGTCCAGCATCCCCAGTAGGCAATGGGTTCGCGGCGAGTGCGAAGTTTAGGCAGAAAGGCCAGTAAATAGAGTGCAGAGGCAATAAGCGAAACGAAATAGAAAAATTTCATCGTTCTCTCCTGATTAATATCCTTTATTTCAGGATAGTCAGGACTGACTATTTTGCGCGGTGCTTCATCAGACGAATGATAAACCCTCCCTCTGCCAGCCTGTATCGGCAACGTTCAGAAGGAAACAGAGCGAAACGGCGGAGTGAGAGCACCGGACATCGTCGGCAGAGATGCCACTCCATGGCGTACAAACTCCTAAAGCGCTTTATTCAGAACTACTTAGAAGGACGGCGACTAATCTTGCCTCCTTTCCGACCCGCTTCCCTGGCTTTTTCATGATCATTCTTGAAATTGCCCCCACTGACCTTGCCTCCTGCACTGCCAGCTTCACTCGCGCGTTCTGGATCGTTGGCAAAATTACCGGCACCACCTCTGTATTTCTGTTGTGTCATAGAAAGACCTCCTATCAGTGTTCCGTGAGATAAAAAGGACTAGCTAGTCACAGCAGGAAGGATAGTCGTCCGCTTCGTTTAAGCAAAGGCTGACCATGAATTCCTTGATAAGCGGAGGGGTAATGAATGAATTTTTAGCGCCGGCAGGGTCATGGCAGTTGAACTACGCTTAAAAGCCTGACGAAAAAGGAGAACGCAATGCGTAATGACACCTTAATCGACACGCTGGAGCTGGGTTCCGGTGGACAGAAACAGAAATATGAAATTTATGGTGATGATGACCAGATGCCCACTTATGCCGTGATCTACCGGCAGCAGGGCGAGAGCTGGCAGGCCCTGGAGGAGAAGCTTACTTTCGCTGCGCAGGATGAACAGCAGGAGGCAACAGGAGCAATGGGCTACGGCTCCGGCGATACATTGCCAGATTTGCGCGATCTGCCCGCTGAAGCGCGGGCGCGGTGCGAAGAACACTGGCAGGAGCAGAACGAAAGGTAGAAGGAAAGTGTGCCGCTCAGTTCCTGAAACCGTGCGGCCACGTAATTTATCCGGATGCGGCGGAAGAGAGGCCCGCGCAGCTTTATATCTTCCTGGCCTGCCGCTGCCCGGGGTTACATTATGCTAATAAAATGTAACAAATTCATTGATTAAACCACCTGCAGCAATCGTTAAAGGTTTTCCCACTACGGGCGATAACCCATAGGCGTTGAGCCCGCCGATCATTGACGAAACCGGTACTCAGCGCCGAGTTCTGAACGCGAACGGACCTGCATTTAGCCCTCCTTTTACACACCAGTAAACGCAAAATTTATGCGTAAGTTAATCTTATAAAAGCGAAAATAATAATATGTCGATCATCAAGACGATCAAAAGTCGCCTGCCTGCTGCGCGTCTCCGGCGTAGCAGCCAGCCTGCAAATGGCACTTACGATTGCCGTGCAATGCCTGCTTCACTCTCTTCCATCGGCCTGAGCGCACGCGCGGGCGGGATCCTGATGACCTTTGTTCCGCCTGAGGCGGATTTCCGGCGGGTCAGTCAGGCCTGGCAACGCTTTACGTCTGCCGATCTGACGGTGCTGACACTCTCCTCTAATGGCGCGCTGAGCAGCAGCCGTCCACAGAGCACCTACTGTGAGGGGAATGGTCCCGAAGGGAGCTATCTCTGGCTGCCGGACACGCTGATCGCCCGTCATGAGACGCACATTGTCGATCTTCATGTCGCCGATACGCAGACCGCCAGCCAGCGCATCAGCGCCATCCAGCAGGAGCTGGCGCGATTGCCGGTGCGGATGCCGCTCTCTGCCGACCGTACTTTCGCCATGATTTACTGTGACGGGCTTTCCGCATCAGAAGGTTTTCTGATGCAGGCCTGGTACAACAGCGGCCGCTTCCCCTGCCTGGCCATTGGCGGTTCAGCGGGCGGCCGGATCTCCTTTGATGGCACCTGGATCGGTGTCGGTGGCAAGGTGCTGCAGGGCAAAGCGGTGATCGTTTTCTGCCAGATGGCGCCAGGAAAATCCTTTGCGCCGTTTAAAAGCCAGAACTTTACGCCACGCGATCAGAGCTGGCTGATTGCTGAAGCTGACCCGGTCGCGCGTACCGTCACCTCGGTATTTAACCGTCACGGTCAGCAGCAGCCCTTTGTTCCGGCGCTGTGCGAACACCTCAACTGCAGTGAAGCGCAACTGGCCGAGCGGCTGAAAGGGCTGACCTTTGGCGTTAAAGTCGGGGATGAGTTTTTTATCCGCTCCATTGCCAAAATCGAATCCAGCGGCGTGCAGTTTTTCTGCGACCTGGAGTTTGGTGACCGGCTGTTCCTGATGCAGGAAAAAGATTTCCAGCAGACGACGCAGCAGGAGTGGCAGGCGTTTACCGCTCAGCACGGTAAACCGGCGGCGATTCTGATGAATGACTGTATCCTGCGCCGCGTCGGCAATGCCGACAAGCTGCACAATGCCCATTTCTTTAAAGGGATTGCCGCCGCCGGTTTTTCCAGCTTCGGCGAAATTCTGGGCGTGCCGATCAACCAGACGCTTTCGGCGCTGGTGTTCTTCAATCGCGATGTGAAAGCCATGAGCCAGTTCCCGGTGGAGTATGCCGGTTATGCCGCGCATTACGCGCAACGCGGTCTGCGTCGCTGGGAAGCGCTGAACAGCATCCAGACGCGGGTGCTCGATCGGGTCATCACCTATCAGCAGGCACTGACTCCGCTGATGGAAGCGCTGCCGGTGCTGGAACTGGCGACCCAGAGCCAGGGCGAAACCCTGAGCCTGGCGGAGAGCAGCATCCGTAACATCAGTAACATCGCGACCGAAAGTCAGCAGGCACAGGGCCGGCTGGATGAGGGGCTGGACGATCTGGAGAAAATCTCTAACGGCATCAACGACATTACGCACGGCATCAGCAACATTGCTTTCCAGACCAATATTCTGGCCCTGAATGCGGCAGTTGAGGCGGCGCGCGCAGGCGAGGCGGGACGCGGCTTTGCCGTGGTGGCAGGCGAGGTTCGTCGGCTGGCGCACTCGTCGAAAGAGCAGGCTGAAGCGACCGCCAGTAACATCAGTGAGGCCGTAAGCACCATCTCACGTATCCGGCTGGTGGCCAGTGATTCAGCGCAGACCGCCGCGCAGATGGCAGAGCGCAGCATCAACGCAGCCGACACGCTGGCTGCCATGAATCAGCAGACGCGACATGAGCGCGCCGATATTGCGAAGCACCTCGGAAGCCTGCGTGAACTCACGCAGGGCATGGACGCGATGCAGGAGGCAGTAGCCCAGCTTAAGGTGCTGCAGACGCTCTCCGGCGCACAGGTTAAAGGCTGATTTATCTCGATAAAATGTAAGAAATTGCGATATAAGCGCATCGGCCAGGCAAGCCGCGCCCGCAGTTGTTACACTTGTCGGTGATTAACCACGCAGAGGTATAAATGAAAATCAAAAGTTATGCAGCCATGCAGGCTGGCCAGGCCCTGGAACTCTATGAGTACGATGCCGCCGAGCTGGCAGCCGAAGAAGTTGAGGTCGAGGTCGAGTATTGTGGCGTCTGCCACTCAGACCTGTCGATGATCGACAACGAATGGGGCATCTCTCAGTTTCCGGTGATCGCCGGACACGAAGTCATCGGCCGGGTCTCTGCCCTGGGTGATGCGGCTAAAAACAAAGGACTCTCTGTCGGTCAGCGAGTGGGCATTGGCTGGACGGCAAAAAGTTGTCAGCACTGTGATGCCTGTATCAACGGCGAACAGGTCAACTGCCAGCAGGGCAGTATCCCGACCATCATGAACAAAGGTGGTTTTGCCGAGAAGCTGCGCGCTGACTGGCAGTGGGTGATCCCGCTGCCGGAGAAGCTGGATGCAGCGACCGCGGGTCCCCTGCTGTGTGGCGGGATTACCGTCTTTAAACCGCTGCTGATGAGCAACATTACTGCCACCAGCCGCGTCGGCGTGATTGGTATCGGCGGTCTGGGCCACATTGCGATTAAGATCCTGCACGCGATGGGCGCCGAAGTTGTGGCCTTCAGTTCAACTCCGGATAAGAAGCAGTCAATCCTGGATATGGGTGCGGACGAAGTGGTCAACAGCCGCGACGCTGAAGCCCTGAAGAAACAGGCGGGTCGTTTTGATCTGATCCTGAGCACCGTCGCTGTCGACCTCGACTGGAAGCCCTATTTCGCTGCGCTGGCTCCTCAGGGCAAATTCCACACCGTGGGTGCTGTGATGAAGCCGATTGAAGTGAGTGCTTTCGAACTGATCATGGGTGACAAGGCGGTGACGGGGTCGTCTACCGGTTCGCCAGGGCAGCTGCGTTCCCTGCTGCGCCTCGCTTCCCGGGCTGACATTGCCCCACAGGTTGAGTATTTCCCGATGTCTGACATCAATAAGGCGCTGGACCACGTTCGTGCCGGTAAAGCCAATTACCGGGTGGTACTGAAAGCCGATTTCTGATGGAAGCCTGAATAATCAATGCCGCAGCAGCCTGCTGCGGCATTTTTTTTATCTTCACTGTGTGACTAATCCCTCTTCCAGAGCCGCGGCAATGACGTCATCTGCTGTGACGCCGAACCATTTTTCTATCGGACATGCCCGATGACGACGATGCCAGGCGGCAACCATCTGATAGCCCAGCGTATACCCATACCAGCGGCGATATGCACCGGTGCCGAAGAACCAGGCTGAATGGTCGTACCGGGCGCTTTGCAGCGTCGTCAGTGGGACCGGGTTAGCCTGTAATTCACTGCGCTCGATGGCACACTCCCAGGGTTCTGCCGCTGTTTCCAGCAGCCAGCAGACAAACTGACCGGCCAGACCTTCGCTGACTAATGCCTCGCCCAGCGTCCAGCCATACCCGGGCCCGCGCATGCGCAGACAGTGATGGACCTCATGCACGATCTGCCGTATCAGCCTGCCATTTTGCAGCTCCCGGGACAGGTTCGGGTTTGCCGGATCAATGGCCATGCCGAACAATGTCGAACTGTAAGCCCTGCCTGCAAAACCTATTTCAGGTATCACAGCCTCCGGTACGCACTGAATTAATATATCCAGACGTGGAACGTCTGTTACGCACGAGAGATGGTGGAAGGCGGTCTCAGCTTCCCTGACGATAACCGATTCGTACTGCCTGACCTGACCTGATGCCTCCAGCCAGTGCAGTTTCCAAAGATGGTTCACAGGGAACTCCTTTCAGGGGGATAGTCATTTCTCTATCAGGCAGTCTGGCGTAATCCTGTCGAATCTGAAAGCGATGCCCTTTATCACTGACAGGAGGGGCTGAAAACTTCGACGGGTATCGCATCAGGTATCGACTGCTGTCTTGATATTCTCGCCAGCACGATGACATTGCCATCGTGCTGGCGCATGGTGGTGCCGACTTAGGGGAAGGTAGGCAGGCACAGTTTCTTGATCGACCGATGTTTAATAACATACGCGGCGGGATGGGGCATGACCAGGGCAAGGATCAGACCCTGGTCATGCCTGAATACCGCGATCGGCTGCACCGTGCAACCAGCGTACGGCAGTACGTTCACCCTGATCAGATCAGGAAATCATTCAGCGACTGACCCTTATCAATGGCCGTTTTGATCACGCTGGGCGTCCGACCCTGACCTGTCCAGAAGTGAACCTGGCCCTGATCATCGCTGTAACGGTATTTCGCCGGACGCTTCGCCCGTTTCTTTTTACCGGTAGCCGGGGTCGGGGTGCTGTTGACCAGCTCCGCCGGATTAATGCCTTCTTCCTGCAACAGCTCCTGGTAGAAGGCCAGCTTCTCCGCCTTCTCACGCGCCTCTGCTGCCCGCGCATTTTCCTCTTCGCGACGCTCGTTCACCACGGCCTCTAATTTCTGATGTAACTCTTCCAGCGTGGCCACAGTCAGATGGCGTGCCTCGGCGCGAAGCGTGCGGATATTATTCAGGCTGTTCAGGTTCTTATTCATACAAAATTCTCAAATACTCAAGTTAATCAATAAAGTGCAAATTTTTCAGCGGGCAAGGGTAACACTGACCCGCATGCCATTTGAAGTCTCTCTGTAGATTTATGCACTGCTTTTCCGGTTTTGGGTGTGTTACCTGAGTTGAACCGACGTAATATAAAAGCGAAATCTGCTGATAAAATAGCGATTATCGCTATCGAAAGGGGATTGCGGGATTTACATTTTTGCCGGGGGATAACTGTGCTTAAATCAGTCAACAGGTTTTATTAAGGACAGGCATGAAGTTTCGCCGTAAAAATGATGAGACAGCGTCAGGGATTTCCCCCCTTCTCAGAAGCATTACGCTGTCAGGCGTATTGCTTGCTGTCCTGGTGATTGGATCCGATCTCTGGTCGTTGCGTGAAGACTGGAACAACACCGTCAGGAAAGTTGAAGATACGGCGGTCAACCTGTCGCTGTCGCAGGCGCGCCAGGCGGACGATACATTTTTACAGACCGAACTCTCTTTGCGTGAATTACAGCGCGAGCTCGAAAAGCAGATTGCGACGAACGGGGTGGATGGCCAGGGGCTGAGTGAGACGATGCGCCTGCTGCAGAGCCGTCTGCCTCAGCTTCACGGCCTGTTTTACTATGATGCGCACGGTAAGTGGATAGCAACTTCCATGAATCGCATCCCGCCTGATATCAATAACGCCGATCGCGAATATTTTGCTTATCACCGCTCCAGCCTGCGAAACACTCTGCATGTTGGCCCGGTGCTGCGCAGTCGCACCACGCATGAACTGGTGATTCCGGTGACGCTGCGCGTTAATGATGCCTATAATGGGTTTCGCGGCGTTTTACTGGCTACCATCAAGGTGGACTATTTCCGCCGTTTTTACAGCTACTACGAACTCAGTGAAGGGGATGTACTGGTGCTGATGCTGGCAGACAGTACGGTGCTCTACGCCCGGCCAATGCCGGATAGCTACATCGGCAAAAACCTCTCGGTGAGTCCGCTTTTCCTGCAGATGCTGGCGAATGCCGACAAAGGCAGCGGTCAGTGGACCGCCGCGCTGGATGGTAAACAGCGCATCTTTGGTTTTGTCCGATCGCAGCGCTATCCGCTGGTGGTTGCCGCCGGGTATGACAAACGCGCCCTGTTTCAGCACTGGCTCAGAGGCTGGGTACAGGATCTGATACTGAGCCTCATCCTGCTGGCCGTTATCATCTTACTGGGTAACTTTGTACTGCGTCAGGCACGGCATACGCTGCGGTATCAGCGTGAGCTGACCCGACTGCGCGATGAGCTGACCGCAGCTAACCGCTCCCTGGAAAATCTGGCTCACAGCGATGGCCTGACTGGCGTCGCCAACCGGCGCTATTTTGATCAAATGCTGATGCAGAGCCTGCAGAAGGCTGCGCTCAGCGGCGAGCCCGTATCACTGATTCTGTTTGATATCGACTATTTCAAACGTTACAACGATACCTATGGCCATGTGGCCGGTGATGACTGTCTGAAAAAAGTCGCTGCCGTGCTGGCAGAGAAGACGCGGCGTAAAAACGAACTCACGGCACGCTACGGCGGAGAAGAGTTTGCGATTATTCTGCCGGATCAGCCGCTGTCAGCCGCGCTCCATCTCGCTAAAACCCTCATCGAAGCCGTTAATCAGCTTGATATTCCGCACCTCACTTCTGAACTGCCGCAAAAGCATGTCACGCTGAGTGCTGGCTGTGCTGTAAGCCTGGCGGCTGACTCTCCGTCAGCGCCTCAGGCGTTGATAGCGCGCGCGGACGAGGCTCTGTATCGTGCAAAACGGGCAGGGCGAAACCAGGTTATGGGTGAAGAGCAGTAACGCGGAAGATCAACCATTGAGGGAACTAATGTGGTGTCAGGAGGGTATGACAGACATGCATGACGGGGTTAGTTTCATCGCGTTTCACTTAACAACAGGATGCAGAAAACCCGCCGGGCAACGCCGGGCGGGTTTTGATAAACGCCTGCTGGATTAAATCAGGAAATCGTCCAGCGATTTACCTTCATCAATGGCAGCTTTAATCGCAGAAGGGGTACGGCCCTGACCGGTCCACTGCTTAACTTCGCCATTTTCATCGGTGTACTGATATTTGGCAGGGCGGGGCGCACGCTTTTTCTTCTCTGTCGGCGCAGTCTGCATACCATTTAACAGCTCGTTAGGATCGATACCTTCCTGCAGCAGTAATTCGCGGTATTTTGCTAGTTTTTCTGCTTTTTCACGATTAGCCGCTTCTGAAGCCTGCGCTTCTTCACGACGCTCGCTAACGACAACGGAGAGTTTTTCCAGCATTTCTTCTAAAGCAGCAAGATCAAGTTCGCGAGCGTTAGCGCGAAGGGTACGGATATTATTCAAGCTATTGAGAGTGTCACTCATCAAAGTCACCATAGTCATGTTCAGATAATAAAATACAGAGCGGGTTCACGCTGATGCTTTTCGTCAGACCTGCTTTTTTAGGATGCTTGCCTTCGAAGAATCAAATACAGAACCTGGAGTTCAACACAGCCATATTAATCGCTTTCTGAGAGAGTTGAAACTCTATTTAGCGCATCAGCGTTAAACAAAAGTAAATTTATGCATTTTTACCCTTTTCTCACGTACGCTGTCAAAAAAAACCTGTCAGCCCTCATCGGATAATTCAGTCTGTTACCAGACTTGTTCGCCATTTTTCAAGCGAAGCCGTGTGCTCTCAGATTAGGTTCATGAGCAGAAAAAGATAAAATTATTTACACCGGGCGTCAGATAAACGGCGAATGCTTATCCTGTCAGGAAGGGATAAGCTGTGAAAACCCTTATTAAATAACGCCAGAGCGGTTAATTCCAGGCCGCCTGGTTAGACCGGTTTTATTTGTAACGCACTGTATTTGATTAATTTTATTTGGAGTGGCCTGGTGCTGTTAACATAATCAGGATGCGGATAGTTTACTAAACGTTGTGCCGTTTGGCTTTAATACGTTACGCGAATACGTGCTTAAACCGATGGACATAACTTAAGCGGAATCATGCGACGCTAATCCGTTCTTCAGAGATTATTTACGGTTCTAATTACTCTGCGTACAGGCACAGACTGGACAACTAAGTGCATCAGGGGGCGCTAATGTCATCGTGCGTAATATTATCTGACGGTATTATTGCACAGGATGCATTAAACGTGGCACATCATTGCTGTCTGAGGTGGGTGAGGATCTTATGATCAGCATCGTAAAAACATTGCAAAGCGCACAGGTATCGACAGCCTGTTGCATGACACCCTGCAAAATAGCGCCCCTGACTATCCCCTAACCTTGGCGGGCATTAACAGAGTCCGATGGTTGCCTGATGTAATTAATTTGCTTTTAAGAAGCGTACAGTTTAACGCTGTATATAACAGCCAGAGTACAGATGTCGATACCGGCTCAGGCTTTGATGTGCCCGTTTCGCCAGATAATATGGTCAGATTTTACACGGTTATAAACAGCTGAGACCGTTCTGAGTCTGACGATGACATCATGGATCAGGTGATCCGGAAAACGTTGCGCTGTCGGGTTGAGCTACACTCAGAGAACAGAGGGGTTAACAGCAGCGTCAGGATTGATTAAGCGGGGGAGTAACGTGTTTAAGGGGAATAAAAAGTCATTACCGGTTCGTTACTGTCAAATGTGCAAAAAACCGATGAGCTGGCGGAAAAAATGGGAAAGATGCTGGGAGGAAGTGAAATATTGTTCTGAACGCTGCCGACGCGCGGCGCATGCACAGCGCAGGGATCAAACAGAGAACGATCCTCTGTAAAACGTTATAACGGTGAAACAGAACGGGCCAGAAGGCGTTCTCCTGGCCACGCCTGTCATCAGATCATCACTGCTGAACCTCAATCTGTTGCCAGCCCTGTCTGAACATACAATCTTTCACCAGAATTTCGCGCTGACTTTCGTTCGCGTCACTGGTGGAGTAGTCGGTATCCGTTGTTTTATGCTTGTCGTCGTGAGACGTGTATTTGCCACTGACAATGTTATCAGGCGGCAACTCACGCAGCGCCTGAGCCTGACACGCGGTTTCTGCCATCATCTCCTGCTGCTCAGAGGCATCAGGTTTAACCCATTTGTACTGAACGCATCCGGTCAGACAGAGAGTGAAGAAAAGTAACAGGAAAGGTTTCATCATCTGTTTCTCAGCGATTATTCAAAAGTCATACCGCCACCGACATACGTGGTTTTAACACCGGCGGCTATAATTTCTGGCCCAGTCTCCAGGCTATAGCCCGTTCCTGTCTGAGCAACCTCAACGTCATCTATCGTCTTTTTATCCACTGACTGTCCGGATAGATACCGCTGGAGGAGTGGCCCGTCTCTGCCTCAAGGGTGGTGAAGTGTTTACCCTGTTCTGCGTTGTGGCCTGTCGCCATTGCAGAGGAAGAGGCACACAGTGCTAAGCCAGGACCGCTCAAACGACATTCCATCGAACCTGTTTTCCGTGAAGTCAGAGGATGAGGTAACTCTGCTCAGTGCAGAAAAGGCCTATTTTTGTACAATTTCCTTAACATCATGCTGCTGGAGCTGATGCATATTTCCATCTGTATCTTTATAGGCAATCATGCCGGTCTCTTTGTCTTTAGCCGGCTTGCCTTTGGTGGTAATCATGTGACCATCCGTGGTTGAGATGATGTAACTCCCGGAGCAGGCAGCCAGTGACATGGCTGAGAGCATCATGGCAAGGATAATGGCACTTCTGTGGATAAAGGCTGAGGATTTCATAACCGTTCCCGTATATTCCTGTTTAAGACGATGCCGTATTATGTTTTCGCATTCTTAAACGACGTGATAACAGTAGGGCGTTCAAAAGATTTATGTGAATTAAATTGATCTGGATCATTTATAACAAGCCGAGTCCCCTCTCTTAACGGCAGCCTTATCCAGCCACTACAATCCGCTTTAAATTCTGGCAGAACAATGACACCGAAGAGCACACACGCTTATGCTTGGCGTTATGCAAAGATTTCGCATCGGGATAAAGCCTCAATGTAATTGCACGTTACTATTGGATTTCAAATTAACCCTATATTGCTTCTCACCTGAGTGGTTCTTTTTTACATAAATCGCTAAGTCATTCAGGCGTTATAGCCGACTCAAGGGGAGGGTATTTGCCGAATCAGGGCGAATTTAATGGTGTTACTTGCTTAACAGCCCGCGAGGGATTACGTTTTCAAAGACAATTCAGAGAGCAGGATATAGCATCCATAACAGCATCCTGGCACTTGTACCGGATAATGGAAGCCACGACGGTCTGAGGCCTGATGTGCAGACGGAAAAGAAAGAGCAGATTATTTGTCATCAATCTTTTTATTAGTTACAACAACCAATAAGAGCTGGCAGTATTATCCGAGCTAGCCTGCGCCTCGCTGCCCCTCTCTGACAATTATCATCGAGCTGTTCTGAAACTCCGAGTGCCCTTTGACAAGCCGCCCCGCACGGCCCGGAGGGCCGTAACACCTGTTTTTATAGCATATGCATGATGTAACTAAATATACAGGTGGATGTCAGATCAGATATAGCGGCCGGTCAGTAAACCCAATGCTTAACTTAAATAAAAGGCTCCTGAGGTGTCAGAAACCTTTTCCGGTATCACGCGGTCAGATAATGCAACGATTCGCCCATTGCGCAGGCCGAATCAACTGACCTGAAAAGCAATAAAAAGACCGTTATTGAACCAGGTCACTTTCTCGCCCGCCTCGTTGAGCATCCATCCGGCTTCACCCATAGACGAATTGTTCCAGCTTTTGTATTCAGTCGCGCTGGCCAGACCGATAGCATTAATGGTTTTAGCGGCACGATTATAATTGAAGCAGCAATCTGAATTCAGGCCAGCATCATTCCACATCCCGAGTAACTCTGCGTAGCCGATATCAGCACCGCTGACGCTTTTCGCTTCTGATATATTTAATAAGCGCATATTAACTCCCTCAACATTTAAGTTACATTAACTGGGTATTGCGGCGTCATTTTATCAAAAAAGTCTTTTTTCACGCTCCTGGTCCAATAAATTTGCAGGCCAGAATAACAATTAAATTTTTTCAAAGAGAATAGCTAATCGAACTGCTTCGATTGACATTTTTGCAGGCACACGATATCCACTTAAAAAAGTGAGCCAGGCTTTATTGCAGGTTAAAAAGGTGAACAGAACGTGAGTAAGAACAGCATAACGTTTTGAGCCATGTGCCTTGTGTTTAAATAACGCCCGTTGTAACTCTGCATCGTTGCTCTTGCGCCTGTGGTAGTAAACGTGTCCCTATTTCGGAGTCAGGGCAGATGAAGACAAACTATACCCCTACACCTCATGACGCTATGTTCCGTCAATTTCTGACCCAGCCAGATGTTGCCCGTGATTTTATGGAAATCCATCTTCCGGCAGAGCTTCGGGAAATATGCGATCTCAGCACACTCACGCTGGAATCCGGTTCGTTTGTCGAGGATGACCTTCGGCAATATTTCAGCGACGTGCTTTACAGCCTTAAAATACGCGCTGGCGACGGTTACATTCATGTTCTGATTGAGCATCAGTCTACGCCCGACAAACATATGGCCTTCCGTCTGATGCGCTATGCGGTGGCGGCCATGCAGCGTCATCTGGAAGCGAAACATCCGACGCCCAATCCTTTGTTCGCGAACTGGCACAGCGTGTGTCGCAACACGGAGACGCACTCATGACCATCGCACAACAACTTGAGCAAAAAGGCATCGAGGAAGGGATTCAGATTGGCAGAGAGAAGGGCCATTCTGAAGGTGAACGCGACGCAACCCTGAAAATTGCGCGGACGATGCTGCAGAATGGCCTCGACCGCGATACCGTCATGAAGATGACCGGCCTGACCGACGAGGAACTGTCACAAATCCGCCACTGAGTTCGCCTCATCCTCCCGTTAATCCCGCTGAATTATCCCTTTTACAGCCTGTTGAACTGCCGTTTACCCTGACGGCCATTTTCCCCTGCCTGTCCGACGTCAGATCAAAAATCGAAACGCTTATCATTTGTAGAATAAGTGCTTCTTACTCAGAGGCAGAACAGGGTATGACAATTAACGCAGGCTGCTCCTACCGGATAGTGGGCTATCAACCCTCGGTCAATTCTACCTGGCGTCAGAAATTATTGACGATGGGCATGCTGCCGGGCGCAGTGATTGAAATTATTCGTGTCGCCCCCCTGGGTGACCCGGTACAGATCTCAACCCGTCGTGTCACTCTGGCGGTGCGGCAGGGTGACCTGGACGCAATTATTCTGGAGGAAATCGTCTGATGAAAAAGATAACCATCGGGCTGATTGGTAATCCTAACACCGGCAAAACAACGCTGTTTAATCAGCTCACCGGCGCCCGCCAGCGGGTGGGGAACTGGGCGGGCGTCACAGTTGAGCGTAAAGAGGGACAGTTTTTCACCGCTCAGTCAGATGTCCGGCTCGTCGATTTACCGGGAACCCGCTCGCTGACAACGCTGTCCGCTGAAAGCTCCATCGATGAGAGCATCGCCTGCCAGTACCTTTATCAGGAACATGCCGATGTGGTAATCAACGTCGTCGATGCCTCCCGTCTTGAAAGCAATCTGTTCCTGACGCTTCAGCTGCTGGAACTCGGGCTACCCTGTATTATTGCCCTCAACATGCAGGATATCGCCGCCAGCCAGAACATCACTATCGATACGGAAGCCCTGTCAGCCCGGATGGGCTGTCCGGTTGTTTCACTGACCTCAACCCGGGGTGACGGCATTGCACAGCTTAAGGCGTTGATCGATGAACCGCAGATTTACCGCGCACCGGAGCAGGTGCGCTACCCGGCAGCGATTGAATCGGCCATCGGGCAGCTATGTCAGCAGATGTCCGCCTCAACAGCGCCACAGAAACGCCGCTGGCTGGCCTTACAGTTGCTGGAGGGGGATATCAACAGCCCGAAGCTTTGTCCGGAACTGGAATCCCACTTACCTGAAATCAGGCAGCAGGCGGGCGAAGAGGCGGGTGTACAGATTGCCGACTATCGTTATCGCGCCATTAATGCAATCTGTGCGGCCGTCAGTCATAGCGATCAGGCCGTGCCCGCGAATCTGACCAGCCGGATTGATCAGGTTGTGCTGAACCGCTGGCTGGGCATTCCGATATTTCTGGCGGTGATGTATGTGATGTTCGTGCTTTCCATCAATATCGGCGCCGCCCTGCAGCCGCTTTTCGACAGCAGTTCGGTGGCAATATTCATTCATGGTGCACAATGGCTGGGTGCGGTCTGTCACTTCCCGGCCTGGCTGACGGTGTTTCTGGCGCAGGGGATCGGGGCTGGCATCAACACCGTGCTGCCGATTATTCCGCAGATTGGCCTGATGTTCCTGTTTCTCGCTTTTCTGGAAGACTCGGGCTATATGGCTCGCGCCGCCTTTGTGATGGATCGGTTGATGCAGTCACTGGGCCTGCCGGGCAAATCATTTGTGCCGCTGATTGTTGGCTTTGGCTGTAACGTGCCGTCAGTGATGGGGACACGCACGCTGGACACGCCGCGTGAGCGTCTGCTGACCGTGCTGATTGCACCCTTTATGTCATGCGGTGCGCGGCTGGCAATCTTTGCGGTGTTCGCTGCGGCATTTTTTCATGCGCACAGCTCCAGCCTGGTTTTCTCCCTCTATCTGCTGGGTATTGTCGTCGCGGTCGTGACCGGGCTGGTACTCAAGCATACCCTGCTGGGAGGTGAAGCCTCACCGTTCATCATGGAGCTGCCGGTCTATCACCGGCCCCATCTCAAAAGTCTGCTGCTGCAGACGTGGCAACGGCTGAAAATGTTTGTGGTGCGGGCCGGGCAGGTCATCATCCTGGTGAGCATGCTGATTGGTGTACTGAGCAGTTTTGCATTCAATGGCCAGCTGGTGAATGACATTAACCACTCCGCACTGGCTGCGACCAGTAAAGCGATTACGCCGGCGCTGCTGCCGATGGGTGTCACACAGGATAACTGGCAGGCCACTGTCGGACTGGTGAGCGGTATTATGGCGAAAGAGGTGGTAGTGGGAACACTCAACAGTCTTTACACCACCGAGGCGATTCAGAGCAGCCCGTTCGATCCGCAGGCTTTTGACCTGGGAGGAGAGTTAAGAGAGGCGCTGACTGACACCTGGGCTGGTTTAGCGGCTGCGTTCAGGATTGATGCACTGGCGCATCCCATTGAAGCCAGTAAAGGTGATGGCGAGATGGCCTCCGGCCCGATGAATGTGATGTCGGATAAATTTGGCAGCGGCTTTGCCGCCTATAGCTATTTGATCTTTGTACTGCTTTACGTCCCCTGCGTTTCCGTCATGGGGGCGATTGCACGCGAAGCAGGCAAAAAATGGATGATGTTCTCCTTTTTCTGGGGACTGAACATCGCCTACACCACGGCAACGCTCTTTTATCAGGCGGTCACGTTTGCCCGTCATCCCGCATTCAGCGCGATCTGCATCTTATGTGTCCTGGTGCTGAATGTCATCATTCTGCTGGCACTGCGCAAAGCAGGGAACCGTGTGCAGAACATCCCCATCATGTTCAGGGAGGAGAAAAGACGCTGTCAGGGCTGCCACGGCAATTGTGATAAGCAGGGCGGATATGCCTGACCCGATCAACCGGAGATAGCGTCAGTTAATGACCAGGGGCAAGGCCGGAGATCTGAATATAATGGCGGCGACGCGTCAGGAAACGGCGAAACCGCCTGTTAATCAGTGAGATGGTTCAGGAATAAAGCCCGAAAAGTGCTGTCCCGTACCGGTTTACTCACAGGCTGTCCACTTTTTCTGTGGATAACTTCATCCGCCGAAGACGCTGAACGCGCTTTTATGTCAGCGTTAATCAGGCAATGCGCCGTCAGCATGCTGTTCCATAAACTCCACCATGGCCCCTTTATGGGCTTCGACATGACGAATATAGCGCATCAGCGTCTCCGGCTTTTTCCAGGTGCCTTCCTGCATGATTCTGGCTATGGGGTAGCCTTTGTCTGCCATATCCTGTGCTGCGCCAACCCTTGCGCTGTGGCCACTCCAGCCGGTATAGCGATTTTTATTGGCTTTCACGCCTCCGGTTTTTCCGACGCAGCGCCAGGCGCGTTCGAAAATCTGCTCCAGAGCCCGGGTGCTCATAGGTTTTTCGGCTGGGAGGGAACGCCCCGAGCGGTGGACAGCGGTAAACAGGTAGGCATCGGGCTGGCCGGAAAGCCCGGATGCCTCCAGCCACTCCTCCAGCCGCTGGGTGGAACGCGAACTGAGGGCTTTAATTAATCCACCGGTCTGTACGACGGTTTTGGTCCAGGCCACGTCCAGAATGATACGTCCATCACCGGCACGCATCACATCACGCACCCGTAACCGCGACAGTTCACTGATACGCAGCAGCGTTGCGTATGCGACGTGCAGAAAGGCCAGATCGCGGCGCGCCTGGAGGCTGTCAGCACCTGACCACTGCCTGTCCAGCGCCAGCAGATCGCTCAGCCTGAAGGGCACAGCCTGTCCCGCCCGCTCGCCACTCATCACCGCCACCCGGTTGATCTTCTTCATCGCACGAAAAACCTGCGGCGAGGTGTTGGGCACGGGCAGACCTGCGTTACGGTGTAACATCGAAATCAGAGCCGCATGTGATGTAACGGTGGAGGAAGCCCGCCCGCTTTCAGCCAGGAAAGTAAGATAGTCGCGCAAATCATCGGCGCTCATCGGCAGGAAGCTGCGCTGATTTTCTTCCGACCACTGATTGCAGATCCGCATCACGCTCAGAAGCTGTCGCCACGTGTTAGGCGAAAAGGCCTCTTTGTCCTGCACAAATTGTCTGAGGCGTTCAACGATATCCCCGCTCCGGTTCATCTGCAGTTCAGTTAACGGCACTAGCTCTGTCATTTTTGCTCACTGATTAACCGAAAACGGCGTTGATCGCGCTACGTGAATTCTGAGAAAAAAGCAGGGGGTTAACCGGCCAGAATTTACGTAGCGCTGCCATTTTATAAAGTGGTTTTGACTGTCTGTCATCATAACCCGGCGCATCCATACTGTCATGACTTCGTATAAGAATAATTATACGAAGTTAGTAAGAAGATCCACTTTTCATCAGGAGGCAACGACGGCCGCAAGGAATCTACTGACATTCGCGAGGATATCGACACCGTATGGAAAGTGACAGGAAAGAGGCTCAGGAATGAAATTCAGAAATCGCGCCAGAGGTTTATCCGAATTTAAGCGGGAAGGCAGCGAAGCTGATGGTTTATGTTTAACTGAGAGCCGTCAATATACAGTCGTGAAGTAATTAGCCATCTGGCGTTGATTAAAAAACTGCAACGCTATATTTCCCTCCGCTTTGAATATCACCCGAAACGCTGCGGACACGTTATCTGCGCCCCCTGCTTTACTCCTGAAAAATGCGCCTTAACGCCGTTAAAAATCCGATGAGGAGAACATGAAATCAGCATATAAATCTAAATAATCGCATATCAGAGATTTAAGTTTCATGCAGAGCAGGGCGTAAGGTAACGTTACGCCACAATAGCAGAGCACGTATAGCCAGCATTAACAAAAGAATAACTAAACCCGGCTGCTTTTTATTCATTACGGCATCAGAAAATAATTACATCCTTTACATTTCAGATTCACGATTCCTTATTTTAACCCGTATTTACCGGTGTTCTCTCAGAGATCAGAGAGAGCGCCACCCTAAGCCAGGATGAGTTAATGGAGACTATTTCATGAAAAAAACATTATTATCATTATCCCTGACAGGTCTGCTTTGTGCGCCCGCCATTACGCTGGCACAGCAGCCGGAAACCTGCATTAAAGCCTCTGAACAGGATGTCGCCAGCCTGTTCGACAAGTGGAATGACACGCTGGCAACCGGCGATGCGACGAAGGTTTCGCAACTCTATGTCAGTGATGCAGTATTACTGCCCACCATCTCCAATCAGGTCAGACTCACCGATCAGGAACGGATTGATTATTTCAAAGACTTTCTGAAAAAAGGGCCGCGCGGTAAAATCAACTCCCGCACCATCAGAACCGGCTGTAATAAAGCAATTGATGCCGGCGTTTATACCTTTACGTTTAAAGATAACACGCAGGTAACCGCGCGCTATACGTTTACTTACGTCTGGGATGGAAAAGGCTGGAAAATTTCGACCCATCACTCCTCGGCCATGCCGGAGTCGGCAAGCAAATAATACCTGCACATCATTACCATAAAAATTAAAACCAGCCTCTGAAGCTGGTTTTAATTTCATATAAATCGACACTTCCCCTTCTGTAGTACCAGACATATATGCATTTAAAATGCAAAGCTGCAATATGAATTAGCTTTGCGGATATTGTAATAACCGCGCTATTTACTTCGTTCTGACCAGCTGCCTATTATCGCTTTCAACGTTAATTAATGTGATGCACTCAATATCAGCCTGCCTGATTTGATGTCTCGCTCTTTTACCGGAAGCGCCATGAATCTTATTTCCGATCCACCCGAAACCTTTCAGGCGGCCGTCATAACCTGTCAAAAACAGGCCATTCAGGCTGCGCATGCGCTGGCTGAACAGGCGAAACCGGGTGCTGTTGCCCGGGATCAGCAGCGGCTCTATCCCCGTGAACTGATCAGCCAGTTTACCCGGCTCGGACTGGGCAGCATCAGCGTGCCACGCCGCTTTGGCGGGGGCGGGCTGGATTTCCAGACCGTGGCGGAGGTCTTCCGCATCATCTCTGCCAGCGATCCCTCCCTGGGCCAGATCCCGCAGAACCACTTTGGCCTGATCCAGTTCATTCTTGGCGAAGGCGAACCGTCACAGCAGGAAAAATGGCTGCAGGCGGTGGTCAGTGGCAAGCGACTTGGCAATGGTGGCCCTGAAAAGAACACCCGCCATACGCGCGACATCCAGGCCCGACTGGTGCGTGAGGGTCAGACATCGCGTCTGAGCGGGGTGAAGTTCTACTCAACCGGCGCATTGTTCGCGGATATCCTGGTCACGACCGCACTGCAGGAGGACGACAAGCCGGCCATGGCTTTTATCCCGCTGCCTGCCGAAGGGGTGGAGATCGTGGATGACTGGTCAGGGATGGGTCAGCGTACCACCGCCAGCGGAACGGTAAGGCTTGATCGGGTCATCGTCGGGCCTGACGCAATCATTCCCCTGCCATCGTCAGACAAACCGACCCTGCGAGGTGCGGTGTCACAGCTGATTCAGGCAGCGATTGATGCCGGTATCGCGCAGGGCGCGCTGGACGATGCGCTGGAGTTTGTCCGCCATCACTCACGTCCCTGGGTGGATGCAGGCGTCGCTCGCAACGCTGATGACCCCTATATCCTGGCTGACATCGGGCGCATCAGTACCGAACTGAGTGCCGCGAATGCCCTGCTGCGACGGGCGGCCCGCGTGCTTGATTCGCTGGCCTCGCAGCCTCTGACGGCGGAAAACAGCGCCGCCGCCTCAATTGCCGTGGCGGAAGCCAAGGTGCTGACCACCGATATCGCGCTGCGTGCCAGCGAAAAGCTGCTGGAATGGGGTGGAAGCCGCGCGACGCTGCTGCAGCATGGACTCGACCGCCACTGGCGCAATGCCCGCACCCACACGCTGCATGACCCGGTGCGCTGGAAAACCCACGCCATTGGCAATTACTACCTCAATGCGATCTACCCTGCGCGCCATGCGTGGATTTAAGGAGAAAGAATGAGTCAGGTTCAGCCGAAACAGCCCGCCGACCGCCTCCGCAGTGAGCAACAGGCGCTGGACGTGGCCGCGCAACTGGCGCAGGCGTTCCGTGCGGGTGCCGCCGAGCGGGATCGCGAACGTGAGCTGCCCTATGCCCCCTTGCAGAGACTGTTTCAGTCAGGCCTGGGGGCGATCACCGTTCCAAAGACGTATGGCGGTATTGCGGTTTCAACCGCCACGCTCGCCTCCGTTATCACCCTGCTCAGTGAGGCCGATGCGGCGATAGGGCAGGTTCCGCAGAATCACTTCTACGCGCTGGAAGTCCTGCGCCTCAACGGCAGTGAATCACAAAAGCAACACTTTTATGGCGAGGTACTGGCTGGCGTCCATCTGGGAAATGCACTGGCGGAATTTGCCTCCCGCGCGGCACATCAGCGCACCACACAGATCCGCGATAATGTCCTTAACGGCACGAAATTTTACGCCACCGGTGCGCTGTTTGCCGATCGCATTCCCACGGCAGCGCGCGACGAAGACGAGAAAGAGCAGCTGGTATTTGTGCCCCGACATCAGGCAGGCGTGACGGTTATTGATGACTGGAGTGGCTTCGGCCAGCGCACCACCG
Organism: Pantoea sp. Sc1; assembly: GCF_000255315.1. Classification (NCBI taxonomy): domain Bacteria; kingdom Pseudomonadati; phylum Pseudomonadota; class Gammaproteobacteria; order Enterobacterales; family Erwiniaceae; genus Pantoea; species Pantoea sp. Sc1. Next base: position 25,601 of record NZ_AJFP01000003.1, read on the forward strand.
GCAGCGGCAGCGTCCTGTTTGAGAACGTCAGGGTGGAGGCAGACGATGTGGTGCCGTTTCAGACCGCATTTGAGCGGCCGACCTCGCTGGGCCCTTTTGCACAGATCCTGCATGCCGCGATCGATCAGGGCATTGCCCAGGCGGCGTTTTATGACATGCTCGACTTTCTGCGTCAGCGTGCCCGGCCGTGGCCAGACAGCGGCGTGACCCGCGCCTGTGAGGACCCCTTAACGCTCGATCGCACCGGGCGTCTGGCGGCACGGTTGCGGGCTGGCGAGGCGCTCATCGCGGAGGCGGGTGCAGCCATTGACGTTGCGCAACAACAGCCTGATGCTGATACGGTGGCGCAGGCTTCGATTGAGGTGGCGAAGGCGCGCGCCTGGACCACCGAGGTCGCACTGGAGGCCGCTAACCTGCTGTTTGAACTCGGCGGCACACGGGCCAGCCTGCGTGAATATCATCTCGACCGCCACTGGCGCAATGCGCGCACTCACACCCTGCACGATCCGGTGCGCTGGAAATATCCCGCGATAGGCAACTTCCTGCTCAATGGCGTACTGCCACCGCGCCGGGGTACGCTATGAGTCAGAAACAGGTTCTGCTCAACGCCTTCAACATGAATTGTGTCGGGCACATTCATTACGGCATGTGGACACACCCTCAGGATCACTCCACCGAATTCAATAGCCTGAGTTACTGGACCGATCTGGCACGCCTGCTGGAGCGCGGGCTGTTCGACGGACTGTTTATCGCGGATATCCTGGGCGTCTATGACGTTTATCAGCAGGGTATCGGGCTGACGGCGAGCGAGTCGATTCAGCTGCCGGTCAACGATCCGCTGATGCTGGTTTCAGCCATGGCGGGCGTCACACAGCATCTCGGTTTTGCGGTGACCGCCAACCTCAGCTATGAAGCACCGTTTCCCTTTGCCCGTCGTCTCTCAACGCTCGACCATCTTACGCAGGGGCGGATTGGCTGGAACATCGTCACCGGCTACCTGGACAGTGCCGCACGGGCGATGGGTAACAAACAGCTGCTGGCGCATGACCAGCGTTACGCTCAGGCGGATGAGTTTCTCGACGTCAGCTATCAGCTCTGGGAAGGCAGCTGGCAGGATGATGCCCTCGTCGTCGACCGCCAGCGTCGTCTTTATGCCGATGCCAGCAAAATTCATCCCATCAGACATCAGGGGGAATTTTATCAGGTTGAGGGGTATCACCTCAGCAGTCCGTCACCCCAGCGCACGCCGCTGCTGTTCCAGGCCGGCACCTCTGCCCGAGGTATTCAGTTTGCGGCGCGTCATGCCGAGTGCACCTTCGTCAATGCCGCGACACCCGCGGCAATGCGTCAGCAGACGCAGCGGCTGCGTGAAGCGGCGACCGCAGCGGGCCGCCGTGCAGAGGACCTGCGTATTTTTATGGGAGTCGGTGTGATTGTGGCTCCGACCGAGCGGGAAGCGCAGGAGAAGCACCGCAGCTATCTCGAATATGCCAGCCCGGAGGCGGGTATCGCCCATTTTTCCAGCTCGATTGGCCTCGATCTGGCAGCTTTCGGTCCCGATGAGCCCATCATCAGCGGTGAAACTCGCGCAATAGAGTCGGTCAGTCAGGCGTACAGCGGCTGGACCCGCCGTCGCCTGCTGGAGCAGCACGCCATGGGCAGTCGTTATCCCCTGATTATCGGCAATCCCGCGCAGGTTGCGGAGGCGCTGCTGCAGTGGATGGATGAGGGAGATATCGACGGCTTCAACCTGACCCGCATTCTTAACCCGCAAAGTTACCGTGATTTTATCGAGTTAGTCGTGCCGGAATTACAACAGCGCGGTCGCTACAAAACGGCTTATCAGCCCGGATCACTGCGCAACAAACTCTTTCAGCAGGATCGCCTGCCCGATCGCCACCCGGCGGCGCAGTGGCGTCATGCCACCGGCCGTCGTTGATCCGCTTAACCTCAAGGAATCATCATGACACGTACAAACAGATTACGCGCCACGCTGGGCGGCTTGCTGCTGACACTCTCTGCTGCCGTCGCCGCTGCGGACTATTCCGGTCCGCTCAAAGTGGGCACGACCGCGGCCTTTGCCCCGCCGCTGGAGACGGCGGTGGCGGAAGCGAAAAAGCAGGGGCTGGCGGTTGAACTGGTTGAATTTACCGACTGGACTGCGCCCAACGTCAGCGTGGAGAATGGCGATATCGACGTTAACCTGTTCCAGCATAAGCCTTTTCTGGAGAACGCTAATCAGTCAGGAGGGTTCCATCTGGTCGCTTATGCGCCTGCTATCATCAACAATATCGGGCTTTACTCTAAAAAGCACAGCGCCATTGACCAGGTGCCGGAAGGGGGCACCGTCGCCATCGCCAACGATCCAATCAACGGCGCGCGTGGATTACTCCTGCTGCAGAAGGCGGGGCTGATTACCCTCAAACCGGGCGCCGGACTGAAATCCACGGTCGATGATATCGTCAGCAATCCTAAGAAGCTGAAAATCATTGAGGTCGAAGCGGTACAGCTCTCACGGTCGCTGGAAGAGGTCGACCTGGCGCAGGGGTATCCACACTATCTGCGTCTGGCGAAAACCATCGATCCGAATCACGCGCTGCTGTTCGACGGGCTGGAACATCCGGAATATGTGATTCAGTTTGTGATTCGGGAGGGGCACCAGGACGATCCGCGCCTGGCAAAATTTGTCGATATCTATCAGCATTCGCCGGTGGTACGCGCCAGCCTCGACAGCTTCTACGGCAAACTCTATCAGCCCGGCTGGAGTCAGTAACGATGGTCAGCCTGGTCATTCCTGACGCGACGGCGTTGCCCCATGCCGCCGCCGCAATCCGCACCCACGCTGCTGCTCACGTCAGGCTGGAAGCGGTCAGTAAACGCTATCCCGGTCAGACGGCCGATGCGCTGCATCACATCAATCTGGAGATCCAGCGCGGTGAGATTTTCGGCATCATCGGCCGCAGCGGCGCAGGTAAATCCACGCTTATCCGCTGCCTGAATCGCCTGGAAGATCCCACCGGTGGACGCATCGTCATCGACGGCACCGACATCAGCGCGCTGGGCGCGCGGCAGCTGGTCGAATGGCGGCGCAGCACGGGCATGATCTTTCAGCACTTCAATCTGCTCTCTGCCAAAACCGTCAGACAGAATATTGAGCTGCCGCTCAGGGTCGCCGGCGTGCCGGCGGCGGCGCGGGCGCGAAAGGTGGATGAACTGCTGGCGCTGGTCGGGCTGGAGGCACGGCAACACGCCTGGCCTGCGCAGCTCTCCGGGGGGCAGAAGCAGCGCGTCGGTATTGCCCGTGCGCTGGTGCACGATCCGGAACTGCTGCTGTGCGATGAGGCGACCTCAGCACTCGATCCCGAGACCACGCGTGCGATTCTGGCGCTGCTGAAAAAGATTAATCAGCAGCGTCATATCACCATTGTGCTGATCACCCACGAGATGGATGTGGTGCATGACCTTTGCCACAACGTGGCGGTCATCGATCAGGGGGAAATCATCGAACGCGGCCCGGTCTGGCAGGTCTACAGCGACCCGCAGCAGGAAACCACGCGTCAGCTGCTCAATCCCGGTTATCAGACGCTGCCCGAATCCGTTGCCGCCCGCCTGAGTGATCACCGGCTGCATCAGGATGCGCGGCTGTTACTGCGTTTGCGCTACACCGGGCAGGGTGCCCGGCCTGATATCGGCGCGCTGGGCGCGCGGGTGCCGGGGGAAATCACGCTGATCCACAGCGCGATTGAGTGGGTGGAACAGAAACCGGTGGGGCAGCTGCTGGTGCTGCTGGATGCACAGCATGAGGCGCAATCCGTCACCGCTCAACTGGCGCACATTGCCGATCGACTGGAGGTAGTGGGTTATGTCACAGGCTATTGATCGTTTGTGGACCGCGTTACTGGACACCCTGCTGATGGTTGGCGTCTCCTCTGCGCTGGCGCTGGCGCTGGGGTTGCCGATGGCGGTGATTCTGGTGGTCAGCGGACGGGGCGATCTCTTTCCCAGTCCGGCACTCAATCGGGTGCTGGGCTGGATAGTGAATCTCTTCCGCTCCATACCCTTTCTGATTCTGATGGTGGCGTTAATCCCCTTTACCCGCTGGATCGTCGGGACGACCTACGGCGTCTGGGCGGCCGTCGTGCCGCTGACCCTGGCGGCAACCCCGTTCTTTGCCCGCATTGCGGAGGTCAGCCTGCGGGAAGTGGATAAAGGGCTGACCGAAGCGGCGCAGGCGATGGGTTTTCATCGCTGGCACATTATCTGGCATGTGCTGCTGCCGGAGGCGCGCCCTGGCATCGTCAGCGGTTTCACCATTACGCTGGTCACCATGATCAACGCCTCAGCCATGGCGGGTGCCATCGGTGCCGGGGGATTAGGGGATCTGGCCTATCGTTATGGTTACCAGCGCTTTGACATGCAGGTCATGGTAACGGTCATCGTGGTGCTGGTCGCACTGGTCACGCTGCTTCAGTTATGCGGTGACCGGCTGTCGCGTCGTCTGAATCATCGCTGAGCGGGTAAGGCCGGGAACCCCCGGCCTTAGCGATCTCACGCGCCTTCGCCATTGCCTATCTGCCAGATGAACGTCGGATCGCTGCCGTTCACTTCCCAGTCACCCACATTGCGGATTTTGTAGATCACCGGATTGTGTGATGAGACCGTGCGGGCGTTACGCCAGTGGCGGTCCAGCGCCTTGCTGACGCGGGTGTCCGACGCGCCAAGCGCATTAAACAGCTCCGTGGCGGCCCGCGTCACCAGCTCCGTGGCTACGGTCTGCGCTTTAGCCGATTCCACTTCTGCCAGCACGTTAACCGCGTGAAGCGCTGCATCATCCGCGCCGCTGAGCTGTAATTCAAACGCCCGCTGCAGTGAGTGGGTCGCGCGCTCAACGGCGGCTTCAGCGGCCCAGGCCCAGCTGCTGATCTGTCCGACCACCTGCAGCACCTGTACATCCTGCCTCACCTGAGGGGCATTGCCGTGGCTGTAAATCCGCTTACGCTGCGCTACCCCCTGTGCCGCATCGCGCACCACCGCCCGGCCAATTCCCGCCAGCGTTGCGAGCAGGACATGCTGGTAAAAAGCGGTCTGATAGCGGAAGCGCTCGCTGAAATCATAAACGTGGGGCTGCTCAACCCCGGCCTGATGAAAGCGGGTGGTGCCACTGCCGGTCAGCCGCTGCCCGAAACCATCCCAGTCGTCATCGCGCTCCACCCCGTTCTGGTGCGTGTTCACCAGCGCAATCACATCACGGCCGTTGTCCGTCCGCTTTGCATAGACATCGATCCAGTCGGCATAGAGGGTTCCGGTGCTGTAAAACTTTTCACCGCTGATCACCCATCCCGCCGGCGCGGGGGAAACCTGGGTGATCACCTCACCCAGCTTCACCGCGCCGACCTCGCTCCAGCCGCTGCCCACCAGCTCACCGTCGACGAAACGCCGGAACCAGCGACGGCGTGCGTCGCTGTCAGGCTGGTTCAGGCGATCCTCGATAAAGGCAAAGTGCGCGCGCAGCGCCTGTGGCAGGTTCGAATCTGCCTCGGCCAGGTCAGTCAGTAACGAAAAGAGCTGGGGCAGCGAAACACCAAAGCCGCCGTCCTCTTTCGGGATTCGCAGTGTGCCGAACCGGGCCTCTTTCAGCCAGCGGATCGGCTCATGCAGCAGCGTGCGGCCGGTTTCCCATGCCGCCGCCTCGCTGGCAATACGGGCAAAAAGCGGTCTGAAATGGTCACGCAGCGCGGCAAATTCAGTCGGGTTGAGTTCAGACATGATCGTCTCCTGTGGCGGGTTGTTCATCAATGTCCTGTCGGGTCGGTTCAAACCGGACGATCAACAGGAAAATAATCGGAATAAGGGCGGCGAGAGAGACAATCCAGAACATATTGGTGCCGTAGCGCGCCTGCAGAATGGGCAGAATAAACAGCGCCAGCGCACTGCCAATGCCGGAAAGCGAGCGGCTGAAGCCGACGCCGGTGGCCCGGATATGCGTCGGGTAGGAGAGTGCCGGATAGATCATCAACTGCGCACCCGGCCCGAAACCTTCAGCAAACAGCCAGAGACCGAGCATCAGCACCGCCACCACCACACCCGTCGTCGCCTGCGGATGGCCAATCAGTGCCAGCGAGATCAGCGCGATAAACTGCAGCGCAAAGCCGGCAATCGCCACATGACGGGAGGGAAATTTCCACGCCAGCCGCATGCCCAGCAGGCCGCCGGTAAAGGCAAACAACGCATTCAGTCCCAGCGAGGCAGAGATGGTTTCGAAGACGCCCGCTCCCAGAAACTGCGCAAGGATCGACGGCAGGAAGAAGGCGATGGCGGTGTATTCAAAGGCGATACAGACGTTCATCACCCCACTGACCAGCGTGCGCTCCAGATAAGGCTTCTGAAACAGCACCCGGAAACTCACTTTCGGCGCCGCCTTCACGGTAACGCCTCTTTCGGGCTGCACTTCATGCGCCTCGATGCCGTAAGAGTCGCGCAGGATACGCACCGCACCACGCAGATCGCCCTGATTAGCCGCCCAGAGAGGAGACTCGTTCATGAATCTGCTGCGCACCGCAATAATCAGCAGGGCCGGTACGGCACCAAACAGCAGCGAGGCGCGCCATAACCAGTCGATGTGTTCAGCAGGCAGCAGAAAATAGAGCGCAAAAATAATGAAGAAACAGGCGGATGAGGCGGCATACCACATCGGGCACCAGGCCGCGAGGCGCGACGCTTTATTGCCTTTGCCGGAGAATTTAGAAAACTCCGCCAGATAAGCCATGGCTACCGGCAGATCGATCCCCACGCCGATCCCCATCAGAAAGCGCGCACCAATCAGCACCCAGACGTTGGGTGCCAGACCCGCAGCGATGGCGGAGACGACAAAGAAGAGCATATCCGCCATAAATACGGAGTAGCGGCCATATTTATCAGTCAGCCAGCCGCCGATCAGATTGCCCACGATAGTGCCGATCATGATGGAGGAGGTCACCAGCCCGGTGAGCACCGGCGTCAGGCTGAACTCCCTGACGACATCATCAATGCCGTAAGAGAGCGTCGTCAGGTCGTAGGCATCAAGAAACACCCCGCCCAGCGCCAGAAACACGATCCAGCGGGCGTAGCTGTTTTTCTCACTTTTACTGTTGATAAGCCGGGCCACGTCGCTCACCGAACGCACCGGCGTGGAGTGGGGCGGCGGGATGGTCAGGGTGTCGTCAATATTCAGTGTACTCATCGTATCCTCGTTATTGTATTCAGCAGGTAACGAGGCTTTTATAGGTATTCCCGGCGCAGTAAACAACCAACAAATATGGATAACGATTATAATAAATTCAATAAGTTAATGCGATTTTACTGGCATGCGAAAGGCCGGATGAAGGGGTTATTTCATCCGGCAGCGTTCAGGTAAATCCGGTGTCAGGCGGCTGTGCGTACAGCCTGATGCTAAACCGCCAGGTTGAGCGTCCGCTGCGCTGAATCAGAACGCCGGCGATAGCCAGCCCCCGGATGTGGCAATGCCAGCCGTGGCCCCTGTCCGAACAGCTTTTCACGCAGCGTTCCTGGCTGATAATCCTGCTTATAGACACCCCGTTTTTGCAGCTCCGGCACCAGCAGCTCCACCACGTCGGTAAAGGTTTCATGCGTTACGGCGTAGGCGAGGTTAAAACCATCCACATCGGTTTCCTCCACCCAGCTCTGCAGCTCATCCGCCACGGTTTCAGCACTGCCCACCAGCAGTGGCCCGAATCCCCCGATCCCGACCCAGTCTGCCAGGCCCTGGACCGTCCACTGGCGGTTCGGATCGGCGGTGGAGAAGGTCTCTACCGCTGACTGAATCGCATTGGTGTGCAGATGCTTCAGCACCTGATCCGGCTGATACTGGCCGAAATCGATACCCGTCCAGCCGGAGATCAGCGCCAGCGCGCCTTCGTAACTGACATAGCGTTTGTACTCCTGCCATCTGGCCTGCGCTGCCAGGTCAGTTTCACCCACAATCACCGTCTGCAGATTGAAGATCAGTATGTCGCGTGGATCGCGCCCCGCCGCGGCGGCTCGCTGGCGAATATCCGCCACGGTTTTTTTCAGCAGCACTTTCGAGGGCGCCGCCACGAACACGCACTCGGCATGTTCCGCCGCAAACGCCTTGCCGCGGCTGGAGGCTCCCGCCTGGTAAAGTACCGGCGTGCGCTGCGGTGACGGTTCGCAGAGATGAATGCCCGGCACCTGAAAGAAGGTGCCCTGGTGGTTAATCGGATGAATTTTATCGGGGTCGCTGAAAATATGGCGTTCGCGATCGCGCACGATTGCGTCATCTTCCCAGCTTCCCTCAAGCAGTTTGTAGATCACCTGAAGATATTCATCGGCATAGTCATAGCGCGCGTCATGATCGGTCTGCGCCTGCTGGCCGATATTGCGCGCGCCGCTCTCCAGATAGGAGGTCACAATGTTCCAACCGATGCGGCCTTTGGTAAGGTGATCGAGCGTGGAAATGCGCCGTGCAAACGGGTAGGGGTGTTCAAACGAGAGCGAGGCGGTGAGGCCAAACCCCAGATGCTCCGTCACCAGCGCCATCGGCGTGATTAACGCCAGCGGATCGTTGACCGGCACTTGGGTGGCCTGGCGAATGGCCGCCTGATTATTGCCGTTGAGCACATCATAGACGCCCAGCACGTCCGCAATAAACAGCCCGTCAAACTTACCGCGCTCCAGCAGGCGCGCCAGGTCGGTCCAGTATTCCAGATCTTTATACTGCCAGGAGCGGTCGCGGGGATGCGCCCACAGGCCGGGAGATTGATGACCGACACAGTTCATATCGAAAGCGTTAAGACGAATTTCACGTTGCGATGACATAGCGACTCCTGAGCGGATGCGGCAATCGCTTGCCGCCCGCGTATAGATTGAGGTTTTTTCAGGGCTGAATTAGTTCGTCAGGGAGCCGGGACATCGCTCACTGAGGGAGGAGGGCGTAATGCTCAGCAGCCTGTGCGCCACCGCTTCCGCATGCTCTGCCACCTGTGGCAGTCCCATCAGCTCGCCAAAACGTCCTCGTGCGGCAGGCCCGGCGACATAGAGATGCGGGTTGGGTTCGCCCCGGGCATCCAGCGTCTGCGACAGCGCATTGACGCTGATGCCCAGCGACAGTGCATCGGGCTGAATCATGCCGTCGCGGTGTAGCTGGCGCAGCAGGGCATTGCTGTTGAGCAGCGCGTTATGCGCCGGGCCGGTCGTCACAATGACCCGATCCACTACCCGGCTCTCCTGATGCGCGCCCCGCAGCCGCAGCGTCAGCCGGAGCGCGTCTCCCGCCGGTTCGGCGACGATCAGACGCGCCGCCCGCAGCGAAAGCTGACCGCTGGCCTGCAGCTGAGTCAGCACCTGGCTGACCTGAGGGGCGATGCGGTAGCGGTGAACGTCCCACCAGGGACGAAGATGCTGCAGAAAACGTTGCTGTTCATGCAGCGGCAGGCTCTGCCAGATACGCTGCCCGTTGCGGCGAATATCATCCAGCACGAGCTGCCAGGGGAGATTTAGCGCCGCAGCCTGTTTAACCTCCTGACGCACCCGATGTAACCAGCCTCGCGCGCTGGCGGGTTGCGGCAGGCGGTAATCCAGCCTGTACTCTTCTTCACTGCCGCTCAGGTTGGCGCGCGGCACCAGCCCGCGACGCGAGAAAACGGTTATCCCGCCGCGATGCCGCTGGCGGTGCAGCGAGGCGACGACATCAGACATGGTCAGCCCTGAGCCGATGATCGCCACCCGCTCGTCTGGCGCAATCCGGGCCAGCGCATCACCCTGCCAGGGATTAGCGATGACAGCGGGGTGCGCCTGCAGCGGCTTCAGCAGCGCAGGCAGTTCAGGCGGCGGATGACTGATCGCCAGCACCACCTGATCGGCCCGGATGCGCTGACCCGAAGCCGTAGTGACGATGCCATCCTGCAGGGAAACCGCGCTGTCCCGTAAATGGTGAAGCGTCACGGGCGAGTGCTGCTGCTGATAAATAAACTGCGCGTTGACCCAGCGGCCAAACTCACCGCGCTGCGGGTAAACATTGCCGTCATGCCACAGCGCGTCCGGATCGTCGCGGAAGTGCGGCGAGGCGCGGTAGTCACGGTCAAACGCGCCGGCTTCATCCCCGGCCAGCTGCATTCTGGCAGCCGGCACATTGATACGATGCGCCGGATCGGGCGTGCCATACGCCACGCCCTGCGCCAGCTGCGCCCGCGGTTCGATCACCGTCACGCTCAACCCCGCCTCGCCCAGCCGGGCGAGATGGATCGCCAGTGCGGTGCCGGTGAATCCACCGCCAATGATGACAATCTGCTGTTGTGACATAAACGAGCCTTTTCTTCTGTTAACTGGCGCTGGAGTGCTTTTCCGGGCGGCGGTCGCCGCCAATGGTTTCGCCAAAGGGCCCGGTATTCACGCTGCGCTGTTTCTTTTCAGCATTTGCCGCCAGCGGTAACAGCGGCATTACCAGATCGGCAAAGCGGTGCGCCTCTTCAAGGTGCGGATAGCCGGAGAAGATAAAGTTCTCAATCCCCAGCGCCTGATATTCACGAATACGATCGGCAACCTGCTGCGGATTGCCCACCAGCGCGGTGCCTGCGCCGCCGCGCACCAGTCCCACGCCCGCCCAGAGATTAGGCCCGATGCGCAGACTCTCGCGCGACCCCTGATGCAGCGCACTCATCCGCGCCTGACCGGCTGAATCCATCCGGGCGAAAATCTTCTGCGCTGCAGCGATCGTCTCGTCATCCAGATGCGAGATCAGCCGATCGGCGGCGGCCCAGGCCTCCTCTTCCGTTTCCCTAACAATGACATGTAACCGGATGCCATAGGAGAGCGTGCGGCCCTGTTCCTGCGCCCGCTGACGCACCACCGCCAGCTTCTCTGCCACCTGTTCGACCGGTTCTCCCCAGGTCAGATAGGTATCGATCTGGCTGGCGGCAACGTCGATAGCCGCCTCCGAGGAACCGCCAAAATAGAGCGGCGGGCCGTTCTCCTGCACCGGGGGAAAGAGGATCTCCGCGCCTTCTACGCGAATGTGCTCTCCTGCGAAGTCGACCTTCTCGCCTTTCAGCAGGCGGGAGTAGACGTCGAGAAACTCCCTGGTCACCTGATAGCGCTCGGCGTGACTGAGGAAGATGCCATCACCCTTGTTCTCCACCGGGTCGCCGCCGGTGACCACGTTAATCAGCAGACGCCCGCCCGAGAGGCGATCCAGCGTCGCGGCCATGCGTGCCGCCAGGCTCGGCGGTTGAAGGCCGGGGCGCACGGCCACCAGATAGCGCAGGTTTTTGGTGATCGGGGCCAGCGCCGAGGCGACCAGCCATGAATCTTCGCAGCTCTTGCCGGTCGGGATTAACACACCGTAGTAGCCCAGATTGTCTGCTGCCAGCGCCACCTGCTGTAAATAGGGTAAATCGACCGCCCGGCCTCCTTCGGTTGTCCCCAGATAGCGCCCGTCACCGTGGGTGGGCAGAAACCAGAAGAGATTCAGGTTTTCCTGTGTCGCGTGGCTCATTAGCAGATTCCTTTATAACGATATTTGAATTTAATACATAGGGATAATCCCTTTGGTTATATAGCCATTAGCAGATAGCGTGCCAGAGTGAGCAGCTATTTTTATCCCGTTAATTCAGTGAGATAGGCATTTACGAATTTAACTGGTGCTGCTGCATTTGCAACAGCCAGGGTGGCAGGCTGTCGCGTCGGCAACAATCCGGCACCTCTGGCCTCTCGTTTATGCGGCGGACGCGCGGTATGGTCATCACTCTTCTGGTAACCCGGTAAAACGAGATGCAGATTTCCAGCCCTGAGTTGATTGACCCCGCATCGCGCGCGTTTAAAAGCGTGCTGGATCAGCTCGCCCCCACCGATGCGACCGTACTGATTATTGGCGAAACCGGCACCGGTAAAGAGGTGATGGCGCGCTATCTGCATCATCACAGCGCGCGCAGCCGGCAACCGTTCCTGGCGGTTAACTGCGGCGCGCTGACCGAAAGTCTGGCGGAGTCAGAACTGTTCGGGCATGAGAAAGGGGCGTTTACCGGCGCACAGGAGCGGCATCGGGGCTGGTTTGAAGCGGCAGAAGGCGGCACGCTGCTGCTGGATGAAGTCGGCGAACTGAGTCTGTCGCTACAGATAAAGCTGCTGCGCGTGCTGCAGGAGCGTGAGATCACCCGCGTCGGATCGTCACGGGCGGTAAAGGTCAACGTGCGGGTGATTGCGGCGACGAACCGTGATCTGGCAGCAGCGATTCGTGAACGGCGATTCCGGGAAGATCTTTACTACCGGCTGAATGTAGCCAGTGTGACGCTGCCCCCGCTGCGCCAGCGCAGCGAGGATATCCCGGTGCTGGCCACACACTTTCTGCAGCTCTATGCGCGTCGCCTGGGCCGTCCTCAGCTCCGCCTCAGCGAGGAGGCGCTGGCGACGCTGATGGCCTACAGCTGGCCGGGCAACATCCGCGAACTGGAGAACACGCTGCACAACGCCGTGCTGCTCAGCAAAAGCTCCGTGGTGACGCCGCAGCAGCTGCGGCTGAGTCCGCTGGCAGAAGGCGATCTGCCGCCTGGCGAAGAGGCGCTGGATCAGTTCCTGCGCCAGCAGATGCAGCAGAGCGAAACGCCACTCTATCCCCGCGTGATTGCCGCGCTGGTGAAAAATGCGCTGGAACTGACCCAGGGCAATCAGCTTCAGGCTGCCGCTCTGCTCGGTATCAGCCGTCATACGCTGCGCACCCAGCTGGGACACCTCGGCGTGATTAAACCGCGCCGCACCGCCCTGCGTCAGCGCCAGACCGCTTCCTGCCAGGCTCCGGAGCGAGAGCGGGAACTGCGCATCGGTTATCAGAAGTTCGGCAACCTCGGCATTCTGAAAGCGCGTCAGTCGCTGGAACAGCAGCTGGCGGATCGTGGCGTCAGCGTATTGTGGAGCGAGTTTCCGGCGGGTCCGCAGCTTCTGCATGCGCTGAGCAATAAGGAGATCGATTTCGGCACCACCGGCGAAGTGCCGCCGCTGTTTGCCCAGGCCAGCAACAGCCCGATGATTTATGTCGCCTGGGAGCCAGCGGCGCCGCAGAGTGTCGCGCTGCTGGTGCCGGACAGCAGCCCGATTCAGCAGATAGGCGATCTCAGAGGGAAGCGTATCGCCGTCAACCGCGGCTCCAACGTTCACTATCTGCTGCTGCAGATTCTGGATGAGGCGGGGTTAGCCCTGGATGATGTGCGTATCGTCTACGCGCCGCCCCGATATCCCTTAACGCCCAGCGATCTCAATGCGGTGGATGCCTGGATGATGTGGGATCCCCTGCTCAGCGATGCCGAGAACAGCGGGCAGTTCAGGGTGATTGCTGACGGTACCGGGCGGGTCAACAACCATCAGTTCTATCTCGCCGAACGCGGATTTGCCGCCCATTCGGGCGATCTGCTGCAGGTTCTGCTTGGCGCGCTGGAGCAGACGGGACGTTACATTGATGCGCACCGCGCGGAAGCGGCCGGGCTGCTCTCCACCGAACTCGGCATCTCTACTTCCTCTCTGATGCATGCCCTGGCCCGGCGCAGTCATCAGACCCAGCGCATGAATTTAGCCATCATCCGCGAACAGCAGACCATCGCAGACCGCTTCTATGCGCTGGGGCTGTTTAGTCGCGCTATCCGGGTTCGCGAGTCAGTCTGGCATCCATAGCGTTTTTTCAGCTAAGCATCGAACTTTTCCTCGCTAAGCGCGGCAACCCGCGTTTGATATGTTGCGCTGACTACAACAGACTCAGGAATGAGAAATGAAAAAAGTATTACTCAGCGCACTCATTATTGCCGCTCAGGCGGGCTTAGCGTTCAGCATCCAGGCAGCAGAGAAGCCCGAAACGATCAACATCGGTTTCCAGAAGGCCAATATCTTCGCGCTGCTGAAATATCGCGGCACGCTGGATCAGGAATTCAAAAAGCAGGGGATCGCGGTTCACTGGATTGAGTTTCCGGCCGGGCCGCAGATGCTTGAAGGGCTGAACATCGGCAGCATCGACCTCGCGGCGACCGGCGACGCGCCGCCCACCTTTGCGCAGGCCGCTCAGGCCGATCTGGTCTATCTGGCACATTCGCCCGCCAACCCGAAAACCGAGGCGATTGTGGTTCCGGCCGACTCGCCGATCAAAAGCGTTGCGGATCTGAAGGGGAAGCGCGTCGCGCTGAACAAAGGCTCTGACGTGAACTATCTGCTGGTTACCGCGCTGGAGCAGGCCGGGCTGAGCTACAAAGACATTACGCCGGTTTATCTGCCTCCTGCCGATGCGCGTGCCGCTTTCCAGCGCGGCGCGGTGGACGCCTGGGTCATCTGGGATCCTTACTATGCAGAAGTAGAAACCAATGCTCACGCGCGGCTGATCAAAAATGCAGAAGGACTGGTGCCCCATTACACCTTCTACCTCGCCAGTCGTAAGTTTGCGGAAGGGTACCCGCAGATCGCCAGCAAGGTCGTGGATGAACTCGGCACGCTCAGCAGCTGGGCCAATCAGCATCAGGAAGAGGCAGCCAGAATCATGTCCACCTCAACCGGGCTGCCCCAGCCTGTCTGGCAGCGCGCGCTGGCGAGAATGCCGTTTGGCGCAGAGCGGATGACGCCAGAGGTCTTCACCCAGCAGCAGGCGCTGGCGGATACCTTTACCCGGATTGGTCTGCTGCCGGTGAAGGTCGATATCCGCAGCGCCACCTGGTCGCAGGATAAAAAGTAGGGGAGAGCCGGGCGGAGGTTCGGGGGGCTTCCGCCTGACGCCAGAGGGGACACCGGCACGGCCTCTCCATCCGTCCGGAGCCTGTTTATGACGGTCAGGATATTATCCGCCACCGGCTTAAGAGCAAAAATTAACCTGCCGTAAGGCAAACGGCAGCAGGATGCAAAGGCGTTGATAAGGTGAGAAACAGGAGGCTTTTAGCGAAGCGGTGCTTACATTTCATAGGGTTACATAATATTAATATCCTCAGACTGCGTCATGCGCTGTTCTACACTTAGACATTCAATCACGTCATTTGATTGAAAAAGCAGCATCACGAAGAGGGTGGCGACCGTAAACATTCACGCAGCCGCAGCCTTCATAACTGATCATGCACGTGAGGAGAACACCATGAAAGCAGTTGTCTATAACGGACCTTTTGACGTTTCAGTCAAAGAGGTGCCGGATCCCAGAATCGTTCGTCCTACCGATGTCATTGTCCGTATTACCACCACCAATATCTGCGGTTCCGACCTCCATATGTATGAAGGGCGCACCAGCTTCGAACAGGGTCGCATCTTTGGCCATGAAAACCTGGGCCAGGTCATTGAAATCGGCGGCGCGGTTGAGCGGGTCAAAGTCGGCGATTATGTCTGCCTGCCTTTTAATGTTGGCTGCGGATTCTGTGAAAATTGCGAGAAAGGGTTAACCGGTTACTGTCTCACGGCAAACCCGGGTACGGCCGGTGCCGCCTATGGCTTTGCTGAAATGGGCGAATGGGATGGCGGACAGGCGGAGCTACTGCGCGTTCCCTATGCTGACTTTAACTGCCTGGTACTGCCGCCTGATGCGGTAGAAAAAGAGGAAGACTACGTTTTACTGTCCGACATCTTCCCCACCGGCTGGCATGCCACTGAACTGGCAGGCTTGCGCCCCGGAGAGAGTGTTGCCATTTATGGTGCCGGACCGGTCGGCCTGATGGCTGCACACTCGGCCCTGATCAAGGGTGCTTCGCAGGTGTTTGTGGTGGATACCCATCCGGACAGACTGGCGCTGGCCGAACAGATGGGCGCAGTGGCCATCAACGGCGTGGGTGATGAGGCCGTCAATAAAATTCTCGAATTAACCGATGGGCGCGGCACGGATTGCGGTTGCGAGTGCGTGGGCTATCAGTGCTGCAATAAACATGGCCACGAGGATAACTCTGCCACGCTGAACAGCCTGGTCGCCTCAACCAAGGCCACAGGCGGCATCGGTGCGGTAGGGGTTTTTGTTCCGCAGGACCCCGGTGGTGCGACCGATCTGGCCAAAGAGGGTAAAGTGCCTTTCGATTTTGGTAATTTCTGGTTCAAGGGTCAGTCGATCAAGACCGGCCAGTGTAATGTCAAAGCGTACAACCGCCAGCTCGCCAGGCTTATCCATCAGGGCAGAGCCAATCCGGCGCAGATCATTTCGCACCGACTCGCGCTGGCAGACGCAGCCGAAGGCTATAAGCATTTTGATGATCGTGATAATGGCTGGACAAAAGTCATTCTGAAACCCTGACAGGTCACTCAGAAGAGATAAGACACATTCAGGTGGTGGGAAGAGGGAGAACGCAAACTGCCTGTCTGTGGCTGGGGATGTTTAGTGCAATCATATCCTGGGATATGAGAGAAGAGGAAAACAGCACGGCAGGCAATGAGATCAGAGATCCATCACGATCATCGGCCCTTTATTTAACATAAATTACATTATGCGAACTCATATAATGTTACGTGAAAACTATGACAGAAGCCCCGAACCGCTCGCGATGAAGATATAAGCAACAAAGTTGGAATTGAGACGGAATTGTAGTGAAAAAATTATACCGGCGGCAGCGGGCATCGTTAACTCAAAATAAAAAGATGTCCGGAGATGACGGTTCAGGATCAGGCAAGCCAGCGGGCGTAGCATATTTACATTATTAATAACGCTTCATAAATTAAAACTATAAATAGCAATCATCATTCATTACTGATATTAAAATGGCAGATATCCACATCAGTCGCATAAAACAACACCATCTTTAATTCCATAAATTTTAACCACATCCTCAATCAAATTGGTTATTGATTTCTTCACGGGCAGCATGGCGTGTCGCATTCGCTACGGTTCCGCGATCTACCAGTTTCCCCTGTAACAACAGATTATAAATTGGTGAATGTGGGCGATTAAGGCGGTTCTGAATAAGCTGAATCGCTTCGTAACCTAACTCACGGCAAGGAACGGCAAAGCCGGTAACAGGCATCTCAGGTGAGCCTTCCAGCCGACTCGCCAGGTCAGTGGTCATTATCGAAATATCTTCGGGCACCCGGAGACCTCGTGCCAGCAGCACATTCTGAACACCAGTGACAATGCCCTTGCCACCCGGCAGAATCACATCCGGCCACTGGTCCCGTGGGTGATCATCCAGCCAGCGATTCAAGGCAGTCTCCGTGTCTCGTGATGAGTAAGCTTCAATCACAATCAAGTCATGCTGTGCATTAAACGGCATATGAAAGTGGCGATAAGCATGCTTGATCCCCTCCAGACGCAAAAATAGCGTTTCGCGTCGCAGGCAGGTCACGGTTAACACGCGTCGATGCCCCTGTTCAAACAGATATTGCATTGCGGCAAAACCAATTGCCCGATGATCCGGTGATACTGCATCCAGCATCATGTCTTTATCACGCGAGTTGATTAGCACGCAGGGTTTACCCAGTGACGAGGCCAGATTGAAAATAGCTTGATCGTCGGTGCCAATAATGATGATCGCGCTTATATTTTTCGCCCCTGCTTTTTCCAGAAACAGTTTCACATCGGCCCGTTGCTCTTCCAGAGGACAATAACTGATATGGACATCGTGAGATGCACAGGCCGCAGCAATACCACGGGTAACTTCGAGGTAGAAGTGATCTCCGCGCGGAGTGAATGTGCGTCCCGGAGCAAAGACGACGATGTCATTAATCAGAAGGCGACCACTTACCATGTCCTGCAATACGCCGAGTCGACGCGCGCAATTAACAATCGCTTCCCGTGCTTTCTCGCTGGTATAGGATTTGCCGCTCAACACGCGTGAAACTGTACTTACTGAGTAACCGGTCAGGGTTGAAATTTCATCCATCCGAAGCTTGCCAGCCATAATGTGATCTCTATCCCAATCAGTTTTTGCAAATTTTTGCAAACGTAATGCTATGACATTACAACTATTTTACATCGGGTTCCCAAGTATTCGCCCTGCTCTGCGAACATTCTCACAAAAAGAGTTTGCTCCTTTCACTGCCCTTTTTTTATGTTCGCCCCAGGCATCTTAATAACGGTAACAGGTGGAGAATCCCGATGTTAAAAGTTGCGATAGTCGGCATGGGCAATATTACCCATTCACATATCCAGGCGTTTTTACAATTTCCTGAGCGAGGCAAAATTGTCGCAGTTGCCGATGTCTATCCGGAAAAAGCGCGC
The DNA here is from genome assembly GCF_000255315.1 of Pantoea sp. Sc1. Classification (NCBI taxonomy): domain Bacteria; kingdom Pseudomonadati; phylum Pseudomonadota; class Gammaproteobacteria; order Enterobacterales; family Erwiniaceae; genus Pantoea; species Pantoea sp. Sc1. The sequence goes on from NZ_AJFP01000003.1 coordinate 43,758, forward strand.
GAGAAATTACAGCGTTATGGTTTGCATGATGTACGGGTTTATAGCGATCTCGGGGAGATGCTGGCCGGGGGTGATGATATTGATGTGGTGGATGTCTGCACTCCGCCTTATGTGCACGCAGAAAACACCATTACAGCATTGCAGGCAGGTAAGCACGTACTGTGCGAAAAACCTATGGCCGCCTCGCTTGAGGAGTGCGATGCAATGATCGCGGCTCAAAAAGCGAGCGGGAAAATATTGTCGGTAGTGGCCCAGAATCGCTTTACCGACGCCTTCTGGCGTCTGAAAGCCGCCGTTGACTCCGGGCTGGCTGGCAAAATTTGCCATGCGCAGGTGGATTCGTTTTGGTGGCGCGGCCACTCCTACTATGACTTGTGGTGGCGCGGTACGTGGGAGAAAGAAGGCGGCGGCTGCACCCTTAACCATGCGGTACACCATATCGATGCCATGCAATGGATACTGGGTGCGCCGACTGAAGTCGTCGCCATGATCAGCAACGTGTCACACGATAACGCGGAAGTCGAAGATCTCAGCGCCGCCATATTCCGCTATCCCAATGGTGCCTTGGCACAGCTGACAGCCTCCGTAGTCCATCACGGCGAAGAACAGAAGATCGTGTTGCAGGGAGAAAAAGCGCGTCTCTCAGCACCGTGGAAAGTCGTCGCTATGCAGGCGGCGGAAAATGGTTTCCCGGAAAAAGAGAACAACCTTTCACTTGAAAGCGAGCTTGAACGTTTTCAGGCGGATATGCAGCCACTTGCCTGGACTCTGCACGCCGGACAGGTTGATGACTTCTTCTCCGCCATCGAGCATCAGCGCACACCGTTGGTTGACGGCGAGCAGGGTAAACGCTCACTGGAACTGATCACCGCGATCTATAAATCCGCCATCGTCAGAAGCACGGTCTCACTGCCGATTGCACGTGATGACACCTTCTACCGTACCGGCGGATTAATCGCCAGCGCCCCACACTTCTATGAAAAACAGTGTTCGGTAGAAAACTTTGCCGACGTCGATGATATCCCTCTGGGTAAAAACTTTGCGTGAGAAAATAACCATGAACAAACAGGATGGCATGAACTACGCACCGAAAGGTAAACCACTGCCGGTGGTACAGCCTGGCGAATTTGTTATAGCGGCAACCGGCCTTGATCATGGCCACATTTACGCCATGTGCAATGGCTTAACGGAGGCCGGCGCGACGCTGAAGTGGGTCTATGATATCGATCCGGCCAGAGTGGATAAGTTTGTACAGCAATTCCCTCAGGTTAAGGTGGCAGACTCACTGGAGACTCTTCTGACTGACCCGCAGGTTCAACTGATTGCCGCAGCGGCAATTCCGTCACAACGCTGTGCGTTAGGCCTGAAAGTGATGGCTGCGGGTAAGGATTATTTCACCGACAAAGCGCCTCTCACCACTCTCGAACAGCTCGAAGATGCTAAAGCAATGTGCGCCCAAACCGGACGCAAATATGCGGTTTACTACAGTGAACGCTTGCATGTGGAAAGCGCAGTATTTGCCGGGCAGTTAGTAGAAAAAGGGAGCATTGGGCGGGTAGTGCAAACCCTCGGTACCGGCCCGCATCGGGAAGGTATCGGTCGCCCCGAATGGTTCTATCAGCGCCGCTATTTTGGCGGCATTCTGTGTGATATCGGCAGCCACCAGATTGAACAGTTCCTCTATTACACCGGCAATAGTGATGCCACTGTTGTTGCCAGTCAGGTGAGGAATTTCCATCATCCGCAGCATCCACAATTTGAAGACTTCGGTGATGCCATGCTGGCTGGCGAAAATGGCGCTACAGGCTATTTTCGCTGTGACTGGTTCACGCCTGATGGCTTATCCACATGGGGTGATGGACGCATGACACTGCTCGGTACTGATGGTTATATCGAAATCCGTAAATACACCGATTTAACGCGTGGTGAGCAGGATGTGGTCTATCTGGTTAATAAAGAGGGGGAGTTTCGCTATACCGTTTCTGGCGAAGTCGGTTACCCCTTTTTCGGCCAGTTAATTAAAGATTGTATCAACCGTACCGAACATGCCATGACGCAGGCGCATGCGTTTAAAGCAGCTGAACTTTGCGTCAAAGCGCAGATGTTAGCTAACGCGTCATAACGCATCTGTTTAATACGTTGAGTTCCAATTCTGTTGATAACAATAGCGGCAGGGCATTGCACCTTGCCGTTAATACAACCCCTACCAGAACAGGAATCGGATCGATGGTTAAACCTACAGAACGTCGTGTGGGCTATGGCGTAGCCATTGGCTACGGCTTAACAGATTTATTTGGCGGCGGTGCTTTTGCCGTTATCGGCACCTGGCTGCTGTTCTTCTATACCACCTACTGCGGATTATCCGTATTTGAAGCGGGATCGATATTTGCCATCGCCCGCGTGATCGACGCAATATTAAGCCCGATTATGGGGTACATTACGGATAATTTCGGTAATACCCGACTGGGGCGTAAATTTGGCCGCCGCCGTTTCTTTCTGCTTATCTCCTCGCCTTTAATGTTGTTGTACGGTGCATTGTGGGTAACGGATATGGGCTACTGGTATTACCTGGGTACCTATCTCACCATCGAATTACTGTCGGCAATGGTGCTGGTACCGTGGGAAACACTGTCGTCAGAAATGACTAATCGCTTTAGTGAACGCACACGTCTCTCAGGTGTCCGCCTGATGTTCTCGGCGCTTGGTAGTTTCCTGGCAGTTTCCGTGCCAGGTCTAATTATGCAATACACCGGCAAAGATAACGCCATCACCTATACCCTGACTGGGGTAATCTTCTCGGTGATCTATTGCATCTCGGTATTTATTACCTGGCTGACAACCTGGGAAGCGAAAGATATTCAACCTGAGCAGGATATTGCACAGCATCCCGCGCGAAAAGGTGGTTTCACGGCACATTTTAAATACCTTTTTCTGGACCTGGCCTCTTCATTCCGGATTAAAGCTTTCCGTCAGCATCTGTTGATTTACCTGTTTTCCTTTACCGCGATCGACGCGTTTGTGGCGGTATTTACCTACTTTGTCATTTATGGTCTGAAACAGGATGCATCCCTGGCGTCATTGCTACTAAGCAATATGATGTTTATGTCCATTCCGGGCACGTTTATTTTTATGATGTTACTCGGCCGTTTCAATATGACGCCGTCTAATGCCTTACGTATCGCTTACCTGGGTATTATGGCTGTATTTATTTTTCTGTTTGCGATTTATCAATGGCAATGGCAGGTGCCTACGCTGGCCTTTAGCGCGGTATTTCTGTTCCTGGGGATTATGCGTGCTGGCCTCATTTATATTCCGTGGAATATTTACAGCTTCATTCCCGACATTGATGAAATGGTGACCTGTAAACGGCGCGAAGGGATCTTTGCCGGCGTCATGGTATTAACGCGAAAAAGCTCGGTAGCGGTCGCCATATTTATGATTGGTGTGGTGCTGCAGGAGAGTGGTTTTGTAAAAGGCAACGGTTCACAACCGGAGAGTGCCGTGCAGGCGATCGTTGGATTGATGGTGTTTGTCACTGCTGGTCTTCTGGCCGTTAGTTTCTGGCTGACTTTCAGGTTCAAACTAACCCAGCGCAGCCACAAATTATTAGTTAAAGAGGTGGCACGCCGTAAACTCGGCGGCACGCCGGCGCAGTGCGATGAAGCAACCCGGGCCGTGATTAAAGAACTCACCGGTTATGCCTATGACGAAGTCTGGGGAACAGCGCGCACGAAAACCAGCAGCGATACGGCGATTAGTCGCGAATTGAAATCGAAGCTTTAACCACACTACAGCGGAGCCATCAAACCGGGACTTACTGATGAGCCAATTTATGATTATCACAGCCATTTGAATCCACGAGAAATGGCTGAAGATCCCCGGTTTGCCAATCTGAGCGAGATAGGGCTGGGAACTTTCAGACGGCGGGCATCGCGGGTAAGGTCCAGTTTGGCTCGGCCTGGTGGTTCAACGATCAACAGTACGGGGTGCTGCGACAGCCGGAACGGGTCGCACAGACAGGACTTCTGAGCCAGTTTATCGGTATGTTGACCGGTTCACGCAGTTTTCTATCCTGTCCGCGTCATGAATACTTGCGGCGTATTCTGTGTAACCTGCTCGGTTAGTGGGTCAGGAATGGCATATTACCGGATGATGAGAAGCGGCCCGGAAGCATGGTGCAGGATATCTGCTTTAACAACGCAGGACGTTATTTTACGCAGTAATCGTGACCAATCTGCAGGACCACGTTGCATTATAGCCCGGCAGTTGCACTATGGCACAATTCGCTTTAAGCGGTTTCACAGCCTGAATTACAACGACACGCAGCCCCCGTTCTTGAGCAATCCTTCCCGGTGTCCTACCTTCAATCAGCGCCCTTAACGCCTCTCATCAAGCCAACCGGAGTCAAGATGACTAACAATCCCAACCCCCATTCCTGCAGCGACACCCTCTTTTTCGATGTCAATGAGACCCTGCTGGACACCACCGAACTGAATCAGGTGGTCGCACAGCGACTCGGTGACCGGCCGGAACGTGCCGAAGCCTGGTTTACCTCGGTGCTGCACCACTCTCTGGTCGAATCCGTGACCGGCAGCTGGCATAGCTTTGATGATATCGCCGAAGCGGTGCTGAAGATGACGGCTTCGCGTTACGGTGTAACCCTGCCTGAAGAAGCAACGCCCCTGGCTGACATTATCGCCGCAATGCCGCCGCATCCTGATGTCGCCGCAGGGCTGACTGCCCTGCAGCAGCAGGGTTTTACGCTGGTTGCGCTGACCAACTCCTCTGCCGCGCTGGCTGAACAACAACTCAGTTCAGCCGGGCTGGCACCGCTATTCGCCCGCATTCTCAGCGTGGAGCAGGTTAAGGTTTATAAGCCCGATCTGAGAGTTTATCAGTGGGCAATGAAAGAGATGGGCAAGCCTGCCGCAGAGTGCATGATGGTGGCGGCGCATGGCTGGGATGTCGGTGGCGCAAAACGGGCAGGGATGAAGACCGCATTTATCACCCGCAAAGGCCAGTCACCTTATCCACTGGCGCCTGCACCGGATTTGATCGTCAGCGATACAGGTGCGCTGGCCGCACAGCTTAAACGGCTCAGCTTAACGCAATGACCGGCAGATCAAATCCGGGCATTCAGCCTGCCTGTGTCTCAAATGCCGATCTGACCGCTTCCACGATGCGTCCGGACAGCGTCGCGTCGTCCAGCATCGGGAACGTTTTTTTAAGCTTGCCTGAGATCTGCCAGCCATTTTCCTTCAGCGAACGAATAATCCGGCTTGCATCCTGATCGGGCATTTCCACAACCTCTTTCAGACGCTGCTGCGCACGCTGAAATATGACTAACACGCGCGCTTCATCTGCCATTTCTGTTCGAACGGTGTGCTCTATCACTCTGCACGTATAGAGCACATGCTCGGTTAGGTCGGGATAACGCCAGGCGAAGCGGGCATCCTCATAGTCGCTGAAAATGAAGTTACTTTGCGTGCCATCTTCATAGGTTTCGAGTTCACCAAACCGATAGCAGCCTGCATAACGCCGCATAAGCCGTTTAGAAAACACGTCCAGCGTGCGATCGTAACCGACGCGAAAGTCCATCGAGCTGGTGATGGTGGCCGAGACGGGCAGAATGACCCCATCCGGTATCGCTCCGTCACGAATCAGCGTGTCATTAATTAAAAAGCGATGGATCCGGCCATTGCCATCGCGCATGGGATGGATATAGACAAATCCAAACGCAATAACAGCGGCACGGGCCAGCGGCGCGGCTCCGTGCGTCGCCTGTTCAAAGGCTTTCAGCCCCTGCATGAAACGAGGAACATCATCATAGTGCGGCGCAATATAGTGGACGATATCTTCACGCATTGTCGACTGCCCGACAAATACCGGCGAGCGTCGCAGACCCAGTCCCAGTGCATCCTGTCCCAGAATGCCCTGCTGTATCGTGTGCAGGCTGACATCGTTGAGCGGATCGTCCAGCTGACCGCAATACTGCGCGATAACGTGGGCAAACCGCTGAATGCGATCGCCCTGGTCCGACTCTTTCTCGATCAGAAAACTGGCGCGTGACTCTTTAAATGTCAGCCAGCTGGCGGTGCGCATCAGAATATCTGCGCCAAAGGCCTTATCCAGATCTGAAAAAGCAGCGTTGAGATCGAACGCCAGCGCCTGTTCAACGGCAGCTGTTCTGCGCACCAGGGGGCAGAAATCGATCGATCCCGGCAGGTTATCGTTAATGCGCCAGCGTCTGCTGCGTTTCACGGTGGTTCGGGTCAGATACGCTTTCGATGAAATCGCGTCAATATAGCCACCATTAGTGACATCGGGCACCTGCAGCAGATTACCGGTCAGCCACTCATAGAAAAACCCTGCCCGACGCGCATATTGTCCGAACGGCTCCTGACGACACCACGCCTCCAGAGGTTCCGGCCCGATTGCCGTAAACAGGCGGGCAAAAAACTCCAGGTGGATCTCTTCATATTTGAGGCCAAAAGCAAAATGCCCGGCAAAATCATCTTCCGGCTGATAGCCAGGAGGATAGTAATTTTCCACCTGTCCCTGACTGTCATGATGAGAACGTACCGTTCCAATCGCTGATTTCACACGCAGTGGCTGCGCCAGTCTGATTGCATAACGTTCGCGCAATGCGCTAAAGCCGACCAGCATACTGAATCCTTTATTTTTCACGCTAAAACGCTAACAGAAAGGATTTTTATCACGAAAACGATAATTTCGCTACGCCAACCCGGCTAATCTTTGCCCGAAAACGTGAATAAAAAAGAGAGTTGATGCGAAAACAGTAATGCAGACCCTATTCAGGGCTTAACCACGATGCACAAAAGCCCGATGACAATCATCACCACGCCCGCCAGGCTATGCCAGCTGAACGCCTCATGAAATACCGGCAGAGAAACTGCAGCCAGCCAGACCAGCACATAACTCAGGCTGAGCAGCGGATAGACCCGGTTCAGGGGGAAATGTCCCAGCGCCCGGATCCAGCAGAGCATGGAGAGGCCATAGGCGCCCAGCCCCGCCACCAGCAGCAGGGCGGGCAGTAGGCCGATAGCGGGCAGTGACGTCAGGCTGCTGACATCGGGCAACTGCGGCATCGCCCAGCGCATCATCAGCTGCGCCGCCGAGACCAGCAGCACGCTGCAGGCAACCCATCCATACCCTTTCATATCTGACTCGCCATCAGCGCCACGCCAGTGACCACCAGCAGCGTGCCGGTTATCTGGCGCGGCGTTAACCGTTCACGCCACAGGAGACGTCCGGCCAGCGCCACAAAAATAAAGTTAAGGCTCAGCATCGGGTAGGCCTGGCTGACCGGCACCCGCTGCAGCACCAATAGCCAGAGGAGCATCGCAACGCCCAGCAGCAGCACGCTCACGCCAATCCAGCTCAGGCGCGTCCGGCGGGATACCGCCCTCGTCGCCTGCTTCTGGCAAAGCTGTGCGCTGCAGCTGAGCAGACTGACCAGAATAATCAGCAGCAGCATTACTTCGTCTGGCTGTAGTAGAGGCAGACCAGCCTGCCCTGACGATAGACGGCGTCCGGCACCGGCACATCCTCATCGATATCGCTGTGAACCGAGTCCATCAGCAACAGCAGCGACACGCTCCCCTCGCGACGATGTGGGGCAAGCCAGCCGGCGAAATCTGCCCGTGAAACAAAACGGGACTGTGCATCCGGGTAGCCGAGCCCATATTCCAGTTCCCCTTTACTGTCATAGAAACCGATATCGCTGCGCTGCAGGTGCCAGGCGGCCGCAGAGGCGATGCCAGGGTTATCAGCCAGGATAAAGCGGCTGGTGGCCAGTTGCTTACTGATAACCGCCACAAAGCGCTGTGGCTGTTTGGCATCGCGGATCTTATCGGGGATGGCCGCACCGATAACCAGCGCAAGGCCCAGCGGGCAGAGTGCCGCCGCCAGCCAGCGACGCGAGGAAGAACGGCAGCTGTACGCCCCCACCAGCCCCCAGCAGAGAAATGCCACTGCCGCCAGCACCAGCTTCAGCATCTCATGCGTGGCGAACAGCGGATGATGCGTCAGACTCCAGGGGGCCAGCACCAGCAGTACGGCGGCCAGCGTCAGGATACCAAATATCAGGTTCAGCCAGCCATTCAGCGTCAGGGCGCGCCCTGCCCGCTGCGCAGCGTTCAGGCCATAATGGGCCATCAGCAGTGACAGCGGAACAAAACAGGGCAGGATATAGGTCGGGAGTTTGCCCTTAGCCAGACTGAAAAACAGCAGCGGCATCACCGTCCAGCTCAGCAGATAGAGCGCACCGGGATGCTGATGACGCTCACGCCAGCCCGTAAGCAGAGCCCCCGGCAACAGTGCCAGCCACGGCAGCGTGCCCAGCAACAGAATCGGCAGGTAATACCAGAATGGGGCTTTGTGCTGCGCATTCGCCTCTGCGAAGCGCTGGATATGCTCGACCCAGAAGAAGTAGTGCCAGAAATCGGGAGCCTGATGATAAATGGCCAGCACCCAGGGCGCGCTGATTGCCGCAGCAGAGAGCAGCGCCAGTGGGCCGAAGCAGAGCAGCTCCGGCACTCTCCTGCGCCAGATCGCCCAAGGCAGGATTGTCAGTACCGGCAGCGCCAGTGCCAGAAAGCCTTTGGTCATGAATCCCATGCCGCAGGCCAGCCCCAGCAGCAGATAGCCGCCCACGCGCCCGGCGCGTCCACTGGCCTCTGTCGCCAGCCAGAAGCTGCACATGGCGGCCGCCAGCCAGAGCATCAGCATCGGATCGAGCACCGCATAGGTGCCGACCCCATAGACCAGCAGCGAGCTGAGGAAAATGATCGCGCCGGTGATCGCGGTTCGCGAGGAAGCAAACATCCGCCTGCCGAGCCAGAAAATCAGGGCGGCGGTCAGGGCAGTGGAGAATATCGAGCCGGCCCGTACGCCAAAATTATTGTGGCCAAACAGCCACTGACCCAGCGAGTTAATCCAGTAACCCGCAATCGGTTTTTCAAAATAGCGCAGGCCGAAAAAGTGCGGCGTGATCCAGTTGCCGGATGCCAGCATCTCCCGGCTGATCTCCGCATAGCGGGTTTCATCCGGCTGCCAGAGATCGCGGAACACTGGCGGGACAAGGTAATAGAGGATAAAAAAGCTGAAAAACAGCAGCCATATTGTCTGGTTACGTATCCGCACTAGTTCGCCTCTTCCATCCGTTTCTGGCAGCCCAGCCACCCTTCCCGTCCGGCAATTTCGCCTCTGACCACCCGGCCTAATGGCAGCGTCGTCAGATCGGCGGGCAGCAGTTCACTGAGCGGACAGAACTGAATGCCGTTATCGGCGGCCAGGGTCAGGAGGCGATCGAAGTCCGGGTAGCCGATGATCCCCTCCACTTCGGCGTGAACGGTGTAAACCGCCCCCTCTTCCGCAGCGAGCATTCGGGTCAGAATGAAGTCGTTGTACCCCTCTGCGCTGACCTCACGCCCCACCACCTCATCCCAGGTCGGCAGCGTTACCGGGATCTGCACCGTCCCAATCTGCCCGTCTGGCAGCACCGGCCGGAACGGGCCGCTACCGCGACAGTCGCTGTTGTAAGTGAATCCGAACGGCTGTTTAGCGGCGACCACCCGGCCATCCGCGCGCCATCCGGCCACGGCCGAGCAGCTGACCGGATGGCCGAGGATCTCACTCAGCAGGTCGGTGCCGCGCGCTATCTGCTCTGCCAGCTTTTCCTGCGGCCAGACGCCCGCCCAGGTCTGCCACGCAAAGTGGTCCCAGGCGTGCAGTCCCACCTCATGCTGACGGGTGGCGTCCTGAATAATGTGCCGCAGACGGCGCCCCATCTGCTTGCCTGGCCACGCCGTTCCGGCCAGCAGGATATCCCAGCCATAGAGCGACGCGGCCCGGGAACGCACCATTTTCAGGAGAAAGGCCGGCTTCACCAGCCGCCAGAGATGGCGGCCCATGTTGTCCGGCCCCACACTGAAGAAAAAGCTGGCCCGTACAGCATGACGCCGGAACAGCGTAAGCAGCGCCGGCACGCCCTGCTGCGTGCCGCGCCAGGTATCTACGTCAATCCGCAGACCGATCTTCTTCATCACTTGTCAGCCTGTTGCTCAATGGTGCGCAGGAAGAAGTCGAGCGTGTTGTCGATGGTGACATCCATCGTCACGGTTGGGGTCCAGCCGAGTAAGCGGCGCGCATTGCGGATAGCAGGTTTGCGGTGCTCCACATCCTGATACCCTTTTCCGTAGTAGCTGCTGCTCTCCACTTCGCGGAAACCGGCAAACGGCGGGAACTGGCTGCGCAGCGGGTGACGCTCAAAGCTCTCCAGCAGCTGCTCGGCCAGCTCTTTGATACTGGCTTCGTTGTCCGGGTTACCGATATTGATGATCTGCCCATCACAATTCTGCTGTTTGTTCTCGATGATGCGGAACAGCGCCTCCACGCCATCTTTGATATCGGTAAAGCAGCGCTTCTGTTTGCCGCCGTCAATCAGCTTGATGGGCGAACCTTCCACCAGGTTGAGGATCAGCTGGGTAATGGCGCGGGAGCTGCCGATACGCGCGGCATTGAGGTTGTCCAGACGCGGTCCCATCCAGTTGAACGGCCGGAACAGGGTAAAGCGCAGCCCCTCTTTTTCGCCATAGGCCCAGATCACCCGATCCAGCAGCTGTTTGGAGACCGAATAGATCCAGCGCTGTTTGTTGATCGGCCCGACCACCAGGTTGGAACAATCTTCATCGAAGCTGTCATCGGTACACATGCCGTACACCTCAGAGGTGGACGGGAAAATGATGCGCTTCTGATACTTCACACAGTCGCGAATGATTTTCAGGTTTTCTTCAAAATCGAGCTCAAACACGCGCAGCGGATTGCGGGTGTACTCAATCGGCGTGGCGATCGCCACCAGCGGCAGGATGACGTCACATTTCTTGATGTGATACTCAATCCATTCGGAGTGGATAGCGATGTCCCCTTCGACGAAGTGGAAACGCGGATGGTCGAGGAAGCGGCTGATGGCATCGGAACTGATATCCAGGCCATACACCTCGAAATGCGCATCCTCCAGCAGCCGTTCGGTAAGATGGTTACCGATAAAGCCGTTAACGCCGAGGATCAGCACCCGGGTGCGGCGCTGGAGCGCCGACTGCGGCTGCGAATAGAGCAGCGCGCCAGGCACCATGCCCAGACTCTGCGCCAGCTGACTGCCGTTCATATAGACGCCATGCTCGGACTGCCCGGTCTGGATTTCAAGCGCCCCTTCACCACAGGCAATCAGGAACGGCTGCTTAGAGATTACCGTGCCCGGTCTGGCCTGATGCGGCTCGTGATGAACCCGGCTCTTCCAGACAATGAAGCGGACCGATCCGGCGAAGGCAAAGGCGCCAGGCCAGGGATCGGTGACCGCTCTGACCAGATTGTGAATCGTCTGAGCAGGCTGGTTCCAGTCAATCCGTCCATCTTCGGCGGTGCGACGGCCCACACGGGTCGCCTGACTCTCATCCTGGGGCCACTCACTGACCTCACCCTGACGCAGACGAGGTAAAACGTCGCCCAGAAGCTGCTCTGCGACACTGATGAGTTTACGGTGCAGGGTCAGCGCATTGTCGTGGTCGTCGATAGCCACCGCCTGCTGCGCCAGAATATGACCGGCATCGGCACGCTTTACCATGCGATGCAGGGTGACACCCGTTTCGCGTTCACCGTTCACCAGCGCCCAGTTTAGGGGTGCCCGCCCCCGGTATTTTGGCAGCAGCGAACCATGCAGGTTAAAGGCCCCTTTTTGCGCGCATTGCAGGATCTCATCGCTGAGCAGATGGCGATAATAGAAGGAGAAAATCATCTCTGGCGCCATGCTGCGGATACGATCCAGCCAGATCGGGTGATTCGCCTCGTCGGGCGCATAGACCGGGATGCCATGCTCTGCCGCCAGACGCGCAACCGAGCCGAAAAAAGGATTTTCGGTCGCCACATCGTTGTGGGTGAAAATGGCGGTGATCTCATAGCCTGCCTTCAGCAGCGCATTGATGCCGACACAGCCCATATCGTGATAGGCGAAAACGAGGGTCTTCATGATTGAGTATCCTGTACTGATGGCTCTTCTGGAGCCTGAACAATGCGTTGAACGAAATAGCGCGGACGCGCCCGAACGTCGTTATAAATGCGCCCGATGTACTCCCCGAGCAGTCCCATGCCCACAAACTGGGCACCCGTAAACATGAACAGCACGGCAAACAGAACAAAAACGCCATCCCCCGCCCAGGCCGCACCAAAGAAGAGGCGCAGAACAATCAGCACCAGCGAGAAAGCGAAGCCAGCGAGTGCAATCAGGCTGCCGATAACGCTGAGCAGTCGCAGGGGGGTGGTGGTCAGGCAGGTCACCAGGTCGTACATCAGGTTGATCAGGCGCATAAAGCTGTATTTCGAGTCGCCAAATGCACGCTCAGCGTGGATCACCGGCAGTTCGATGGTGTGACGGGCAAAGGTGTTCGCCAGAATCGGAATAAAGGTGCTGCGCTCGTGGCAGTTGAGCATCGCCTCAACGATGTGGCGACGATAGGCGCGCAGCATACAGCCGTAATCCCCCATCGCTTTGCCGGTCACTCGCTGGATCAGCCGGTTGAGCGTGCGCGAGGCTTTACGCCGGAACCAGGTGTCCTGGCGCTGCTGCCGGACCGTGCCGACTACGTCATAGCCCTGACGCGCCGCCTCAACCAGCCGCGGGATCTCCTCCGGCGGGTTCTGCAGATCGGCATCGAGCGTGATAATCAGATCGCCACGCACCTGACTGAAACCGGCCATGATGGCGGAGTGCTGCCCGTAATTGCGGTTGAGCAGCACACCGATGACCCGGCTGCCGGGTGCGGAAGCCGCCTGCTCAATCAGCCCGGCGGAACGGTCACTGCTGCCGTCATCGACCAGCAGGATTTCATAGTCCATCTGCAGTGTGTCGCAGGCGGCAGCGGTGCGCTGAAGCAGCTCCGGCAGGCTCTCCTGCTCGTTGTAGACCGGGATAACCACGGAGAGTCTGTTGATCGGTTTATTCTCACCCATATCAGACTCCGGCAATATCATGTAGCGCCTGAATGACGCGCTCGACATCCTGGTCCGTCATTGAGGGAAACAGGGGAATCGAACACATCTGCTGGCTGTTGCGTTCACTGGCGGGCAGACGTAAATCGGGATAGCGCTCGCGATAATATCTGTGGGTGTGGGCGGCCCGGAAATGCAGGCCGCTGCCGATATTGCGCGCCTTCAGCGCCTGCATAAACGCATCACGCGAAAAACCACACCGGCGTTCATCAATACGGATAATAAACAGATGCCACGCATGCTGATGAGGCCAGGCGGGCAGTGACAGCGGCGTGAACGGCAGTGCGCGCAGCGCGGCAAGATAGCGTTCGGCAATCTCGCGGCGGCGTGCAATGAAACCGGACAGTTTCTGTAACTGCACCAGCGCAATGGCTGCGCTGATGTCGGGCAGGTTGTATTTAAAGCCGGGCATCATCACTTCTGCCTGCGGCAGACGGCCCTGCGTCTGGCGATCAAAAGCATCAACGGCCAGACCATGAAACTTCAGGCTGCGTATGCGATCGGCCAGCGCGGCGTCATCGGTCACCACCAGGCCACCTTCCGCACAGGTGATATTTTTAATGGCGTGAAACGAAAAAATTGCCGTGCCGCGGTGCCCGATCGGCTTTCCGTGATAGGTCGTGCCTGCCGCATGTGCCGCATCTTCAATGATGGCAATGCTATGCTGCTCAGCCAGCTGGTAGATCGGGTTAAGATCGACCGGTGCGCCAGCGTAATGGACCGGAATAATGGCGCGGGTCCGGGGCGTAATCGCCTGTGCAATCAGTTCCGGCGTCACCATCAGGGTATCAGGGTCGACATCGATCATGACCGGCGTGGCGCCCAGCAGCGTGATCAGATTCAGCGTGGAAACCCAGGTCATGGAGGGCGTAATCACCTCATCACCGGGCCCAATTCCCATTGCCATCAGCGTGACGTGCATTCCGGCGGTGGCAGAGCTGACGGCAATCGCGTGCAGGTTGCCGGTCAGCCGGACAAAGGCCTGCTCCAGTCCGGCGCACTGAGCGCCGGTTGTGATCCAGCCCGAGTCAAAGACCGCTTTCACGGCTGACAGCTCTTCATCACCCAATGAGGGACGGGAAAAAGGCAAAAAATCCATGCTAAAACTCCTGCAGATCAAACCCATAAGCGATCGCGCGAAATTAATCAGGCACAACGCCGGAAACAGAACTTAAATAGCGATTTATCATCCGCCGGCAGGGATGTTATTTACCCCAGGCGTCCATTTCTGGAATAGGGGTTGCCGGACGGGTAATACAAACTAGCGCACGAAAGTTAACTGAACATTAAATGAAGGGAATGAATAACAATAAATTAATGCAGGGTTCATTTGGTCATTTCTGAAAAAGTTCACTGATATGCATTAATATCGCCTCCGGGCAGACTTCTTTTTGATTGATTGATGATTTGTTTATAAAACAACGGAATCTGCCGCTGAATGATCGGCTTTCCATTATGTCCGGTCAGGGAGCCTCTCAGATAAAAATAGCTTACTGAAGAACGCAGATGATTAATCACCGCCCTCTTACAATCCCGGTAAACGTCAGATTCCATATTCCCGCCTTAATGTATTCTTAATATTTCCCGTTATTTTTGCGCTGAGACGACGGCCACCGTTAACGTTTCGTGAATCTCAGATGACAGCACGTTAATATTTGTCACATACGTCACGACAGAAAGGTAAAACAGTGTTACAAAGTCAATAAAACCGCGGTTTCAGGCGTCAGCGTTTGAGCCCGCTCAGAATGAGAAAATAGTGATGAACCGTGTCGCCTGCTTATACGCTCTGCTCGCCTTGTTCAGCCCGGCGCTTTACGCCGCCCCCGTCACCTATACCATCGCGCCTGAGAAAACGTCGATCGGCCTTTCATGGCGTGCCTTTGGTCATGACTTTTCTCAGGCCACACTGCGCGGCGTGACCGGCACGGTGACGCTTAATCGCGATGAAGAGCGTGATGACCATATTGACGTCACCATTCCGGTCGCGACGCTGGTGGCCTCAAACAGGCTGTTAACCTGGCAACTGAAAAGCGATCTGTTTTTCGATGCAGAGCATTATCCGCAGATTCACTTCGTCAGCAGCCGCGTTGCCTCGATGGGGGGCGCTGATTACCGGATTTTCGGGTTGTTAACGGTCAAAGATGTCAGCCGGCTAGTGGTGATGCTGGCCACGCTCGACAGCGGACAGGCCTTTGACCCCGCCTCAGATTCGCTGGCCCTGCATGCCTCGACCGCGATTTCCCGCACGGCATTCCGGGTGGATCGGCTGGTCGGCGTGGTGGATGATCGCGTCAACATTGCACTGACCATTGCGGCGGAAGTGAAGCGGCCGCTGTCCTCACCGTTAACATCGTCCCGATAAGGGTTGTCCCTTAACCTGACTCGCAAGATAAACGCTCAGGTCAGGCTAAAAAACTATAGCCAACCTGAATACTAAAATAAAAAACTATATATGCGGTTTTCGCAGCTTTAATCTTTTATGACTTCGGGGTGGCGTTAATATTGCTTCTGGTGCGGCTTAACGTTTATGAACTGCGTGTTCAGAGAGAACCGGACAGCCTGCATCAATCAATTAACAGGCAGGCAGAAAGATCGCAACGGGGCGGGCCCGACGGATATTACGGCACGCCAGGGCAGATCTGCGTACTGACGACATTATGAGAATCTGGTTTGGAACACGCTTTATCCCCGATGCGCACGACAACAGAAAGGGTGCTGCATGCCATCGTCTTTGAGGTGGTCGCCAATTGTCTGGTGTTCATCATTCTGATGATCTGCGCCTCCGCGGCGCCTGCGCAGTCGGCACTGTTGACGGTAGCTTCATCAGCACTGGCGATGGGATGGAACTATCTGTTTAACCTGTTGTTTGACCAGTTCCTGTTGCGAAAAGGCATGAAAAAAAGCTGGCGGATAAGATGCCTTCACGCCCTGTTATTTGAAGCGGGGTTGTTAGTGGTATTAATCCCCTTTGCCGCATGGTGGCTGGATATCTCGCTGCTTTCAGCGTTGAAGCTTGAATGCGGTCTGGTGCTGTTCTTTCTGGTTTATACCTGTCTGTTCAATCTGCTATGGGATTATGGAAGAGAATTGCAAACACATTATGAATAAAGTCTATTATCTGGAAAAGTTAAGAAACTGCCCCTCCAGGGATATCCTGGATATCGTGACAAGCTATATGCGTAAAAAACTGCCTTATGACGATCTCTCTTCCTTTGAAGGTGCCTACGATCATCGCAAAGCCGAGCTGATAATGAATGAGACCTTCACTGAAGTACCTGCAGATGTCTGGCGACTGGTCTGCTGATCCGGTCAGATAATCTGCAGACCGGGCATCACGTCATCCGGTAATGACGTGATGCCCGGCGAGCAGGAAACCGTGCGCGATCAGAAATGGTATGACAACCCGATCAGCCCGCTGTAATCCGTATTAAAGACGCCCCCAAAACTGCTATCGACTTTTGCATTCACAGAAAGGTCAGGGAGAATTTCGCCCTCCAGCCCGATACTGCTGCGGTAACGGTTATCAGACCAGGCGCTGTAGCGCCGGTCAGACTGGCGATCGGAGAGCGTGGTCGTGGATCCTCTCCTGCCCGGTGAAGTGTGATAAGAGAGGCTGGCATTAAGATTAACCTTTGGCAGTAAAGTCCCCAGGCCGCGTTTCTGCACCATCACCCCACTGGTGGTGAAGCAGGGCGTGGCTGAACTTAATGAGACTGTCGCATCTTCCCCCTTAAGGCTATAGCCGGACAGGATACCGGCGCTGACGCCGACAAAAGGCGCAACAGAGATCGTGTCGTCGGCCAGACGAAACTGATAGCCGGTGCGCAGACTCCCCGCCACTATGTGACTCTCCTTTTTCACCCCCGGGATGCGTAATGCAGGATCGAGGCTTATTTCCTGAGTCAGAAACATATAGCGGCTGGCGGCATCCGTAAACCACCCGCTATCAGAGTGCCATGAATGATAGACCCCCACGGTGGCCAGACGGTGTTTCTCCTGTCCCCCTCCTTTCACCTCACCCAGGGTGTAGCTGGCACTGACGCCTGCCGTGTGCGCACCGCCGCGCCTGTCCCAGCCGACATTCAGCGTCTGCTGATGACTCTTCAGGCCCAGGAAATGCCCTTGTGATTGCTCAATAGTGGCCCAGGTTCCGCTGAGATCCGGAGAGGCGCGCAGACTCTCTGTCCGGCTGTGCAGCTGGCTGACAGCCTCACTGACAATATATTGCCGCGCGGCCATCAAAGCGCGGGTTTGCTGAACCAGTGGCTGGTTGTCATAAACCGTGAACCACTCATCCGGATTGAACTCGGTTTTTTGGGTGTCCTTTTCGGCTTCTGCTGTAGCCTGCGCCTCTGCTTGCGCTTCAGGCTTTGCTTTCTCTTTTTCAGCAGCGGCTGGCTGCTCTGCTGGAGCCTCGGGGTCAGAGGTCACATCCGTTACCGGGGTGGGCTCTGGCGTTACGTCTGCAACAGGGATGACGTCTGATACAGGTGCGGGTTCCGGAACCGGGGTAACATCCGGCAGAGGCATCGGCTCTGGTGCCGGCGTGACATCTGTCACCGGCGCGGGCTCAGGCGCGATATCCGGTACAGGGGGCGGCTCCGGCGTGGCATCGGGTTCTGGTTCTGGTTCTGGTTCTGCCGTTTTACGGCCTTCAAGCACCCATAGCACGCGATTGTTATTGTCTTTCACCTCATAATTCGGCGTGTAAACACTGAATCCGCTGTAACTGTCAGCAAAGGAGAAGTAGCTGTGTGAGGTGCCTGCAGGGGCATCCACCATCACCAGATCCTGAGATAAGGTGGCCTGCCCTTCGTTGCCCAGTAACAGGCTCACGTCCAGCAGATTATCGCCTCCGCTGACAGCGTTTTTAACCATCAGCCGATCGTTTTCACTTGTTGAGGGTTTAGCGCCCAGCAGCAGCTTCAGCCCGGTTGCGTCCAGGGTATCAACGCTTAGCGTTTTGGGAAGCCAGCTACCCGCTGGCACCATCGAAAGCGAAGCGCCACGCTGTGCCCGGAGCGATGTGACGTTACTGTGGCTGGTCATACTCCAGTTTGCGTCTGACGCCAGGGTCATCTGGCTGCTGCCGGATGATGTCACCGCACCCTGATAATCTACTTTACCCAGATAGAGCGACGCATGGTCTGCCAGCCGGACATCACCTTCAACCTCACTGGCAGGCAGCCGCGCCAGCGTCTCTGCGCTTCGTACAGGCTGACTGCAGCGAGTCTCATCGGCGTAAATGGGAGCATAACAACGCCAGCTCTTCTCCCCTGTCAGCGGGCTGTCATTGTAGCCAAATGAGAGCGTGGCTGACTCAGCAGCAACAAAATTCGCTTTGACGCCAGCGTACTCTCCCGCCTGGAAAAAAGCCCCGGCACCCACATTAATCTGCCTGGCGCTGAAAAGTGAGGTGCGCCAGTCGTCATCAATCACCACTCCTCCTGCATGCGCCACGGGCTGTCCCGACAGAATCAGCGTGCCATTATCCACATTCAGATCGCCATTCAGATTCATTCCACCGGTCAGGGCAGTAATGGCTGTCGCGTTGCGCGGCTGGATGTTAACGTTCATCGCGCCATTCAGGATATTTTTCCGTGTCTCACCAAGAAAACCGCGAAAAGCCTGAACGTTAAGTTGCGTCAGACGGTGATTGATAGCTTCATTTGCGTCGGTACCAAGATAAGTCCAGGTTTTCGTCGACGATTTATCGGTAGGGAAGTACCAGTATGAGGCAGTATTTAACTGAAAATATTCGGTCTCCTTCGTATAGGGATTGTTATAAACATAAATGTTACCTGGCGTTCCTTCAGGAGTTCTGCTGCTGAAGGTGTAGAAAGGGACGTCGGCGGCGGTACTGCCCGTAATGTTGAGCGTCGCCGTGGTATCACTGTGGTTGACCAGTTTAGCCCCACCATCCGTATGATTAATTTTTTTGAAGGTCAACGCATTGCCATTTAAATCTAAACGACCACCGCGATAGCCAAAGAAAATCTGGTCAGTCGCGACCTGATGCTCATCGTTTAACACGACAGTTGGCCGGCCACTGACTAACGTCACGGCGGAAAAGGCCTGTTTGTTACCTGAAGTATCAGCCTGCTGATCCAATATAACGCTGCCGTCGCCCACATTCAGTGAGCCCGCATTCACGCCTTCAGCCTTCACGTGGAGCGTGCCCGCGCCAATTTTATGCAGCGCATCGCTGGCTAACCCGTTAACCTGCCAGACAACTTTTTTGCCGGCGTCTATCTCAACCCCGCCCCCTGCCCAGGTTGCGTTCACGCCGCTGGCTGAAGTCAGGGTGTAATCACTGGAAAACTGGAGTTTTCCCGCGCCCATGTTGATCGGTGTGCTTAATGTGATCAGCCCACCATCTCCGTTAAAACGAAGATCTTTCGTGGCATCCAGTTCAGATGTGGAGGCTTTAGCAGGGGCGACGGACGCATAGGCTGAGGTCAGCCCCGACCAGGACCATGAAACGCCACCCTGTTTTATTGCATCGTCGTTCCATAAAACCGTGCCATTTCCGGCGCGATCAACAACGTCCGGCGAGGTATTGGCTGCCTGTACTGAAGCGACAAAATCACCGGGGATGTAACCTGCGACGGCGCGCTTGCGGTAGAGACCGCTGTCAGCGTCATAGCCGACGTGCACCGCAACCAGTTTCCATTGCTGCCCGATGTCGTCCCAGGCAAAAACCGGACTGCCGCTGTCTCCGGCATTAGCTCCGATTGACAGGGGTGTGGTATCTGCATCGTCAGGCCCAAGGTTGTAGTAGCGCAGATAGCTATTATTGGAAATGTCGCGCACATTCGCCGCACTGATAGTGCCACCCGATTTCCAGTTGTAAGCACCCGTCAGGCGTACCCGCTTCGTCTGCTCATCATTAATTTGCTCCTGTGTTCCTGTTCCTGCCCGCGTATACCAGGCATAACGTGATTTATAGTCGGACAGAAAGTCCGCTTTGGAGACATAAGAATAGGGGGCGGCTTCAGTGACGACCTTATCAAGGCGTGGCGCATGGAAATCCTGCGTGCTGAGATCATTGCGATTGATAAGACGGTAAGCGGTGGCGTATCCGGCCCCGTTGCCAAACTCCACCGTTTTATAACCGGTATTGTGCTTAACACTCAGCACATAGGAAGGCGAGACGAGCGTCGCATAACCTGACGAAGAGACTCCGCCAAAATCGGGAACAGGAAAACGAAGATAGTCAGAAAGTGATCCCTCTTTTTTATAAACCGGAACATTCATTGCACCGGCATTATAGTTACCCAGGTTTTCGGCAAAGTCCCGATAGGTCTGCACGTCGATATCATTAAGCATAATACCAGCATACGAAGCAGTGCAGTTAAAAAAGGTGCAGCATAGCGCCGCGCGCCCGAAATATATCAATAGAATATCCTCATGCGGCCATTATTATTTGCGAGAAGGTTTTAATCTAACAAATAGTATCACCTGGCAAATCCTTCCCTGAATCCACAACAGGTACTGATATTGACCAGCATCAAAAAAAACAGGCCATACACCAGCAGGACATCGATAAGCTATTGAACAGAATGACAATAAAATAAATACCAGAATGGAATGGTTATTAATTTAATATTAAATCAACATAGACCTGAAAGGCTTTAGATTGAATAGCTGACTAAAAATAAAAGCAAACAGACACATATGGATAAGAAAAAAACCAGATGCTGTCTGAAGACAGACCTGTTTTATGTAAGGTGAAAAGAAAAATCCTTTCGTGACAGTGGGGGTAAACATAAAATATTAGCTCGGGAAGCCTTCGCCTGAATCGAAAAGATAACTCTATTCAGGCGAGGTCTGAAATTACTGCGGGTGGTCGCGGTGATACAGTGCCCATTGCTCAATACGCTCGCCAGACGGCAGCAGACAGTAAAGGGTACTGTCTGCCGGAGATATTCCCTTTACTTCCTGGCCGCCACGCTGAAGGCACCAGACGCTGGCAGGATTACGCATTGTCATACGCTGCGGTTGCTGAGCGTGTGGAGCACAGGCTGTAAGTTGCAAAGCCAGCAGCATCACTGAAATGCCGGACATCTGTTTTATACGCATAATGAAAGCCTCGGGAATAACGTATTCAAAATAGAGAATGAAAGGGTGGCACTCTGATTGACAGCTGCCCTGTCGTCAGTCATTTACTGTGACCCTGCGGCAGCAGAGAATCGTCTGCCCTGCTACCCGTCAAACGATCCGGAACAATTAAACCTCAACAGAGTTTATGACTCCTCTGTAAAGCTCCAGTAGAGAGAGATCGTTAATAAACGCGTTAAACTCCATATCACCCCGCAAGGCGAATTTTCGCATCACATTATATTTGTGCGCATAGATGGTTTTTTCTGACAGATCCAGACGTTTCGCCGTCTGTCTGACGCTGTAACCTTTTTTTAAAAGACTGAGCACCTGTAACTGTACCACTGTTATGCGAGCGAACTCACAATGCAGACAATCCGCTGGCAAAAAAGCGTGCATCCTGTCCTGAAAGGCCAGCCAGGAACAGATGACTTTCTGAGATATCGTACGAACAGAATCAAGTCGTGAAATAACAATCAGAGAGCGATAACAGACCGGAAGCTGCTCTGTCATAATATCGTCAGTCTGATTAACAAAAACCATGATAATGCTACCGGGCTTCCGATCCCGGTACGCAGGTTGACACATATATAAACGCCATTGCGAAACATTGATCAGGATAAAATCAGCCTGCCTGAGATTGTGGCTGTCAAAACCCGACAAAAACTCCACATTAGCTTCAGTTAACAATGCGCCCTCAATCACTTTTGAGATGCCTATCCTGAAGAAATAATTCTCTTCTGTACAAATGACTTTAAGATCCATTTTTCTCCTCAGGCATCTCAAAAACCTCCATAAATTCAGGTAAACTTCCCGTTAACCAGCACAAGCTCGCCTTTCTCTTTAAGCTCTTTAAGTACTCTGCAAATTGAACTTTTGGAAAGGTGCGAACTATTTTCAATCAGATACAGGGCAGAGAAACGTTTCTTCAGATGAGCCGGTAGTTTTTCCCAGCGTCCGATTAAAGAAATAACCTCATCGTAAGAGTTGCTCTTAGGCAGCTGGATGTAGTCCATCAGATCTGAATACTGTCCTGAAAGAACGGACATGGCATCGTTGAAAAGATCTTTCTCAAAAATCAGCCGCCAGAACACATCATAATCAATGAAACTGACTTTGCCGTAATCTATTCTCTCCAGATAAACCGGTGGCTCATCCAGTGCCGGTGTGACACCAACAACAAAAGGAGCAGAGACAATGTTAAGCACTTTATTTTCACTTTTGAGCTTGAGCAAAAAATCGCCATCAAGAATAAACATAACCCGACGCACATTATCTTTCGTCAGGTGGTAACGGCGTTTTCCGCGCGAGATCTCATCCGGATTAGCCACCTGCGTATATCCTGCTAGTGCATCAATGATTCGTTCATGATTTTCAGTCACTCTATACATAATAATCAACTCAATCTAACTAACACAGGTTAGTGATTAGTAGCAAAATTAGTAAAGCTGGTTTTTATAATCTTCTTTTTCGCCTGGTGTACGACAATCTTCCAGTTCACACTTCTGATATCGGATAAAATACGTAATTGGCTTGACTATAGTAAAACAGGAACTGTGAAACTCAACACCATAAACATGCGAAAAGGGAGAGTACATCGCCAAACAGTGGCGCAGCAACCATACATTACACCGCTTTAAAGTCACTCAATTAGCATATTAACCCATCATGCCGTGACTTACTGAAACTGTTATAACTTTTTTCTATAAAAGAGAACCCAACATATTCATTTGAAGTTTCATGTTATGAAACAGATACAGTATTAACATGAATGTATGCACTTCAATAAAGAAAGCCGATAAATGAAAAGGTCAGAATCACATTGGCATCATTGTTAATTCTCCTGGAAAATTAAAAATACTCAACATCACTCCCTGGAAATGATTAAACCATAACGATGTCAATTAGGAGATTTAAATTAAAAAACGCCATGCATTTAGATTTATGTTCTGATTTGTATTTGATTTTCAGTTTTAAAATCCAATGCACTCAGAACCTCTTTTCGGTGCGTTTCACTTCTGAGCACAAATGATAATGTTATGGCTGATTCCAGTAGCCTCATTCCAGCAGCGATCTCAGAAGCCAGCACCTTTAAAGCAGAGCTGGCGCCGCTAGTCTCATTGCCCTGAACGGGATATAAACAGGCGTCCCTACAGGGAGAGAAAGTGAATCCCTGACACAATAGACTGCCTATCGGCATCACTGTTTCGCGTTAAAAGTTAATCTCTTGTGAGTTCTGAGCAGTGCTCTTATGAGATGACATTTAACATTACTCGCCTTAATTTTCTCACTTCACATCTGATTCCACCGCTTTATTGTACGAAAAGGCGATGAGCAGATTGATTCAGCATGCAGTACGCAATGTGCTGCCGAATAATGAAGATTATCCATTAACTGGCCTCTGCAACGAATTCAGAAGGACCGAGAAGGTGACTGATAGTTAACTCTGTAAAAAATAAAACCTACAGCGTGACAGATTAAAAAATAGTGTGGAAAGGCGTTAAAGCACCCCATCGGGTTGAAAGTCCCGATGCGCTAACGTACCTGAGAGGGTAAATGTTGTTACAGAAGGTTTTTATCGCACCCTGGTCACAGAAAACATGGCTTAATAGGCCGTCTCTGTATAAATGTATACAAATTAACATTATCTTCACCTATTAACAAAAGGCAAAAATATTAACCCTGAATGTCAGCACCCTTCTCATTTGGGAATGATACAGCCACGCTGAAGTTAAATTAAGCTTTATTAAGATTACTTCAGAAGCAACAGATTGCCTCCGGGCTTAACCTTTAAGTGGTCGGACAAGATTATTTGTCCTGTCTGTAGCACGTCAACGCAGTCCAACTTTCAATAGGGAATTTGAACATGAAAAAAATCGCCTTTTTAACCGCATCTGTAGTATCTGCACTGTTAGCTTCTCAGGCATTTGCGGTCTCCAACAATACTATTACGTTCCAGGGATTGGTCACAGGAGAAACCTGTACCGTGACAGTCAATGGTAACACCGCTAAACCTCTGGTGCTCCTGCCAACTATCAGCACCTCTGCGTTATCAAATGGTAATGTCGCGGGTAAGACAACTTTTGATATTGGGGTTACTGGCTGTACAGGAAGTGATACTAATGCCACAACAATCTCTACCAAGCTTACCGGTAATAATGTCACTAAGGCGGGTAATCTGGGTAACCTGGCAACCGAAGGTGCTGCGGAAAACGTAGAAATTCAGATTGTGAGTAATAATGACGATAAAGTTATTACTTTCGGTGAAGGTACTTCTTATATCGGCCAGGGTCATCTGACTCTTGATGCCAAAGCGAAAAATGCCTCTGCAACCTATACTGCGCAATATGTCGCCGTTGAAAAGGACGCAGTTGCCGGTGCGGTGGAAGCCACAATGCAATATGCCATCATCTACCAATAAAAAAATCAGCATGGATGCGAAATATTTTTAATCAGTAAGTGGATTCAATCAGGCCATGGATGGCCTGACTTACTTTATCCAGGGTCTGGTAGTAAAATTTCAACGGATGGTTATTATGCCTCGATTGCTTATCTCTCACTCATCATTGCGTACCATTCTATTACTCCTTCTGTCTCTTGTTATTTACCCGCCAGCATTCGCCAGCGTTGTTATGACGGGATCTCGCATTATTTATCCCTCTGACGAAAAATCGGTCGATGTAAAACTGAAAAATAATGATGCTTTCCCGTACGTAATCCAGGCATGGTTGGACAATGGTGACGAAGAATCTACGCCAGCCACCGGCAAAGCGCCGTTCATCGTCACCCCACCGACATTCAGAATTGCCGCTAAAGATGGTCAGGTTTTGCGCATTTTCTTCACGGGTGCAAATTCATTACCCCAGGATCGTGAATCCGTTTTTTATTTTAATTTTCTTCAGGTCCCACCAGGCAATGTTTCTGGTGACAAAGGCAATCAGATGATGTTGTTATTAAAGAACAGGCTGAAACTGTTTTACCGCCCAAAAGGCCTTAAAATCAGCACCCATCACATTTCTGAATATTTAACATTCAGTAACGTATCGTCGCCCAGCGTACGCATCACCAATAGTTCACCCTATTATGTTTCACTAACCAAAGTCGTTGTCAGAAACAGAGTCGCAAAAGAGACTGCACCGATGATCGCGCCGTTTTCATCTGTTGATGTGCCATTAACAGAACAGAAATTAACAAAAAGCGCCCAGGGAATAGAAATAGGCTTAGTGAATGATTATGGGGCAACGGTGACATATGAGTTTCCAATTCAAAAATAAAAAAACAGATCCTCGTCTGGCTATACTCAGTTGCGTTGTAAAAGCGGCTTTATTGACACAGACTGCTCATGCCGAAGAATACCATTTTGATAGTCGTTTGCTGGCAGGATCCGGTTTTGAGGAAGGCGTAGACCTTAAGCAATTTAACGAAAAACAGATCACTATTCCTGAAGGTCAACAGCTTCTGGATATCAGCCTGAATGGCATAATAATAAAAAGTCAGGTGGCGGTGAATTTTCGCAGGAAGGATGTCGCCGATAAAAGTGCGCAACCCTGTATTGATGCCGACATGGTCAAACTGTTGCAGCTGAAGACCGGCCTGAAAGAAGCGGCTGAATCGCAGTGTCTGTTTCTGTCAGAGATCAGCAGTCAGGGTAACTGGAATATCCGCCAGTCCACGCTGACACTTGATTTTCTGATCCCGCAGATTCTGCTGAACCGCCAGCCACGCGATTACATCCCGACCTCTGAATGGAATGCGGGAGCTCCATTGCTTTTTTTGCGTCATAGCTCCAGCTTTACCCGCAATATTTTGCGCGACACGCACTCCAGCTATCTCTGGAGCATGATCAACGCAGGGGGTAACCTGGGCATGTGGCATTTACGTCATCAGGCCAACCTCCGCTATATGAACAGCAGCGTCAGCACCGATCAGTACAAATGGAATGCTGTACGCACCTGGGTACAGCGTCCCCTGCCCTCTCTTTCCAGCGAACTGGTGGTCGGTGATGCCTACACTGACAGCACGATGTTTGGTTCAATGTCCTTCAACGGCGTGAAGATCGCGACCGACCAGCGTATGTGGCCTCAGGCACGTCGCGGATATGCGCCGGAAGTCCGGGGCGTCGCTACCAGCAACGCCCGTGTGCTGATAAGCCAGGCCGGTAACGTAATCTATGAAACTCAGGTCCCGCCAGGCCCATTTATTATTGACGACTTATATAACACCAAGAGTCAGGGCGACCTGAAAGTACAAATCGTCGAGGCTGACGGCAAATCATCCTTTTTCACTGTGCCTTATGCCGCAGTGCCGAGCTCAATGCGGCCGGGTAATATGAGTTATCAGTTTGCCGCCGGGAAGGTGAGGAACTTTTACTCCGTCCAGAACACCTTTACTGAGGCCGTTTTACAGTATGGTCTCAGTAACAGTCTTACCACCAATACCGGGGCGCGCTTCGCAAATGGATATCAGGCTTTACTGGCCGGTGGCGTCTACGCCTCTCCAGTTGGCGCGCTGTCACTCAACACCACCTGGTCACATGCGAGGGTAGAAAACGACATCACCAGAAGCGGCTGGCGTGCAGAGGCATCGTACAGCAAGAGTTTCCCCACCAGAACGAACCTGGTGCTGGCAGCCTATCGTTACTCGACTTCCGGTTATCGCGATCTGGAAGATGTACTGGGCGTTCGTCGTCAGCAGAATGGTGGGGCGGACTACTACTCCGATACGCTCAGACAGCGAAATCGCTTCTCTGCGACGGTAAGTCAGTACATGGGTGACTACGGTACCCTGTCTTTGAGCGGCAGCAGCACTGACTACTATCATAATCGCTCACGTATCTCAGAGATGCAGCTTTCTTACAACAATATGTGGAAGAAAGTAAGCTACAACCTTAACCTCAGCCGGCAACGCTCCAGCTGGAACAGTAAAGACGTCTATAGCGTTTACGACAGCGATTACGATGCTAACCGCTATCAGAAATACACAGAAAACGTCATCTCATTGGGTTTTTCCCTTCCGCTGGACTGGCGTGATAGCCGTTCCACCGTCTCTCTTGATATGACCAGAGATAAAACGACTTCATCGGCAATGACCACTCTGTCAGGTTCCGCGGGCCAGGAGAGCGATTTCACTTACGCCCTCTATTCCAGTTACGACAAATACCGTGATGTATCTCAGGGAAAAAGCCATGCGATGCGCTGGGGAACGAACGTACAGGAACGGACGCGCCTGGGTGCCGTTCGCGCCTCTTATGCCCGCAGTGATGATTATCACCAGCTTGGACTGGGCACATCGGGCACGCTGGCCATCCACGGGGGCGGTATCACCTATGGTCCTTACGCCAGCGACACCTTTGCACTGATTGAAGCCAAAGGTGCCAGCGGCGCGCGCATCAACAACGGTCAGGGTGCCAGGATCGATACCTTTGGCTACGCCATCATGCCATCGCTGGCTCCCTACCGTTATAACACCATCAGCCTCGACGGCAGCTCAATCTCTCAGGATGTTGAACTCGAAGGCGGTAACGTGCGCGTGGTGCCGGTGCATGGTGGCGTACCCAAAATAGCCTTTAAGACCCTGACGGGTACGCCGGCACTGATTCTCGCCTCGCAGGCCGACGGCACACCTGTTCCGATGGGTGCAGAAGTTAAAGACAGCCAGGGCAACAGCCTTGGGATGGCAGGCCAGAACGGGCAGATTTACGCCCGTCTTCCCAACGCCTCTGGCACGTTGTTTGTCAGTTGGGGGAGCAGTAACACCTGCCGGATCAACTATCAGCTGCCCTCTAAAAAAATTGAGGATGCCAGCTTTGTTCATTTAAACGGCACCTGTATTCAGTGAGGAAGAAGATGAAAACAGCACATAGCCGCCTCAAAATCTGGCTGCTCGCATCCGCTTTCATAGTGTGTACGCCCGCGGCACAGGCGATTTGTCACAAGATAACTAAGGCGGGTGATCGGTTTAACGAACTGCCGCAGGAAGTGGTGAATCGGGGCTATATTGCAAAGTCATGGGGTACGGGCACAGGGGATGCCATAAGTGCGAAGCTTGACTTTGGGGCAATCAGTATCGGAACTGGCGCGGATTCACTTGCGCCAGCCGGAACCGTGCTGGCCTCTGCTGACATGCCATTTCTGACGAAAGGATTGAATGTCGCCTATCAAGCCAATCAGATTGTCTATAAATGTGCACTGTCCGACGCGGACAGCTTGTATGAAATTTATGCCCTGGCTGCCTCATATGGTGCAGAGTATGGTGGTAAAGCCGTGAGTGATGTTGAGGGGGGATACCGGACACCGGCACAGCATATCGCCTATCGCATAACTAACCTGAAAACCGGACTCTATTACAAGAGTGAATGGCAGGAGCGAAAACTGACCGCTGATGATTACATTACTGTAGGTTCACATATTTATATCCCGGCATCATCGTTCAGTAGCGCGACTTTCGAACTGATCAAAAGTGACGACGATTTCGGCCTCCCTACGCGAAATGCTTTCGGGCAAATAACCGTTCCGCAGGGATATATAGCGATCAGAACACCCTTTATAAACAATATCAATAAAACAGGTGAAGTTGCCTATCCACCCAGCTCTGGGTATGCCTCAGCAGTCTGGAGTATGCGCGGCGGTAACACCACTGTCATACAGGGAAAGAATTGTCTCGTTGGGGATTTTGACCAGGTTGTAACCCTGCCGACCATCAGCGCCAATGACTTGAGTAATGGCATGACCAGTAGCAATACCTTCAGCGTGGAGATTAATTGCGAAAAAGGGGCCGTTTCAGGTACTGAATCCAGCGATTCAAAACCGCCAGTCGCGATGGGTTTTCTGGTGACACAACCGACGGCACTGGCTCAGGCTGATGCCCTCGGGCTGAAAACGAGTGCCGGGGGCATCAGCCATTTACTCGACAATAACTACGGCACACAAGGCGTTGCAGAGGGTGTTGGCATCCGCATCTATGCTGGAAGCAGGGCGTTAAACCTGTTGTCCAGTAATGCAATAACGGGCACAGGTTCAGAAGCGGGCTGGTACGGATTTACGGAACTGCTGAGTAAAACCGGGTTATCGCTTAAAGGCGATAAATCCTATGCCGGTGTTTTTACGGCGTCCCTTGAGCAACTTCCGGGACAAACCGCACAGGGAGGATCGGTCAATGCGCAGGCACAGATTCTTGTCAGTCTGCAGTAGCCTGCTATTAGCCAGCGCGCTGACTCTTAGTGCTGGCCCGGCCAGCGCGGTAGTTAACAGCACCCAGAGCCGGCTGGTGTTCAATGAAAAGAGCGTGGCGGAGTCACTTACCGTGGTGAATTCTGTCAGATCCCCGGCACTGGTACAGGTCTGGAGCGATGATGACGATCCTCTCAGTCCGCCCGATCGCATCAGTACACCCCTTGTCGTCGTGCCGCCACTATTTAAACTGGCCCCCGGTGAATCGCGCAACCTGCGTGTCATGCTCATTTCCCGCAAAGGGATGCCTGCAGACCGCGAGCGTCTGTACTGGCTGAACATTTATCAGATTCCACCAAATACTGCCCAGAAGTCGGCGCTGGAGAAGAAAGTAATTTTGCCGCTGCGCATCCGTTTAAAAGTATTTATCCGCCCGACCGGTTTAAAGGAGCCGGAAGAAGATGTCGGTGAAAAATTACGGTTTATCCTCGGCCAGACACAAACTAAACATGCACAACTGACCGTGAACAATCCAACACCCTATTACATGACATTAGGGAGTATCACGCTCGGAAGAACACCGCTGAAAGCAGAGATGATTGCACCCTTTTCGTCTCTCACCCTTGCGGTAAAAGAGATAAGTGCCGATCACACCCTGAACTGGACAGTAATCGATGATTACGGCAAGCATATACCTTATAAAAGAGAGTTGAGCAGCCAGTGAAAGACACTACACACAAAACAATAAATATGACCTATTTTCATAAGTATCATATGTCATACGATTTAATTACCTCGTTCCTCCGGCAGGAAATGAATAACACGCAATTTGATCTGCACCATTTTCCTGATGTAAAAAGTTTACTGAAGGCCGCAGAAGAAAATCGCATCGACGTGATTATTATCAATTCCGCCTGTCTGTTTGATGGATCGTTCCGGGAGACAGAAATCAAAAAGGTGCTCAGCGTACTGTGTGGCAATGAAAACATCATTACTGTTTGTTTTACTCAGAACATGCGGTCTGTGCTGCTGAAAAAGATGCTTGATGCGGGTGTAAACATCATGCTCAGTCTGCAGGATACCCCGCAGGAGCTGGTCAACGCACTCAGAAGCATCATGCCTGCATCGTCAGCAGAAACCTATATTTCCCGCTCTGTGCATGAACATTTTCAGGAGGAGTGCACAGATTTAACACCCAAGGAGTGGGAGGTCATCAATCTGATTCAGGAGGGTTATTCGCTGTCAGAAATAGCGTCTAAAAAATGTCGCGCAATGAGTACTATTTCAACACAAAAAAGAAACGCCATGAATAAGTTACATCTGAGAAATGAAACAGAGCTATTGCGCTTTCTGCACCAGAACGCATTTTTTTAATTCGTATTAATTTCGGAATCTCATGCTGAAAAAATTTTTATTCCCGCTGGCGGGAGGATTATTGCTGTCCGGTCAGGCCGGTGCGCTGTCACTTCAGGAGTCGCTGATGGCTGCAAACAGTTATAATGCAGAAATGAACGCTGCCCGCAGTGAACATGATGCCGACGGGCAGAAAAAATATCAGGGCTTTGCGGGATTACTGCCGGCAATCTCCATTGACGGTGCCTGGGTTAAAACGGATCAGCCGGATGCGGCCTATTCTGCCGGTGTCACCCGCCACAATTATAGCGTCAATCTGACACAGCCCGTTTTTGATATGGCAAAGTATGCCACCTGGCGCAGAAGCGTGGTGATTAGTAATCTGGCCGATGTCAATCTGCTTATTGCACAGCAGAAAATGATCGCCAGTGTCACCACGGCTTATTACGACGTGCTTTATCAACGCAGCGTGCTGGAAACCAGTCATCGCATTCTTGCTGCCTTCAGTGCACGGCTTAAACAGACACAAAAAGCGCTGGAAATAGGCGACGGCACCCGGCTCGATTTAGCTGAAGCACAGGCCAACTATGATAAAGCCGTGGCAGACGAACTGGTGGCAGAAAACGATCTGAACGATGCCAGTCTTGCTTTCCGTCAGCTTACTGGCAGGGATCCCCGGAGCATCCCAGACAGCAGCATGCGCTGTGTGCGCTTTCCCGACAGGCTCGTTCCTGAACAACTGAAACGCGATGCCGCTGCTAACAACCTCGACGTACTTGCCGCTATTCAGACGCACAAAGCCAGTGAGACAGACATTCTGTCCGCCACCTCCAGTCATATGCCGGTCGTCACCCTGCAGGCTGGGTACGGCAAGAACTGGAGTCGGGCAGAAAACGGCAACTATCTTGACACGCTTTTTGGCACCACCTCTAAAACTGATAACACCCAGATTAGCGTTAATGTTTCGATCCCCCTGTTTGGCGGGGGTGGCCCTGTCTCACAAAGTCTGGAAGCGGCGCACCGTTTCGAACAGAGCAAAGAGCTAATCACCGATGCCAGACGCAAAGCGGAACAGCAGGCCATTCAGGCGGCGTCCGGTGTGCATAACAGCCAGTCCCGGATTAAAGCCTGTCAACGCGCAATCGCCTCAGCAGACAAACGCCTGAGTGCCACCCGTTATGGCCGCGAAATCGGTCAGCGCACCCTGATCGATGAATTCAATGCAGAAAAGGATTATTTCCAGGCCGTGCAGGATTTGGCACAGGCGCAGAACGCGCTCATCCAGTCAATCGTCAAATTAAAAGCGGCCACTGGCTCGCTCGACTACGCCGCGATGAAAAGTTTCAGCTGTGGCGCGGCATAACGGGAATCGAATAGATGAATAACGACTTATTTCGCCAGGAAGCGCTGGATGCTAAGAAAACTAAAGTCCTGGGCTCTGTTGCGTTGTATTGCCCCCCTTTCCGCTGGGTTGTCATCACGCTGATCGGACTGCTGGTTGCCGTCATGATCGCCTTTTGCATCTTTGGCACTTACACCAAACGTGAAAGTGCGCAGGGTGTACTGGTACCGGAAAACGGCATGATGACGATTACAGCGATGAGCACCGGCACGGTTATTGCTCTGCCCGCCCGTGAAGGTGAGAGCCTGCAAAAGGGCAGCCTGATCGCCACCGTCTCATCGGAAATTTCAACACGCTATGGCCAGACACGGGAGGCGATTGCGGCCCAGCTGGAGTTCCAGCAAGCAGGGCTGAAAAATCAGCTGACCAATCTTGAGCAACTGCACACCGAAACGCTGAAATCTCTTGAGGAAAAGGTCAGTTTACTCGGCCAGCAATCGGCTGAACTGGAGACCATTTTTCGCCAGCGCACCCAGCAGATTCAGCTGTCCAGAACACAACTCAATAAAATGAGCGCCATGCGCAAAGAGGGCTACGCCTCCAATACGCAGGTAGAACAGCAGCAGAATGAGTTGCTTGATGCCAGCGTGCGTTTACAGGATGTCGCACGTCAGCGTATTGATATCCGCCAGCAACTGGCTCAGGCGCGGCAGCAGCTGCGTGAGCAACCCCTCTCTTATAACCAGCAGAAAAACGAGTTACAGCAAAAGCTTTCCGGGATCACGCAGTCGATCATGGAAAACGAATCCCGTCGTTCGATTGAGCTGCATGCGCCGGAAAACGGCACCGTCAGTGCCGTGCTGGTCAAACAGGGACAGATCGTCACGTCGGGTCAGACCGTGGCGATGATGCTGCCGGATAACGCGCGTTTGCAGGCAAGGATTATGCTCAGCAGCCGCGCCATCGGCTTTATCCGGCCAGGCCAGCGTGTCGTGCTGCGCTATCAACCTTTCCCATGGCAGAAGTTCGGCCAGCAATACGGCACCGTGCTGGAAATTTCAAAGTCGGCCCTGTCACCGCAGGAAGTCGCCAGCCTGACCGGCGATGGTCAGGTGAAAGAGTCGATGTATCAGGTGAAAGTGGCGCTGGATAAGCAGACGGTGCAGGCCTACGGCAGGCAGAGCAGCCTGCACGCGGGCAGTGCGCTGGAGGCAGACTTTATCGTCGATAAACGACGCCTCTACGAGTGGGTTCTGGAGCCATTAAACGCATTGGGCAAAATGACGTCCTTATAATTTCATTATCTTATCAGGTTACCTATGGATTTATTTCACAAACTGAATTTGTCATTTCGCCAGAAACTGCCCGTTTTACGTCAGACCCAGGCGGCTGAATGTGGCCTGACCTGTATCGGCATGATTGCCGGCTACTATGGTCATCACACCGATATGGTCTCGCTGCGCCAGCGCTTCCCGACCTCCCTTAAAGGCAGCACGCTGGCGAATGTGATGTCATTCGCACAGAGCATGGGCATGGGCTGTCGTGCGGTTCGCCTCGAACTGGATGAACTGGACAAACTGAATCTGCCCTGCGTTCTGCACTGGGAGATGAACCACTTTGTCGTGCTGAAAGGCATCGCTAAAAACAGGCTCATTATTCATGACCCGGCGCGTGGCATACGCAAAGTGCCGATGGATGAAGTCTCCGCCTCATTCACTGGCGTCGCGCTGGAGCTTTATCCCGGCGCCACGTTTGAGAAGAAAAACGAGAAAAAATCGATTTCCATGCTGAGCCTGATCCGTAACGTGTCCGGAATTGGCTCTGCGTTCGTGCAGGTGGCCTTACTGTCACTGGCACTGGAATTTTTTGGCATCATCACGCCATTTTACATGCAGTGGGTGATGGATCAGGTGCTGGTCTCTGCGGACCGTGATTTGCTGACGCTGCTCGGTGTCGCCTTTATCTGCATCACCCTGTTTCAGAACCTGATTTCAGCACTGCGAAGCTGGGTTACGACCTGGTTCTCCAGCATGCTGAGCGTACAGTGGTCATCTAATCTGTGCGCCCATCTGCTGGGATTACCGCTCAGTTACTTTGAAGAACGTCATGTTGGCGACATTCTTTCGCGCTTCGGGTCCATCGGCAATATTCAGAGCACGCTAACCGGCCGCTTTATCTCGTCTGTTTTCGACGGGGTAATGGCGCTGGTCACCCTCGGCGTAATTTTCACCTATAACGCCACCCTGACCTGTGTGGTCGTTGGCCTGTTCCTGCTTTATGCACTGATTCGCTGGATCTCATTCGAGCCCTTTCGCCAGGCGAATGAGAATCAGCTGATGGCCTCCGCCGTAGTGCAGTCACAGCTGCTTGAATCGATCCGTGGCGTGCAGGCGATCAAGCTCAACAATAAGCAGGATCTGCGCGTTTCGACTTATACCAATGAAACCGTGGAGTCGACAAACAAGGGGATTACGACGCAGAAACTCTCGATTGGATTCAACACGCTGCAGGGGACAATTTCCGGCGTTGGCAAAATTGTTCTGATCTGGCTGGCTGCGGCGCAGGTGCTGGACGGTAACTTTACCAGCGGGATGCTGGTGGCGTTCATCTCGTTCTCCGATCAGTTTATCTCTCGCTCTGCGGGCCTGATCAACGCGCTGATCGAATTCAAAATGCTCCGCTTACACGGTGAACGTCTCTCCGATATTGTCCTGACGGAGAAAGAGCAGAATATGGAAAGCCACATCGCGCTGGCGGAAGAAACAGGGCCGGTGCGTCTGGATATCAGCGACATGACCTTCCGTTATTCAGCCACTGACGAAGAGATCTTCTCTGACTTCAGCCTGAGCATTGCGGCCGGTGAATCCGTCGCCATCATCGGCCCCTCCGGCCAGGGCAAAACGACGCTGGCAAAATTGCTGCTCGGACTGCTCAAACCGAACGCCGGAATGATCAGCATTAACGGTATCGACCATACAAAACTGGGAATGACGCATTACCGCGATCTAATCGGAAGCGTGATGCAAAACGATATGATGTTTGCCGGCTCCATCATGGACAACATCAGTTTCTTTGATGCCAGCCTGGATAAAGCCAGGGTCGAGTGGGCAGCGCGTATCGCCCAGATACATGGCGACATTATGGCAATGCCTATGGGCTACAACAGCATGGTAGGCGATATGGGTTCGTCTCTCTCCGGAGGGCAGGTGCAGCGCGTCATCCTCGCCCGCGCGCTTTACCGCCAGCCGCGCCTGCTTATCCTTGATGAGGCCACCAGTCATCTGGATGTGGCCAGAGAGAGTGCCATCAATGATGCGATAAAGCACATGAGCATCACCCGCGTCATCATCGCACACCGGCCGGAAACGATCATGAGCGCAGACCGCATTATCCAAATCAACCGCCATGGCGTGACCGAAATCACCAAAGCAGAGTTTGCAGCTTTAGTGAACGCCTCACAGGTGACGCTGGAAATAAATTAACAGAGGGCACTGTTAAGTGCTGCCCAGCCCTGAAACCAAGGAGTGAATATGAAAAACAGTCTAATCTGCCTGGAAGGCACGCTTAAATTTGACGAAGAAGTCAGAACTCAGACAATTAATGTTGTGGCATTCAGAACCGGCCAGCAGATCACCATCAACCGCGACCGGCTTGCTGAAGGACAAACCCTTGGCGAGAATATTGCCTTACAGATCAGTAATGCCGAAAAAATATTTAATCAGTTCAACCTGTTAAAAATGGAAGAGGTTAACGATGGCCATGCATTTAGGAAAACTTTCCAGGTGATTTACAGCTTTATAACCGGCCAGGGCGGCGGTCAGCGAGTCTGGCAGGTAACCTATGCCTGTCTGCTGGCTGATAATGTTACGATCAACTTCACGTCAATTTACCCTGATGAAGTATCCATGAAGAACGAGATGCACAGGCTGGCACATTGCGTAAAGTCATTTGCGCTTAACAACACCTGAGGTATTAACACGGATCTTAAAATGGCCCTACCAGATACAAACACAAAAGCTGAAAGAAATTAAAAATAGAAGTAATTCTATTTAAGAGGCTTCAGGTTAAATGCATAATTAACGCCGAAAATTAACATTAATAACACCACCTGCCATCAGTGACAGGGTCAGGAAGTGGCCGTGCGAGATTTCAGTATCACGGAAGCTGACGTTTGCACCGCTGAATATTCAGGAGGGATGCTTCAACCGCGTTCTGCTGATATCTGCAAGGGATGCTGCGGTCGTCGTCATCATCGGGAATCACTCAACGGGCGTAAAGTCGCTGACGAACCCGTGCCAGCTCATTTCCTGACTGAAGCATAACGGCATAACGCCGCAGCAAAATTAATCGGATAAGAGATAAAAAGAGAAGCGCCAAGCCATTCACTTTATCGTCAGAATATTGAACGTGTAATCCTGATAGGTTATCCATGTAGCACAGGATAATAATTCAGAAAGGCATGCTGTAATAAAAATGCCTGCTTTACCTGTTTTGAAACAAGACAGCATGTCACTGCCGTCATTTTGAAACAGCCTATGAAAAGTCATATTTTAATTTCTCAAATGAGAAGATAAGACATGGCTTAACTTTAAAATTAATCTGAGGAAATAATAATGCGCGATTTAAGCATGATGGAAATTGATGCCGTATCGGGTGCGGGGTTATGGGAATCACTCACCAGCAGCGTTCTGCTGGCAGCGGCAGGCTACGCTGCGGGTGCCACCATCGGCGGCATGCACGGTGGCGACGGTGGCGGTATCCTCGGCATTGGTGCCATTGGCCAGCTGGTGGGTATGTTGGGTGCAGGCATGATCGGTGCCGCGGCGGGTGCTGTCGCCGGTGCAATTATGGGCTGGAATGATTCAGAGTCAGTATATGCACTGGTCAATCAGTTTATCACTAACGCTTTCAACGGCACCTTCCAGGATAATGCGGCAAGCCGCTTGATCTGATGCTTATATGACTGGCGTTGACAAGGTGCAGAACATTCTGCACCTTTTTTTATGTCCGGTAAAAGCGGGCTGCGTTGTGACGCTGACCCTATAAAAATTCCCAAATGAAAATGGAATCTTAAAATGTCGCACAGATTGGAGGTAACAATAAGGGGGTAAAAAAGCTAGACTCAGATTTTTCTGCTGAGTTTAGCCTGATGCATAATCACTACATCATTAATGGATTTATTGAGTTTCATCCTGCGGCCAGTACATTGCGTAATCTGAACGATCCAGAAAAATGTGTAGTCCTCAATTCTCCGGCAGGTCGCTGCCTCTTATTATTAATCACACGAAATGACACGATCATTACGCAGCAGGAGTTTATGGAGATTGTCTGGGAGAAAAATGGGATGCTGGTTTCTCCCAATACCTTTTATCAGAATATTTCTATTCTGCGGAAGGGTTTAAAAAAGGTCGGGCTAGCGGAAGATCCTGTCGTAACAATCCCACGCGTCGGTCTGACACTGGCCAGTGGAACAGATATAAAGAAACGCAGTAGTGAAACGCACATTGATGGCAGTCAGGAAAACACGCACTCCAGAGATGAAGATACTTTTGCGGAAGAACTTTATGATGAGATGAGCCTGCCACCCTCAGCGGATACTGAACCGAGCGAGCCGCTGGTGGCGCACGCTGCCCGGCAGGAATCGGGAGCACCGCTGAAATCTTTCCTGCCAGCGGTTTTACTCTGGACCATGAGCCTGGTCGCACTGATTTTGCTGATGGTAATTCTGAAAACTAACAGCGTATCAGATGCGCCCCGCGTCCATTTTGATGAGTACCCTTTTCTGGCAGATAT
Source organism: Pantoea sp. Sc1 (assembly GCF_000255315.1). Lineage (NCBI taxonomy): Bacteria > Pseudomonadati > Pseudomonadota > Gammaproteobacteria > Enterobacterales > Erwiniaceae > Pantoea > Pantoea sp. Sc1. The sequence goes on from NZ_AJFP01000003.1 coordinate 81,579, forward strand.
CAATGGATGCCGGGTTTATATTGCCGACAAAGATGCCCGTTCAGAGGAGAAAAAGAAAACGCTTTCTCTGGTTGAAAAATTGAAAAGCAGCTGCAGCCATTATCCCTGGGTCTATGTGACGCATTATGCGCTCCTGCCCAGAACCTCAGTCATTCGCTGCAATAAACCGATGAGCCAGAAAAATCAGTGCATTTCAGAATATCATTTCAGAGGATTGAATCCGGGTGATTAAAAAAACGCTTATCGTACTAACGGGTATCGTAATTTTAATGGAGGCGTCTTTTCTGGCCTACCCCTATCTTCAGCGCCGTCCCACAGAAAGTTTTAACTGTGTTGCAAACTTAGTAGAACATTACAGTGACGACATTTATCATCTGTCACTCAACTATATGATTCGCGATAACTTTGCGTTAGCCCATATCACCGGCTATTCAGAAATGAATCCTGGAAAGGTGTTTAATCGTAAAGTCTCCTTCAGCCTGCAGCGCAATGGCGATATCTATTATATGTCCGCTGAAAAAAACATCAGGCTACCGGATGACAATCTCAGTGATGACGAGATCAGCCAGTATCTCTCGCGGTTTTTCATCGCCTCTGAGAAGGAAGTTTATATGCGAATCATCAGGCAGAAGAACAAAAACTTTCTTTTTATGGTCAATTTTATCCCGACCTATATCTGCAATTCGATATCAGGTTAACAACCTCTTAGTCCGATGCAGGGAAGAGCGGATACACTCAAAGCCTAACGTCCGGTTTCAACGCTTAACAGGCCCCTGCAGAGGCCTGCCGTCATTCAGTAACGCTTGCAGGTAAACAGATAGGAGAGCGGCCCGCTAATCAGGTAGGCCTGCTGATCCACCTGGCGCACATCCAGCTGCAGGTAGGTTGGATCCAGCGTGATCTCCGCCAGCAGCAGATTGAATACCGCATCCGGGGTGGTATCGTTGGTCGAGGTGATAATCGATTTAATTTTATAGCGATAAGTATCGCTCTCTATTTTTCCCCCCTCGCTCAGTGCAATACGGCGATTGAGCGTGGTGACCTTATCTCCCAGCGTGACCTGCCCGTTGAGTAACAGATAACCCGAGTGCGCATCAATAAAACGCAAATCCTGCGACACCGCAAACTCGACTTTCTTTCCTTCCTGACGACTGAGATCGTAGCGGCTGAAGGCCGAGCATCGGAACGGCAAATCAGTTTCCTGATGACGATAAAAATTGATGGCTGCAAAGGTAACCAGCAGCAATATGGCCAGCGCTGCCGTCAGCGTAAGAGTGGCGCTGCGTTTCAATTCATTCTCCAGTCGAGATAATAAACGTTGTCACAGGAAATGATGTGCCCACGCTCATCAAGATTACAGGCTGACAGCATCGTTCTGCCGTAGTTCGTGGTGGTGAACGCCGTGTTTTTATCGAAATAGATCCGTCGCCCGGCGCTGCAGGATTGATTATTCTCCCGGAGCATCTGCAGTATCTGTTGATCAATAGACTCGCGCTCTACCACATCCAGGCCTTTCAGCAGTACCGCTTCACAGCCGCCCGCCAGTGACACAGTGGTCAGCCCGCTATTCTTCTGCGCAGGATGGATGAAGATGTAAAAGCTGAAGGCAACGATGAATATCGCCAGAAGAATCAGGGCCACACTCAGTTGTCGGGTCCTGCGCATCGGCTTTGCCACCGGGGCCAGAGAGGGTTCCGGCGCGGTGACGTTATCCGGCGGCACCTCGGTGTCTGTGCCCGCCACCGGCTCCGGCGCGATGTCAGACACCGCCACCGGCTGAGCCGTTTCCCGCACAATCCTGATCTCCGGATTCAGTCGGATGCCAATCTTCGGCAGGGTCATTATCAGATTCTGGCAACCATAGGCCGCAAGCGCCCTGCGCAGAATACTCAGATACTGATTCAGATTACTGTTAGAGCCGCGCAGGCCATACCGGTCCCACACCTCTGTCAGTAAGGTGTCACGCGACAGGATTTCTCCGCCAGAATTCAGCAGCTGCTCAAACAACCGGCCGGAAGAAATACTCAGGCTCAGCGACTCCTGAGTAGGTATATGGCTCAGCGTACAGTCATCTGAATTATACGTAATCTGATCATCGATAATGTAAATCATTAAGAAATCACTGAATTTGCGCTCATTGCCGACAGTATAATTCAGCTGGATTGAAGAAGCACCAGGCAGGGTTAATCCGGTAAATTAATACCGAAAACATCCGCTTAACAGAAACATCGCCGCCGGAATGTTCACTATTCTCCGCACCGCTTACTTAATAGCAGCACTTCCCGTTATTAACGCTTCGCTCATGGCGCCCTGTTCCGCCAGCTTTATAAATCTGTACCTTTCCTGACAAAATTAGGGCTGCCCGGCCGCCTGCGGTTTTATTTCGACACTACAATTAATCGCACCAACATCATTTCAGAGAACGTTGATGAATATTGCAGCTTTTGATATTGGCGGTACCTCTTTAAAAATGGGCGTGGTGGACGATCGGGGAAACATTCTGACGCAGGAGAGCGCCGACATTTCCCACAACGCGCGGGACAAAATTCTGGAAGAAATAGTGGGCTGGCTGGAGAAGAATCCCGGCTGTGAAGGTATCGCCGTGAGTACGCCCGGCTATATCGACCCCGATAAAGGCTTTATTGAGATGGGCGGCACCATCCGTGACTTTGACGGGTTTCATCTGAGCCAGTGGCTGACAGAGAAAACCGCCCTGCCTGCCACGGTGGAAAACGACGCGCACTGTGCCCTGCTGGCGGAATACTGGCTGGGCAAAGCGAAAAAACTGAACGACTTCCTGATGCTGACCATCGGAACCGGGCTGGGCGGAGCCGCTTTCTGCAACGGTGCGCTGATTCGCGGTGGCCGGAACCGGGCCGGTGAATTTGGCTGTCTGCTGACCTCACGCCCCACCAGCAGCGACATTGAACGGCACACCATGAGCCAGAGCTGTACCATGACCGCGCTGCGGGAGAATTACAGTCAGCTCACCGATCGGCCTGTCGACGACGTCAGTGGCAAAGATGTGTTTGACGCCTGCGACCGCCAGGAAAAAATGGCGCAGCAGGTGGTGGAAAAATTCTACCAGGATCTCGCGGCCTGTTTATACAACCTCTTCAGCGTCTTTGATCCGCAGATGATATTTATCGGCGGCGGCATTACGGCGCGGGAACCTTTCCTTGAAGAACTCGCTGAGCAGCTGGAAAAGTATCAGATTGATATTCGCATTGATGCGGCCACCTACGGCAACGACTCCGGCATGCTGGGTGCAACATGGAATTTCCTCCAGCGCCAGCCACAGAAAAATTAGCTGACCGGTCACAGACAGCGTCAGGATAAGGGAGACGCCCAACCCTCTCTGTCGCCTCCCTGTCGCGCCGGCCCGGCTCCGGCGCATCAAACAGGCTCAGTGCAGCACCGGTCAGGGTAAAGACCAGCAGATATAACAGGATGAGCGCGACAAGCAGAGCACGGTGACTGCGCATCCCGCTTATTCCCATGTGGCTCAGAAGGTGTAGCTGAGGGCCAGCGTGACCCCGGCACCGTCGTGCCGTGCGACAATGGGGCTATCGGAGGCAGATTTATCGAGCCAGCTGAAGTCACCCGTGACGCTGGCTGCCCAGGCAGGGGTCAGCTGATGACTCCAGGTCAGGCTGGCGTCCGTTCCATAAAATCCCCCTGAAGCGTTATACCGTGCAAACCCGCTGCGCGCACTCTGCTGGCTGTTCACGCCGTACCAGGTGTTCATGTAGCGTCCATCACCGAACAGACCGGCCACCTGCAGCGCCACGGTATCGTCCGCGGTCTGCCAGGGGATCAGGGTGACGGACGTCCGGTACTGCACGCCCTGACTGTCACTCAATGGCAGCGTCGCTTTCCCCTCCAGCACCAGCCACGGCGTTACAGACCAGCCCAGCGCCAGCGCGGTATTGACCGTCGCGTCGATATTTCCCATTCCCCGCAGCCGGTCATCCCCGTCACGCCAGGAGGAGTTCCGGTCTGAGCGGCCCAGCCCGTAGCCCAGCGTATGCTCAAGGTAAAGTCCGTTATCCGCCTGCAGGTCATAGCCGATACCTTTTTGCGAATCGAGAAAAAACGCTCCGTCGCGCGCCTGAATCACCGGCATCACCTGCCAGTGATTCCTCTTTGCGCCGCTGTAGCGCGGTGCGTTAATGCCCGCAATGCCCAGCGTCATGCTGGGTGGCGGCGTGGGACTCTCTTCGGCCATCGCGGCGGCGGCACTGAAACCCAGCGACAAACAGACCATGTGAAGCGTTATTTTTCCGGTTATCATCACGTTTCCTCATTATCACATCCGGTGCGGAGCTGGGGAGTCAGTACCGCGTCACCGGAGGTGAGTATGCGAGGCGCGTATCAATGAACGGCCAGGGATTTATGAAGAAACAGTCAAGGTGGTCCGGAAATGCAGGAAAAACGTGTACTGATTATTGAAGATGACGCGGATGCAGCGGGCGTCCTTGAGGCTTATCTGAAACGTGAAAACTATGCGGTTACGATAGCCGGTGACGGACCGGGCGGGCTGGAGGCGGCCAGACGCTGGCAGCCCGATCTGATCCTGCTCGATATCATGCTGCCCGGCATGAACGGCACCGAGGTGCTGGCGGCGCTGCGGCGGCGTGACGATACCCCGGTGATCATGGTCACGGCGATGGGTGACGCGCCCGATCGCATCGGTGCGCTGCGCTATGGGGCCGATGACTATGTGGTAAAACCCTATCATCCCGGTGAAGTGGTGGCGCGCGTGCAGGCCGTTCTGCGCCGCAGCCAGCCGCCCGCGGCCGCGGCCGGGGTCCTGCGCTGGGCTGGTTTAACGGTCGATCCCGAGGCGCTCACCGCGATCGTGGAGGGTGACAGCGACGCCCCACACCGGCTCGATCTGACGCCCACCGAATTTTCCCTGCTGGTCACGCTGATGCGCGCCCCGACGCGACCCTTTACCCGCCTGTTTCTGCTGGAGCACTGCCTGCCGGAAAGTGATGCGCTGGAGCGGGTAGTCGACACCCATGTCTACAACCTGCGCCGCAAACTGGAAGCCGCCGGCATCTCTGATGTGCTGCCGGCGGTGCGCAGCGTTGGCTACCGGTTCAGACAGCCATGAAGAACGCAACCCACACCTCACTGTGGCGCTGGATCTGCATCCGGGTCCTGTTGCTGGCGATAGGCAGCGTAGTGCTGATCGCCCTCTGTATGTGGCTGCGATTTGCGGTGCAGGCGGTCTGGGTCTACCACCGGATGCCCCCCATGCTGGTGGAGGAGTTCACCCGGCTGCGCCAGCATCCCGCCAGCGATCCGGCGCGCTTCCATCAGATTGTCGATCAATACTGGGGCATCAATTTTTCCGATCCGTCGCTGGCCTCCTCTGACTGGCTGACCGTCATCCTTCTGGTCGTGGTCACCATTCCGCTTATGGTACTGATCGCGCTGCGCTTTGCGCGTCCGCTCTCCGCACAGTTCAGCCAGCTGGCAACGGCGGCGCGTGCGGTGTCGCAGGGGGAGTTTGGCCGCCCGGCGGCGGTCGTTGACGCGGCTCCGCAGGAGCTGGTGCGCTTTACCGAAGACTTTAATCAGATGACACAGCAGCTGGCGCGTTACGAGCGCGAGCTGCGCGCCTCTCACGTCGCGATGGCGCATGAACTGCGCTCTCCGCTGACGGCGGCGATGGGCCGTCTGCAGGGCATTCTGGATGGCGTTTTCCCGGCCGACCCTCAGCAGCTGGCGATGATTATGAAGCAGCTGACACAACTGAGCCGGCTGACTGACGAACTGCATCTGCTGTCACTGGCGGATGCGGGGCAGCTTACGCTGAACCCGGAGTGCTTTAACCCCGCCGAGCTGCTGCGCGAGCGCACCGGCTGGCTGCTGCCGCAGGCAGAGCAGGCAGGCCTGACCCTCCGCGTGAAAGCCCCTGACAACCTGCTGCTCTGCGCCGATGCGTTCCGGCTGGGGCAGGTGGTGACCATCCTCTGCGAAAATGCGCTGCGCTACGCGGCGGACGGCGGTGAGCTGCTCATCTCCGCCAGCCGGGACGCCCGGGCCACGATACTGACCTTCCGCGATTACGGTCAGGGCGTGGATCCGGACTTCCTGCCACAGCTGTTTGACCGCTTTACCCGCGCCGACTCCTCACGCGCCCGCCACTCCGGCGGCAGCGGACTGGGATTGTCCATTGCCAAAGCCATTGTCGACGCGCACGGCGGGACGATCACCGCCTCGCTACCCGCCGACGGCGGCCTGCTGATTCGGATAACGCTACCGGTTCGATAAATTGTTCTGACTTGACCATTTCTTGATGGTTCATGGAACGTTTCTGGACACGGGCCGGGTTCAATGAGCACAACTCATTACAGGAACCCGGCTATGACAGACTTCTTATCTGATGCTGCCCGCCAGATGTGGCGTCACCTCTTCTCTGTTCACCTCGTGGTGCCGTTCGTCTTTGTGCTGTCCGGGGTGCTGATCATGACCGGCTGCCGCGATAACAGTGCGGCCCCGCCGCCAGCTCCGCCCCGTCCGGTAAAAACCGTGACCGCGCCGCCGCCCGGCGGTGCGGCCTCTCTGCGGCTGACCGGTGAAATCCGGGCGCATGACGAAGTCACCCTGGCCTTCCGGCTTAACGGGCGGGTCGTCAGCCGCACGGCTGAACTGGGCGATCGGGTCAGTGCCGGGCAACCGCTGGCGGCGCTGGAAAACGATCAGACGCGTAACCAGCTGAGCAGCGCCCGGGCCGATCTCGACAGCGCCCGGGCTGCGGAGCGGGTCGCCGCGCTGAATCTGCATCGGATGCGGTTGCTGATGCCCGGCGGTGCTATCGCCCGCAGCCAGCTGGACAGTGCCCAGGCGGACTGGCAGAGCGCGCAGTCCCGCCGCCTCAGTAGCGAAGCGGCGCTGAAAAATGCTCAGGATAGCCTCAGCTGGACCCAACTGACGGCCCCTGCTGCGGGCCTGATCACCGCTATCACGGTTCAGCCGGGTCAGGTGGTCAGTGCCGGACAAAGCGTAATAACGCTGGCCGCAGGGGATGCTCGCGATGCGGTGTTTGATCTGACCACCACCGAGCGGCTGCAGATCGCTGATCGCACACCGCTGAAGGTGACGCTGCTTGCCGACCCCGGCATCGAGGCCAGCGGCACGGTCCGTGACATCAGTCCGCAGGCTGACCCGCAGACCCGCACCTGGCGGCTGCGTGTCACGCTGAATCAGCCGCCCGAGGCGATGGCGCCCGGTGCCACCGTTATGGTTACCCTGCCCGACTCGCAACCGCCGGTCATCGCCCTGCCCGCCAGCGCCCTGACGCGCTTAGCCGACCAGCCGGCACTGCTGGTTGTGGATGCGGCTTCCCGTCTGCAGCTTCGCCCGGTGGTGCTGGCCCGCTTTGATGCTCAGCAAATCTTCGTCGCATCCGGTATTCAGCCGGGCGAGCGTATCGTTACCGCCGGTGTCGCCACCCTGCAGCCTGGCGAAAAAGTGTTGCCTGCGCAGGAGGAACCATGAAAAAACCGGCTGGCTTTAACCTCTCTGGCTGGGCGCTGGCGCATCAGCAGCTGGTGGTCTTTTTCATGCTGCTGGTGATGGCCGCGGGCGTGATGAGCTATGAACATCTGTCACGTAATGAAGATCCGGCGTTTACCATCAAAACCGCGGTGGTCTCTGCCCAATGGCCGGGTGCCGACGTTAATACCATGGTGCAGCTGGTGACGGACGTGCTGGAGCAGAAGGTGCAGGAACTCCCCTCTCTCGATACGGTGGAGAGTGAAACCCGCGTCGGGCAGACGGTCATCTATGTCAATCTGCGTGACGATACGCCGCCGTCTCAGGTCGCGGGCATCTGGTATCAGCTGCGCAAAAAGATGCAGGATGTGAGCACCTCTCTGCCGCAGGGCGTGCAGGGTCCGGCGGTGAACGACGAGTTTGATGACACCTTCGGCACGATTTATGGCTTCACGGCGGAGGGCTTTAGCGCCCGTGAGCTGCGCGACCGCGTCGATGACCTGCGGCGCGCTCTGGCGACCCTGCCCGACATCGGCAAAACCCGGCTGCTGGGGGTGCAGGAGCAACAGGTAGTTATTGCCTTTTCTCCGCAAAAGCTCAATGGCATGGGCGTCGATTTGCAGCAGGTCAGCGACGCCATCAACGCGCAGAACGAGGTCGTCCCGGCGGGCAGCCTGCGCACCGACCGCGAGAGTATTGCGATGCGTGTCAGCGGCACCCTGACCTCCGTCGACAGCCTGCAGGCGATGACGCTGCATATTGGCGATCGCTTTATCCCGCTGACCGATCTTGCGACGATCAGCCTGCAACCCGCCGAACCGCCCGCCCCGACGTTCCGGGTCAATGGCGTGCCCGCTATCGGGCTGGCCGTCTCCATGGCCGCCAGCGGCAACCTGCTCGACTTTGGTCAGCAGCTGAATCAGCGCATGCAGACGCTGGCTGGTCAGTTACCGCACGGCATCACCATGACCCGCGTTGCCGATCAGTCTGCGGTGGTAAAAACGGCGGTCAGCGGTTTTGTGCGAATCCTGGGCGAAGCCGTGGTGATTGTGTTAGCCGTGTCGTTTATCTCGCTGGGGCTGCGCGCCGGACTGGTGGTGGCGGCGGCGATCCCGCTGGTGCTGGCGATGACCTTTACCGGTATGTTGCTGGCCGGTATCGGGCTGCAGCGCATCTCGCTGGGTGCGCTGATTATCGCACTGGGGCTGCTGGTGGATGACGCCATGATCACCGTCGAGGCGATGGTGGCGAGGCTGGAAGCGGGTGACAGTAAGTGGCAGGCCGCCACCTGGGCGTTTAAAACCACCGCCTTTCCGATGCTGACCGGCACGCTGGTCATGATCGCCGGGTTCATTCCGGTCGGGTTTGCCGCCTCCAGCGCCGGCGAGTACTGCTACTCGCTGTTTGTGGTGATCGCGCTGGCGCTGCTCTGCTCGTGGGTCGTCGCGGTGATCTTCTCTCCGCTTACCGGCTGCTGGCTGCTGTCGGCAAAACTGAATCATGCCGACCCGCGACCGGGCGTGCTGATGCGCGGCTATCACTGGCTGCTGGAAGTCATTCTGCGTCATCGGGGCGTGACGGTGAGCGCGGCGCTGGCGGTGCTGCTGGTCAGCCTGTACGCCACCACGTTTATGCAGGGTGAATTTTTCCCGGCGTCCGACCGCCCCGAACTGCTGGTCAGCCTCACGCTTCCCGCCAGTGCGACGCAGGCTGAAACCACACGCCGGACCGCACAGCTGGAAGAGGTGCTGCGCCATGACCGCGATGTCGCCAGCTTCAGCAGCTACGCAGGGTCGGGCGCCATCCGTTTCTATCTGCCGATGGATGTGCTGCTGGAGAATGAAAACATCGCGCAGCTGGTGGTGGTCGCCAGAAACCTGTCGGTGCGCGACCGGTTGCAGCGCAGGCTGGAGAGCAGACTCGGTGAGAACTTCAGTGATATCACCACACGGGTCTCGCCGCTGGAGCTGGGACCGCCGGTTGGCTGGCCACTGAAATACCGCCTTACCGGACCGGATTATGGTCATGTCCGGCTGGCGGCATCCCGGCTGGCGGCGCTGATTGCCCACTCACCGCTGACCCGCGAGGTCAATCTGACCGCCGGAGAACCGGAGCGTGTCATGACGCTGGCCGTCAATCAGACCGAAGCCCGCGCGGCCGGACTCTCCTCCGGGACGATAGCCCGTGCCCTGAATACGCTGATGTCCGGCAGCGTGGTGACGACACTGCGCGACCGCAACCGGCTGATTGATGTGGTGTTACGCGGCAATGACGCCGAGCGGCAGGATACGGCGACGCTGGCGGGTTTGATGATCACCAATGCCAGCGGTCAGAAGATCCCGCTGCGCCAGGTGGCGACCCTGAAGTGGGGCGTGGATGACCCGGTGATCTGGCGGCGTCAGCGGCTGCCCTACATCACGGTGCAGACGGATATCGCCCCCGGCCAGCGGGCGGAAGCGGTCTCCCAACAGCTGACACCGGCTATCGCCGCCCTGCGTGCTTCCCTGCCCGCCGGGTACACGATTGAGGAAGCGGGCACGGTAGCGGAGTCGGACAAGGGCAACAGTTCGGTCTTTGCCCTGCTGCCGATGACGCTCTGCGCCATGCTGGTCCTGCTGATGATTCAGCTGCAACGCTTTTCCGGCATGCTGCTCGCGCTGAGCATGGCCCCCTTCGGCCTGCCCGGCATCGTTTCCGCCATGCTGCCGACCGGCACCCCGCTGGGCTTTGTGGCGCTGCTGGGGATTATTGCACTGGCAGGTATCATCATCCGCAATGCGGTGATCATGATCAGTGAAGTGGATGCCAATGCCCGCGCCGGGCTGGCCGCGGGTGAGGCCATCCGCCAGGCGGCGCATCACCGCGCGCGGCCTATCCTGCTGACCGCCTGCGCCGCGATCCTCGGTATGATCCCCATCGCCCATCAGGTTTTCTGGGGACCGATGGCGCTGGCGATTATCGGGGGGCTGGTCAGCGGAACGCTGGTGACGCTCACCGTGCTGCCCGCCGCGTTAAGCCTGTTGATGCAGCGCCGGTCACGCTGAAACGGTGTCAGGCGATCCCGCGGGATCGCCTGACATGCTCAGTTCATCACCTCCACCAGAATCAGCGGGCACTTTCTGACTTTACAGGCCTGGGTATAGGCCAGCGAACAGACCGAACAGAGGTCGCGCACGTCAGACTGGTACTCATACTCCATGAAATAGCGGAACTGGCCACCCGCCGAATCTGTTCTCCAGAATCGCTGCGGCTCCAGAATTTCATCCAGTTGCCTGAATGTCAGGGCTGACGGGTTATGAAACCCGACTCTTACGCGGTATGTAGTCATGCCCCGATTATTAATATCCCGCCCACCGCCCGCCAGCTGGTTATTGTTTTCAGTTCAATAGCTGGCACTTATCAACCCGCTTCGCCTGAAGCCGACTGTTCCGCCAGCAGCGACAGCAGGTGCAGCACCGCTTTCGAGGGGTGATGCCGCCGCCAGGCAAACGCCACGTCGGTGAACAGCGTGTTGTTTTCGATATCGCTGAAGCTGACGTCCGGGTTATCAACGCAGCGCATCGACTCCGGCACCAGCGCAATCCCGCACCCTGCCGCCACCATACCGAGTGACGTGGTGATCTGCGGCGCCTGCTGGAAGGTGTGGCGCGAGAAACCCGCCCGCAGACAGGCGGTGACAATCAGCTCATACAGGCTGGGCGAAACGTCACGCGGGAAAATCACCAGGGTTTCATCAGCCAGGGCCGATAAGGGCAGGACGGGTGTGCCGCTGAGAGGGTGGCAGCGCGGCAGCGCAATCAGCATCTTTTCGGTGGAGATGACGCGCAGATTAAACGCCTTACTGCTTTCGCACGGCAGCCGGATAAAGGCGGCATCCAGCAATCCCTCCTGCAAATCCTGCATCAGCAGGGACATGTTCTCTTCGCGCGTCAGCAGCTCCATCGCCGGATAACGCCCGGTAAAGCGGCGGATCAGGGTAAAGATATAAGGATTAAAGGCAACCGAGCTGGCGAATCCCAGTGACAGCTGGCCGCTGATCCCACGGGCGATCCCGCGCGCATTCTCCAGCGCCTGGTCGGCAAGTTGCACAATCTGCACGGCATCCGCCAGAAAAGCCTCGCCGGCCTCGGTGAGTTCCACCCCACGCGTCAGCCGCTTCAGCAGGGGCGTGCCAATCTCCTGCTCCAGCCGCAATATCTGCTGACTCAGCGGTGGCTGCGATATCCCCAGCATTTCGGCGGCGCGGGTGAAGTGAAGCGTCTCGGCAACGGCAACAAAATAACGCAGGTGGCGCAGTTCCATATCAAAAACGTCTCAAAGTTAACAGGTTTCGCTATTGGATCTTACGACTGAATCGGTTCACCCTTAGGTTAACACGGCTTAACGGTTAACTTACGAGGCATCAAATGAGCAATTGTGTAACTGATTGTTCCTGTGAGGATCAACTAAAACGAACTGTCTTAACACTTTCCCAGGATGCACCAGAAAGTGTTATCTATCAGACCTCTTTAATGAGTGCGCTACTGAGCGGCGTTTATGACGGGAACACGCGGATTGCCGATCTTCTGCGCAAAGGCGATTTTGGCCTGGGCACCTTTAACCGGCTGGATGGCGAGCTGATCGCCTTTGACAGTCAGGTTTACCAGCTGCACGCCGATGGCAGCGCCCATCCGGCCGATCCGGCGCAGAAAACCCCGTTTGCTGTCATGACCTTTTTCAAACCGCAATATCTGTTTGAGTTTGACCGGCCGATGTCGCGTGAGGCCATCCATCAGGTGATCGACAGTGAAATCACCTCCGACAACCAGTTCTGCGCGCTGCGGATCAGTGGCCGCTTCAGCCGGGTCGAGACCCGCACCGTACCCTGCCAGTGTCGCCCCTATCGCTCCATGCCGGAAGTGCTGGGCGATCAGCCGACCTTTGCGTTCCGCCAGCGTGCGGGGGAACTGATCGGCTTCCGCACGCCCCAGTACATGCAGGGGATTAACGTCGCGGGCTATCACGAACATTTTATTACTGACGATCGCGAAGGCGGTGGACACATTCTGGATTATGCGCTGGAACAGGGAACCCTGACCTTCGGTGCCATCAGCAAACTGGTCGTGGATTTGCCGCAGGACAGTGACTTTCTCAATGCCGACCTGAACCCCGCCAATCTTGACGCTGCCATCCGTGCGGTCGAAAGCTAATCAGAGGAATGACAATGAAAACTCCAACCGATACCACGCTCTGGACCTGTGGCGCTGACCTGGTGGTCGCGCAGCTTGAGGCGCAGGGCGTCCGCCACGTCTTTGGTATTCCCGGCGCCAAGATTGATAAGGTTTTTGACTCCCTGCTGGACTCCTCCATCCAGACGATTCCGGTTCGCCACGAGGCGAACGCGGCGTTCATGGCAGCAGCCGTAGGCCGCCTTACCGGCAATGCGGGAGTGGCGCTGGTCACCTCCGGACCGGGTTGTTCTAACCTGATCACCGGCATGGCTACCGCCACCAGCGAAGGTGACCCGGTGGTCGCCCTCGGCGGCCAGGTAAAACGCTCCGACAGCGCCAAACAGGTGCACCAGAGCATGGATACCGTCTCGATGTTCCGCCCGATCACCAAATATGCAGTTGAGGTCACCGATCCCTCCGCGCTCTCCGAGTGCCTGTCGAATGCGTTTCGTCATGCCGAACATGGCCGGGGCGGCGGCGCGTTTGTCAGCCTGCCGCAGGATATTGTCGACCAGCCTGTTACCGGCAAAGCACTGAGCAGCAAAGCGCGTCCCGTCCTGGGCGCAGCACCGGACGCGATGATCGATGCCGTGAGCCAGGCTATCGCCGGGGCTAAAAATCCGGTCATCCTGCTGGGACTGATGGCGAGTCAGCCCGAGAACAGCGAGGCGATCCACGATCTGCTGAGCCGCAGTCACATCCCGGTCACCAGTACCTATCAGGCCGCCGGTGCCATCCGCCAGGAGCACTTTTCACGCTTTGCCGGACGTGTCGGATTATTTAACAACCAGGCGGGCGACCGGCTGCTGCAACAGGCTGATCTGATCATTACCATCGGTTACAGCCCGGTGGAGTATGAACCGGCCATGTGGAACAGCGGCAACGCTACCCTGATTCACATCGACGTGATCCCCGCAGAGACCGACAACCGCTACCTGCCGGACGCCGAGCTGGTGGGCGATATCGCCGCCACGCTGCGTAAACTGGCGGCGCGCATCACCGCGCCGCTGCAGCTGACGCCGGAAGCCGCCACCATCCTCGATGACCGTCAGCAGCAGCGGAAACTGCTGGCGATGCAGGGTGCCAGCCTCAATCAGTTTGCCCTGCATCCGCTGCGCATCGTGCGTGCCATGCAGGACATCATTAACAGCGACGTCAGCCTCACGGTGGACATGGGCAGCTTCCACATCTGGATCGCCCGCTATCTCTACAGCTTCCGCGCCCGCCAGATCATGATCTCCAACGGTCAGCAGACCATGGGCGTCGCCCTGCCGTGGGCAATCGGGGCCTGGCTGGTCGACCCGCAACGCAAAGTCGTTTCGGTCTCGGGCGATGGTGGCTTCCTGCAGTCCAGCATGGAGCTGGAGACCGCCGTCCGGCTGAAAGCCAACATTCTGCACATCGTCTGGGTCGACAACGCCTACAACATGGTGGCGATGCAGGAAGAGAAAAAATATCACCGCGTCTCGGGCGTTAACTTTGGCCCGGTCGATTTCAAAGCCTATGCCGAAGCGTTTGGCGCAGCAGGCTTTGCGGTGACCAGCGCGGCAGAACTGGAGCCGACGCTGCGTAAAGCGATGGATGTTCAGGGACCTGCGGTGGTGGCTGTCCCGGTGGATTACGCCGATAACCCGCTGCTGATGGGCCAGCTGCATCTGAGCCAGCTTCTTTAATTTCATGCAAAAAGGAAATCACGATGAAAAACAGAGTGGCATTTGTAACCGGCGCAGGCCAGGGCATTGGTGAAGCGATTGCCCTGCGTCTGGCGAAAGATGGACTGGCGGTCGCGGTGGCGGACTTTAATCAGGAAACCGCCCGTCAGGTGGCGGAGAAGATTACTCAGCAGGGCGGTAAAGCAATCGCGTTGAAAGTGGATGTGTCGCAGCGCGATCAGGTGATGGCGGCAGTTGAGGAGGCGCGTCGTGCGCTGGGAGGCTTCGACGTCATCGTCAACAACGCCGGTATTGCCCCGTCGACGCCGATTGCGGAGATCACCGAAGAGGTGGTCGACAAGGTTTACAACGTCAACGTCAAAGGCGTGATCTGGGGTATGCAGGCGGCGATAAAGGCCTTTGCGGCTGAAGGGCACGGCGGCAAAATTATCAACGCCTGCTCTCAGGCCGGACACGTCGGCAACCCGGAGCTGGCAGTCTACAGCTCCAGTAAATTTGCCGTGCGGGGCCTGACACAAACCGCCGCGCGCGACCTGGCCGCGGCCGGCATCACGGTCAACGCCTTCTGTCCCGGCATCGTCAGGACGCCAATGTGGGAAGCGATCGATCGGCAGATCTCGGAAGCGGCCGGAAAACCGGCCGGTTACGGCACGGAAGCGTTCGCCAGACGCATTACGCTGGGACGTCTCTCTGAGCCGGAAGATGTGGCGGCCTGTGTGGCCTATCTCGCCAGCCCTGACTCCGACTACATGACCGGCCAGTCCCTGCTGATCGACGGCGGCATGGTCTTTAACTGATCCCCCTGCCTGCTGCGCCAGCGCGCAGCAGCTGTTTTTCCTGCCCGGCTTCACCCTTAAATATTTTTTATCTGAAAAGCGGTTAACCATCAGCAGGTTGCCCGCCTGGCCGCGCCCCTGCTGGTTTTTTGTCACTGCAGAGGTTAAAGCTGCTTATCACCCTGCCGATAAAACAGAGACTCCTCTCCCTGTTCGAAGCGACCATGTTAACAATCAACCATAACGAAACCGCCGCGATAGCGAACAAAACGCGGTACGGCACTGACTCTGTTCTGGGACGAACGGTTGAACGACTATCATCAGGGATGCGGATTAACAGTGCTAAAGATGACGCGGCGGGCCAGGCCATTGCCAACCGCATGACGGCCAATGTAAATGCCGATGCGGTTGTTGCGCGCGGCCTCAATGACGCGATCAGCTACTCCCAGACGGCAGGCGGCGGTTTGGGCACCATCGCCAATCTGCTGATTCAGGCCCGCACGCTCTCCGTGCAGGCGGCAAACGGCACGCTCTCTGATGCGGATCGGCAGAGCGTTAACGACCAGTATCAGCAGATTCTGGCCGGTATTGATGAAGTGGCCGATCACACTGAGATTTTTGGCCGCTATCCGCTGGCGACCGATAATCCCGATCTCCCGCCCGCCAAGCTGGGCAACGTTGATCCCATCAACACCAAATTTCCGGTTTCGGGCAGGAATTACTCCTTCAGCTCCGGGGTGATCCCGCTGGCCTATATTCCGGCAGGCGCGACGTCGATTACCATCACCATCGACTCGCTGGGTCAGGATGATGACCTTCAGCTGTTTACCCGCGACGGTAAGCATCTGGTCGGCACGCCGCTGGAAGGCAGCGCGCCCGACTACACCTGGACCAGCAAGGGGATAACCGATGCGGCGACCGCAAAATCGCGCCTGCTGACCAGCAGTAACGGCTTTGACAGCAACGCGGCCTATGACAGCTCCTCCCTGCTGGAAGGGGGATCGAGCTGGGCGCTGGCGGGCAGTAACAGCGGCAGCTACAACGGCATGAACATCACCTACAGTGGTGACGGCGATCGCTATGAAGATGCCACCAGCGGCGATTTCAACAACGGCACCATTACCGGCAACCGGCTGGAGCGCATCACGCTGGATACCGTCAGCGAAGATCTGATTGTGGTGGTGGTCGGCAACGGATCTTTCACCAGCAATCTGACCTGGGGGATCCTGCCTGAGCCGAAAGGGATTCCCGCCATACCGCCGCATAAGAGCCAGCCGATGGAGGTGATTACCAGTGCGGATTATGGTCAGCCGGTGCAGTCGGACTCAATTCCGGCCACGCCCTCGGACACCAAAACGCTGAAGCTGAATAACACCACGCTGCTGACCAGCGGTGATATCTCCGTCACCATGAAAGCGCTGGATTCAGCCCTGGAGAAGATCAGCAGTTATCAGTCGCTCTATGGCGCGAAGATTAACCGCTACGAGTCGAACCGGAATGTGCTGTCGCAGCAGGGTGTGGATACCGCCACCGCCCGCAGCCGTATTCAGGATGCTGACTACGCGGAAGAAGCGAGCCAGCTGGCACGCAGCCAGATTATTCAGCAGGGGCAGACCGCCGTCAGCAAAATGGCCAACAAAACGCCTGAGACGATTATCCAGTTGCTGAATAATTAAAGCCCATCAGGCTGAGCGCTCGCGCTCAGCCGCTTACCCTTTATGACTTTCCGCCGCTGCATCAGCCCCCGTCTGGCCCGCAATTCCCTCTTACGCCCCCCTATCGTTTGATCTCAGTCACACAATCTCGTTTAACATTCGTTTAAAGATGATCCCGATCACCCTTCCCTGTTAAAGAAATGCTAAAACCTGATAACAATTTAATATCATCTTTCCGATCAGGGTTAATTAAAACAACAGGTTAATCGTTACCACGCTAAGCAATTTCCTGAATTTTCCTGACTGAACGCCACCTTTTCATTACTTTTACGCCATTGTGAGGGCTGTTATTTTGCTGACGATACTGGGTTTTTCCATGGTTGTTTGCTTCATGTATCTCATCATGACCAAACGCATGTCAGCCTTAATTGCGCTGATCCTGATACCAACCATTTTTGCGCTGATTGGCGGTTTTTACGCGGGACTGGGCGAAATGATGCTGGATGGCGTCAAAAAGCTGGCCCCCACCGGTGTCATGCTGACCTTCTCGATTCTCTATTTTGGTCTGATGATCGACGCCGGCCTGTTTGACCCGCTGGTCCGTTTTATTCTCCGGCTGGTGCGCGGCGATCCGCTTAAAGTGCTGGTCGGCACCGCCGTGCTGACGCTGCTGGTTTCACTGGATGGTGACAGCTCCACCACTTACATGATCGCCATCGCGGCTTTCCTGCCCCTCTATCACCGGCTGGGTATGAACGTGCTGATGATGACCTGTCTGGTCAACCTCGCCAGCGGCATCATGAACCTCTCGCCCTGGGGTGGCCCGACCGCCCGCGCCGCCGCCGCCCTGCGCATTGACGCCCTCGACATCTTTATCCCGATGCTGCCCGCCATGCTGCTGGCCTGCGTCAGCCTGGTCGCGATGGCCATGCTGTTTGGCCTGCGTGAGCGCAAGCGTTTAGGCGTCATGACGCTGAAAGATCACCATCTCGACAACATCGAACTGGGACTGGGCGATGCCGATGAGTGCGCCGCCAACCGCCGTCCGAAGATGTTCTGGCCCAACTTCATCCTGACCACCGTGCTGCTGGTGCTGCTGGTGGTCGGGTTAATGCCGATTCAGATCCTGTTTATGCTGGCGTTTGCGATTGCCGTGATGCTCAACTATCCGAGCCTGGAGGAGCAGAAAGCGCGCATCAGCTCTCATGCCGGTAACGTGCTGGCTGTGACCGCGCTGATTTTTGCCGCCGGTATCTTCACCGGTATTCTCTCCGGCACCGGCATGGTGGATGCCATGGCGAAGAGCCTGCTGGCGGTGATCCCGCACAGCTTCGGACCTTATCTGGCCGTCTTCACCGCGCTGGTCAGTCTGCCGTTCACCTTCTTTATGTCGAACGATGCCTTTTACTTCGGCATTCTGCCGGTCATCGCACAGACGGCGGCCAGCTACGGCATTACCGCAGAGGAGATCGCCCGCGCCTCTATCGTCGGTCAGCCTTTCCATCTGCTGAGTCCGCTGGTGCCGTCAGTCTATCTGCTGGTGGGGCTGGCAAAAGTCGACATCGGCGACCACCAGCGCTTTGCGATTAAATGGGGGATTCTGGTCAGTCTGGTGCTGATGGCGGGCGGTCTGCTCACCGGCGCTTTCCCGTTCTTCCATCGTTAACTCTGCTTTCTGGCGGATAACCGGCAATTTTGCCCGGTTATCCGCTTCACCGCTCCGCCTACTGTTACAACCCTCTCTACACTCTAAAGCCAGGCTGATCTGCTGCGTGCCGGAGACGAGCCGAAGCACCTCAGCCATTCTGCCGATGATTGCGATGGAGGCCCGATGAAAATTCACCACCTCAACTGTGGCTGTATGTGCCCACTGGGCGGAGCATTTTATGATGGATTCAGCAAAGGCATCAAAGCGCATCTGGTCTGTCACTGCCTGCTGATTGAGACGGACCGCGACGGGCTGGTGCTGGTCGACACCGGCTTTGGCCGCCAGGATATCCACGCGCCGGGCAGCCGCCTGTCGGGCTTTTTCCGCGCGCTGAACAATATTCAGCGTCGCGACGAGCTGACCGCCCTGTCACAGGTCAGGGCGCTGGGCTTCCGGGCTGAGGATGTGCGGCATATTATTCTGACCCACCTCGATTTTGATCATGCGGGCGGACTGACCGATTTTCCGCAGGCGCGTATCCACCTGCTACAGCAGGAGGTGGACACGGCCCATCAGCGTCATAGCTGGCTGTCGCGGGAGCGTTATCGTCCCGGACAATGGGGTGGGATCAGCCACTGGGAGACCTATCAGCCGCAGGGCGAAACGTGGTTTGGTTTTGAGGCGGTAAATCGCCTGCGGGATTTACCGCCGGAGATTCTGCTGGTGCCGCTGGCGGGCCATACGCCGGGTCACGCAGGTATCGCCATTCAGCAGCCTGACGGCTGGCTGCTGCACGGTGGCGATGCGTGGTTCTATCGGGGCGAAATGCGCCAGCAGACGCGCCACTGCACGCCTGGACTGCGTTTTTACCAGTGGATGATGGCGATGGATAACGGCGCCAGACGACACAACCAGCAACGCCTGCGGGAGCTCTCCTGTCAGCGCGGCAGCGAGATCACCTTTTTCTGCAGTCACGACGCACGTGAACTGGAGGCCCTGCAGGTTAATGCGCCGCGGTTCAGCCAGAGTGCCCGGCCCGATTAATCCGGATCGCCCGCTCGCTTTTGCAGCTGGGCTGACAGCCAGGGAGCGGTCAGACTCTCTGATGACTGACTGACCGTCTCTGGTGAGCCGGATGAAACAATCCGGCCCCCCTTATCGCCCGAACCCGGCCCCAGATCGATCACCCAGTCCGACTCCGCCACGATACGCATATTATGTTCTGCCATGATGACCGTATGACCACGTTTAACCAGCTCATCCAGCACCCGCAGCAGCTTATCCATATCCGCCGGATGCAATCCGGTCGAAGGTTCATCGAGCAGATAGAGCGTGGCGGTGCGCTGGACCCGCTGCAGTTCCCAGGCGAGCTTGATACGCTGACACTCTCCGCCGGAAAGTTCCGTGGCGGGCTGCCCCAGCCGGAGATATCCCAGCCCCAGCGCCGTCAGTGCCGACAGCGAACGCTGAATCCCTTCGTTGCCGCTAAAGACCGCCGTTGCCTCGTCCACCGTGAGATCGAGCACATCCGCAATCGTCAGGTTGTTCCACCTTACCTCCAGCGTCCCGGGGTTGTAGCGGCTGCCCGCGCAGACGGAGCAGGTGGCCGTGGCGCTGGGCATGAACAGCAGCTCAATGGAGATCTGCCCCTGCCCCTCACACGCAGGACAGCGCCCGGCAGGCAGATTGAATGAGAACCGCCCGGCGTCGAAGCCTTTTGCCTTCGCCTCGGGGGTATCGGCATACAGTCGGCGGATGATGTCGAAAAAGCCGGTGTAGGTGGCCAGGTTGGAGCGCGGCGTCCGTCCGATAGGACGCTGA
Organism: Pantoea sp. Sc1; assembly: GCF_000255315.1. Lineage (NCBI taxonomy): Bacteria > Pseudomonadati > Pseudomonadota > Gammaproteobacteria > Enterobacterales > Erwiniaceae > Pantoea > Pantoea sp. Sc1. The sequence goes on from NZ_AJFP01000003.1 coordinate 101,871, forward strand.
TCGATTCTGATGAGTCGGCCCAAGGCGTCGCTTCCGCTGACCACGCGTCCCTTCACATCGGGCACCAGATCCTCGTCCTCCCCCTCCTCGCTGTCGGACTCTTTATCCGCATGACCGAGCATTTCAGGCAACACGCGATTCAGCAGCGTCGATTTCCCTGAGCCTGACACCCCGGTGATGGCCGTCATTCTCGCCAGCGGAAGGGCGATATCCATCCCGACAATATTGTTGCAGTCGATCGCTTCCAGCCTGAGCCACTCTTCCGGCGACTGACGCTCGCGCAGTCCGGTGTAGCGTCGGGAGAAGAGATAGCCTGAGGTGGGCGATTCGACCTCTTTCACCCCCGCCGGGGCGCCGTTGTAGACGATCGCCCCGCCGTAACCGCCCGGACCGGGTCCGATCTCTACCAGCCAGTCCGCTTCCGCGATAAGGTCAGTGTTATGTTCCACGACTATCAGCGAGTTGCCTGCGCGGACCAGCCTTTTCAGGGAGGCAAGCAGCGCTTTCACATCTTCCGGATGCAGCCCGGCGGACGGCTCATCCAGCACGTAGAGCACGCCAAACAGGCGTGAAATCATCTGGGTTGCCAGACGGACGCGCTGCAGCTCGCCGGAGGAGAGCAGCGTGGTGCGACGTCCCGGCGCGAGATGTCCCAGGCCCAGCGCGTCAAGCTGCTCAAGCCGCATACAGATGTCTGCCGCCATCCGGATGACCGCCTCACGCAGCGCCGGCTCTTCAGGCAGATCGGGAGAGTCGCCACGGGCATAGGGACGAAAGCGTTCCGCCAGCGCAGAAACTGTCAGCTCGCTCAGACTGGCGATGTCATACCCGGCAAACGTCACGGAGAGCGCATCGCGGTTGAGTCGTTTACCGTGGCACTCAGAACAGGGCGTGACCGCCACAAAGCGCGCCAGCCGTTTTCTGACCGATTCGCTGCCGCCCGAATAGCTCTGCAACACGATTTTTGCGGCGCTGGTGTAAGTGCCGGTGTATCCCGGTTCCTCACCTGCCGCTATCGCCTTTTCGCGCTGCTTAGCGTTGAGACCTTCGTAGATGGGCACCGACGGCTGCTCCTCGGTCAGCAGTATCCACTGCCGGTCACGCTCAGACAGAGTGTGCCACGGCGCATCGATATCGTAGCCGAGCGTGTCAAGGATGCTGCGCAGATTCTTGTTGTGCCAGCCCCTGGGCCAGGCGGCGATAGCCCCCTGCCGGATGCTCAGTGAGCTATCCGGCACCAGCGCCTCAGTTCTGACAGTGTGAACCTTTCCCAGCCCCTGACAGTGGGGACAGGCACCCTTTGGGTTGTTCGGTGAAAAATAGTCGGCCGTCATAAAAGGAACACCGTCCGGTCTGGCACCCGCACGGGAATAGAGCAGACGCAGCGTGACGGCGATCCGGGTGAGGCTGCCGACCGTCGATCGCTCCTGCGCGCCCGCCCGGCTCTGCTGCAGGGCCACCGCAGGCGGAAGTCCGTCAATGTTATCGACATCCGGCGCCGCAGCCTGATCGATCAGACGGCGGGCGTGAGGTGAAACCGACTCGATAAACCGGCGCTGCGCTTCCGCATAGATCGTATCAAAGGCGAGGGACGATTTACCGGAGCCGGAAACCCCGGTGAACACCACCATGGCGTTACGGGGAAAACGCAGCGACACCTCTTTAAGGTTATGGGTGCGCGCGCCCTGCACGGAGATACAGGGATCGATCTCCCCCTCTTCAGCGCGGTATGTCTCGGTAAAGCGGTGTTCTGTCATGATGTCCCTGCCTGGTGAAATGCGGCCGACTGATGATCGCCTGCGATGAATGGCCGAAAACTGCAGCGGCTAATCTGGCGGACGCACTGGCCCGCTTCTGAAAAACATCAGCAAGGGTAGTCAGGGAACCGGGATTTAACAATTTATGGGGTGGAGTAACGCCTTGAATCGGCAAGGGGGCACACGTTCAGAGGGGGGGCCGGAGGAACATGGCCTTCTGTAGTCAGCCGGGAAAGGGGCAGAGACGCCCCCCTTCCGGCCCTCACAGCATCACGGTTTTTTAAACTTGTCTTCGACTTTCTCTTTCGCTTCCGCGATTTTGTCCCCGGCCTTGTCCATCAGCCCCTCTTTGTGATCGGGATGGTCTGGCGTCAGCGAGCGGTGATCCTGCTCTGCGCGGGCCTGTCGCGTGCCTTCCAGCAGGGGATCGGTCGCCGTGCCCTGGCCGCTGACCGGTGCGGCGCGGGTGTGATCGGCCCTGGCATGGTCGATGTCGACTTCCTGACGGCGCACCGAGTCATTGATGGTCTCCACCCGGTCGCTCTCCTCTTTACGTAGCACCACCTCTTCGATGATTTGCGCGGTCTTATTAACCACCGGCTGCTCGTGCGACTCCTCCACTTCCACCGTTTTTTCTGACCAGTCGACATTATCGGGCGAACCCGCTTCGTTCACCGGGCGGCGGAAGATTTCGGCGTGCTGCTCATGCAGCGAGACATTTTCAGACACCCGATCGGTGACCGTATAGCGACGGACGCGGGTCGAGCCTTCGCTGACCAGTCGCTTACCCACTTCCAGTCGCTCTTCAGCCAGACGCAGCACATCCTCATCACTCTCATCACCGGTCAGCGCGGTGCGGGTCGTGCCGCGCTCACTGTTCAGCGGATTGACCGTCTCGTTACCCGGTAACGTTCCGCTGGCTGGCGGCGTCAGGCTACTGTTAACCGTAGCGTCACCGGGAACGGCGGCGGTACGCTCCGTCAGCTCTTCATGGGCATCAAGAATGCCCAGCGCGCGCGGCAGCTCATCTTCATCAGCGCGCAGCGACAGCACCACCCCGCCGGTACGCATCGCATCTTCATACACTTCAGCCTGATCTTCCTCCAGCGTGTTGCCGAACAGGCGTTGCCAGAAGCCAGGATGGCGGGCCTCATGGCCTTCTGTCCGCAGTCGTTCGCCGGAGATGATATCGATATCATCATCCAGGAAGCCTGCTTTGATCAGGTTACGTTTTGCCCCCTCTGCCAGTGAGATATTGCTGAACATTGTTACGATTGTTTCACGCGCCATATTGTGTTCCTCGCTGATGGATTCGGATGACTCTGGATGAGGGGATCGGGTCAGGTGAGCGTGCTGTCTGCGCAGGGTCACGACCTGTTCTGTCGCCGCCTCGCTGACGACCGTGCGGATGTGCCACTCCTCTTTCAGCACCAGATGACGAACGATCTCGACTTCCTCTTCCACAATCGGGATGATCAGAACGCCATTTTCCTCCCGGATCGTCGGCATCGCCGCCAGCCTTTCCGATTTGGGAATGCGCTCTATCGCCGCCGTCTGCTGCCGGAGCATCAGCGCCATCGTCTGCTGATGCTCAGTGACCTGCCGGGTTACCCTGACAACGCCGTCACTGATCCGCTGTGTTGACACCTCTGCCGTTTCTTCAGCAAGGCTTATCACCTGCTCGTTATCCGCTGACCCTGATTTTTCAGGAGGCTGATTGTTCATGGTTAACCTGCCTGTCATACAGAGCGATCATTTGTACTTCCCCTGGCCTTGAGCATAAGTCACTGCTTTTCGGTTAGTTAAAGCCTGGCACAAAGATGGGCAAAAGAAAGGAAAATGCAGATAAACGCAGCCATATGAGGATAACGTGGCGCTAAAATCGCATAACCGAGGCGGCAGATAAAAAAAGGCTCTTACTGTGTCAGACAGTCAGATTGCTGTCTTAGCCTGCTCAAAAAAAGGGCCAGTCCTTTTTCAGGCTGGCCCGGGAAACAGAGACGTCTGCGTTCAGGGATTGAGCCACTGACACGCCTTCAGTTCGCCGTCGGGTGCATAGCGAAACAGGGCGCGCTGATTGTCGTTACGCTGTAACTGGTAGCCCTCCAGTGTGGTGACCTGCAGGATCACCACGCCGAAGTGCGGCTCGCCAGACTCTGCGGCGTGAACAGCGGGCATCTTATTCGCCGGTATCGGTATCTCGCCCGGCGGCCCGCCCTGATAGGTCTGCCGGGTGTGCTGAGGTAATGCCTGCCAGGCCTGCCGGGCGATATCACTCCCCGCCGCATAACAGCTGACCCGGCCCGCCAGTCGCAGCTGCAGGCGGCGTTGCAGACAATAACCCAGAACTGTGACCGCCGGATTGGCCGCCATCTCCTGCCACTTCGGGCTGCGGACATCAGTGTGAAAAGTCAGCATCCGACGGGGACTGCGACTCTGGCGCAGGACCAGCGTGCGCGCCTGGGGGCGCTGCTCAGCGTCAACGGTACAGAGTGCCAGATAACGAAATGCGTCCTGTGGATCGGCGGCGGCCGCCTCCAGCGCTGCCCAGGCGGTTGCTTCAAACTGTGTCAAATCCATCGGGGTTTCTCTCGTCAGGGTCAGGGGTTAAGCCAGACGGCTCTGCTCAAGCGTAGCAACGAAGTGACCAGATGGCCTGCCATCGCGGGAGGTAAACCGCGGGATCGGGATCCTTTCGCCAACCCGGTCGTCACTGAACGGGTCAGGAAGGGGGAAAATGCGTGCCGCATGTTCTGTTTCTGCGTCTCTGTGTTATTTTTGCGCTATCCCTGAGATCGCGAAAAGCGTTACGCCATGGAGGCGGCTATGTTGTCTGAAATGCGTTCGCCACGTCTGACCTACCGGCCGCTCTCCCCTGAGGACTGGCCCTTCTATCTGGCAGTCAGTCAGGACAGATCGGTGATGAAATATATCTGTGACCCGCGCAGCGCCGAAGAGATAAAAACCCGCTCTTTTGATGTTCGCCTGCCTGAATGGGAAAAGGGCTGCCAGCACTGGCTCTGCCTGGTGATGGAGGAAAAAGCCAGCGGGCTGCCCGCAGGTTTCTGCGGGTTTATCGATCGCGGAGACGGCATTGCCGAGTTCGGTTTTATAGTTGCCGCCCATGCGCAGGGAAAAGGCTACGGCCGTGAGTCACTGCATGCCACCATCAGGCTCTGCTTTGAGCAGCTGGATTACCGTCGTCTGGTCGCCACGGTGACGGCGGGTAATGCAGCCTCACGCCGCACCCTGCTCTCGGCGGGTTTCGTTCAGGAGGGGACACTGCGGCAGAATTTCTTTCTGGACGGCGCGTGGCAGGATGACTGGATCTTCGGCCTGCTGAAACAGGAGTACCGGCCCTGAGGCCGGGAGAGGCCACAGATGACTCTCCATCGCCTCAGTGACGCGCGATTAGCGCAGGGCTGCCCCTGAACCGGCCGCGATGGCCGCGGCAGGCAGAGACGGCGTTTCTGCGCAGAGCATCGCTTCAAAATCGGCCGGACTCAGCGGCTGGCACAGCCCGTTCCCCTGCATAATGTCGCATCCTGCCGTCGTCACGAACGCGATCTGCTCTTTTTCCTCGACCCCTTCGGCGGCGACCCGGATACCCAGACTTTTACCCAGCCCGGCGATAGCCCGGAACATCATACGCACCCGCATACTGGAGCCCAGCTCGCGCGTCAGTGACTTATCGATTTTAAAGCCCGACACAAAGCTGTAGCGCAGCAGGTTGATCGCGCCCAGCGTCCGTCCGAAATGGTCGATAACGAATGAAGCACCGGTCTGCCGGATAGCTTCAACCTGCACCGGCATATCCTGCACCAGCACCGTCAGCAGGGGCTCATCCACTTCCAGCTCGACAAAACCGGCATCGCCACCGGCACTCTCCCGGAGCACTTTCTCCAGGCTGTTGCCCACCAGCTGGCGCGGAAACAGATTGATGCTGACGCGAAGATGAGGCGCGCGCACCTGCCACTGCCGGACCTGATCCAGCGCCGTCCGGATAATCCACTCCCCCAGCGTGACGGAAAGCGGGCTCTTCACCAGCATGGCGATGAAATCAGCCGGCAACAGCAGGCCGCGCGTCGGATGCTGCCAGCGCACCAGCGTCTCACAGCCGGTGAGCTTGCCGCTTTCGACGTCGTAGCGGGGCTGATAGTAGAGCGTGAACTGCTGCTGCCGCACCGCGGACTCCAGTTCGCGTTCAAAGCGACGGCGCTGCTGCTCCGCTTCACGAAAGGCGGGTCTGAACAGGATGCTGCAGCCTTTGCCCGACGCTTTGGCACGATAGAGCGCCAGGTCGGCGGCGGACATGACCGCAGAGGGATCCCGGCCGTGCTCCGGGTAGGAGGCGATACCGGTGCTGGCGCCGACCACAACCGGTGAGTCGTGATAGCTGAACGGCGTCTGAACGGCGGCAATCAGCTTCTCTGCCGTCAGCGCCGCCTCCGCGCAGCCCCCCGTCAGCAGAATGACAAATTCATCACCGCCCAGGCGCGCCGCCGTCACCGCACCGGTGCACACGGTACGAATCTGTTCGGCAACGTGACACAGCAGCGCATCCCCGGCCGCATGGCCCAGGGTATCGTTCACTTCCTTAAAGCCATCAAGATCGGTCATCAGTAACGTATAGGGGATCTCCGCTTTAGTGAGCTGAGCGACCTGATCCATAAACGCGCTGCGGCTGGCGAGGCGCGTCAGCATATCGAGAGAGGCCAGCTCACAAAGCCGTGCCTCACTTTCATAACGGGCGGTAACGTCGCGGATAATCATGCCCACCAGCCGCTCTCCCCCTTCACGCCAGCCGGAGAAAGAGACCTCGGCCGGAAATTCGCGTCCGTTACGCGTCAGTCCCCAGATCTGCAGAGAGCGCGGACGCGAGATCGCCGATTCATCGGAGGTAATCCGGGCCAGCTCATTACGGTAGTCTGTCTGGCAGCGCGCCGGGATCAGCTCACTGACGAACTGACCGCGCATCTCCTCCGCGCTGTAGCCGAACAGCGCGGTAGCAGCAGGGTTCCAGAAGGTGATGCCGCGCTGCAGATCCGTGCAGATAATGGCATCAGGCGAGGTAGAGGAGATCGCCTCCAGCCGCTGCTGACTGGTATAGCGCAGTAATTTAAGCCGGTGCATCTCCATGCGATCCATCACCAGCGCGGCAATATCGCTGAGATGCTGCCGATCTTCTGCGGTCAGCGGCGCGCGGGGATGCGTATCGGTCAGGCAGACCGTGCCGATGTGATGACCATCCGGCGTGGAGAGCGGAATACCGGCATAAAAGCGGATATAGGGATAGCCATGCACCAGCGGGCTGTCGCAGAAGCGCGGATCCTGCAGGGTATCCGGGACACAGAGTATCCGTCCCTGCGTTAAGGTGTGATGGCAGAACGCGACGTTGCGTGACGTACCCGTAATGTTCAGTCCGTAACGGGAAGCAAAGAACTGCCGCTTTTCGTCAATGAGGGAAACAAACGCGACGGGCACCTTAAACAGTCGGGCGGCAAGCGTAGTCAGACGATCCAGCGCATCGTTTGGCGGTGAATCCATCATCTCGTACTGCCTGAGTGCATCGAGGCGCGCCGCCTCGGCATCATGATAAACGGGACGTTTCAGGATAACTTCCTCTGCGGATCGGTACTGTGGACGGCATGACACAGCATAAAGAGGACACGTTCAATCAGACAGGCCAGGCAGTATATGCTGCTGACCCGCTGCCGTAAGAAAGGCCCGTCAGTAAAATCTGGCGCAGCCGATGGCTGCGCTTCGCTTAATCTGTTTATCGGCCTGCCATATTCTAACTTCAGAGAAAACAGCGGCTGAAAACCCTATTTTTTCTGTTTTGCGACCAGCTCAAAGTGCGGATGCTCCCCGGCCAGCAGCATCAGCAATTCATATTCCCCCTGACTGAGCCGCGCAGGATTTTTTGACGCCTCCTTGGTCTGCCAGACACGCTGGCTGAGGTCGAAACGCTCTGCGGCGATCTCCTGAGAAAACCCGGCGGCAAGGCGGAGTTCACGAACGTTGCACTGCACGGCGACAGGCCGCTGTAAAATCTGATTTCCCATATGAAACTCCCGGCTTAGGGTGGCCGTAAAGAAGGCCAGACGCCATCACGCGCCCGACCAAAGCATAAATGCTGGTTATGTTTTAATCGCCCGGCACAGCAGGCCGTCCTGTGAAATCAGTGAATGCAGCGTGCGATGATTAAATAAGGCAAATTATCTTTCTGACGATGCCTGAATAATAAGCACATCGATAAAAGAATAACCGACAGGATGAGTTGCAGACTCATCCTGCGATTATTGCCGCACGCTCTGCCCTTAAAAAATAAGGTGTCAGAGCGCGATGTAATAATCATTCGCGAACGTGCACGCGTTTTTCATACAGGCCTATTCCTCGTCGGGCGACTGATGTCAGGCCTGACTAAAGGCAGCCCATCCGCCAGGCTGTTCCGTGGCTTCCCGTCTGTTCGCCACGGCAACCGCCTGATGCGGGAGGGTAAAGCGGGTGATGACGCTGCCCAGCGTTTGCGTCTGACCGCTGAGACTGCCCGCGGTGGCTGACACCTGCTGCACCAGCGTCGCATTCTGCTGCGTCACGCGGTCGAGCTCAGCAACGGCGACGGTGACCTGAGCGATGCCTTTACTCTGTTCATCTGACGCCAGCGCAATCTGCCCGATAAGCTCATTGACGCCGCCAACGCCGCGCAGGACGGCTTCCATCGTGGTGCCGGCGCTCTCCGCTGCACGGCGGCCATCGTCAACCCGCGCCACCGTATCTGAAATCAGCTCTTCAATCTCTTTAGACGCCGCCGCACTGCGCTGCGCCAGCGAGCGCACTTCGCTGGCCACGACGGCAAAGCCGCGGCCCTGCTCACCGGCGCGCGCTGCCTCAACGGCCGCATTCAGCGCCAGAATATTGGTCTGAAACGCGATGCCGTTAATGGTGGCAGTAAACTGACGAATTTTTTCTGACCCTTCCGCGATGCTGGTAATGGCCGCAGTCACCGTCTGAACCAGCTTCGCGCCCTGCTGCGTGGTATCGGTTGTACTGACGGCCAGCTCCCGCGCTTCACGGGCGTTCTGCGCGTTGTGGCGCACGGTGACGGTAATCTCTTCCATGCTGGCGGCGGTCTGCTCCAGAGCTGCAGCCTGGGTGGAGGTCCGATCGGAGAGGTCTGCGTTGCCTGCAGCAATATCCGCGGCTTCACGATGAAGAATGGCGGCGTTATCGCGGATAGCGCTGACCATATGCAACAGGCTGTGCTGCATCTCTTTCACCAGAGGAACCAGCTGTCCGACACAGTTACGGCCCAGATCTTCCGGCTCCTGTGTCAGATCGCCATCCGCAATGATTTTCAGGTGACCACGAATTTTTGCCACCGGACGCACCAGATGCACGACCAGATAGCGATCGCAGAACAGCAGTAACGCGAACGCCGCCAGCAGCGCCGCCAGCAGTACACCCTGCAGCTGATGCCGGTCAGCCCTGAGCGACGCCTGATGCTGCGCCAGCTGCTGCGTGATGCTGTTCAGTTGCGCCCGTGCCGCAGAGGCATAGTCTGCAGGTGTGGTGGTGAGTGCCGTACGCAGACGCTCCCAGTCAGCGCCTTCCGGCATGGCAGCCATCACCGCACTTTTGTCGGCGGCGCTTCCGCTCTGCATGGCAATAGCGCTTTGCGTCAGAAAGCTGAGCTGCTGAGTGAGAACGGCGCTGCGATCGGTCTGACGATAGATGTCGCGCAGCACATGGCTACTGTAGCCGCCAGCCAGTGCAACCACGCCCAGTGAAATGATCATCATCCACAGCACGACGCGCCGGATGGTGAAATGCCGGAGTGAGTTCATAAGGTTTCCCTGATGTTGTTATTGGTGTGTGTAAAAGTCGGGCAATAATAAGTTCTGTCATCTGCTTTAGTGCGTTATTATATAGTGCACTATTTTTGTTCTTTCTATCCTGGCAGGATATTTCAGAAATACAAATTTTTTGACGACAAAATAAAAGAATCGCCGTTCTGAAAATATTTTATTGAAGAAAGCCGATCCGGTAACCGTTTGCCGCTCTCTGCATTCCGTTACGTAATAAATTTGTCAGGACACTTTATTTTTACGGAAATTGCCTGTACTCATTACACACTACTCTGCAATTTTTCTGCTTAATTTCGCTCCGTAACCAGCCGGGGCGGAGGAATTCATGTTCATAAGTCTCAGCGGCGGCGATGATGGTCGCACGCGAACCCTGCGCGCGTTGCGCAATCCCGACGAAAGTCGTGATGAAGTGCTGCGTCAGTTTGTCCGACTGGCCAGTCAGGCGCTCAGCATTCCTGGCAGTTTTATCTCCGTGCTGGATGATGAGCAGCAGCATGTCATGGCCGCGCATAATTTTACCCTTACCCGGTCCAGCCGCGAAGATTCGCTCTGCCGGTATGCGGTCGACAGCGACAGCACCGTGGTGATCCCGGATACCCTGCTGGATGAACGGTTTGCGACGCACCCCTTGATCATTGGCGCACCTTTTATCCGCTTCTATGCCGGTACGCCGCTGAAAAACAGCACGGGCATGATTCTGGGCACCCTGTGTGTCACCGACACCACGCCCCACCCTTTCAGTCCGGCTCAGGTCACCATGCTCACAATGCTGGCCACCCTGGTCATGTCATTCCTGGAAGCCTGGTATTCGGCAGGTTTTGCCGATCCCGTCACCGGATTGCCCAACCGTCAGCGACTTATCCGCGACCTCCAGTTTCTGGCCGCCTCAGGTGATCGGACGCCACGGCGACTGGTCCTGATTGACTGCATTGATATGCCGCGCGCTTACGAGCTGGCGCGTTCGATGGGGATGGGCCCGGTTGAAAGCCTGCTGAAAGATGTCGCCACGCTGCTGCCTCTGCGCCTGCGCCCGGCGCCGGGCGAGATACTCTATACCGTGGCCACCGGGCGTTTTGCCCTGTTAACCCGCCAGGAGAGCCGGCTGAGTGCCGGATGGGTGGCGAAGCAGCTGACGGGCATCAGCGCAGATCTGGGCGACGGGCTGTCTGTCGCGCTGATGACGCATACCGGTGAGGCCAGTTTCATCACCGGTGAAATGCCCGCACAGGAGATCCTGCGCCGCGCCGTCAGCGCCCTTCATGAAGCGATCGCCCGGGATGTCGCGTCGATGTGTTTCAGTGAAGCCACCGACACACGGCATACTCAGGATTTCACGCTGATGCACGATCTGGCCCTGGCGATACGGGAAAACAAAGGATTGTGGCTCGCGTATCAACCGAAAATCTGTCTGCATAGCGGAAAGCCGATTGGGCTGGAAGCGCTGATCCGCTGGCGGCATCCGCAGCGCGGCGAGCTTTCTCCGGCAGAGTTTCTGCCTTTTGCCGGACAGACTGAACTGCTCAGCGAGCTGACCCGCTGGGTGACCGAGCAGGCCATCACTCGCCTTTCCCGGCTGCGTGACAACTATATTCAGTTGCCCGTCACCATCAACGTCAGCAGCAGCGATTTCTCCCGCAGCGGGTTTGCCGACGAGCTTGAAGAGCAGATGATCAAGGCAAAGCTGCCGGTTTCACTGCTGGGCATCGAGTGCCTGGAGACAGAGCGGATTCTGGAGAGCCCGTCAGCGATGCAGGGGCTTGAGATGCTGAAACTGCGCGGATTTGGGATCTCTCTGGATGACTTTGGTACCGGCTACAGCAACATCAGCTACCTGCGACGTATGCCTCTGGACGTGATCAAGCTGGACCGCTCGCTGATCAGTGAAATCTCCAGTGATACCGGCTCGCGGGTTATCGCCCGCAGTATTATTGCGATGCTGAAAGATCTCGATTATACGGTGCTGGCCGAAGGCGTGGAGAATGCGGAAACGGTCAACACGCTGACCGAATTTGGCTGCGATCAGGCGCAGGGATTTTTCTACTCCCGGCCGCTGGCGGAAGCGGCGCTGGATGAGTGGCTCGGCTGGCGACTCCGCAGCAAATGCTGAGCCGGTTGCGCCAGCGTCAGCCCTCTACCGGGCCGGATCAAACACGCTGAATCCCGCCGATCCGGCAATCACGACGGTATTGCGTCCGGCGCCTTTTGCCTCATAGAGCGCTTCATCCGCACGCCGCAACAGCGCTTCGCGTTCGCTGTTGTGATCCCGCGACGCGACGCCTGCGGATATCGTCATCGTCCCGACAAACGGAAACAGGGTGGCGCTGACGCTCTCACGGATACGTTCCGCCGTGCGGGCGGCGTCCGGTAGCGACGTGTCCGGCAGCAGCAGAATAAACTCTTCTCCCCCAAACCGGCTGACAATATCCCCCGTACGACTGGCCTGACGCAGCAGCGCCGCCAGACTTACCAGCACCGCATCACCCGCATCGTGTCCGTACCAGTCATTGATCTTTTTGAAATGGTCGATATCGATGGCGATTACGCACTGTTCATGTTCGTTGTCACTCTGCGCCGCCAGCGCCGAGAATCCGCGCCGGTTGCAGAGTCCGGTCAGGGGGTCAGTCATCGCTTCATCGTTCAGTGCCGCCAGATGTCCGGCGACGGCGTGACGATGCTCCTGCACCGCGTCCCGGAGCCTGTCGGCTTCGTAATACCAGGTTTTGACCGAGGAGAGAGATTCCGCCTGCGCTTCGCTGCCGCCGTTGCGGACTCTGTCCGCCAGCTTCTCAAGCGGAGAGGCGATGCGTCCCGCCAGAAAAGCAATAATCGCCGCGGTCAGGACGATAATGCCCAGCGTGAACCAGATAGCGTTTTCCGCCGTGCGCATCAGCAGGTGCCTGACCGTTTCTGAGGTGCCGGTAATAAACACGTTCCAGCCGGTTTTGTGCAGTGTGCCATAGCCGATCAGATAGTGACGACCGTCGTTTTCCAGCGTGAAGTGCCCGCTCTCCGTATCCTCAAGCCGCTTCTGCAGCGCCGGGCTCAGCTGCATTTTCGTGCCGACCTGCGCCGGGTCGTGACTGAAGACGATCAGACCGTCATTGCTGACCACGCTCACCGTAGAGCCTTTGGTATAAAAATGCTGGCTCAGGATGTCGCTCAGCATGCTCTGTTTTTTGAGATAGATCGTGCCGCCTATGTAGCCCAGGTAGCGGCCATCGGCGCTGAACAGCGGCTGGGATAAAAACAGCACATAGTTACCGGCGGCAGAGGTGAACGGCGCGGAGATAAAGGGCTTTTTGGTGGAAATCGCCTGCAGGCTGGCCGCCGAGTGGAGTTTTACGCCAACCAGTTTCAGACTTTCCGGTGAAGTTGCGGCAATAACAGCGTCATGATTCACCACCACGACCGAGTTGAAAAAGCCCGACTGCATCCGCAGGCGATCGGTTTCGCTTTTCAGCTGTGTCAGATTGCCGAGGTCCCTGATCTGCGACGCACTCCACGCCAGTTCGCGCTGCGCTGTCGCCAGATAACGATCGGTGGTATCTGCCAGTTTGCGGGCATAGGCAATGTTCCCCTCAAGCAGGCTGTCTTCAATATTGGCCTTCTGAAACAGCAGCAGCGCACCCAGCAGCAGACCGGAGGTCAGGATGACGCCGCCAATGGAAAGCAGCGTCAGCAGAGAGCGAAGACGTATTTTTTCGTGGGGCATTGCAGTCGGAATCCGGAGTAAGTATCCCTATAGTGTAACTGTTGATGGCACGGCTGAAGGGGAGAAAAGAAGAAGATTTCCCTCTCCTTCCGGATGATTAACGTTCCGGCGCTGCCCGACAGCGCGCACACCGGTCAGTCAGAGTTAAGTCCATATCGCTTCATCTTTCGCCACAGGGTGGTGGGACTGATGCCCAGCATCACGGCGGCCCGGGCGCGATCGCCACCGGTTCTGTTGATCACCGACGCGATCAGTTTCCTCTCCTGCTTCTCCAGTAAATTCACCTCGTCACTGAGCGTGCAGGGTAGCGCCTCACGCTCAACGGCTGCCGAAGAAAGGTGGCAGAGTGACTGCAATGCATCGGCATCGACTGTGCTGCTCTTATGCAGCACCACCAGCCGCAGGATAGCGGCTTTCAGCTCACGGATATTGCCCGGCCACGCCGCATTATTGAGCAGGGCAACCGCTTCGTCGCTAAACGTCAGCGTCCGGTTCTGGCTGGCCAGCAGCGCGTCGACAATCAGCATAATGTCGCCCCGGCGCGCTCTCAGCGCCGGCAGCCGCAGCTCCAGAATATTGATGCGGTAAAAGAGATCCTGGCGGAACTGTCCTGCGGCCACCATCTGACCCAGGTCTTTGTTACTGGCAGTGATCAGGCGGAAACTGGCGGTGATGAGCCCCTCGCCCCCTACCCGGCTGAACCGTTTTTCCTGCAGAATACGCAGCAATTTGATCTGCACGGCGGGCGGGGCTTCGCTGATTTCGTCGATAAACACCGTGCCGTTCATCGCCATTTCGAAAATACCGGGTTTGCCGCCCCGCCGGGCACTGGTAAACGCCCCTTCAGCGTAGCCGAACAGTTCACTTTCCAGCAGGGACTCCGGGATTGCCGCGCAGTTAAGCGCAATAAAAGGCCCTGCGCTGCGCGCACTGGCGTGATGAATACTCTGGGCAAACAGCTCTTTGCCCGTGCCCGTCTCCCCGAGAATATTCACCGGCAGATCGTGAGCCGCATAAAGTCTGGCCTGCTCAATCACAGACACCATTTCAGGCGAGCGGCCCACGATGTCCGAAAAGGTGTAAACCGTGGTGAAGCTGCTGCCTGCAGGCTTTCTCGCCGGGACCGGAGCGCATCCCTCGTGCTGTCCCGCTCTGACGGCGGTGATGAGGGTATAAAAATTTTGCTGACCGGGGATATGTTTCACCGTCAGCCGGAGGGCGTCGCCCTTGATCTCATGTACCTCGTCGGTGATATCCCGCTCATTGATGATGCAGCTGAACAGCGTTTTAAACGCGTCGTTTTTTAAAATCTTATCCCCGATCCGGCAGGGAAAAAGCGACAAGCCCCGGGCGTTGATATTGATGACTTCACCGGACTGATCCAGCCACAGGATCCCTTCCCGCGACTGATTGAGGGCTGACCAGGCCATCGCCAGCTTCGTGCTCTCCCTGTTGATATATTTCAGCGTGCTCGCCGCGACATCGAGAGCCTGCTCGATCGCGATATTATCGGTATCCCCCATGATGACCTTCAGATCGTACTTTCTGGCCATTTCCGCGACGGTCAGGCCGCCAATCACCAGATCATAATCATTATCTGCCAGATTTTTGACGACGTTATCAATGTCGTAGTGGTTGTAGACCTGACAGATTTTGAACTCTTCATGCGTCATGTTCTGGTAATGACGAAGAACATGGCAGAACTGCGGAAACCCGACTGCGGCGATTTTTTGTGACTTCTTGCGCGCTTCCATCAGGATACGAAATATGCCGTGCAGGTCGTGGGCGATTTCAATGACCGGAACCGCCACGTTATTCCGAAGCAGTGCCGCGGTGCCACCCCGGCTGATGAGGATGCGGGTTCCTCCCTGAATCAGCTGCTGCGCTTTTTCAACCACGTCAAAATAGCGATATTCGTAAACCGGAATATCGATTTTTTTCTCAAGCAGGACATTCGAGATGCGTTGCGTGATGGTTTGTGACACCGAGAGGATCGCAATTTCGTTGTTTTTCATAGGCCATTCTGCGCCATCGTTTTACCGGAAAAGCGGCAACTTTCGTCACGCTGACAGCAACCGATGCCGCGTGACGAAACGAACAACGCCTGCGCAGGGCAATACGCAGGCAGATTTTTATGAGCGGGATTCTCAATCAGAAACGCTGGCGACGATAGACAATCTGTCCATTGCTGATGGTCGCACAGTTGTCGAGATAGTGATCGCCCGTTAAGCGTTCACCCCGGGTGTCTTCAAACACCACTTTCTCCTGCCGCAGTTTCACGATAGCGATATCGGCAAAGGCGCCGGAAGCCAGCGTGCCTGCCTCGCCCTGCATCTTCATCAGGCGTGCAGGCGTGGTGGTGACGGCGCGCACCACATCGAACAGTGACATTCCCATGTTCAGGTACTTGGACATGATAAAGGGCAGACTGAAGACCTTATCGGTGCGCAGGCTATTTCGCAGGGTGAGATCGGTGCTGATGATGTCCGGATTAAACCCCTGCTCCATCGCCTTCCGCGCTACGGCAAAGTCGAAGTGCGCCACACCATTCGAACAGTCGAAAATGACGCCGCGATCCCTGGCCGCTTTGATGTCCGGAAAGAGGTCGCCGTTATCCTGCAGGATGGCATGGCCGGTGCCGTGGAAACAGTGCGCGAAGATATCATCAGCCTGGAAATGCGTAATCAGTTCATCGGCGGGCAGACGCGAATCTGTCACATGCACGCACAGCCCGGTGTTCAGCTGACGGGCCAGTTCCACGGTGGCGAAGAAGGGATCGCCACTAAAGTGACGTCCTCTGGCGATATCCTGGCTGTAACGCAGCTTCAGACCGAGAATATTGTCGCGATGTTCATTCACCGTCCGGGCAATCTTTTCCACGTTGAAGTTGGCCGGGTTGGTATTTTCCAGATACCCGGTCGGCCCACCGCCCAGTGTGGAGAGGCCGACATTGACGACGTTCAGATAGCTTTTTATCCGCGTCTGTGCCGTGTTGATGACGTTGTTACGGAACAGCCCGTAGTTCACCCAGCCGCTGCTGCCCGCATCCACCACCCCGGTCACGCCATTGGGCAGGCCGATCACATCGGGGTTAACGCTGATAGCTGTGCCCCCATGAAAAACGTGGGCATGAAAGTCAATCAGGCCCGGCAGCACCAGGCAGCCCGCCGCGTCGATGACGGTCTCCGCCTCCGGGTTGTCAACCGACTGCAGATCGACGATACGGTTGCCTGCCACCCCAACGCTCTGGTCGAGGAAGATGGCGCGTTCCGGGTCCACTACCCGGCCATTTTTAATCAGAATATCCAGTTTCATTTTGCTTTTTCCTTTAACCAATACCGATCATTTTCCAGTAGGGGATCCCTATGAGAAAAAAGACCAGCACGTTGACCAGCACCATAGCGCTACCCAGTAACCAGAAGGTTTTTTGCGGGACATACCCACTTGAGAAGGTGAAGACACCCGCGCCGTTGCCGTAATGGGTCAGGAGTGCGCCATACCCGGCAGAGAAGGCCAGTGACAGTGCGATGTACATCGGGTGGGCCTGCGTGGTCATGCCCAGCGTGAATAACACCGGATAGAAAGAGACCACAAAGGCACTGTTAGAAACGAAGAAGTAACGCACCGCGAGGCTGATAAAAACCAGTACGCCAAGGGCACTGATTTCGGTGAGTTGCGACAGGTCCAGATAGTTTTTGATAACGTCGACCAGAAAGACATAGAAACCGCCTTTGGAGAGCGCGACCGCACAACCGTAAAACGCACCGTACCAGACAAAGGTCTGCCAGGCCGATTTTTCACTGGCTACATCGTTCCAGTTCAGTACGCCGAACAGCAGCAGACAGGCCAGGAATGCCAGCCCCACCGGAATGAAGGGGATCCCCGTTAAAGAGCCGGTCATCCAGCCGAGAATACCCAGCACAAAGAAGACCATCAGCAGTTTCTCTTCACGCTTTACCGGGCCCAGCTCGTGCAATCCCTGAACGGCAATGTCATTGACGTTATCGATGCTCTTCAGTTCAGGCGCATAGAGTTTATAGAGGATCCAGGGGGCCGCCAGCAGCACCAGGCCCGCCGGCAGGATGGCAGCCTTGAACCAGACCATCCAGCTGAGATTCACATTCATGATCTCATTCGCCAGCGAGACGGTAATCGAGTTGGTTGCCATCCCGGTCAGGAACAGGCTGGAGGTGCCCATCGAGACGACATACATCAGAATCGTGAGATAAGCGCCAATCCTGCGACTGCCCTTATCGGGCGTTGATCCCAGTGCTTCGGCGATGTTGCGGAAAATGGGATAGGTGATGCCGCCGGAACGCGACATGTTTGAGCCTGTGGCCGGTGCCAGCACCGTGTCGGTTACCATCATCAGGTAACCCAGTGTCAGCGTATTTTTGCCATAGCGCTGAAGCAGCAGGTAAGCAATACGTTTACCTAAGCCGGTGATCACGAAGGCTTTGCAGATGATAAAGGCACTGATGATAAACCAGACCATCGGGCTGCCAAATCCGGCAAACAGCGGGCCAGGCGCAATGAACAGTGACGCAAAGCCCAGAATAATCAGCATAATCACGGCGTCGGTGAACGGACGCAGAACCAGACCGCACAGCATCGCCAGATAGATGCCGACTAAGTGCCAGGTCTGGGCGGAGAGGCTTTCCGGGGGCGGGATAATCCAGAACAGAACGGGGAAAAAAAGGATGGGTAAGAGCTTCAGATAAAGCATGATGATATTACCTCTGCTTAGCAGCCGCGCACCGGAACGCCGGGACGCGGCTTTTCATTATTTTTTAGAATTAGCGGTAAACGTCGTCGATGAACTCAACGCCTTTTTCATCTAATGATTTTCTGACCCATGCCCGGTTTGCGGTGCCACGCTTCGCTGCGGCAACTTTACCGGCGTCAAAACTGGCGTATTCCGTCGCTTTTTCGAGCAGCGCCGCGGCATCGTTCAGCGGGACGACAATCACCCCGTCCGCATCGCCCACGATCAAATCCCCCGGACACACCGCGACACCGCCGACGGCGATGGGGGTATTGACCTCTCCCGGTCCCTCTTTAAACGGACCGGCGGGATTTGAACCGGTGGCGAAGATGGGGAAATCGAGCACCGAGAGGGCATCAATATCCCGGACAGGCCCATCCAGCACGATGCCGGCAATTTTGCGATCGTAGTGAGCGTAAGCGATCATGATCTCCCCCATCAGCGCACGGGACCGATCGCCTTCGTTAGAGACCACGATGACATCGTTTTCTGTTGCCATATCCAGCGCCGCATGCAGCATCAGATTGTCACCGGCGCGCGCCTTCACGGTAATGGCATAGCCCGCCATGACAGGTCTGGCCGGTGAAGAGATGCGCCTGATGCCGTTACCGAGTACAGCAATCCGGTTCATGGTGTCAGCAATGTTGGCCACAGGCAGCTGCTGATAGGCTTCAAGTAACGCCACGTCAAAAGCGGGACGCTGTGTGAAAATACGGTTACCAATAGACATACGCTTCTCCTTAAAAGCCCGGCACCGGCCAGGATGGTTTTTTGCCCGATAACACTTCATCAATGCCGATGGCGGAATGCAGCGAGGCACGGTCCGTGGCTTCTTTCGTGGCGGCACCAATATGGGGGGCAATTACGACGTTACTCAGTGCAAAAATGGGATCGGCGGGGTCGAACGGCTCTTTCTTCAGGACATCCAGCCCGGCTCCGGCAATCTGAGAGGTCGACAGCGCGTGATACAGCGCTTTTTCATCGACCAGCTTGCCGCGTGCGGTATTGATGAAGTAAGCCTCTGGCTTCATCAGTGAAAACTGCTTTTCACCGACAAAGTCAAAGGTCTCTTCTGACGCCGGGCAGTGCAGCGAAACAAAATCACTCTCCCGGAAAATCCGGTCAAAATCCTGAGTTAACTCAACACCGTCCGGCACCTGAGCAGCTGTTTTGTAGGGGTCAAAAGCAATGACTTTCATGTTGAAGCCATGCAATGCCTTCATGGCTACGCGTGAACCGATATTGCCGACGCCGATAAGGCCCAGGGTTTTCCCGTCCAGCTCTACTTTTGGCGTGCGCAGTTTTGCCCAATAATAATCTTCCAGCATTTTCTCTTCGACGAGACGGAAGTTACGTGAGCAGTGCAGCATGAAGAAAAGCGCCAGTTCAGCCACGGACATACTGTTGGCGACAGGCGCATTAAGAACCGTGACGCCGTGGCGTTTTGCCGCCTCTAAGTCAACGGTGTCATAGCCTGCGCCATGGCGTGCAACCACTTTTAATTTTTTTGCTGCGGCAAATACGCGCTCAGACATTTTTGAAAGTCGAACAATAATTCCGTCACAGTCAGGGATATCGCGAATGATATCCTCCTCTTCCATGCCGGAACCGGTAATGAGTTCGTAGCCACGACTCTCCAGATAGTCCCGCCCTTCCTTCATGATCTCCTGCGGAAGCAGAATTTTATAGCTCATTTAAGGTACTCCCTTGTGGTTTCTTTCCCCGGCTGTTGCAGAGGTCATGCCAGAATGAAAAAGACAGCCAACAGGAAATAAATAAGATCATGAAAAATAATATTTTTTTATTTTAATGTTAGCTGACACGCCGCTTTAAAAGAGTGACAACAGTCTCACCCTGCGCAATGGGAAAATAAGCACATTTCAGAGTGAAAAGAAAAAATTTCAATATGAAATAACCACTACGTTAATAGCTGGTTAATTAAGTTTTCTTGTTTTTTCTGACTGGTTAAAGGAAGGTAGATCAGATTAATGAAGGGATAAATTATAACGCTGTTAATGTTATTTCCAGATCACCGACAACAGGAAAGAAATAAAGATCTCTTTTTGCTGCAATAATGAAAAGGAAAGGTTTTTTTCGTTCCGGGTTGCGCTCAGAGGTGACAGATAAAAATTTTCATTCCGTTCAACTTTTTTGAGCGCTGATGACAGGCGCTTCATTGAAAAATTGGATGGGGCTATTTCTGCCCCACCCATCATTTTTTCAGATACAGATGAACGGTACTGGCTGGCGAGAGCGTGATAACGTCATCAATCAGGTTACGTTAACGCCAGAATGACTTAATATAAGAACGGCTGCTGAGTCTTTTAATAAAATGGTAGGGACAGGTAAAACGCTGCCCGTCCCACTCAAGATTAAACCACTGAAACTCATCATCTTTTATTTTATCTACCAGGCTCATCGCCTGCATCGGCGTCTGAAAAGCATAAGCTTTCATCACGCCCTCTTTGGTGCATAAATCAATATGAACCATGGAACCCCCTGCTGTGTAAAAAAGGCACGCTTTATAATTATGGAATAGCCTTTAAAGCATAATGCAGGATCCGCCCGCCGATTATCTGAATCTGTAATATTTACGTAAAAGATAAAACAAAGTATTTTTTTGGGCAAACCCGCCTTATTGCATCAATTAATTTGACGATGCAGACATAACAGGGCCGGATGTGAATAGACGCCCCTTGTCGCGATTGACGACAGCACAGATAACACGCTCATCCGCGCATTTTTTTGGCCTGCCGTTCCGGCTTCAGATGCGCGCCCGCTCGGGCAGAGCGTCACCGATGCTGTCGGGATGGTCAAAAACAGAGCATATCGTTACACTCTCAGCAGCCTTCTCTGCGAACCGGCACGGCTCAGACGTTCCCTTACGGCAGGCAATAAGGACTCTTATGCTGGATTACATGGTGTCGCTCTACCGTACTGTTCCTGTCTCGTCGGACTGTCTCAGCGCCTGGCTTGCCCGCTGGCTGGCCCGGGAGCAGAGTCGCTGCCACGATCATCACTTTTCCGCCGCGTTTCCCTGGCGTGAAACCGGCCTGCCCCAGCACACCTTTTTGCAGCGGGAACTGACGATAAACGGCCAGCGCTATCTCACCGGACCGCGCTATCTGGGAGGAGACCTGGCTCAGCCCTTCATTGATGTCATCGCACGTGATGGCGCGCTGGATTATGTGGCGGCTGACGCCATCATGCGGGCGTGGCAGGTGCTGAATCCGCTCAGGCTGCGGGTCCTGTTGCCTGTGACTCACGCTGAAATCGGCGTTACTGACCAGCTGCTTTTCCTCAGCGATCCCGCTTCGCTGCCGGAGCCTGTCACAGGCGAACTGTCTCTGGTCACCGCCAGCCGGCGCGATTTTCCCGCCTGTCTCGCGGCGATCCATCATGCCTATCGCGTCAGCAGGCAGACCCTGCCGCATCTCCGCGATCAGTTACAGGCTACCAGCAGGCAGGAGTTACGGGAGGATATCGCTGACGGGCACGTCCGTCTGATTGTCTGGCAGGAGAGGATGGCTGGACTGATTATTTGTGTGCCACGGCAAACGGCGTTTATTGAAGGCTTCCAGATTATGGATGAAGTTATTATCCCTGCCTGTCAGGGCCGGGGGCTTGCCGCGAGCGCGCAGCGGCTTTTGCTGCGGCAGCTTCATCTGCACCATGGCGAGCGCGCGCTGCTGACCGGCACGATTCTGCCAGGCAACCTTCCTTCTTTACGAACGGCCTGCAATGCCGGACGACGCTGCGTGCTGAAGTATCAGTTTTTTACCCCCGCCGATTTACGTACAGGCGGTCTGATCGGCTGAGGTCACCACAAGGCGAGCGCAATCAGCTTATCCTGCAGCCGGTAAACCCGCTGCTTCAGACTCAGGCTCTCTTCAGCACCGATCAGGTTAGCCTCATAAGCCGCATTGATTTTTTCCAGCGCGCTTTTGGTGCTATTTTTCAGTCCTTCATGCCAGTTCGCTTCTGAGCGGCTGGCTGCCTGCTTCTCCAGCTTTCTCACATATTCCGCGACGTTTTTGTTCGCGGAGAACAGGTTACTCACGGCCCTATCTCCCTCTTTTTGCTGCTGTAAATGTCCCTCCTGGCGGCGCCAGGTCTCTCTGTTCCGGCATGCCAGAGTGCGTCTCTGCACTGGCTATCCGGCAGGCATCCTAACCTCTTTCTGAGATTGCAGCTTTGATCTGACTGACGCGGCTTCGCTCGCATAATCCCCCGCACTGTCCTTAACTCAAATCCTGTAATCCCGTTCCACTGAGAACTCCCGGAGGACGCTTTGACAACCACATCTGAGACAACGACCAGTGACAATACCCTCACGCTCCGGCGCTGGATAACGATCGGCCTGCCCGCCACCGAGCTTTTTGCCCTGTGGCTTGAGCCGGATACCCTGCCCCGGATTATGAGCCACTTCGCCAGCGTGACACCGGTGAATAAAAGCGATGCGCACTGGCAGGTTAAAGGGCCTCTCAGCAGGCATTACCGCTGGGAAAGCCGGATTGTTGAAGCGCAGCCGGGCGAAGTCATTGCCTGGCGTTCGCTGGACGGCGCGGACATTCCTAACGAAGGTGAACTGCGTTTTCGCCCCGCGCCGGGTGAATGGGGGACCGAACTGGCCCTGACGCTGCAGTTCACCCCACCGGGCGGGGCACTGGGGAAAAAGGTGACCACGTTATTCGATCTGCTGCCGAAAGAGGTGGCCAGCAAAGCGTTACATCGCTTCAAGAGCCTGGCTGAAACCGGTGAAATTCCCACGCTGGAGGGGCAGCCTGCGGGCCGCCATGCCAGCCGTAAGGATAAGGAGAAATAGATGCGCGCACTCTGCTGGAATGGCGTCAACGATCTCAGCGTTGAAACGGTGGCCGATCCTGGTCTGATTAACCCTCATGATGCCATCATACGGGTCAGGCTTACCACGACCTGCGGCTCCGATCTCCACGTCATTGACGGTCTGATCCCGACGATGCGCGAGGGAGATATCCTGGGCCATGAATTTATGGGCGAGGTCGTCGAGGTCGGCAGCGCGGTGAAAAATATCCGCCGCGGTGACCGGGTGGTCGTACCCTCATTCATCTCCTGCGGCTCCTGCTGGTATTGCCAGCAACAACTCCCCTCCTGCTGTGACAACACACATCCGCAGTGGGAAAAAGGGGAGACGGCGCTGGGCCATCCGACCGGCGGAATTTACGCTTACAGCCATGCCTTTGGCGGCTATGCGGGCTCGCATGCGGAGTATGTCCGCGTCCCCTTTGCCGACAATGACTGCTTTGTCGTTCCCGAAGGTGTCACCGATGAGCAGGCGCTGTTCCTCTCCGATGCGACACCAACCGGCTACATGGGTGCCGATTTCTGCAACATCCATCCGGGTGACACGGTGGTGGTCTGGGGCTGTGGCGGCGTCGGCCTGATGGCTCAGCAGAGTGCCTGGCTGATGGGTGCACATCAGGTCATCGGTATTGATCGCTATCCTGAGCGGCTGGCGATGGCGCGGGACTTTGCAGGCAGCATCGCGCTGGATTACACCTCGGTCGATATCCACGAAGCCCTGCTGGAACTGACCGGCGGCCGCGGCCCGGACAGCTGTATCGATGCGGTCGGCATGGAGGCCAGGGGGGAAGGCTTAAGTCAGGTCTACGACAAGACGAAACAGATGCTGCATCTTGAAACGGATGTGGGTGCCGCCCTGCGTCAGGCACTCTACAGCTGCCGCAAAGGCGGCAACATCGCTATCCTGGGCGTGTATGGCGTGATGGATAAGTTTCCGCTGGGGCTGATGATCAACAAGAGTCTGACCATCCGCACCGCCCAGCAGCACGGGCAACGCTATATGCACAGGCTGCTGGAGCATGTTGCGCAGAATGAACTCAATCCGGCGTTTATGGCGACGCATCGCTTTCCACTGGAAGAAGCGCCGCGCGGCTATGAGATGTTTAAGCATAAAGAAGATGGCTGTGTTCGTGCCGTCTTTGTTCCCTGAGAACAGGATGCCCCTGACCGATCCGGGCGGCTGAGCCGCCCTTTTCTCTTTGTCCCCCGCGCTTACCTCAACGTCAGATTATCCGTTTATGGCAGCCCGTTCCCCCTGAGCAGAGCGGAGGCCGACCGATCAGGATGGCAGGATCATATGAATTTTTTATGAACCTGAAAGCCAAAAAACGATGTTAAATGAATAACCTGCCTGAATGTTGCCGGTACCGCCATTATTCACATTTTGTAAAAATATTAATCACACTACGTTATCGTTTCATGCATAAATTAGTGCCACCTTTCACTCATGGAGCAGGCAAATGACGCAGTTTGTAGCGATTTTTTTCTCTTCACTCTTTATGTGCAGCAACGTTTTCGCCGGGTCGGTCTCTTCCGTCTCACTCGGGGCCATTTCAACCGCCCTGAATGAACGTATGCAGGTCATGAAAGCCGTGGCAGGTTATAAAGCGCAGCATCATTTACCCGTGGAGGATCTGCCCCGGGAGCAGGTGGTACTGGAGAACATGCTGCACAATGCGCAGCAGGAAGGACTTGAGCCGGAATCGGTGGAACCTTTTATTCACGCCCTGATGAATGCCAGTAAAGCCATTCAGTATCGCTATCGGGCTGACTGGCTTTCCACGCCGGATAGCCTGCAGGCTGTTCCGGATCTGGCAGAGACCCGGCAGCAGATACAACGGCTGGATACACAGTTACTGACGGCGATCAGTCAGCGGCTGATGGCAGGCACCCTGGCTGACGCCGACAGAGCCTGGCTGCTCTCGCAGCTCGCGGCCCCCCACCTCAGTGAGGCGGACAAAAACAGCCTCGTGACCTCCCTTTCCCGCATTCAGCGCAGGCATTAGGCGGAGGGCATCACGCAGACCCTGCAGAACGTTCTGCCCCCAAGGGCGAATCTCAGGATGCGTCACCGGTCAAAAGTGAGAACGTTACAGGCAACAGCCCTGTTGTGACTTTTCACTCTGAAGAATAGCGGCAAATGCTGTTCGCGAAAGGATGCGTTTACATCAATGCAGGCATAAGAGCCTGTTGTCCGACAGGCTCTTATGCAGAGTGTTAGCAATGCCAGGATCGATGATCAGTGCAGGAGTGAATTAATAATCAAACATCCCGGCGGGGATTTTATGACTCTCTTTTGTATCAGCGTAAGTTCGCGCAGTCTGGTAATCAATCACTGGGATGGGCCAGGTGGGGGCCTTACCTTCATACATCTCGGCAACCCCCATAGCAGCCATGTAAGAAGCCCGGATGGCGGCTTCAGCCGTATTGCCTCCCACGTGCGGGGTGATGAGCACATTATCCAGTGCCGCCAGAGAGTTATCCGGATGCATCGGCTCATGAGCAATGACATCCAGTCCTGCGCCAGCGATGATGCCATTTTTACAGGCTTCAACCAGATCGTCTTCATTGACCAACCCACCGCGCGCGGTATTGATCAGAAAAGCACCCGGTTTCATCATCGCTAACTTTTCTTTGTTAATCATGTTATGCGTCACTGAGGTATCGGGGGCGTGCAGTGAGACGTAATCACTCTCCGTAAAAATTCTCTCCAGGTCTCTTACGACCTCAACCCCATCGGGAAAATCTTTAGCAGGCTTGTAAGGGTCGTAACAAAGCACGTTCATTTCCATTGCCAGACAACGTTTAGCGGTCCGGCTGCCTATGTTTCCGCACCCGATGATCCCCACGGTTTTGCCGTTTAAGGTTGTCATCGGCGTTTTTAATTTTGCCGCATAGTAGTCGACCGGCAGCATGGCACGAAGTCGGCTGACATTGCGGCTCATATAAAGCATGAGTAACAACGCCGTCTCCGCAACGGATGTACTGTTCGCAACAGGCGCATAGAGGCATTTAACACCAAAGTCCTCAGCAGCCTTCAAATCAACCGCATCAAACCCGGCACCATGCCGGACAAGAACTTTTAAATTCGGTGCTGCCGCCTCAAACACTTTGCGAGACATTTTGGTCACACGAACAATGATGGCATCCGGCTGGTGTAACTGCATGTCTGCAATCACGTCGTCGGTTTCAAAGCCACGCCCGTCAATTAACGTATGCCCCTGCCGTTCAAGCAGAAGTCGTCCATCCTGTTTCAATTCCTGGGGCAAAAGCACTTTCCATCCCATAATAAAACCTCGTTATTTATAGATTACAGTATGCCTATCAATTTCCAGTAGGGAAGACCGACAGTAAAGAGCACTAAAGAAATAAGGATGAGTATTATCGTGCCTTTTGTATACCAGTCCTTTTGGCTGACATAGCCGTTCCCGTATAAATAAATACTTGCCCCGTTTCCGTAATTACAAAGCAGAGCACCGTATGCGCCAAAGAAGACCAGCATTAACGACAGGGCCATCATATTGACCTGGGTCGCTTTGGCTAAGGTCAGCACCACTGGATAAATGGAAACGATATAAGCGGAGTTCGAAACAAAAAAATATTTCACGACCAGACTGAGTAATACCAGAATCACCAGAACCAGAGAGCCGCTAATCGCGTTAAGATTCAGATACAGCTGAAGCTGTGACGCAATCCAGGTATAGAATCCGCCATCATTTAACGCCACGGTCAGACTGTAAAAAGCACCAAACCAGGTAAACATGTTCCAGGCGCCTTTTTCAGCCATCAGGTCATCCCAGTTTAACAATCCAAACACCAGCTCCAGCGCTAACCAGATAAAGGCAACAATATAGAGTCCCATGCCAATCTTATAGCCAATACTCCATCCCAGAATGGCACAGATAAAAAGCACAAACATGATCTTTTCATCCCGCTTCATGGGGCCCATTTCCGCAATCTTTTGCAGAACGATGGGTTTTATATTTCCCAGGTCACGCATTTCGGGAGGGAATAACTTGTAGACCACAATGGGGCTGAGAAAAAGAATCAGTAAACCGGGGACCAGAGCGGCTTTGAACCACAGCGCCCACGTTAACTCAATCCCAACGACATTGTTTATCGTCGATGCAATCACGGCATTGGATGCCATTCCGGTTAAAAACAGCGCCGCTGTTGACATGGTAACGACGTGCTGTAAGAGCTCAAGATATGCGCCCAGTTTTCGGGGATTTTTGTCGGGATGGGAATCCAGCGCTTCCGATAAGCCCCTGAAAATCGGAAATACAATCGCAGACCGTGATGTATTAGATCCCGTTGCCGGGCTCAATATCAGATCGCATATCAGCATGACATAACCCAGGCCAAGCGACGAACGGCCAAAGGAGGTGTTGCCGAATTTAGAAAGTAAAATGTATGCCATACGTTTACCCAGCCCATTTTTCCTAAATGCGCTGCAAGCCAGTAACACGGCCAGGATAAACCAGACGTTCTGTTGTCCCCATCCGTAAAAAAGCGCGTTGGGATCTTTCACGAAAAAAGCCCCAAGCCCTACGATAATCAGGCTGATAATGGGCTCGGAAAACGGTTTCAGAATGAGTCCACACATCAGCGCAAGGCATAAGCCCGCCATATGCCATGTATTAATATCCAGTCCGTCAGGACAGGGTAGCGTCCAGAATAACGCAGGGAAAATAACGACCGGAATAAGCTTTGCTATCTTGCTTTTCATTTTTCGTTCTTCCTGGTTTTATTTTATTACTCATAGTGATTATCAATAATCTCTACATTCTTTCTTTCCATTAAATCGTCTACCCATTGACGATTAACCGTACCGGCTGCGGAATTGACGGCTTTTTCTTTATCTTTCTCAGATAATATTTTTGATTTTTCCAGAACAGAGTAAGCATCGTCCTTCGGAATGACGATGACGCCATCCCTGTCACCCAGAATGATATCGCCAGGATTGACCATGATACCGCCACAGGAAATCGGGACATTAACTTCTCCGGGGCCCTCTTTGTAAGGTCCCGAGGGGGTGGTTCCGGTTGCATAGAGAGGTAATGTTCCCTGAGAGAGAATATCTATGTCTCTGACCGGGCCATCGATAACAATCCCCTCTATTTTTTTGAAGCCCTGTAAATAATTAAACATGATTTCACCCATGATAGCCCGGCTCCGTTCCCCCTCATTGGAAACCACAATGACATCGCCAGGTTGTGAAATATTCATCGCTTTATGGAGCATCATGTTGTCACCCGCTCGGGCTTTGACCGTCAATGCAACCCCGCACATAATTCTGCCGGAGGGGTTCGACATCAGTCTGATTTGCGGGTTCATTCCGCATAATCTCCCCATGCAATCCGCCACATTTGCGGCTGCAATTTTACTGAAAGCTTTAACCAGTTCAGGATCCGGCAATTTTCTCCTGGTGAAAACGCGATTACCCACTGACATGAGCGACTCCTTATTAATATGATCTGTTTCTGACGTTTTATTTTTCAGTAAGACAAATATCTGTTCCGGCATGAACAAAATGGACATCAGCATCCATCATGTCTGCATAGAATAAAATCATCCCCTCAATGCCCTGAGGGATAACTTTGGATTGTCCTGAATGCGCGACGACCAATGCCGTAACTGCTTCCGGAAGTCGGTATTTATGGGTGTAATACCCACTTAAAAAGCCATGCTGATAAAGCTTACCCGTTTGACTTTTTTTACTGGTGCCCGGCCCACCCGCCCCCATCTCCATCTCTTCCAGCTTGCATACGTCATGCAGTACAGCGGAAACAATCAGAATATCGGTGTCAACTTCATACCCGAATTTTTTCTGGATATTCCGGGCAATAAGCAGGACATTGTCCGTGACATTCTCGGTGTGCTTAACCAAAGAAACATCTGGTGCTCTGATCGCAAACTGTGCATCTTCAATGTTCTCCCATGCACTGTTCCGAAATGCCTCAACCCAGATTTCACATGCAGCATCCGCAAGCCTTCTGTTTTTGACTGCTGCTAACTGAGGGAAAAACTCTTTTATCTTTTCAATGGTGATTTCGCGCATTTCCTGCCTCACAAAGTCCTGTCAGATAATAAAGAAGAACCTTCACCCTATCGGAAACCGGGTGAATATGATGACCTTGCGGGCATTCTATTTTTTAATACGCACCAACAGAAACAATATTTTATTTATTTCCGACAAAGAAATGTTGTTTATGCATTATTTAAAGTTAATTTAACTATCCTGCAATAAGGCCTTCGTTAATTACTCTTAAGCCGTCAACTTAAAACGGTGAGATTTGCAATTAACCTCACAGAAATTCCGGAGTCTGGTTCATAATAAAACCGTCAACTCCGTTACTGGAAGGCTTATCACCACGCGGGTTGCGTCAGCGATGCCGTGAAAAAGGTCCGGGCGTACCAAATAGCGCCGTTGTCCGGGAGATGAAGTCACGCGCATAGCGTGATAGATAGCGGTTTTTGTGGTAAATAATGCTCAGCGGACTGAAAACATAGTCATTCTGAAGAAGAACGGGCAGAAACACACCTTCCGGATAGCGTTCCTGTAAGGAGGGTATTCTTATTTCAGTCAGAAAAAAGACACCAAATTCAAACAGGGCAAGCATAACATCGATAGAGTCAACCTCAAATATTCTCCGCGGTTCAAATCCCGCCTCCTCAAAGCATGCGTTAACAATTTTGTGCAGCCGGTAATCCGATTTAAAACAGATAAAGGGAAAGTCTTTGAATTTATCAAGCGTCGTGCCCTGCTGGCATCCTGCGATAAAATTATCCGTGTCACTGCCAAAATGCTCAATCAGCAGATTTTTATTTACGGCAAGATAGAGCCTGTCGTTCATCAATGGGATGGTTTTTAACAGGGGATCATCCCCTTGTTTTATCCCGACAAAAAAATCCAGCTCTCCGGACATCAGCATCTGTTCCATCCTGGCTGATTTTTCGTTTGTCAGGTTTATCGTAATGTTGGGCCATTTTTTAATATAGTCCGGCAGAACCATAGGAAGCCAGTAACTTCCTCTGTAGGGCGTCGCCCCGATATATAACGTGCCAATGTGATGATGTTTAATATCGCTTAATCGCGATGAGATATTGTCACTCTCCATCAGTATCTTTATCGCAGAATCATACAGCGCGCTGCCAGCCTGAGTGAGTTTAATCTGCGGTTTTCTGTGGAAGAGAATCGTATCATAATAATCCTCTAATTTTTTAATGTGTACACTGAGATTTTGCTGAGAGGTTGAAAGATTTTGTGCAGCCCTGGTGAAATTTAAATTTTCAGCCAGCTCAACAAAGTATCGCATGCTGATTAAGTTCATTATGACCCCCTGTAAGCCTGTAACCAGCGCGTTTTACTCGCCTGATTTACGGCAATCTGCGTGTATTGAAATGCTGAAGATAATGATTAAAAATTCAAAGTTGCTAAAAGAGATGATGATTTTATATTTGCAAGTAAATGAGGTTAAACGTCGTTAACTTTTTTGCATCATCTTCTTTGAATTATCGATTGCCATTATATTTTTTCTCGCGCGCTGTGTCCCCCGACAACCTGAGCTGAAGCGATGGTTTTTTTAATACGTGTGAGCGATGGCTCGTTATGCATTACCCGATACCGGCTGTACCCTTATCCGGTGCCGCAGTCTCAGGGTGAATGCACAGTACAATACGCACCTTAAGAGGACGCCGTATCGTTATAACGATACGGCGAAAATGATCTGGCGGGGGGGGCTAAATGACGTTGTATGCTTCAGTGATGCAGAGAACAGCGAACTCAGGCGCTGGATCTGACCCGCATCCGTTAACCGCGCAGCCGCAGTGTGGCCGGCAAGACCAGCTGGCTCTCGGTGGGGTCGTCTCCCCGGATCAGGGTGGTCAGCATGGAGAAACAGGCCTGCGCCAGCGCCGGGACATTCTGCTCTACCGTATCGATCGGAATGGAGAGCGAATCATACAGATAGTGATCGTCAAAACTGGCGATGCGGATATCGCGGGTCAGCAGGTGATGCTCGCTCATGTAGCGCAGCACCCCTTCCAGCAGACCACAGGCGGCGGTGAACATCGCTTTAGGAGGACGTCCCAGCCGGTCACACAAGGCCGAAAACATCTCATAGCCGCTGCCGGGATGGTAGTTACCCTGAATAATCCACTCCGGCTGCAGGGTCACCCCCGCGCGTGCCAGCCCCTGCCGGAATCCCGACAGACGATCCTGAGTGGGCGACAGCGCAGACTGTCCGCCAAGGAAGTAGATCTCTTCCGGACAGGCGCGCGCCAGTTTTTCAACGAGATCGGCGGTAGGGGTGACCGAGTCGGTGATCACCCAGGGAAGCGCGGTGTTGTTCATGTGGCGATCAAACAGCAGTACCGGTAACTGTTCGCTGAGGCTGACATAGTCACTGTCATCCAGCATGCTGGAGGCGACAATCAGCCCATCGACCTGACGGGCAACCAGGTTATTCACGACCACCCTCTCCTGAGCACCATTTTCATCGGTACAGGAGATCAGCAGCTGGAGACCGGCTGCCCGGCAGAGGTTTTCCAGCGCATGCGAAAAGGCCGCGAAACCATGGTTAGTGATCTCCGGCACCACCAGCCCCAGCGTGTGGCTGCGGGCATCATGCAGCATCCGGGCATGGATGCTGGGCTGATAATGGTGTTCACGGGCCAGCGTCAGAACCCGCTCACGCGTCTCCTTTGCCACCCGTAACTCTTCGCCACGGCCGTTAAGCACCAGGCTGGCAGTGGCTTTTGAAACGCCAGCCAGCCCGGCAATGTCACTGATGGTAACGCGTTTGGTTTTTCTCACGGCAGGACACGGTTGATGGAACAGGCCGTTATTCTACCATGCAGCGACGCAACGACCAGTAGCGGGCCGTCAGTTCTGCGCCTCCGCGCAGGGTGAGCTTCGCCGGCGTGTCCGGAAAATAGCGGCTGCTCATCACGCCCTCCCCCTCATTGATGAAAATCTCCACGCTGGAGTGGTCGCAGAGGATCTGCAACCGGCAGGCTGCCCCTGTCCAGTAGCGGAAGATCCACTCGCCCGACACCAGACTGCGACGGGCAAGCCGCAGTTCATCCTGCTGCCACGACAGGATCAGCGTATCGGCAAAATTGAGTTCGATATCTCCCTGACTCTCCAGCATCAGCTCCAGTCGCGCGGCGGCGATCGGTGGCATGTCATCAGCGCGACCCTGATAGTGCTGCTCCGCTTCGCGCAGCGCCTGCAGTTCAGCAACCGGCTGCTGACAGAGCCGCCCGTTGCGTGAGCTCAGTTCACGCAGGCAGGTCATCTGGTGGATCCAGCGATGCGCGACCGTCGGCTGGGCCATCTCTTCGCCATCCGGCGTACCCATCCAGCCCACCAGCAGACGCCGTCCGTCCGCAGTAAGCGTGGTCTGCGGCGCATAGAATTCAAACCCGGCATCCATTTCATTCAGCGGGCCGTGGGTGTATTCAGCCCGCTCATAATCCAGAGAGCCGCTCAGCCAGGCGCAGGCGTGGCTGTTCAGGTAGCGTTTTTCTTCCGGCGCCACGCCCTGCGGACAGCAGATCAGATAGGTGCTGTCGCCCAGCGTGAACATATCCGGGCATTCCCACATGTAGCCCGCAGCACCCAGTCCCCCCCGCTCGCTGCCCGCTATTTCGCCGAGAGAGTGCCACGCGCGCAGATCGTCAGAACGCAGTAACAGCACCCTGCCCTGCCGCTTCGTGGTCTGCGCCGCCAGAACCATGTACCAGTGGTTTTCGTGCCGCCACACTTTCGGATCGCGGACGTGGCCGGTGTAGCCCTCCGGCACGGCAATGACCGGGCCGAGTTTGTCGAATCCCCCTGCGCTGTTCTGCTGCGCCAGGCATTGCCACGCGGTGCGCGAGCCATCCTCAAATTTGACGTTACCGGTGTAGATCAGCGTCAGCACGCCGTTCTCCTCCACTGCGCTGCCGGAGTAGCAACCGCTGCGGTCATACTCCTCATCAGGCATCAGGGCAATGGGCTGATGCTGCCAGTGCAGCAGATCCGCTGAGCGCCAGTGACCCCAGCACTTATGCTGATGTGCACACCCCAGCGGGTTCCACTGGTAAAAGAGATGATAGTGTCCGTCAAAATGGATAAAGCCGTTAGGATCGTTGAGCAGCCCGGTCACCGGTGCCAGATGCCAGCCGGGATAGTGGCGGTCGCTGAGCGCCGCGGGCATACCCTGCATGACCGCCTGCAGGATGGCGGCCAGACGTGTTGATGCGCTCATTATTCCGCGTCCGTTTTATATTTGAGCAGGTAAGAGATCACAAACGCCGAAATGAAGGCGATGGCGATACCGATAATATAGTTCAGCAGCGATCCGGCCTGCACGATGGCCATGCCCGGCAGACCGGTCAGGCCGACGGCGGTCATGTAGACGTGCACCGAAACCACCCAGGCTCCCCCCAGCGCGCCCCCGACCAGGCCGGCAATGAAAGGTTTCATAAACCGCAGGTTAATACCAAAGATCGCGGCTTCCGTGATCCCCAGCAGCGCAGAGAACGCGGAGGGCAGCGAAATCGCTTTGATTTTTGCATCGCGGGTTTTAAACCACACCGCCAGGCAGGCACCGCCCTGAGCGACATTCGCCATCGCCCAGACAGGCAGCAGGAAGTTCACCCCGATGGAGGGGTTACCCAGCAGCCCCGCCTCGATAGCGTGAAAGCTGTGATGCACACCGGTAATAACGATCACGGAATAGAGTCCGCCGAACACCAGGCCTGCCAGCCAGCCTGCGTGTGCGATCAGGGTGCTGAGCACAAAGGAGATGCCATCACCCAGCATACGGCCGGCCGGACCGATGATCAGCAGCGCAATAAAGCCGGACAGAATCACCGTCAGAAACGGGGTCAGGATCAGATCGAGGGCATCCGGAATAACCCGGCGCAGCTGCTTTTCCAGCATGCTCATAAACCACACTGCCAGCAGCACCGGGAATACCGTCCCCTGATAGCCGATCATCGCCACTTCAAAACCAAAGAAGTTCATGGTGTGGAAACCCGACGCGACCCCCCAGGCGTTAGTCAGGGCCGGATGCGTCAGGATGCCGCCGAGGGTCGCGCCGAGAAAGGGGTTACCGCCAAACTCGCGCGCCGCCGTAAAGCCAATCAGGATCGGCAGGATAATAAAGGCCGCCGAGCTGCACATATCGAGCATGATATAGAGCGCATTCTCCGGGTTAACCCAGCCGTAGGTTTTGACCATCCCCAGCAGGCCCATCAGCAGCCCCGACGCCACAATGGCCGGAATGATCGGCACAAAGATGTTCGACAACAGACGGGCGATTCGCTGGAAAGAGTTGAGCTTACGGGCCGCAATATCCGCCGCCTCCGACTTGCTCGATTCGCTGATGCCCGCCTCGGCGATGAACGCCGCATACACCTTGTTCACCACGCCTGTGCCAAAGATCACCTGAAGCTGTCCCGCATTGCGGAAGCACCCCTTTACCCCCTCAATCCGGCCAATGGCAGCGGTGTCCGCCAGCGCATCATCGGCCAGCACCAGCCTCAGCCGGGTAGCGCAGTGTGCGGCACTGGCGATATTCGCTTTGCCACCCAGCAGGGGCAGGAGTGCCCGGGAAATCTTCACATAGTCCATACATACCTCTGTCTTGTTATGTTTTTATCCGCGTGACTATCCGGCCCCGGATGCGGGGCCAGCCGGTCAGAACCAGGTTTCCATCTGAACGCCGAAGTTCCATTCGCCACCGGCATCAAACCCTTTACTGCCGAAGGCATCGTCACTGGCATAGTTATCCAGCCGGTGATCCCAGTCCATCCAGGTAGCAAAGAGCCGGATTTCCGGGCGCTTGAGGAAGTCACCGACATCACCGGCTTTCAGCGTGGGCGCCACGGTGAGCTTGGTGAAGCTGCCGCTGACCGCGTTGCGATTGTTATACCCCTGCGGACGCAGATCCATGTACTGATAGGAGCCCTCATACTGCATCTCAAAGTTCTGCGTGATTTCCTGGATCAGCCGCAGGTTGACCGTCGCCCAGTCGTAGCTGTCCCCTTTGACGTAACGGTCGTCACTGCGCTGCGCCAGTAAAGCAGGCGCAATGTGCCAGCCTCCGCCCAGCGGCGTGATGCCGTAACTTGCCAGACGCCAGGTGCTGGCCTCCGGCAGCAGTGCGCCGTCAGAGCCAATGGATTTCACCTCCGCCCCCAGTCCGTGACCGTAAAGCAGTGCAGTTTTCGACGAACCGTCTGTCAGCCCATAGAAGCTGTCGTTGTGCAGGCCCAGCAGCGCGTGGACGCCGGTATTGGCTGCATCGCTTTTGACTTTGTTACCGTCAATATCCCGGCGGTCATCGTTATCCTTTGCCCGCAGGCCGCTGACCATCATCTGCACCGGACCGACAAAGTTGTTCAGTGACAGGATGTAGTTCTGCGCGGTGTTTTCGTTGTTTTCAATGTCGCCAAAAGTACGGCCATAGAGAGAGAGGTTGCTGCGCGCCTGATCGCTCCATTTCATGTCGTAGATACCGGCACCGGTTCCGGCAAGGAACACCACATCGGAGTCGATCCAGTGGATATCAAAGTTATCACGGTCAAAACGCTTACCGGCCCAGACGGTGGCGTTGTCGAAGGCGCCGGTAAAAGTAGGCAGCTGGCCCAGTTCGACAAACGCCTGACGCAGATTGAGGTCGCTGCTGGCGGCCGTCCAGTCGTTATAGGTTCGCTGCCCGTCGGCCAGCATCGCTTTAAAACGGGTTGTGGCCCCGCTGGCCAGCGTCTGCTTATGCTCCAGATTCAGCTCAACGTAGGTGTCCGGTTCATTACCCAGACGACCAACGTGACCGCCGGTCTCCCCGGCGGGGGTTACGGTCGGACCGCCCTGGGTTTTCGCGGCTGAACTGTTCATCAGCAGGCCGGATCGGGCATAGCCGTGAAATTCAAAGCCGCCTTCATCGGCTGAATGCTGCTCCAGCTTCGCAGTGCGCTGTTCGACCTGAGCGGCAG
The DNA here is from genome assembly GCF_000255315.1 of Pantoea sp. Sc1. Lineage (NCBI taxonomy): Bacteria > Pseudomonadati > Pseudomonadota > Gammaproteobacteria > Enterobacterales > Erwiniaceae > Pantoea > Pantoea sp. Sc1. The sequence goes on from NZ_AJFP01000003.1 coordinate 137,805, forward strand.
AGGCCTGGTTCTGCTGCTGAACCGCCGCCAGCTGCTGAGCCTGCTTCTCAGCAGCCCGTGCGCGGGTTTCGGCGGCATCCGCCCGCTGCTCGGCCGCCTGAAGCCGCTGCTCCATGGCTGCCAGACGGGCTTCGATACTGCTCATGCTGGAATCGGCCCAGACGGGAGAGGAAAGCAACAGGGTAGAAAGGGTCACTGCAATGGTGCTTTTTTTCATTTTTTTATGTCCCTGAGAGGAGGCTATCATCACCGGCTTTTTGCTAAACCGGTTTAGGCCAAATCATAGCCACGGGTAATTTCCCTTCGCAATGAAAATAGCTAAACCGGTTTAGTGATTGTGAGATAGTTCGCAAAACAGGGGTAAAAAGCAGGGATTACTCCGTCAGTTCGTGAAGCTGGTGGAGCCAGGGGAGTGCAGTCATGGCACCTTTAGCCGTGGTGGCGAGTGCACCGCAGCGCTGGGCACTCGCCAGCGCGCGGGCCAGCTGTGATTCATTCGCGGGCAGACCCGACTTTGCGAGTTCCCACAATAACCCCGCCACGAAGGCATCGCCTGCGCCCGTCGTATCGACACTGACCACAGGGGAGGTGCTGTAGTGCGCAACCCGGCCCTGATAACAGGCCAGCACCCCTTCCCTGCCCCGCGTCACCAGCAACAAATTGATCTGATAACGCGACGCCAGTTGCAGCATGCGTCCGGCCGCTTCACCCTCCGGACAGAGAAAATCAAGCTCTTCATCTGACAGTTTAACGACGTCGGCGTGACTGAGCGCCTCGCTCACCACCGCCTGCAGCAGTGCCGGATCGGGCCAGAGGTCATGGCGCAGATTCAAATCAAAACTGACATGCCCGCCTGCGGCCCGGATCTGTTCCATCGCCTTCAGCGTGGTGGTACGCGAAGGCTCTGCCGCTAAGGCGATGGAACAGCAGTGCAGCCACTCCCCGCGGCCGAACGCAGGCAGGTCGCCCGGTTCAAGAAACAGGTCGGCGCTTGGCCGCACCATAAAGGTAAAGGAGCGTTCGCCCTGTTCATCCAGCCCGACCACCACCGTCGAGGTGCGGTGCCGGGGATCGTTTATCATGGCCCCGGTGTCAACCTGCTCTTCCTGCAGCGTCTGCCGCATGAACTCTCCAAAGGGATCCGCGCCAACCCGGCCGATAAACGCGCTGTTTCCCCCCAGACGCGCGACGCCCACTGCGACATTGGCGGGCGCCCCGCCCGGACACTGCATTAACCGACCCGGCATTTCGGGAAGTAAATCCACCACGGCATCGCCGAGGCACCACACGCGAACTGACATACATACTCCTTTAATCAGACCTGAACGCTAAACCGTTTTAGCTATAGCGGGAAACGATGCCGACTTCAAGTGTTCTTCTGCTGGAGTGATACCTCGCTGACAGCCGCGAGCAGGTCATTGAGGTAAAGAAGCGATATAAAAAAACCGGCCTGAGCCGGTTTCGTTTTCGCTGAAGCGAGGAGGGTTACTTCATGGTGGCGAGAATCTGCCGGATCGATGCGTCTATCTGCTCAGCGATCTCTTTCGGCAGACGACTGAATTCATACTGTACGGTGCGTTTCTCGTCATTGGTTTTACGGCGCGCATAGGTGTTTGCCGTGGTAAAGGTGGCCAGTTTTTCCGTCACCGTTTTGCTGACTGGCGCGGGCTTTTTTAACTGGCGACGGGCGCTTTTAAAGGCATTGAGAATGGCACTTTTTTTCTCATCTGCATTTGCGCTCAGCAGTGAACCCTCAGCCTCCAGCTGCTGCTCAATCCCGCTGACCAGTTCCGTGACGTCTGCGGCCTCCGCCTTTGCTTCCTCCCAGACGTCGAGCAGTAACTGATAGTCCTGCAATGTCAGTTCCGACACCACCGGGAAGAGGCCGATAAATTCGGCAGGTACGGCAGCCGCCTGGAACGCGCGGGAGACTTTGGCGTTAGAGATGCCTTCGGCTTTAGCAATCTCTGATTTGCTCATGCCGTTCTCGTTCATCAGCATAAAGCGCAGTCCCAGCTCGCGCAGGTTATGCTCTTTTGCTGTCTGAATATCCGCGGCCAGCTGACGCGCATCCGCGAGGCTCAGCGCATCGGCGGTTACCAGGACTTCCAGACTGGCACCCGACAGAATGCAGGCGGCGCGGCGGCGGGAACCGTCCATGATCTCAATTTTGTCACCGTTCACGCGACCAATGGCCGGGAAAAACTGCTGCAGGGTAATGGTCCGGGTGATCTCCTGCAGCGACTCCGGTGTCAGGCTGCTCTGGTCCCTTCCGTTAATGGCCGGGTCGACGCTGGTCCGGGTTTCGATATCGTCATGCGGGATCAGCTGACGCACAAAGGTCGCCTTCGCGCCTGATTTCAGCGTAAAAGTCCGCGACTGGCTGCTGCTGTCGATCATGCTTGCTATCGCGGAGTCGCCAAATTTGCGGCCAATGCGCTGTATAGGTTTGCTCACAGGGTGCTCCTGATATATTCGATGCGATCAAATACCGCCCTTGAGAACTGCTCAGCTTCATATTTCGCTTTACGCAGGGCATCGGCACTGCCCGGATACGAGGAGGGGTTGGCGCTGATCACTGTGTCAAAAGATTCACCGCAGCGTTCAAATCCATCCAGGCGCGGTAAGCTGCAGTCCAGCATCGATTTCGTAAAGACTTCCCGCGCATAGCTTTGTGAAGTCAGGTGATCGTGTTTAGAGGTCATTTTTGACATGAAGCCGATATTTGCCTTCAGTCGCGGTTCAACGCCTTCAGATTCTATACGCTCCAGCATTTCCGGCAGGCGGGTCAGATACTTCATCGTGGAGTGGAAGTCGACCTGGGCCGGTGGCGTAGGTGTCAGCAGCACATCACTGGCTGCGATCGCGTTTAGCATAAAGGAATCCAGATGCGGACCGGTGTCCAGGAAGATAAAATCGTAATCACCTGCCAGACGATCGATGACGTTACGACGCAATACTTCGGATGGCGCTACCCCCGGCAGGTGTTCGGCAACCAGCTCTTCCCAGTCGCTGGCCACAAAGCCATCGTCAATTGACGCCGGGATAACATCCACGCCAGGCATGACGGTAGGTTTGATGAACTGTTCGCGAAGCTGGTCTGCATCGAGATCGTTGAGCATCGCCTGAGCGGCCGTTTCCAGAACGGAACCCACGCTGTTGGTATGACTCAGGAACATGGTGCTTGATGCCTGCGGGTCCAGGTCGATAACCAGGATGCGCAGATCGTTATGCAGCATGGAGGGGTGCGCGCGCATACCGTGGGCGAGCGTAACGGTGCTGACCGTTTTAGAGACCCCACCCTTGAGGCTGACAACAAAGACGACAAAGGGGCCGTCGTGGCGGTCGCGATATTTCGGCACTTTACGGTGCTGATAAATGTCGACGACATTCTGAATGGTCAGTGCATACTGCGAGGTACTGCCCGTCTGTTTTTTGCCAAACTGGTAGCCTGCAGCTTCCATATCCCCGATAGCCGCGACGACCGCGTGCTTGCTCAGCAAAGGCATATTGGCAACGGCATTACGTGAGAAGGTCTGGTAAAAACCGGTCTGGTTAAACTCCTGACGCTGCTGCTCAATATGGTTACTCAGTCCATGTAACATGGAATTGGCGCGCGTGGCCATTTCCAGCACTCCACCATAATCACGCTTCATAAGCCCCTCTGATTTAATGTTTTTTGGCATACTACACAAAAAGCGCATATCTGCCAATTTTTTAGAAAAATGCCAAAAACCTGGATTTTTCACTGCAGACGATAAGAAATCGTCGGGAAATCAGGCAGGGTGTTGAAGGGAGCAGGGTGATGGTGCGGGCGTTTTCTGTAAGATACAGCCAGCTCTGAGCGTCTTTATGATGTGGCGTTCTGATGCAGGCAACGCTGTGAGAAGGGTGTTTTCATCATGAAAATCGTAAAATAGTTATTATTTATCAATAAGTAAAATGTGAAATCGCCTGGTGAAAAGTGCAGTTGCGCATGGTCAGACAGGGTGTTTTTTCATTCTGCTGTTCAGACCGGCAATGAATTCTGAACCACGCTTACTGAAAGGCGACTCTCACAGCTCTATTCAGCGGCGTAATCGTTTATATAAATCTTTTTCTCAGTTAAACCAGCCTGACAGAGTAGCAAGAAGGCGGGGGAGTAAGACGTCGTTTTGTGAGCCGTTGTGTCCGGCGTCAGCCAGGTCACTGCCAGAGGCGCAGAAGCTGTAAGCACAGTGCATGCGATGCGATAAGGCGCCTGGTTTCGGGGATGATCATCAGTCTTAACCTTTCTCTTTTTTATGGCATAAACCAGCCCGTCGTATATCTGCTACAGATGAATTCAACGAAGCATTTTACCTTCGGGCTTTGCAACCGGCGTGGACGTCTTTAAAGGCGATCTGCTCGATATCGATTCCCTGCGGAAAGTCTTCTCTGGCGTCGACACGCTTTTTCTTCTGAATGCTGTCACCGGGGATGAATTCACTCAGGCCCTGATCACGCTAAATTTAGCCCGGGAAGCCGGCATTGACCGGGTCGTTTTACCTGTCGGTGTTTGATGCTGATAAGGCCGTAAACGTGCCTCACTTTGCTGTAAAGTTCGGCGCAGAGCGATGCCTGAAACGCTGGGCTTCAGCGCCACCATCCTGCGGCCGGCCTACTTCATCGATAATGAGACAATGATTGCAGACATGGTCAGAAAGCATAACGTTTATCCGATGCCCATCGGTTCCAAATGTGTGGCTATGGTTGAAGCCTGTGATATTGCTGAAATAGCTGCCATTGAACTGATTCGTCGCGATCGGGCATCGGGGAAGTTGTCTGTTGAGACAATCAATATAGTCGGGACCGACATCCTCACCGGCGCTGATGTGGCTGCGATCTGGACTGAGGTGCTGGGTCGCCCCATTGCTTATGGGGGCGATGATCCGGGAGGCTTTGAGGCCAGTATGGCGAATTTCATACCTGAGTGGATGGCATATGAAATGCGCATTATGGCCGAACTGTTACGTCAGCGACGGCATGATCCCTCCGGAGGGCGACCGCGAGCGTCTGGTTAAGATGCCAGGCCGTAATTTGCATTCTTACCGCGAAACGGCTCTGGCTCTGGCCGGATGAAAAAGGGGAGAGTTTAACCGGAAGGCGGGATAAGGATCAGGGCGGTTAAAACCGTCCTCTATGAGATCCCACACTTCATTTTCTTAGCTGAATGTATTCAATAGCAGATGATATGCAGATAAATTCCCGCCTTTTTATCCAGACCCGAATTGACTACTGCGCTCTGAATCGGATTCTTTTCTGTTAAGCCTGAACTTCTCTTCTTATGGCTATCATTCTGCTCTCGCATTCTGGCTCTTACTTTACTGGTGTGTAATTTCCCTTTACCGGCAAAAGTTTTTCACTGTATGTCAGTTGAATATCGCAATAATGCACGGTGTTTTCATCATGAAAAAATCCAGATAAAAATATATAAATCAATTGCTTAGGTAAGATTTCTTCAGGGTGAGTTTACGTTTTTTCTCTTCAGAAAAAGTTGATGGCTGATCGACAACTTAAGCGCACTACTCACCTGGAAACCCCGCTGACGATAATTTTTGTTTTTCGGTGAGTCTGTTTAAACCCTCCTGTATCAGGCTTTGGATCTGGTCATGTTTGCTGAAACGGCTTAACGCCGAATCACGGCAGAAAAGCAGTTTCATTTGAGACGGGAATAGCGTCTGGTTTGGGTCTTTTTATCCCCGTTATCCACAGGCCAGATCCAATTGGTCGATCCTCAATAGATCAAATTGAGATCCTAAACAGATCCCCGCAGCGGCCAGACCCTTGTGACACAAGGCCTGAGAGGGGATCAATAACCACTATAGCGAGAAAAACAACCACTGCGGAGAGTATAACAACCACTATGGCGAGAGAAGTAACCGCGCTGGTGAGTAGTGAACAACCACTGTAGCGAGCAGATGGCCCTGATAACGGTGGATAAACGGCAGTGCTATCAGCTACAGCCTGCTTTCAGGCTGGCTCTGAAGATATGGGTCTGGTCGGCTGGTCTGATTTTCTGAAAATGAACGTTTAACCACCCGTTTTTACACCTTTATCCACCGATTCGATCCAGTAACCGATCCTCATAAGATCATTAATAGTTCCTGAAAGATCCCTGCAGCACGCCAGGCCCCGACAGCGCTGGCTTAAGGCCCTGTCAGCAACCACTGTAGCGAGTAAGATAACCACTGTGGTGAGAGAAATAACCACTGCGGTAAGTAGATTAACCGCTATAGTGAGTGATAGTATCCACTGTATCGAGTAACAGCGGCTGTTGCCTGTTCATAACACGGATCTGCCTAATGCCAAGAAAAGAACCCGATATCCTGAACATAGCGGATGCATTTAGCGAAACAGACAAACGCACTGGCGAGGTTGTTACTCTCACGCCTAACAGCAACAACACCGTTCAGCCGGTCGCGCTGATGCGACTTGGCTTGTTTGTTCCGACGCTGAAATCCACGGCGCGCAGTCAGAAAAACCAGATGAATGCCATGGATGTGACACAGGATCTTAAACAGTTATCCCTGGTCCGCTCGGAAGGGTATGACAACATCAAGATTCTGGGTGCCCGCCTGGATATGGATAACGATTTCAAAACCTGGGTGGGGATCATCCGTGCCTTCGCCACGCATGAGTGTCTGGGAGACACGGTAACGCTCTCTTTCGTTGAATTCGCCAAACTGTGTGGCATACCCTCTGTGCGTCTCTCCTCGAAGCTCAGAAGCCGTCTGGATGCTTCCCTGACCCGTATTGCCTCCAATACGCTGACATTTACCAGCAAGGGTGGCGAGAACTACACCACGCATCTGGTGCAGTCTGCCAAATACAGCATCAAAAAGGACACGGTCACCTTACAGGCCGATCCCAAAATCTTTGAGCTCTACCAGTTCGACAGGAAAGTCCTGCTGCAGCTGAAAGCCATCAATGAGCTGGCACGTAAAGAGTCGGCCCAGGCGCTCTACACCTTCATTGAGAGTCTTCCGCCTAAACCGGCGCCGATATCCATGGCCCGGCTGCGTGCCAGACTTAACCTCACTTCGCGTGTGATCACCCAGAACGCCACCGTCAGAAAGGCCATGGAGCAGCTGAAAGAGATTGGATACCTTGACTACACGGAAACCCGGCGCGGCTCATCGGTTTACTTCTGGGTCCATTACCGTCACCCCAAGCTGCGCCCGGCCGAGCTGCCGCTCAGCAAGTCTGGTCTGATCGATGACGAAATGGATGAGTTCGACGATCTCTATAACGATCCGACTGTTATTGATGTGGGCCAGCCTGAAGCCGTGATGGAAGAGGAGAGCAGCGAGCTGGTGATGGTGTCACGTGAGGAGAAAGAGCTGCTGAACAAAATCAGGAAGCAAAAAAAGCAATAACTTTCAGACGTTAGCACGCCTCGTTCCCTGTGATAGCCCTTTCCGCTCGCGGCCTGAGAGTAGGGATGTCAGGAAGGCCTGACCCAACCACTGTAGCGAGTTACGTTACTCTCTACAGTGGTTATCCACCCGCTGCCCGCTCAAAGATCCCGCTCAATCGCTGTGGCCTCCACCTAATCTGCCTTGTGTCGTTTTTAACCGACGCAGCCAGTGTTAACTCGCTACAGTGGTTGCTCTTCTGTTAAAAGTGATGATGAGTACGGCTGACACAGAGATTTCTCTGCTTTACTCGCTACAGTGGTTATCCGGCTGAACGTCTTCCTGCCTCAGAAGAAGCGGGGCAGGGCAGGTATTTATCGCGCAGCGCGCGCTTCACTTACTCGCTATAGTGGTTACCCTTTCTGTTTTCGAAGCTAATCGGGCCATTCTCATGCTCTTCCTCTTCTGTGAGCTACTCGTTACAGTGGTTATCAGGTTGTTTTATCGCTAAAGCGGTGAGTTAATGATCAGATAATAGCGTTTTAAGGGGTAAACACACTCGCTACAGTGGTTGCCAAACGGAAACAGGCAGGTGAGGTTTACTCACTATAGTGGTTGTTACTGTTTCTGCCCGACCACCCCTTTTAGCGGCTTACCTTGTATGTGAGCGCTTACTATTGTTATATCCCCTGTCAGATAAGACCTCAAGAAAAATACCAAGACGATGCTCTGCCTCAGTCATCACTTGCTATAGTGGTTCTCTTAAGACTGACCGCCACAGAACTGACCTGCATGACAGGCCCGATGCACCCAAAATGGCTCTCAGAGCGAGTGATTTCACGAAAAGAGTGTCGCCCGCATTCCTGCAACAGCAAACACGCCTCCTGTCTGAGAAGTCTTCTCGCTATAGTGGTTGCTCGCCTGTTTCCCGTCGCTGAACCGCCTGAGTGGCAACACTCACTGGCACCATTACTCGCTACAGTGGTTACTGATGCTGAGCTGAGCAGCGATTCACTCGCTATAGTGGATATCTGGCACATTACGCCTTTGCCGGTGTGCAAATATGCAACAAATTGCCTTTCCGCAGGCAGCAGGGAAGTAACATTACTCGCTATAGTGGTTATCCCTCATTCCTGTGCCTGACTGGTCAGAAATATGCTGTCAAAACGGGAAGCTGTAAAAGCTCATACAGCAGGTCAGGGGCAGGAGACGGGGCAGGGAAGTGAATCAGTGAACTGCGTGAGGATTGTCAGGAGTGAAGCAACAAAACGGCCGGCGCGCCAGCCGCTCTGTTGCTGTTCAGGCAGGTTGCGTTACATCGCCTCCCGGTATTCCGGCCAGGCGACCGATTCAGCCTGGTAGCGGCCAGCGGCAGCAAACAGGGTGCCCTGGAAGTTGATCACACCAGCCGCCTCCAGCCACATCCACTCCTCGGCCTGGACGATACCGGCTGCGATTACGGTGATTTCCAGTGCAGAACAGCATTTGATAATTGCCTGAACCACCGCCTGTTTGGGGCCGCTGCGGTGAACGTCGCGGGTGATCCCGGCGTCGATACGAATACGGTCCGGCTGAATGTGGGTCAGCAGCGAAAGCCCGGCGGAGCCGTCTCCAAAATTGTCGATAGAGAGGCTGATCCCGGCAGCTTTCAACGCACGAACCGCTTCAGAGAAGGCGGCCAGCTGCGAGATAACTGCCGTTTCGCTCACGCCGATGACCACCTGCTCCGGCACCAGTCCCGCCTGCTGAATGGCGGCCACAATCTGCGTGACGGCATCGGGGATCACCACCAGCGTCATCGGCAGCAGGCTGACGTAGAGCGTCATGCCGTCAGGGCAGACCTGACCCGCATGGGCGAATGTCTTTTTCAGGGTCTCCAGATCGTCAGCGTGAAGCTGGGCGTCTGAGGCTGCATCGGAGGGCGCCGCTCTGACAATAGTGGCTTCAATCGCGGTAACCTTGCGAGCCAGCGGATCGACGACCGGGCGGAAACTGACGCCTTCTGTTTCAGGGCGGGAATCCGGCACCTCGTTATGCTCTGAAATGAATTCCCAGTAACCGGGCGGAAGGACTTCGTAATAATTCTCTTTCTCGCGTGACTCAACAAAGGTCCGCAGGAATTGCAGTGCCCGATCATCATAGGTCAGTTGATATTTCGAGGTCCCTTTGTCCAGCACCGCCTGGAGCAGCGACGAGCGGTCATGTTCACGCAGGTCAAACAGCGACATACCCGCATTACCAAACCGGCGGGAAGGTGCGTAGTCGCGCATCAGCTCCACGACATTATGATGCCGGCGATCGGCACAGATGCGCTGATAGACTGCCTGAACGCCCGCTTCCGGCCCCTCAAGCAACTGAAAAAAGTGTGTGCCGTTGAATAACAGGATGCCTGTTACGTCGTGCGCAGTGTTGATTTCGCTGGCGTGATCGACCATCTCAGGCAGGGTTCTGACCGGAAAATCATCGGAAATATGGCTGCGGTATATAATGGTAGTCAGCATGTGCAGCTCCGCTTTAGGTGAATATAGCGCACACGCTAACACTGTTTAAAAAATGTTTCATCTTTCCTTACTGACTGTAGCACGGCGTGCACACGGGCAGGCAGCACTAAGCGCAGCGGCTGTCGGGTGACGTTCCGGATCACAGCTCCGGTACGTGCAGACGGTCACTCAGCAGGGCTCTCCGCGCAGCTTCCAGTTGAGCCAGTGATCCAGTGCTTCTTCGTTCAGCGGTCTGGAATAGAAGTAACCCTGTGCCTGGTCACAACCATACTCTGTCAGCGAGGTCACCGCATCGGGACACTCGACCCCCTCAGCCAGCACGGTGTAGTCCAGCTCTTTCAGCATGGCGATGATGCTGCGGGCTATGATGCGTGAGGCAGTATCGGAAGAGAGCTCGCTGATCAGGGAGCGATCCAGCTTGATAACATCCAGCGGCATCCGGCGCAGATAACTGATATTGCTGTAGCCGGAGCCAAAATCATCCAGCGAAATCGTAAATCCACACTCTCTGAGTCTCTCCAGCCCGCGCAGGGCATCAGGGCTTTCAAGGATACGTTCAGTTTCCAGACACTCAATGCCCAGCAGTGAGGTGGGGAGCTTAGCCCTGACCAGCTTGCTTTCCAGTGCTGAAGCAAAGCCTTCCTGCGAGAAGTCGTTCACGTTGACGTTAATCGTTAACGGCAGCTGGATGCAGCTATTCCTGAGTCGTCTCAGCCGCGCTACCGCCTGATCGATAATCCAAGCGGTCAGCATAGAGAGCAGTTCGGTCTGTTCAGCCTGCGGGATAAAGGCACCTGGCGAGAGTTCACCCCGGGTAGGATGCTGCCAGCGGATCAGCGCTTCCAGCCCCACCGGTCTGCCACTCTGCAGGCAGATTTTCGGCTGGTAAACCATATAGAGCCCGACGTTGTCGCGCAGCGCAGCTTTAAGATCGTTCATCAGCAGTAAATCGTCAGCATGCTGCGTCTGCGCCTCGGCGTCATAGCGCTGCGAGGGCAGCCCCAGTCCGACCGCATCGTTCAGGGCACTGACGGCGCGACGTAATACCTCAGGTGCCGACAGTTGACTGGCCACAAAGCCCGCTTCGCCGGTGTGCGGTGTCAGCGCGACCGACAGTCCATCATCCACATCTGCACTGATACCCTCCAGACGACCGGCCACCCAGGCGGCACTCAGGCGGCTGTCTGCCCGGGTCAGGATGGCAAACCGCCCGGTGGCCACGGTATAGAGCATTTCGCCCACCGCCGGACGCAGCCGCAGTGGCAGCAGGGTGGCCATATCTTTCAGCAGGCTTTCAACCGGACCCATTCCCATCGTGCGGGCCAGTTCATAGGCTCGTGACATATCAATGCAATCAATCAGGACCAGGCGGCGGGGTGTGATGTCGCCCGCCACGGCCAGATACTGCAAATCCCGGATCAGACGCTGGCGGTTAGGCAGTCCGGTTACGGGATCGACAAACCCGGCCGCATGCCAGGCTTCCAGAAAAGACATGACCAGCGTGGAGAGCAGGGTCAGCGTGATGACCTGGTCAGAGGTGAACACATGCGGCTCGGTGTCGGTCACACACAGCGTACCCAGAATAATGTTATCGCGCGTTTTCAGCGGCACGCCGGCATAGAAGCGAATAAAGGGTGCGCCGGTGATCAGGGGATGCCTGACAAAACGCGGGTCGTGCCAGGTGTCGGGCACGACCATAGGCGTGTTACTGTCGACCACGTGGCGACAGAGTGAATCCTCACGCGTGGAGCGCTGAAGATTGAATGTGTGCGAGGCCTGTACGGTCTGATACTCATCATCCAGAACAGAGATAAAGCTGCCCGGAATGCCCAGTGCCTGACTCGCCAGACGGACAAATTTCCGCAGGACGTCATCGCGACTTTCATCAGGACTGCGCAACGCCTGTATAGCACGGCTTCTGCGTTCATCATCGCCGTTTAAATTCTTAAGCATGTGTGTATACCCCGCACCGGTTGATTACGGAGCGAAAAAGAAAACTGTCCGGTTTGAAATGTCGATCAGGCGGCAGTAAATATAGCGTATTTTTTATTTTCCGCTGAATGATAGGTGACTCTGCGGCAGCTGTCTCTGAATATTTTCTTTAACGCATTAAAAGCGTGTTTACGATTCGAAAATTTAATCGAAGAGAGGCGTTAATATTTACATGTTGTTGTCATTTTCAGAAAACGCGTGATTTCAGACTTTTTAATATTTATTTCAGGGCAGCAGAACAATATGCATTCAGGAGCGTGAATGGTTTTGCTAAGTCAGTCTGAACCCTGCAGCCGCGACAGGCTGCGGAACCGCGTCGCTGAGAAGAGACGGGTGAGAAAGATAACCTGTTAATATGACTGGTAAAAGCAGAAAACCGGGTTACTCCGGCAGAGATAACCTGTCGCCATTGTGATGGCTGAGGCAGGCCAATCCGCCGCCGGGCTGCCACTGACGCAGCACGTCAGGCAGTAATCAGGTTAACGTTTGATGCCGTTGCGGGACTGTAACGGACGCCGGGGTGGCGGGTTTTGCTCCAGCCACGCACGCACCTGTTCGGTCAGCGATCCCTGTTCGCGAATCGCACGCGTCAGCCTCTCCTGAGTCGTCTTCAGCTCCTGGGTCCAGTAGGTGATTTGCCACTGTTCACGGATCTCTACACGTGACAGATCGTCGGGTGAGCGACGCTGGATAGGATTTTTCATTTATTATCCTCCTCGTATTTTTGATGGTGCCCGCTGAGCAGCATCCTCAGGCTAAACAGCTATCGTGATGAAGAGTGAGGCATTGAGGTAGCGGATTAATCCCTGAATCGCGCTTAAGTCAAATATCAGGACTATTCCTGGCTGGCGCAATAAGGCACTCTAAAAAAATAGAAAAGTCGCCGGCGGGGCAGAATTACGCGTTTCGTTTACAAAGAAATCCTGCCGGAATGCAGAATCCGGAATTTGACATTTATTTAAAATGGTCAATTATTCTCAGGTCAATTCGCAGGGCCACTTCCGGGTCGCTTCGCTTTATACAGGCGAAGCGCTGCGCCTTTGCGGTTTCATCATGTTGAAGGAGTCCTTTTTGGTTAATCGTCCCCCTCAGCCGCCTGTGGCTGTTCAGAGTAATGTGCGTGAACTTCGTTTGGCCGCCGGGCTGTCACAGCAGAGCGCCGCAGAGCGTTTCGACCTCAGTCTGCGCGTCTGGCAGACGAAAGAAGCTGCAGCCAATCCTGCGTTATTGAGTCAGGGTGAATATGAGTTGCTGCTGCTGCTGGCCGGCCGTCATCCTCATTTCGTTCTTGCACCGCAGAATAAAAAATAGCGGCAGCCCGCTATCCTGATTTGACTCCCGGTGATAACAGGATCCGGAGAAGCGGAAAAAAATCTATTTCCCGGCTTGAAAATGTAGCGCTAATCCCTATTTTGAAGGTGATCGGGAATCTGAAACCGGTCAGATGAACTTTTGGATGAACCTGTTCAGGAGATTATCACGATGTCACTACAACCCTTTTCAGTTTTGCCTTCGCTGGCTGATTCCGTTTTTTCAGACCGCTTCAGCCGCATCGATAAATTGTTCAGTCAGCTGACGGGTGACAGCCCGGTCACCTCAGTTCCCGCTTATGATCTGCAGCGCGTGGAGGATAACCACTATGCGCTGACCGTCAGCACGCCTGGCTGGAAAGAGCATGAGCTGGAGATCGAGTTACGTGGCGGGCGTCTTTCCATCGCCGGTCACAGGGAAAAAGCGTCGCAGGAATCGACAGGCGAGGCCCGGGAAGAGAGCGGCGGCTGGATCCATCGCGGGATAGCGCGCCACGACTTCCAGCTGAACTTTTCCATTCCGGAGCATATGAAGGTCACCGGAGCCAGTCTGGCTGAGGGATTACTCCGTATCGATCTGATTCAGGAGATACCGGAGAGCGAGAAACCGCGTCGCATTCCGATTGCCATCGGCGGTCCGCGTACGCTTGAGCATCACTGATAGCTGCAGGGCGGAAATGGCAAAGGCTGTTTCCGCCTTTTTGATGGCGGGCAGGCAAAAGAAGTCATGGAATCAGGCGCTGGCGGAGAGGGTGTTTTCAGGCAGTTTCACGCGGGTGTCTGTTCCGGTCAGCATGACGGGATCGCCTGCCTCAAGACTGGACTGAAAAATTGCCTTCATGGATGGCGTAATTCCGTCGCCACACCACATCAGATGGTGCTCAAAGCGGTGATTCGCCACGGCAGGCACGCCTGACGCCTCGGCGGCCACTTCAACCCGGAATCCCTGTCCGTTGAGCCGTATCGCTTCCATCCAGATCTCTGTCTCATCCGTCACGCTGACCGCTTCAAGGAACAGCGGGATGGTGCTGCGTCGTCTGGCGGCCTGCGCCAGGCGTTCCCACTGACCCACCACGGCGGTGTGAAAACGCTCAAGACGCTGCGCTGCCCCTTCGCTGACGTCAGTACGCAGCCAGAGATTAAGCGGGCGCAGGTAGCAGTTCACATAATCATCGCCACAGTAGTCAATGTTCATCATCCGCAACTCGCGATGAATATCCTCGTCTGAGCTCTGAGAGAGCAGCTGCAGCATATCCTCTTCCCGGCAGGCCCAGCCGCCGGGCAGCGTAACACTGGGCCAGTTAAGCGCTGCATGGATATCGAAAAGCGTATGGCCGCCTGACGTCATATCCCGCACATAGAGGGCACGCGTAAGCTGATTATCTGAATAACCGCCAGCATCCGGTGGCGTAATCAACCCGGCGCGGCGCCAGCGTCTCAGCGTTTCAGGAAGAACACCGACAAGCGCACATATCGTGTCGGTAGAGTGTTGAGGCATGATTGGTATCCGTAAGGTTTTGGGCTCCCATCACCAGGGAAGTCAGCGTAGTATGCGCGCCAGCGATGAATAAAGAAACAATCATTTCCATAATGTATCGGGTGTTGCACGGCGGGGCGGGTCGTTAACATCTGTGAGAGAAAAGGGCAGGCACCGGGCGCGTAAACGCCCGGCGGGAAAAGGGGATTACCAGTGATACTTGTTGGAATCTTCCCACTCTTTCACTTCCTGCTCGGCACGATCTTTCTCGTAGCCGTAACGTTCCTGAATTTTACCGACCAGCTGATCGCGCTTCCCTTCCACAACGGTCATATCGTCATCCGTGAGATCGCCCCATTTTTCCTTAACCTTACCTTTGAACTGCTTCCAGTTACCGCCAATGCGATCTTCGTTCATGGTGATTCTCCCAACTCGGTGATTATCCAGGGATCTGATGAATATCTGTTGGCCAGATGGCTGTCAGATGGATCAAGCATGGCACAGCTTTTGCTCTTTGCAGCGAAGCGGTGTGAGCCGCATCAAATTATGAGCAAAACGGCAGCGTGCAAGCGGAAGTCAGGCGGAATTACGCCGGGCGTCGTGAGGGCCAGCTGACGGCAGGCAGGGCGTTGAGGGCAGGGCGCGCAAACAGAAAACCCTGGTAATAGCGAACCCCGGCACCTTCAAGCCAGAGCCACTCTTCAATTTTTTCAACGCCTTCTGCGATGACCGTGATTTCCAGCGCCTGACAGCATTTCAGGATGGCCAGCACAATCGCCTGACGCGGGCCGCTGCGGTGAATATCAGTGATCAGCTTGCGATCGATTTTAACTTTGTCGGGCTGAAAATCGGCTAACAGAGACAGGCCAGCAAAACCGGCGCCAAAATCGTCGAGCGCCAGGCTGATGCCGGCCGCTTTCAGCTGGCGCACTGCGGACTGAAAGGCGTCAAAGCGTGAGATGACCTCATCTTCAGTGACTTCTACCACGACCTGCTCCGGTCGCAATCCCTGCAGCCGGATTTGCTGAAGAAGATGATCGACCGCCCCCTCGATCATCACCAGTGACATAGGCAACAGGTTAACGGAGAGGGTCTGATCGCCCAGGCCAAGCTGTCCGGCCAGCCGGAAAGCATAGGTCTTGGAGTGAAGATCGGCCTGATAACGCTGGCTTTCCGGTAGCTGAGAAAAATAGTCGGCGGGTGAAGCGCCATGCTGACCGCGGATCAGGGCTTCACAGGAAACAATCTGGCGATTTGTGGCATCCACAATCGGCTGCAGCGCAAACGCACAGCGCTGATCGGCGGCGGGCGGGCAGGAAAGCGGTACAGCGGAGGAGGAGGGAGTGGTCAGTGTCCACTGACTGGCTGGTTCAATCTCAATAAAGGTCTCTTTATCCCGTCCTTCAACAAACGAACGCAGGAATTTGACGACCCGATCATGCCGGATACGCTCCTCATTAAGCGTGACCCGGCCAAGCAGAGCCTCCACCACGGTATGCTTCTGATAGTCTCGCAAATCAAACAGGGCCATGCCGGCGTGACCAAATCGCCGTGCCGGGGCGTAGTCACGCATCAGCTCGATCAGATTAAAATGCCGATCGTCCTGACTGATTCGCTGAAAAACCGTGTGGACATTCTCAACGCTCCCCTCCAGCACCTGAAAAAAGTGCTGCCCGTCATAAAGCAGGATCCCGGTGACCTCGGCCGCGGCGTTTTTAACACTGGCACGCTCCACCAGCGCCTGCAGTTTCTCCGGCGAGACAGAACCCGCAAGCTGGCTGCGGTAGATAAGGGTGGAGAGCATAAGCGGACTCGCATGGCAGTTGAGACTTATTAACCATATCACAGATATTTCGGGGGTTAAGGGCACAACTGAAATGATTATGCTGTTCTGCTTTCGGTATTAATATCGCTGTGAATCCCGCCCGGGTTAAGAGGCATTAATCGCCATTTTCCCGGGAGAGCGATCAGGCAATTGTAATAAAGCAGAAAAGCCCCCCCGTTAAAGCGGGGGCGAACAGAAGATATAGCGCATTATTATAATGACACAGCATCCCTGGTGAGGCGCTGGTTAATCGGATGTTTACAGGTTGCTTTCACCAGCCCTTTTACGCTGGCCGGTGAAACGTGATCTCTGCTACTGCACTCTCTGAAAAAGTGCCCCCTGTTTAAGGGGGCAAGGGTAGGAGTCAGATCACTCTGTAAAGGAAGTGGATTTCGTTACAGAGCCATTTAAAGATAGGGCAAAAGCGATCTGAATGCCGCTGCGGTTAACCGTTTTTTAGTTTGATATCAGATGATTAGAATGATCACTTTAATGCATTTTCAGGTTAATCAATGTGTTAAACGTTAATGAAAACGTTTTCTAAGATTTGGATTAAAGTCCCGTTTCGCTGGCGGACACGGATAAAAATGGCAGGGCAGGGCGTCCTCCGCAGCCGAAAACCAGACAGGCTTGACCGACTCCGGGAATAATTATACTGTTTATATATACAGTCAATGGTGGTGAGATGTTGCGGGGGCAATGCAATGCAACAGGATGATGCGGTCTGGATCGCATTCAGAGAGGCGATGAGGCGGGATAGCGAGGGGCTGTGTACGATCAGCACCCGGGACTTTGTCACGCAGCTGGACCTGCACAACACACCTCACACCATGCGAGCGGCGAATGTCTGGATAGAGATCCATATCACGACATTCCGTGATATCTCCACCGAACCGGGTGAGTGCCGACTGTTTCAGGTTCCTGCGGCGCGCAATTAGCGCGCACCGCAGCACCATCAGGCATTCAGCCTGCCTGCAGAGACAGGCTGAGGCTGCAATCAGGCCCTGACGCTGCTTTGACGCAACCCGGCGCGGTCCTGGTAGTTCGGCCTGGCAGAATAGCTCTTCTCGCAGCCCGTGCGGGCCCTATTCAGAGCAACTTTGCGCTTTTTCAGCTTAATTTTCGGTAACCACTCTTTAAACTGTGCCGTCAGCGAGGCCGCCTGCTGTTCGTTTGCAACGCGGCAGATAAACAGCTTGCTCTTGGTCTGACGGGTGACATCAATGGCGTAGATCTCAACGCCACTGCTGCATGCTTCATATTCAACATCCGTAAACTGCATGTGTGGCCAAAGACCGGTTCTGGTTTCAAATGTGGCTAAATCCATGATGACTACCTTTTTTATTGTAAGCGTTAGTGCTGTCCGGCAGGTTAAAACCTGGTCGGGCCAGTGAGCATAGACCAGAATCAGCATTCCGCCAGTCAATTCACTAATTTAATCTGGCCCTGCCACAAATGGCTAAAATCCGAGTTGCAGATGCTCCCGCCACAACCAGGTTTGCCCCGCCCTGAGGCTGCTGAGCGCGCTGACAGGGCAGGATTTCGCTGTCGTGTTCTGCCGCTGACAGCCGCCGCGTACCCTTTCCTGCAGAAGAGCAGGCTTAGCGTTGCCGATTACCTGAGCACTGCTGTTAAATCAGCCACGTTATTATCAGATCGCCACAACTGACATTCAGTGCTTATATCCGGCATTGTTGCTGCATATAACGATAAAGAGTTAAGGGAGGAAAGTGAGCATGGATGGCGGGATGTAAATAATATGTTAACGCTAAAAGAGAATAAGAATCAGCCTCTTTGCGTTGTTAGTTCACTCTGCGTCAGGCGCAAGAAAAAATAAAAAAATATATCTACTGCGATCAATTAAAGCGCCGCTGAAAAAAGCCGATAAGAACGATCCAGCATTAACATTTGTTCAAATTATTCTTTCTCCCCAGGGGTTCTTTATGACTATTACACAGCGTCTGGTAATGATTTTCTCACTGCTTGCAATGTCACTGATTGCACTGGTGATTATCTCGTTATCTGTGATTTCGGGTTTTCAGTCCCGTTTTGAATATGTGCAGGTGAACGCGATACCCAGTATTCGCGATCTGAATAAATCGATCAGCGTAACCAATCAATTAGGCATTGCTCTTTACCGCTATCACAGCACCAGCGATGAGACAAAGTTCCCCGCTGCAGAAGAGCGCATTAATAATCTGCTGCAGCAGATTAAATCGCTGAACGATTATTACATGGCCAATGACATCTCCAGCGATGAAGACAAGGCGATGACTGAACAGGCCAACAGGAATCTGGATGCAGTGCGCAGTGCGCTGCCGGCTTTCCTTGCCGCATCGCGCGCTCATGATGACGCGGTCACCCTGCCACTGTTGCAGAGTGAAAATGGTGTGGGCGCTGCAACCCGTAAAATGGAAGCGGACTTCACCCGTCAGATTCAGCTGAACATCGACATCGGCGAACAGCTGCGTGCTGAAAACAAACGCGTCTACACCCAGACCCTGTGGGCGATGTCGGGGGGATCATTACTGGTGATTCTGATTCTGGCTGCCTTCTCCGTTAAGGTGATCATGGGCATCAAAAGAAGCCTCTCTGGCATCGTCAATACCATGACCCAGGTCAGCCACACGCTTGATCTGACGCATACTGCGGATGTCAGCCGCAAGGATGAGATCGGCCAGACGGCCATGGCGTTTAATCAGCTGCTGGCGCGCGTCTCTGGCACGCTGCTCTCGGTGAATCATGCTGCGCAATCGGTCAGTACGGGTTCAACGCAGATCGCAGCAGGTAACGAAGATCTCTCTGCCCGCACCGAGGAGCAGGCTGCTTCACTGGAGCAGACCTCAGCGAGCATGGCCACGCTGAGTGAAACGGTGCGGCAGAACTCCGAAGGCGCGCATCAGGCCAGCAGTCTGGCGAATAACGCCAACCATATGTCGATCCAGAACGGAACGGCTGTGAAGCAGATGCTCACCACGATGGATGATATTCGCGCCAGCTCGGCCAAAATCTCGGAAATCACCGGGCTGATTGAAGGCATCGCCTTCCAGACGAATATTCTGGCGCTGAATGCGGCGGTGGAAGCAGCACGTGCCGGTGAACATGGTCGCGGTTTTGCCGTGGTTGCGTCGGAAGTGCGTAACCTGGCACAACGCTCCTCGTCGGCTGCCCGCGAAATCAAAGACCTTATTTCCACGTCCGTTTCGCAGGTTGAGCACGGCTTAGAGCAGGCCAATAGCGTCGGTTCAAACAGCGAAAACGTGCGTCACGCGATCCAGCAGGTCGCCGATCTGGTCAATGAGATTGCCGCGGCTACCTCTGAGCAGAGCAAAGGCATTGAGCAGGTTCATCAGGCGATTGGCCAGATGGACGAAGTGACGCAGCAGAACGCCGCGCTGGTGGAAGAAGCCTCATCTGCCTCGAAATCACTTCAGGAACAGGCCGAAACGCTGTCGGCGCTGGTCTCGACCTTTACCGTTGAAAGCTCAGGCCGTGTTGCACCGCAGCTGCAGCCACAGACCGCTTCTGCCTTCCGTCCGGCTAAAAAGAGCCGTCAGCCTGAACCGCAGAGTGTTGACCTGAGCAAAGCAAACTGGGAAAGCTTTTAAGCTTTAAGCCGTTCCCGAAAAGCCTCCACATTGTGGGGGCTTTTTTTTTGCCTTTATTTCATTTTTATTTCAATGCATCACGCTTCTTTAAATTAAATGAAAACGATTTCATTTATTATATTTTCAGGGCCTGCCCGGTAATAACGGTTTGAATATTAATTGCCCGGGAAGGATAAATTAATCTCTTATCCGTAATGATAATTATTCCTGAAAAAAGACGGCAGCTAGTATCGGCTGATTCCGGGCTAACTTTAATTTCTTTATTTTCCAGATGTTGATGCTGAAGTCTGGCTTAAGGCTTTACAGGTGATATTTATCAGGCAGTGTTCATAACATTGATATCTATCGTTATTTTTCAGTTTGGCTTAAGTGAAAGTGGCTGTAACTATCGTCTGTTTATTCACTGTAAAATAACCTGGCGCAATCTATACTCTCTCTTGCTGTTATCCAGCCCTTTATTTAACTAAGTAAATTTCATTGCCTTCAGGCGGCTTTGTGCTACGCGCAAACCGCTATGGGCTGCATATGAAGAATTCGTAAAAATAAAATTACATTACCCATTTTGGGTATGACATCACCTGCATGCTTAACACATCAGAGCGGAAAAGAATGAAAAAAGTACTCGACCGGATTAATTTGCCAGCAAAATTCCTTTTACTGGGAGCCTTTGCACTGGTGCTGTTTGTTTTACCCACTTTTCTCTTTATTCAGACGGGCAACCAGCTCATTGACACCAAGAAAGTTGAACTCACCGGTATTCCGGTTGAGAAAAAAGTACTGCAGCTGCTGAGCCTGCTGCAGCGTCATCGGGCAGAAAGCGCCATCGCCATTGGCCAGAACAGAATGGATAACCCACCGCGTCTGGCGTTAGTGACCCAGATCAACAGCGTATCTGAAAGCATTGCTGCCGATCTGCGTCAAAGCAGTGAGCAGGCGCAGCCATTAACGCGTCTGGACCAGGTTAATCAGGAGTGGCGTCAGCTGCAGGAGGATCTGGTTGGCGGACGACTGACGCTGGCGACCAGCCTGGCACGGCACACGCATCTGATCCAGGTTCTGCTGGAAACGAATCAGGATGTACTGGATTACTACCAGCTCTCACTGGATGCTGATTTGAATACCTACCAGCTGATCGTCAGTGTTTTTAGCCGACTGCCGCTGCTGACCGAGACGCTGGGTCAGATCCGTGGCGGGGGGGCTTCACTGATCGCCAGCGGTAACATCTCTGATGCCGATCGCAGTCGCCTGGCCTTCCAGATCGATAATGGCAAAACGGCGCTGTCACAGTTCAGCAGTAACATGGATAAGGTGTTCACCATTGAACCGGATCTCAAAGCGATGTTCGGCGAGCTGGCGCAGAATGCCAGACAGCAGGCTCTGAATGCCCTGCAGCAGGCTGAAGGGGCGATTGTGACCGGGAATGTCACGATTACGCCGGTTGAATATGTCCGTATCTTAACCGAAGCGATTAATCGCTATGGCATGCTGGGCAGTCAGAGCAGCAACCAGCTGCAGATACTCCTGCAGTCACAAATCGATGAGCGCCGACATGCACAGTATCTGTTGCTGTCCGGCCTTCTGGCGATTGCCCTGCTGGCGATCCTGCTGGCCGTGATGATCACCCGTTCGGTCACGCGGCCGGTCAGAGAGGCCGTGGAAGTCGCCAGTCGCGTCGCCGCCGGTGATCTGACGGCAGAGCTGACCGTGTCCGGCAGCAACGAAATGGCTGAGCTGCTGAATGCCCTGATGCAGATGCAGCAGCGTCTTGCCCAGCTGGTGTCCGATATCAAAGGCAACGCCGCGACCATCGCCAGCTCGTCGGAAGAGATTGCCCGCGGCAACGGCGACCTCTCGTCACGCACTGAAGAGCAGGCGGCGTCCCTGGCGGAAACGGCTGCCAGCATGGAGCAACTGGCGTCCATCATGCAGCAGAATGCTGAGAACACCCGCTTTGCCTCTGAACGCGCGGATTCTGCGACGCAGGCGGCCCTCTCCAGTGGCTCGGCCATGGATTCGGTGATGGAAACCATGCACAAAATCCGCGGCAGCTCGGGACAAATTGAAGAGATCACGTCGGTAATCGACAGCATTGCTTTCCAGACCAACATTCTGGCACTGAATGCGGCGGTTGAAGCGGCGCGTGCCGGAGAGCAGGGTAAAGGCTTTGCCGTTGTTGCCTCAGAGGTGCGGGCGCTGGCACAGCGTTCAGCGACAGCAGCCAAAGAGATCAAGAGTCTGATTGAGCAGTCGGTGCTTCATGCGCAGGAAGGGATCACGATGGCCCGGAACGCAGGCGACAGAGTGAAGCAGAGCGTCAGCGCGATTGAACAGACTTCTCAGCTGATGCGCGATATCTCCTCCTCCACGGAAGAGCAGACCAGCGGCATTTCGCAGGTCAATATTGCGGTCAATCAGATGGATCAGGTCACCCAGCAGAACGCCGTGCTGGTTGAAGAGTCCGCTTCTTCTGCGGATGAACTTGCCGGGCGGGCCGTGCAGTTGCGTACCTTAGTCGCGCTGTTTAAAACGGCCTGATAAGACCGGAACAGCCGTCGCCTGAAGGGGCGGCTGTTCGGTTACTGTGTCACGCCTGATGATCCTGCAGACAGGCGAGATACTTCTCTCCCGATCGCATCACCTTCTCTTTCGCCTGCTGAAGGATATCCTGACCTTCAAAGGCGCCATAAAGCTGTCCGAATGTCACACCCGTGAGCCGCTGCAGAATATCGCCAACCGTCGCCGCAGAGAGCGGCAGCATGTTCGGATAGCTCCACATAAACGACACGCCATGCGCACCCGGCGTCACCTGCAGAATATCACCCGCCAGAATGATCCCGTCGCCTTCGTCCCGGTGCAGCACGCAGCCACCCGGGAAATGCCCCCCCAGCCGTAACAGCGTCACACCCGGCATCAGCGTCAGCGAGTCGCCCTGCCAGAGCCGGATATGCGGGCTCTCCCGGACGATCCACTGCCGATCACGGGCATGCAGATGAATGGGCGCGTTAAACGCCTCCGCCCACTCCTGCATCGTGGTGTAGTAGTGCGGATGTGAAATCGCGATGGCATCAATGCCGCCCAGCGCCGCGATCAGCGTAAAGGTGGCATCATCAAGGTTGGCAAGGCAGTCCCACAGCACGTTGCCCTGCGGCGTCCGCAGCAGAAAAGCGCGCTGGCCGATGGCAAACGCGGGCACGGTTTTAAAACTTAACAGCGCCTCACTGTGTGCCGTCCATTTATTGGCGTGGCTGGCGCGCAGCTGGTCGAACGGGATCCAGCCCTGGCCGGAAGCCGGGACATACTGACGCTCATCCTCACAGATTTTACAGTGCTGATGCGTAGCCGAAGCAGGATAGGCGGTGCCACAGGCGGTACATAACAGGGTCATGAGGTTCTCCTTTGTCTCGATCGGGATGATGCGCACCTGGCGGCGCCTTTATCGCCTCAGGGCTGACGGCGCAGGGTAATCCGGGTCAGCTCCGAGGGGCGGCCCAGCCTGATCGCCATGCCAGGCCAGAGCGCCGTGCCGTTGTTGACATAAAGCTGCATTCCGCCGACCTGATAAAGCCCGGAAACAAAACCGGCGTTGGGTTTTGCAAACAGGCGATCCAGCCCGACAATCAGACCTCCGTGCGTATGGCCGGAGAGCTGCACATCGACACCCTGTGCGGCGTTCTCGCGGGCATGACGTGGCTGGTGGTCCAGCAGAATAATGGGGGCGTTTTCGGGAACCTGCTCCAGCGCACGGGCCAGATCGGGGCCGGTCGCCTGTCGGCGCGGTGCGGAGGCGTCGGGCAGACCCGCAATGACCAGGCTGGCTTCACCGCGCTGAATCACCGTATGGCTGTTAAGCAGCGGCTGCAGCCCCAGCGAAGCCAGATGCGCCGTCCAGATCGCCTGATGAAAGAAATATTCGTGATTGCCGGTGATGGCCCAGACGCCGTCGGGCGCAGCCAGACCGCGCAGTGGCGCAACATCATGCCGCCGGTGTTCCAGGCTGCCATCGATCACATCCCCCGTCACCACAATAAGGTCGGGCCGGAGGGACATCGCCCGCTCCACCATGGCGCGGGTCCAGGCAGCATTAAACAGTCGCGTGATATGCAGG
>NZ_AJFP01000002.1:0-411428 GCF_000255315.1 Pantoea sp. Sc1
GTTCCGGATGGATCGGCCTGGTTTCATGCCCCCTCATTCAGGACGGCTCTGCTGACTGGTCTGCTAACGCTATCCGCTCCCTTTATCGTGCTTCAGCCCGCGCTGGGTTTTGGCTTCGCGGCGTCGCGAACGCCCCGTCCCTGGCGAGCCCGACTGCTTAGCCTTCTTACGCATATAGCGTATGGATGCGGACTCTCAATCACAACCTTACTGACTTATTAGCGTCGGATGGAGGCTCTGCCTGAAACGCGCTGCATTTGATGCCACTGCATTCTCCTGACCGAAAACGGCGAGTGGCTCTTTAAGATTGCAGAAGAACAGAGCGCCCATTCATTCAACGATTCTCAGGGGAGCAGGTTCCGGATATATAACCGGAAGTTAAAGATTCTTTATTACCATTCCAGACGCAGCCAGTATCATAATGGATGCGGCCAGACGAAAAAGGCGTCGTTGCGCTTTTTCACTGGTGAGCAGATGGCGTATTCTGAGCGCGGCAAGAATAAAAACTGCGCCAACGCTTAAAAGGACCAATACGGTCACGGGCACCAGCATTCCTCCCCACATTTTTAATGACACATTATCCAGAGAAATGACAAGAGGCAGTATCGCCAGATAGAAAGCGATAGTTTTGGGATTCCCAAGCGTTATGGTCAGCCCTGAAAACCAGGCTGTTGCCAGTTCTTTGTTTGTCGTTTTCTGTGCAATATTTATCGCCTCCGGCTGACTGCACCAGAACTGCCATGACAGCAGACATAAATAGAGTGAAGCAGCATAGTTAATCAGGGTGAAGATAGTGTCATTAGTCTGCCCAATAACCCCCAGACCAAATATCGCCAGTGTTAAATAGATCAAATCCCCCAGAATAAGTCCTGCCAGCATAGCAAAAGCGGAAACAGCACCCCCACAGACACTACGTGCAACCAACGCCGTCATTCCGGGGCCGGGGATGGCAGCAGCCAGACCGAGAGCTGCAACATAAGAAATTACCTGAGCGATTCCAGACATCGTCATTCCTGTTTTTAATAGAAGAGAGAGGGACGGCGGATTAAAAGCGCCGCTAATTCATGTAGCAATAATCTTTAATGTTTTGGACACCACCAGAACGCTTCAGAGAAAATTAACGGAGCCAGGGAAATTAAAACTCTGACACCCGCTTTTAAATTGCATAGCGTAAAGCAGACTCTTATGCAGGTCATAATGAGAAGAGTCAGGTTTAAAACCCTCTTTTTTTGCCTTGAGCCAGAAAATAAATTCAGGTGATTGAGAAAGAGAAGAGTATGCATGACCTCTGAACAGGATCTTATCCTGCCTTATCTCTCCTGAACGGTGAATCAATTATGCCGTAAACAAAGAGGAAAGAGTCACCTATCTCATTTACCCGGCGCAGGTTTTCAGGTAGAAATAACCACTTATTGATTACATTAAGAAAGGAATTTCCCTAAATGGCACTCAGCCCGACAGATGTGAAGATTCTGGAAGTTCTGCAGAACGATGCGCGCGTCACCAATCAGGAACTGGCGGAGAAGATCAACGTTTCAGCTTCTCCCTGCTGGCGCAAAGTGCGCAGGCTTGAAGAAGATGAAGTGATCAAGGGTTACCGCGCTGTTCTGGATCGCAAAAAGATTGGTCTGGGCGTGATGGTTTTCATTCGGGTAGTCATTGACAGCCACAGTGAAGCGCAGGCCAGAAAGTTTGAAGAGGAAGTCACGGCGCTTGAGGACGTTGTGGCCTGTTATAGCATCGGTGGGGATGCCGACTTCCTTCTGCAGGTTGTCGCATCGGATCTGGATTCCTATGCCGATTTTGCCATGTCAGTGGTGCGCAGATTGCCGGGAATCAAAGAGATGCAGAGTATGTTTGTCCTTAAAGAGATCAAACCACTCGTTACTTATCCTGTAAATAAAGCGTCTGTGCAAGGATGACTACGATAGCACCTTAGCAAAGCATACCGCGTCTTCCCGGTTTATGTAGGGCCCATAATTTGCGATGCGGTTATATCCGCTGTTCTGATAAAAACGGACAGCCTTATGGTTCACAGCACGGGTTTCGAGCCAGATTTCCATATATCCCCTTCCCAGCGCCGACTCTTCGAGGAAAGTCAGTAATGCCCTGCCGATCCCGGCGTCACTGCGGTCTGAATACATTCTCTTCAGTTCGGCAACCGTCTCTGTAAGCGGTCGGATAGCGCCGCAGCCGACAGCCAGACCCTGATGATTTCTGGCCACCACCCAGAGCGCCCTCTCCTCATCCATAGCAGCCATTGCAAAGTGTCGCCTGCCATCATCGCCGGTTATCGCCGCGAGCTCGGCTGAAAGAGCATTTATCAGCCGTTGCGACTCCGGGGCGCAGGGATCGGCTTTTTCTACCCTAATCATGCCAGCCTCCGTTTTTCTTTTAACCGTCAGAATAAAACGAAACCCGGTCAGCGACATCCCCCTGGCACTCATGCACCGGATAAATAAGACTGGACCCGTCTCACAATGCCCGGATGAGGGCTCGTCGCGCATTCACGGCTAAGCCTCTACTTCGCATCTATAATTCAGTGATTCATCACCCTGCGCCCTTTTTAATCGTGGCAGCGAGAGGTCGCGGTTCCGCCTCACGCAGAGACTGGCGGCAAAAAACAGCTGAGTGCCCCAGCCTCTTACGGCGCAGCTCCCGCTGAGTGACGCACAGAACAGAACGGCCGGTCACAACATAAATTGACTCTTTACTGAATAAGGAAGCCTCATGAATCTATCTCTCAAAAATCAGGTTGCGCTGGTGACCGGTGCCAGTTCAGGCCTCGGCTATGCCTGTGCAGAAGCCCTCGCAAGGGAAGAGGCCGCTGTGGTCATTAACTATCACAGTCAGGCCGAGCCTGCCGAAGAGCTGGCAGAAAAAATCCGGGCCGGTGGCGGTCGTGCCATCGCGGTGAAAGGCGACGTGTCGAAAGAGGCAGATGTCGACAATCTCTTTGCGCAGACCCTTGCTGAGTTTGGCAGACTGGACATTCTGGTGGCTAACTCAGGCCTGCAGAAAGATGCCCCCTCAATCGATATGACACTGGAGGAGTGGAATACCGTTCTGGATGTAAACCTGACCGGGCAGTTTTTATGTGCGCGGGCTGCGCTGCGCCAGTTCCGCGATCAGGGACACAGTCCGGAGATCAGCAGAGCGGCAGGGAAGATTATTCATATGAGTTCGGTTCATCAGCTCATTCCCTGGGCCGGACACGTTAACTATGCCGCCTCCAAAGGCGGCGTAGACCTGCTGATGAAGACGCTGGCGCAGGAGGTGGGTGAGGCGCGTATCCGCGTTAACTCGGTTGCGCCTGGCGCTATCGCGACCGCCATTAATGAGGAGACCACTCAGGGTGAGGCGGGCAAAGCATTGTTAAAACTGATCCCCTATGGCCGCATCGGTGCGGCTGAAGATGTGGCGAGTGCGGTGGTCTGGCTTGCCAGCGATCTTTCCGATTACGTTCATGGCACGACGCTCTTTATAGATGGTGGCATGAGTCTTTATCCCGGATTCCGCGACAACGGCTGATTCCTCTGCCTCGCGCAGAGGATCAGGGCGGCAGGTCTTATCCGCCCCCCTGGCAGTGACCGGCGCCCGAAGCAGTGCATTCTCCGGGCGTTTGTCTCTGCGGTGACTGCCGCACAGCAGGTGATCCGCCCGCTGCGCCATGCGACAATCACGCCTTACACGGTTTTGTTCTGAGGTTTCCGACATGACGTCCTTTTATCAATTCACGGCCCCGCTTCTGAACGGTCAGATGGCCTCCATGGCAGACTACGCAGGCAGGACGGTGCTGGTGGTCAACACCGCCAGCCGTTGTGGGTTCACACCGCAGTATGCTGGCCTGGAAACCCTTTATCGCAGATATGCCTATCAGGGACTGGTGATACTGGGTTTCCCCTGCAATCAGTTCGGCAGGCAGGAGTCCGGCAGTGCTGACGATATCGCACAGACCTGCCACATCAATTACGGCGTAAGTTTCCCGATGTTCGGCAAAGTGGAGGTCAACGGAGCCGCGGCACACCCGCTGTTTCGTTATCTGAAAGAGGCGTTACCCGGCATTCCGGGTGGCCGAATCAAGTGGAACTTCACGAAATTCCTGATTGGATCCGACGGCACACCGCTAAAACGATTCGCCCCCATCACCGCCCCGGAGAAGATGGAGTCGGCCATTGTCGCTGCGCTGCCAGGGCGATGAGCGCGCCTTCTGAAGATCGAAGCCCGCCGACAGGTTTCTGCCCTGTTCTGAAGCGCCGCGATATCAGGCGCTAATGTCTGATAATGGTCTGAATAATCCACTCACGGAATATTTGCATCGACGGCGTCATTTTCCGGGCTCTTTGCCAGGTCAGCCAGTATCCGTCATTGCCGGAATAAATATCAAAAGGCCTGACGAGCAGTCCGCCTTTTATTTCCGGTTCAAACATGATTTCCGGTGCCAGCGCAACGCCCCCGGTAATCAATACGGCATCAATAATCAGACGCGATGAATCCAGAACAGGCCCGTTAATTCTGAAGGGGGGAATACCCGCCGCAGCAAACCAGTTCTCCCACTCTTCATGACGATAAGAGCGCAATAAATTTTCGCCCGTAATATCCTCAGGCCGGTTAAGTCTTTTCGCCGTATCTGGCCGGCATAATAGCGTCAGCGGAGCGTCAAACAACAGTTGATTATGTGATGCCGACCAGTTGCCAGAACCATATCTTATAGCAAAATCGACACCTTCTCCGGCGATGCTCACCACATTGTTATTGGTCTGAATACTCAGTTCGATAGCGGGATGGCGTTGCCGGAAATCGTCAATTTTCGGCAGAAGCCAGCCCAGTGCAAAAGTGCCGACACAGGAGAGCGTGAGCGCCTCCCTGACTTCTCCCCCCTCAAACTGACGATAGGCTTTCTCAATCCGATGAAAGGCATCAGAAATCTCAGAAAACAGCAATCGCGCCTCATCGGTCATTTCAAGACCACGCGAAAGCCTTCTGAATAATGTGATCCCTAACCTCTCTTCAAGCAGCCTGACCTGCTGGCTGACCGCCGCCTGCGAAACGAACAGTTCCATGCCTGCCCGGGTAAAGTTGAGGTGGCGGGCAGAGGATTCAAATGCACGCAGAGCGTTAAGCGGAATATCCCCTTTCACTATAGCCCCCAGAAAAAGTTATGACTGGCATCAATTTATACCGTTTTGACTCACCGGAAAACTGATTTATTTTGGAGCCCGTAATTAAGGGGAACGATATTCAGTCACGGCCTTGTGACAATTCAGATTTAATTAATTTTTGTATAGGGAACGTTTAATAATGAATAAATTTAAAAACCGCCTGGCCGGAATAGTGTTATTCGCCGCAGCAGGATGTTCAGCGTCAGCACATGCGGCTTTCGATCAGCAATCCCTGAACAATCAGTTTGAGAAACTTGAACGTCAATCCGGAGGCCGGCTCGGCCTGGCCGTCATTGATACGTCTGATAGTGCGCAATATTCCTGGCGCGGCAACGAAAGATTTCCACTATGCAGTACCAGTAAGGTGATGGCCGTTGCTGCGATATTAAAAAAGAGCGAAGGGTTAAAAAAAATAAAAATGCTGATACTTTACTTAATAAGAAAATTCATATAAGTCAGCACGATATGGTGAATTACAATCCTGTCACCATGAAGCATATCGGTTCGGCAATGAGCCTCGCGGAGCTGAGCGCGGCGGCCCTGCAATACAGCGATAACGCGGCGATGAACAAGCTGCTGGCGTATCTGGGCGGCCCGCAGCATGCCACGCAGTTTGCGCGAACCCTTGGTGATACGACGTTCCGGCTGGACAGAAATGAGCCAGGCCTCAACACCGCGATTCCGGGTGATCCTCGCGATACCACTACTCCTTCAGCGATGGCAGCGAGTCTTAACAAACTTGTTTTAGGTTCTGCGCTTAAAGACGATCAGAAAGCCACACTGACAGCCTGGATGAAGGGCAATACCACGGGGGCAGCCAGTATTAAAGCGGGCCTTCCGGCAGACTGGATAGTGGCCGATAAAACCGGCAGTGGCGACTACGGCACCACCAATGACATCGCCGTTATCTGGCCGAAAAATCATGCTCCCATCGTCCTGACCACCTACTTTACGCAGCACGATAAAAGCGCCGCCGCGCGTAAAGATGTGCTCGCCAGCGCAGCCAGAGTGATTGCGGACGCTGTCCAGCAATAAAGACGGACAGGTTCAGAGCTGTTCTGTGAGCAAAACCGGCCCTGGCCGGCCGGTTTACCGGTTTCAGCACAGGGCCGTCAGGCCGTCATGCCACCATCAATCACCAGTTCGCTGCCGCAGATGTAACGGCTTTCGTCCGAGACCAGGAACAGGGCCGCTGCAGCCACTTCATCCGGATCGCCCAGCCGCCCTGCCGGTATTCGCGCGCTCAGTGCCTGCCTTACCTCATCGCTGGCCTGGTCGAACATCGGCGTATCCGTCGGGCCCGGACTGAGTGTGTTGACCCTGATACCGCGCGGTGCCAGTTCGCTGTTCCAGGTACGGGCATAAGCGCGCACGGCGGCCTTACTGGCAGAATAGGTTCCATAACCCGGATTGGCGATTCCCCCCGCGATGGAACCGATCAGCAGAATGGCCCCTCCCTCCTCCATGAGCCTGACAGCATGCTGTACCGTCAGCACCATGGCACGAACGTTCAGGCCAAAAATAAGGTCAATATGTTCTGCTGAGGTCTCATCCAGGTTTGCCGGTACAGCCACACCTGAAGCATTAACCAGGATATCGAGGCGACCGGCTCTGGCCTGAATCGTCCCGAACAAACGTGCGAGATCGCTGGCATCCGTCAGGTCACCCGCTATCGCTTCAGCCTGACCGCCGGTAAGCGTAACCGCCTCTGCCAGCTGAGCTTCGCGTCGGGCGGTAATAAAAACCCGTGCGCCTTCCTGCACAAAACGGCGAGCGATGGCAAGACCGATACCGCTGCTGCCACCGGTCACCAGAACCACTTTTCCACTCAGTTTCATCATTGCCACTCCGTAAAGAGGTTGAACGCTGGATGATACATTTCGTATATTTAGTGTCAATTACGCACCTGATGTACACCAGATATCCTTGAGAAAACCGCATGGCCACCGATATCACCGCTCTGCTGGCAGAGATCAACAGTACCCGCCCGATCCTGGAACAGGTTGCCAACAAATGGTCGGTGTTAATCCTGACCGTGTTGTGCTCACAGCCGTCGCGATTTAATGCCATTAAGCGCAGGCTCGATCCCATTACCCACAAATCACTGACTGAGGCATTACGCCGTCTGGAGCGAAACGGACTGATAAGCCGGCACGTGATCGCCTCCTCACCTGTCGCGGTGGAGTATGCGATCACGCCTCTGGGCAGAACCCTGCAGGACCCGTTTGTCGCGCTGGTCAACTGGGCGAAGCAACATGGCGAAACCATGCAGCAGGCTCAGGAGGGGTATGATGAGCGTGAGCCGGGACAGCAGACGTGATCTTCAAGTGCGGGAGACAGGAGTGAGATGGCGCTAAGCGCAGCGGCTGACAGGATTCGTACAGCCAGCGATCAAAGGGCTGCCTGCTCAAAAAACTGATAGGAGCCATCGCGGCGGGCTTTAGCCTGATACATCGCTTTGTCGGCGCGCTCGAACAGCATTTTCGCCGTCGCCGTTCCGAAGCGGGCCAGGCTGATGCCAATCGCTGCACCGATGCGCACGTCCATGTTATCAATGACGAAGGGGGCCTCCAGACTGTCAATAATGCGCAGGGCGATGGCCGATGCCACCCCGCGATGACTGCACTTTGCGGCCACAATAAACTCATCGCCGCCCATCCGGGCCACCGAGTCGCCCGGGCGCATGCAGCGCTGCAGTCGTTCACCGACCTGCTGCAGTAAGGCATCCCCTGTCGCATGGCCCATAAGATCATTCACTGCCTTGAATCCATTGAGATCGATAAACATCACGGTGGTGAAAGCCGGGTCCTCTGTCTCCGCCAGCATTCGGCCAATCTGCTCGTTAATCCAGGCGCGATTAGGCAGCCCGGTTAGCGGGTCGCGGGTCGCCAGCTCTTCGAGATTGCGCATCCTTTCCTTATCACGCGTGATGTCACGCGAAACCAGCACGGCACCGATATTTTTGCCTGAAGAGGGATTGCTGACGCCACAGGCTTTAGTGCCCAGCGTGAGGTAGTGGCCGTCACGATGCCGTTTACGTACTTCAACCACATCCGGCAGCATTCCGCCGCTGAAGATATGTGCCAGCGCTGCCGAGGCAGATTCGCGATCGTCAGGATGCAGGAAATCGACCACCAACTGACCGACCACCTCTTCAGGTCTCCAGCCTATCATTTCGCTGTAGGAGGGCGAGATCGAGACGTATCTGCCATTCGCGTCACAATGGGCAATCAGATCGGTACTGTTCTCGATCAGCAGGCGATATTCCGCCGCCGTGCGGACCGCATCCTCCAGCGCTTTACGCTGCGCAGTCACATCCAGTATGAAGCCGTTGTACTTCTGGTGGGAGGTGCCAGGCAGACTGTCCGGCAGGCCGGAAACCACGACGCGGCGTGTTTCGCCGTCCAGACAGTGGATAGGCACTTCAAAGTAGAAAGGGGTCAGATATTCCAGCGCCGCGGTCAGCTGCAGCGCGATCTTTGCATCATCGTCAGCCTGCGCCAGTTCCAGCCAGGAACTCAGCGTCACCCCCTTCAGGGCAGGCATCAGGCCAGCCGGTGTTTCCTGACTGGCAACGCAGATACCCTGCGCGTCTGTAGACCAGACGGCTGTGAAAGAGGGTTTAATCATTAAGTTCATGGCGGCCGACTCCGATGTTGCTGACGATACTAAACAAGCTCAATACTCGTCGCTACAGACCTGATTATAACCGTAAATGTCCGTCTGACGCGGCAGGAGGCGACAGTCACTGGGTGAGCCTGAGGCGAAACCGGCCATCGCGCATGGCGGGCGCCCGGACCTGGCTGGCCGTTGTTTCTGAGGCCGCGATCCTTACAGGGATGTGCGCAGAACGTTTATGACAGGGTGCAGTCTCTGAGGTATCAGCTCCTGTTTATCGGCTCATCAGGCCGGAATCTTTAGCCCTGTCGCGTTAACTGCCCCACTTTCCGGCGCTTCATC
This sequence comes from Pantoea sp. Sc1, assembly GCF_000255315.1. Classification (NCBI taxonomy): domain Bacteria; kingdom Pseudomonadati; phylum Pseudomonadota; class Gammaproteobacteria; order Enterobacterales; family Erwiniaceae; genus Pantoea; species Pantoea sp. Sc1. Next base: position 9,123 of record NZ_AJFP01000002.1, read on the forward strand.
TTTCCTTAAGAATACTCTTATAACATCCCTGCTCTGTTAGCTCATATTGGGCTTTTTCCGGAGCGTGACCCTATGCAAAATAACAACACAGCATCGCTTTCTCTGAGTAAAGTGCCTGCGGTAACCGCGGCATTCTGGTTAACCAAAATCGCGGCGACAACCCTGGGTGAAACCGGCGGCGATGCGGTAACTATGTCAATGAATCTGGGATATCTGACCGGTACGCTGATTTTCGCCATTATCTTTCTGGTCGCGGTGGTGGTGCAGATTAACCGTCCCGGTTTCAATAAATGGATTTACTGGTTCACCGTGGTGGCAACCACCACGGTGGGCACCACGCTGGCAGATTTTGCCGACCGCTCCCTGAATATTGGCTATCCGGGTGGCACTCTGCTGTTGATCACGCTGCTGACCCTCTCTCTGTTTCTCTGGAAAATGACCTGCGGCACGGTGGCGGTCAGTTCGGTGAACAATGGCGTCACTGAGACCTTCTACTGGGTGACCATCATGTTTTCCCAGACGCTGGGCACGGCATTAGGTGACTGGGCGGCAGACAGTGAAGGGCTGGGTTACGATGGCGGTATCCTGCTGTTTGCGGGTGCGCTGGCGGTAATCTGGGCGGCGAGTCGCTTTACCTCGCTTTCTAGCACTGCGCTGTTCTGGGCGGCCTTTATCCTCACGCGGCCTCTGGGTGCAGTGGTGGGCGATTTTCTGGATAAACCGCTTGCCTCGGGCGGGCTCGCGCTGAGTCGCTACGGTGCCTCGCTGACGCTGGGCCTGATCATCATCGCGTTGCTGGTGCTGCTGCCACAGCGCCCGGCTGCGAAAACCGCCACCGCGCATTAACCGCGCGACCGGGAAAACGGGCACACGCCTGCTTCAGTCCCTGGCAGAGCCGCCTGCACCGGCGGCTTCTTTAGCTGGTTGACAGGGATGACGCCCCCACTTAAACCGATCCCTCTTTCTCGATGACCAGCACGCGGGCAACGCCCTGGGGACGCGCGATATGCTCTGTTCCTTCACTGGCATAGAAAATATCGCCTGTATTCAGAACCCTGCTTTTAATCTCACCCTGTTCTTTATATTGCATTTCAACACACCCATCCATCACCGCAAAAACCTCCTGCCCATCGTTGATGTGCCACTTATAGGGCCGATCGGTCCAGTGAAGTTTCACGCTGGTATTGCCGAAGCTCGCGATGTGCTGAGCGTCCCAGGCCTTCAAACCGGTAAATTCTGTGCTGCGGTAAAAATTCATTTTATCTCCGGTAACAGACATACGTTTTCGTCATCGGCCTCATGAATAGCAGAGCAACAACATGGATTCCAGACTCATGCCCGCGCTTGTCCCGATCTGTCCCGATGTTGTCCGGTTAAGGCGGTATCAGGAGATCCGGTAGTCCCGATAAAGCCCGGTAAGTAGTGAGGTTTACCGCTTCCGGAATGATCACTGAATGAATCGCCTGGCCCGAACGCGATGGCAGGGATAATATTGACGTTGCGTCTCTGTTTCCCCCGACTGTCAGAAGGAGTGTCATGAATTCAGCAACCCTGCAAAACCTCTATCACGCTGCCAGTGAGAAAACGCTCGCGATGTGGGCGAAAAACGCGGGGATTGGGGAGATTAAGAAAGAGAGCTATTACGACCCGGTGAAGCTGGCCCTGGCAACCGGCATTCAGCCCGCCGTTCCCCCCGCGGTTTCACGGCTGCTGGATGAACTGAAACAGCTTACCAGGGATGACCCTCTGGCCGATACCTTGCCGGAGCAGGGTCTGCACTTTACCTTTTTACCTCTGACCCTGCCGCTCTATATTGAGCACGCACCTTTGCCGGAAAAAATGGCTGAACTCAGGGCGCTCTGGTCCGGTTTTCACGCGCAAAACATTGTTATCAGAGATCTTCGTTTAGTCGCGTTGCCGGGACAGCTGTTGCTGGCGGGCATCCCCGACGCGCCGGCAACAGACCTGCGTCACGCCTTCTGTGAAGAGGTTCTCAACTCCCGCTGGAAAGAAGAGTTGCTGATGCGTCACACCGGCAGCGCCCTGCCGGCCCCCTTCTGGCACTCGACCCTGCTGCGCTACGGCGCGGCTTATTTACCCGCGCCGCTGCGGCAGTTCTTTCTGGCCCGCCAGACCCTCGATTACGGGAAGGTGGAAGGCGAACTGATGCTGGCAGAGGTCAACTACAACTGGACAACCTGTTATCCTTTGCAGGATTAATCGCGCGATCATAATCAGCTCATTCAATCAGGAAAGAAGATGTCTCTGGCAAAGAAAGATTTCACCCACATCCCCTCTCATCCGTCAGTCAGACCATGAATCGTCAACTGTTTGTTTCTCTGGATGGCCCCAAAGGTGCCGGTAAAACGACCCTGCTGGAAGCGATCACGGCACGGTTAAGGGCAGACAACCGAAAGGTGGTCCGGCTTTGCGAGAAAAAAAGCGATCCTGACAGAGCGCAGACCATGGCGCTGGTTAACCGGCTCGCCAGAGATCCCTCTGTGGATCTGGAACGGGAAGTTTGTGAGCGCTTAGCGGCCAGCCGGGCGTGGATTTCCCGCAACGTGCTGACCCGCCAGCCGCCCGACAGCATTATCCTGATGGATCGCTGGTATCCCTCCGACGCGGCCTTTCGCCGGCGGATCCCGTTTGCAGAGATTTTGCAGATGAACCACGCGCAGGACGTGCGCATACCGGACCTGCATGTCGGCGTGGTCACCGCGCCTGAGATTTCATGGTCACGGGCCGCAGCACGCTCCCGGGGGCTGGGAAGCACGGTCCTTCACAGGCTGGAAGAGCATGCCGAATGCACGCGGGCGTTCGAGCGTGAAATTGCCCGCACCGGCTGGGTTTTATGCCGTAATGAAGGCACGCTGGATGAAGCCGCCATGCAGGTCACGGCTGAGATAATCCGGGTGATTTAATCTGAAATCCTTATCGCCTGCTGGCAAGGCGGTAAAGAGAATAGCGACCTCTGCCCGCGAAATTTGTCTGAAATCAATCTTCGTCAGGTTACCGCTGGCACTGCGATCCTGCTTTCCCTTATAAAATTCCTTTATTTTTCTATAGGGCACAGGGAATTGCGCTACGCATCACTACCTTTTAATCATAATGAACCGGGCTGGCCTGCGGGCGGGCACGCTTATGCGCCGCAGCCGGGTCTGCGAGGCGATATTAAAGCAGACTGGGTTATCGTCGGCGCGGGGTTCGCCGGTGTCGCTTTTGCGCGCCGCCTGGCAGAAATTAAACCCGAGCTGAAAATCGTTATCGTCGATGCCTTTACCACAAGGGAGAGCGCATCGGCGCGCAACTCAGGGTTTGTTATCGGACTGCCCCACAATATTGGCAGCTCCACGGCGGAGTTAAAAAAGGCGCATGCTTACCGGAATCTGCTCCAGGAAGGCATCCGGCAGCTGGAGCAGGTGATTTCGCAGCATAACCTTCAGTGCGACTGGGAGAAGGTGGGGAAATATCACTGTCAGGCGGAACGGGGCAACGATCGTATTTTAAATGAATACAGCCGCCATCTCGATCTCATGGATGAACCCTGGACGCTGGCTTACAGCGATGAGTTGTACCATAAACTCGGTACCCGCTTTTACAGCAAAGGGATCTTCACGCCGGGCTGTGTGCTGGTTAATCCGGCGCAGCTGATCGCCGGCCTGCACCATCATTTACCGGAAAATGTTCAGCGCTTCGAAAATACACCCGTACTGGGGATTCGTACCGGCAGTCTGGCGGAGGTGGTGACCCCTTTTGGCACAATCAGAACAGCTCAGCTCATGCTGGCGACCAACGCGTTATCGCCAGAACTGCGCCCTGGCCTGGTCCGTCAGGCCGCTATGGCCACCTTCGCCAGCATCACCGAACCGCTGACAGACGCGCAACTGGCGACGCTGCCCCCGATGCAGAGCTGGGGCGTCACGCCGGTGAATGCCATTGCCGGTGCCACCTTTCGTTTCACCTCCGACCGCCGTTTTCTGATTCGCCAGCATGTTATTCCCGCGCTTCGGGGACAGGTCACTGCGGCACAAACCCATCAGGCGACGCAACACCATCAGCGCCTGTTCAGCAAACTCTATCCCACCCTGAACAGCGTGAAGATCACTCACACCTGGTCCGGCACCCTGAGCGTGACACGCAACGGCGCGCCGCAATGGGGGGTGCTGAACAGATTTATCTGCACGGCGGGCGGCTGTAACGGCGCGGGCGTATCGAAACAGACCGTGGCGGGCTCGCTGCTGGCTGACTTCATGCTGAAGCAGGATAACCCGCACCTTGCGGATATGCTGTCGCTGGGCCAGGCCAGTTTCATGCCGCCCTCGCCCGTGCTGGATATCGGCATTGCCCTTACGCTGATGAAAGAGCGTTTCCTGGGACGTAAAGAGAACTGATCACAGCCCCGCTGAACGCCAGTGTCGCTGGCAGAGGATGGTGTGACGAGAACTTTCCGTTATCGGGGAATGCGGGCAATGACCTTGATCTCAAAATCGAACCCCGCCAGCCAGGTCACGCCGACAGCGGTCCAGTTGGGATAAGGCGGTTGCGGAAAGATGGACGCTTTGACCTGCATGATCGTCGCAAACTGATTTTCAGGATCGGTGTGAAATGTGGTGACGTCGATCAAATCATCAAAGGTGCATCCTGCCGCCGCCAGCGTCGCCGCCAGATTGTCAAATGCGAGGGCGACCTGGGCCGCGAAATCAGGTTCCGGCGTGCCGTCAGCCCGGCTGCCGACCTGGCCGGAGACAAACAACAGATCGCCTGAGCGGATTGCCGCGGAATAGCCATGCTGCTGATAAAGTGCGTGCCGGTGAGCGGGAAAAATGGGTTCGCGCGTGATCATCGTGTTTCCTCGGGTTACGGAATGAATGCAGGATGCGGCATAAACCGGAATGATTTAATATACGCCGCGTATGTCACATTAATAATACATACGCGCCGTATGTCAAATAATATACGCGGCGTATGTGAGCTGGAGGAGTTTATGGCAGCCAGTCGCGCTGAAACGATGGAAGCAAACCGTGCAAAATTGATCGCAGCAGCACGCAAAGCCTTTGCTGAAAAGGGCTTTGCCGGGGCCTCAATGGATGAACTGACGGCGAGCGTCGGGCTGACGCGCGGCGCGCTTTATCACAATTTTGGCGACAAAACAGGGCTGCTGGCAGCGGTGGTGGCGCAGGTCGATGGGGAAATGGCGCAGCGGGCTCAGGCGGCGGCCGCTTCGGTAACGGATGAGTGGGAAAGGCTGATCGCTGAAGGGATCGCCTACATTCGTCTGGCGATGGATGCCGAAGTCCAGCGCATCGTGTTGCGGGATGGCCCGGCTTTCCTGGGCGATCCTGCGCAGTGGCCCAGCCAGAACAGCTGCCTGGCGGCCACACGGGAACGTCTCGTCAGGCTGATTGAAAGCGGTGCGGTTAAACCGGTCGATGCCGACGCCGCCGCACATCTGCTTAACAGCAGTGCCCTCAATGCTGCACTCTGGGTTGCAGCCAGCAGCAACCCGGAAAAGGCGCTGCCAGAGATGCTTGAAGCCTTCACGCTACTGGCAGGCGGCCTGCGTCATCAGGCGGTTGAGACCTGAGCCGTTATCCATCGTGACGCGAATCCTGTTCAGCGGCTGCCGCCCGCCGCTGAACAACGCGTTCCGGCGGGGATATTCAGGCTTGCGTCGGCTGCGGAATCAGGCCGCTCTCCTCATAGGTCGCCATCAGATGATCGAACAGGGTAATATCCTGCCGCGTGCGGGCAATTAACTGCGCACCGGCAACCGCGGTATAGATGGCCAGCGCACGCTGCGCGTTTTTTTGTGCGTCATCGGGCGTCATTTCATTCAGCACCTGATGCAACCATGCCACGTTCGCGTCGACGAAACACTGCACCTCACGCTTCACTTCTTCAGGCAAATCATCATATTCGGCCGCCATGAAGCTGGATAAACAGAGCCTGTTGGCGTCAGCCAGAGAACGCCGGAAAATTTGCGGATAGTGCTTCAGGGCTTCAGCGGGAGAGGCACTTTGCTCCCGGATGGTCTGTAACGCCTGTGCAGTATCCTGCCAGTAGCGATTTGCCACAGCCGCGCCAAGGTCTGCCTTACTGGCGAAGTGATAATAGATACTGGCATTTTTGATGCCGACTTCGTCAGCAATAGTGCGGAAATTTATCCCGTTGTAACCATGATTCTGGGCAGCACGCTTTGCGGCTGCCAGGATGGCCTCACGCGCATTCAAGCTCATAACGCTGTTTTCCTCTGAAACGTGAGGAGGAAGTATAGGGAAAAAATTTTTACCTGCCAACTGGTAGACAGATGTTGACAGGCTAACTTTCCCTGGCCACAATCTACCTACCATTTGACAGGTAGGTAAATAAATCATGACTTCTTCAGACGCTGTATCACACGTTTCAACTCAACCTTCGATGAAAATCTACGACTGGTATGACGGCCCCTATCCTGCCCGGGTCAGAATAGCCCTGGCGGAAAAAGGTCTGCTTTCTCAGGTCGAATTTATTCCGGTCAATCTCTGGAAAGGGGAACATAAAAAGGCGGATTTTCTAGCCATCAACTACTCAGGCACACTGCCGGTGTTAGAACTGAGTGATGGGACGCTGATCGCGGAATGTACGGCAATCACGCAATATCTGGATCGGCAGGATCAGCATTCCCTTCTGACGGGTGTGACCCCGCTGGAACAGGGGGTGATTCATATGATGACTAAACGGGCCGAGATTGAATTTCTGGATGCGGTAAGCGTCTATTTCCATCATGCCACGGCAGGTCTGGGACCCGAGGTTGAGCTTTATCAGAATCCGGAATGGGGTGCGAAGATGGGCGAAAAAGCGCTCAGGGGCATGCACTACTTTGACCGCGTTTTACGCTCACAGCCCTATGTGGCGGGCAACACCTTCTCAATGGCGGATATCGCCGTCACCGGTGGAATGATATTCGCCGCCCTGGTGAATCTGGCTATTCCGGAGGAGTGTGAGGCGCTGAAAGCGTGGTACCTGAAGATCCAGCAGCGTCCCAGCTATCAGCAGTGGCAGGCCATGGTAGACGCAGGCCGTCCCGGCGCAGAAGCGTAGCCCCGGGTCAGATCGTGGCGGGAGCGGTTTTTCTGAATGAAACCTTCCCGTTCGCTGCTGTAACAATCCCCGGTTTTCGCCCGGGGATTGCTGACATTCTTAATGTGTCGTTCGCGCTGCGCGGCCCTGCCTGATTCAGCCTGCCTGGCCGGTATTACGCTCAAAGTGACTGTTCACAAAGGCGCGGCAGCGTGGCGAAATGGGATCGAGGAACACCTGTTCCGGCGAACCTGACTCCTCGATGATCCCCTGATGCAGAAACACCGCCTTGTTCGACACGTCTCGCGCAAAACCCATCTCATGCGTGACGATAATCATGGTGCGCCCCTCTTCCGCCAGGCCGCGGATCACCCGCAGGACTTCGCCCACCAGCTCCGGATCCAGTGCCGAGGTCGGCTCATCGAACAGAATCGCTTTCGGCTGCTGCGCCAGCGCCCGCGCAATGGCCACACGCTGCTGCTGTCCGCCGGAGAGCTGAGAGGGCCAGGCGTCGCGCTTTGCATACAGCCCAACCTTGTGCAGCAGCGCTTCCGCCTCTTCGACAGCCTCGCTGTGACTGCGCTTCTGCACATGAACCGGGGCTTCAATAATGTTCTGCATCACGGTTTTATGCGGCCACAGATTAAAGCTCTGAAACACAAAGCCGAGCTGCATGCGCATCAGCTTAATGCGCCGACGCTGCTCCCGGTTCAGTTTTTCATCGGCGTTATCCAGCGTGACGCTGACTTCGCCTACCGCTATCTCACCGGCCTGAGGCACTTCAAGAAACGGGATGCAGCGCAACAGCGTACTTTTGCCCGATCCACTGGCTCCAATCAGCGAAATCACGTCGCCATCCTGGGCAGTCAGACTGATGTCGTGCAGCACTTCGTGTCCCGCATAACTCTTTCTGAGATGGCTCAGCATAATCGTGGGGGCCGTCATGAGCGTGCTCCAAAGTAGTAAGGTGACAGGCGTCGTTCCAGCATTGATACGCCTTTGCTGACCAGCATGGTCAGTACCAGGTAGATCACCGCCGCGCTCAGGAATACCTCCAGCGCCCGGAACGTGGAAGAGACGATGGAATCCGCAATGCCGGTCATCTCCATCAGGCTGATGGTGCTGACCAGCGAGGTCGCTTTGATCATAGAGATGATTTCATTGCTGTAAGCCGGAAGCGCCTGACGGATCGCAATCGGCAGGGTGATGCGGGTAAAGATTTTGTACGACGACATGCCCGACACCCTGGCAGCTTCCAGTGACTGCGAGCTGACAGCCCGCAACCCGCCGCGCAGGATCTCCGAGGTATAGGCGGCATCATTGAGGATCAGCGCCAGCAAGCCGCACCAGTAAGGATCGCGCAGCAGCGGCCAGAACAGGCTCTCCCGCACCGCCGGTAAACTGCCGAGTCCGTAGTAGACCATAAAGATCTGGATCAGCAACGGCGTGCCGCGAAACAGCCAGACATAAAAGCGGCAGAACAGGCTGCCGACTCGCGTCATGCGCAGCAGGTTAAGCAGCAGCGCCAGTACGCCCCCTCCCAGCAGCGACAGCAGCGCCAGGTTAATGGTCAGCGGCAATCCCTTCAGCAGCGCCAGCAGCGTCTGCTGTAAAAAGTTGATATCCACGTGGACTCCCTAGCTTTTCACGCGCTGTTGACCGCGCATCGCAAATTTCTCCACGTAGCGGAACACCATATCGGAGCAGGTGGTGATGATCAGATAGATCACGGCACCCACGCTGTAGAAGAAAAAGGACATCTGGGTCGAGTTGGCCGCTGTTGAGACCTGATTCATGGTTTCAACCAGTCCGGTCACCGACACCAGCGCCGACTCTTTGATCACCGATTGCCACTGGTTGCCCATACCGGGTAGCGCCGTGCGCAGCGCCTGCGGGACGATAATGCGACGGAACATCATCAGTCGCCCCATCCCGGTGACGGTCGCTGCTTCCAGCGTTCCACCCGGAATAGCGTAGAAGGCCCCCCGGAATACGCCGCTCTGATAGGCACCCGAGATCAGCCCGATGGCAATCGCTCCCGCCACGAAACCGTTCACATCGAACGGCCCCTGCAGGCCCAGCGCGGTGCCGACGGCGGAAACCACCTGGCGTCCGCCGAAGTAGAACAGATAGATCACCAGCAGTTCCGGCACGCCACGAAACAGCGTGATGTAACCGGCTGCCAGCCGCTGCTGCCAGCGCGCGCCGGCGATCTGCATCCAGCAGAGGACGCTGCCGAGCAGCGCACCCAGCAGCCAGGCGCAGAGTGAAACGCTGACGGTGACGGCGGCAGCGTTAAGCAGCACGCCGCCCCAGCCCTCGTCCCCAAAACCCAGCATCTGCCAGTCAATATTCATCAGCATCCGCGGTTACGCTTTTGGCGCGACGTCTTCGCCAAACCATTTGATCGACAGTTTGCTCAGCGTGCCATCTTTGATCATCGACTCCAGCGCCTGATTCAGCACCTGCTGCAGCTCGCTGTTGCCTTTGCGCAGGCCAATCGCCGAGCCCGCGCCCAGTACGCCACCCGAGAAGCCGTAGCCGCTGCTGCTGATCGCATCCGCATGCTTTTTCACAAAGGCGTTGAGGTTGGTGCGGGACGCCATTACCGCGTCAACGCGCCCGTTCATCAGGTCAGCAAAGGTTTCAGGGCCCGCCTGATAGGTCCGGATGGTGGCCACATCGCCGAGGTATTTCTGCAGGAAATCGGCCTGAATGGTGGCGACCTGTACCGCGATGGTTTTGCCTTTGAAGGTGGTTTTCAGATCGTCGATCGCTTTTTTCATGCCCGCGTCATCATCGGCCGTGACCACCGTGCCACTGCCTGGCAGCGTGGCCAGCGGGCTGTTTTTAGCGGTGACAAAGCTGGAGACGCTGACGGTGTACTGATGGGTGAAGTCAATCGCCTCAGCCCGTTTCGGCGTCACGGTCACCGCATCGACCACCGCATCATATTTGCCGTCGATCAGGCCCGGGATCATGCCTGACCATTTCTGCGCAATGATTTCATATTTGAAACCTGCCCGCTTAGCCAGCTCCGCCACCATATCGGGCTCATAGCCGACGATTTTTCCGCTCGGGGTGGTCTGATTGAACGGCGGATAAGCCGCTTCGGTAGCAAACTTCAGGGTGCCAAAATCTTTTGCCTGGCTGAATGCAGACGTGGCAAGCAGGGCCACGGTCAGAGAAGCCGTGAACAGACGGTTACGCATCATCATAAAACCTCATTTATTATTCGGAGAGTAAATCAATGGCAAGGCGGGTCAGCGCCTGCGTCCCGGCGGCAATACTGCGTTCATCCGGCTGATAGTCGGAGTTATGCAGGTGATCGTCACGGCCCGGGGTTGCCGATCCGATATGGATCTGACATCCCGGTACCCGTTCCGTAAACAGTGAAAAATCTTCGGCGCCAAAGCTGGCGCTCGGCTGAGCGATGATGGCTTTACCGAACTGATGAGACAAAATCTCTTCCAGGGCGTCAATCAGGCGATCGTCATTCATCAGGGGCGGAACACCCCGCTGGAAATTCACCTCAACCCGCACATTCTGCGCCAGCGCCACGCCTTCACACATCCGTTTAAACGAGGCTTCCATCGCAGCACGCACCTCGGGAGATTTGGTCCGGATGGTGCCCTGGAACAGGCAGCTGTCAGGAATGATGTTGTGGGTAGTGCCGCCCTCAATGTGTCCGATGGTTAACACCGCAGAGTGCGCCGGATCGCGTTCACGCGAAATGATGCTCTGTAACTGGCTGATGAGATGCACGGTGGCGATGATCGGATCGGTGCCCATGTGCGGACGCGCCGCGTGGGTCGAAACGCCCTGCACCGTAACATCAAACTCGTCACTGGAGGCGGTGCTGGCGCCGCGGGTCAGCGCAATCTCACCCGCGGTCAGTTCAGGCTTGTTATGCAGGGTTATCGCCCAGTCGACGCCGTCTGCCGCGCCATCGGCGATCATCGCTGCGGCACCGCTCTCAGGCGTCTCTTCTGCGGGCTGGAAGATCAGCCGGACGCGGCCTTTCAGTTGCTGTCGATAGTGCGGCAGGAGTGTGGCCACACCCAGCATCGTCGCGGTGTGAATATCGTGACCACAGGCGTGCATCCTGCCGGGATAGCGGCTGGCAAACGGCAGACCCGTCTGCTCATGGATGGGCAGCGCATCCATGTCGGCGCGCAACAGCAGCGTCTTTCCAGGCTCTGCACCCACAATATCCACAACAACGCCGCTGCGGCCGACGCCGGTTTGCGGGTCCAGACCCTGAGCCCGCAGGTAGTCGGTCACCACCTGGGCAGTGCGCAGCGTATCAAATCCTAATTCCGGATGCGCATGGATATCACGGCGAATCGCAATCAACTGCGATTCAAGTTCATTGACTCTGGCTTTTATTTCCCCGGCCAGTCGTGCTTTTTCCTGATTCATAGCCGCCCCGGCAATAGCAGACCGGCATGCCTATGCCGGTCCTTATTTTTATTTCATCCTGATACAGGATGGTGATGACCGTTTATTTATTCACAGCACGTGACAGAAAGCAACGCGTAATGCGCCTTCAGGAATTAATATAAATCAATAAGATAGAACTATTTATTGGAAAGCCGTATGAGAGAGTCATGGATAAGTAATAATATTAATAATCCACTTCGCAACATTACTTTCCCTGATGTTAATTTATCCGTTCCGGCTTATCCGGATGCCGCATAAAAAAGAGTGAGAGTATTTCCGCTAATTTCTCCGGCTGTTCGTCCGGAATAAAGTGGCCACAGTTGAGAATATTTTCACTGTACACCTGCTGCGCCACCGCGCGTAACGGTGTGGCCATATCCGGTATCGACCCCTGATCGGCACTGACTGCCAGCAGCGGTATCTCCAGTTTCCCTTTTAGCGCGCGCTGGCGATTCTGCTCTGCAGAGCGCTCAAACGAACGGTAGAAAGCGAGTCCGGCGCGCAGCGCGCCGGGCTGCTGAAAGATGCGCAGATATTCACGACGCGCCGCCGCATTAATATGATGCGGATTCGCGGCCTTACGGTTAAAAAACCACTCCAGGTAGATCGCCTCTCTGCCCGCAATCAGCGCTTCCGGCAGATCATTCAGGCCATGAAAGGCGAAGTGCCAGATTTTAGCGGCGTTTTCACCCGTGACAGGGAGTGAATCCGGCAGGGTAACACCGGGTATGCCGCCATCCAGCAGTGCAAGAGAGCTCACCCTTTCCCTGAAGCCCGCGGCCAGCGCCCACGCGACCCAGGCACCAATATCATGCCCGACCAGATGAAAGCGTTGGATACCCAGCTGATCCAGCAGCGCCACGATATGCTGCGCCACGCTGTCGGTGTCATAGCCATCGGGCGGAAAGTCTGAATCCCCCTGGCCAGGCAGGTCAGGTGCAATCACCTGAAAACGGCTCGCCAGACGGGGGATCACCTCCCGCCAGGCGAAGCTGCTCTGCGGAAATCCGGCGAGCAGCACCACGGTTTCTGCCTGCGCATGGCCTGCGCTAAGGTAGTGCAGCCGCTGTGAATCTGTCCGGACAAAATGGTGCTGATAGGGAGCAAAAGCGTGCATAAAACCTCCTGATAATAAGGAAACGATCATTTCCTTAATGAGCAAAAAAATTCAGTCGACGATTTTCAGCGCCAGCGGAATGATGCTGGCATCGGGCCGGGTGGCCGCCACTTTGCCCGCCACCCGCATGCCCAGCACCAGACAGAGCAGCAGTGAGGCGGTGGAGTCACACTCCAGTGACGGGTTGACTGAGCCATCCTGCTGACCCAGACGGATAAGCTGCTGCAGATTTTGCTGATTGCGCAGCAGGGCGGCGCTGACCGCATCAGCCAGCTCCTCATCCAGGGTGTGCAGCTCAACGGCACTGACCGCGACCAGACAGCCGCGTTCACCTTCAACGTCGCGCACGGAATCAACATAAAAACGCAGCAGCGCCGCCAGCTTCTCCCGGCCCGTTTCACATTCGGCCAGCCGCGCGGCCAGACTGCTGTTGCGCAGTGAGAGATAGCGGGCAAAGACGGTTGCAAACAGCGTGCGCTTGTCGGTAAAGGCCTTATAGATGCTGCCGGTGGTCAGCTGCATCGCCTGCCCGAGATCGCCGACTGATGTCGCGTGATACCCCTTCTGCCGGAACAGCAGCATCGCCCTGTCCAGTGCGGCATCCGTATCGAATGCCCGGGGTCGTCCCCGCTCGTGATGGGTGTTGTTATTCATCGTCGATTCCATTAGGAAATGATCATTTCCTTTAAGATAGCCGTTTTAACCTGGCGGGCAAAGCTTTTTTAACACCCTTTCTCATCCGCCTGTGGAGGGCCTCTCACCCCTGACCTGACGCAAAGCAGTCAGGCTGGCGCCTCATCTATACTGCTGCTTCTGTTAGCTGAAGGAGCCCCATCATGGGACTACGCTGGTTCACTCCCGGGTCACCGCTGGCACGCGTGCTGTTTATGCTCGCCTGTCTGACCCTTATTCTGACAGGCCTCTATCTGGCCGCTCCGCTCATCAACCAGGTTCTGCTGGCGATGCTGCTGGCTATCATGCTTGACCCGTTGATTACCCGGCTGGATAAAAAGCGCATCCCCCGCATCGTCTCGTCACTGCTGGTGATCAGCCTGATGCTGTTTATCATGGTCATCACTACCCTGAAACTCTCGGTGCTGACACCGGATTTGATGCAGCTCAGTCGTCAGGCGCCGGTGCTGCTGGCCGCCCGACTGGATCAGCTGACGCTGGCCTTTGCCCGGCTGGATATTGCGGTCACCCCCGACAGATTACTGGCCTTTGTGGATGCGGGAGCGATAGTACGTATCGTCACCGCCTTTCTGACGCAGATCCCGGGGGTGATCTCCTGGTGGATTATGGTGTTCCTGATGCTGCTGTTTATGCTCTATGAGATGCCGCTGCTGAAAAAGGCGCTGCAACGGCGTATGCAGGGAGAACAGCGGGCCTTTTATCTGGCGTTACATGAGGGGATTCAGAGCGTCATTGTTTATGCCCGGGTGAAAACCCTGACCAGCATTCTGGGTGGGGTGATCGTGGGCGCCGGCGCACATCTGATCGGGCTGAAGTTTGCCTTTTTCTGGGGCGTGCTGATGTTCATTTTTAACTACGTGCCGGTGCTGGGTTCGTTTCTGGCGGCCATTCCGCCCGTGATCCAGAGCTATCTCCTGTTCGATCTGCAGGTCGCGCTGGCGGTAGCCCTCTTCTTTGTGGTGCTGAATCTCTGTCTGAGTTCGGTGATTGAACCGCTGCTGATTGGCAAGCGACTGAACCTGGCGCTGACCACGCAGCTGCTGGCCTTTCTGTTCTGGCAGTCGCTGCTGGGGATTACCGGCGGGATACTGGCCATTCCGTTGACCTTTCTGATCAAAAAAGTCCTGCTGGCGAGTTATCCCCGGCAGGACCCGATTTCTGAGTTAACGCAGTGATGGCGTTTTCACCCGCCAGCCGCGGGTGAGACGTTTCTCAATCTCTACCACGGCAAAGATGGCGATGCCGACCAGCAGCGAAATCAGCCAGTAGTTGATCGGTAGCGGGCGGGTACCAAACAGCGTGTTCATCAGGGGCACATAAATGATGATCGCCTGCAGGATAATCAGCACCAGCGTGACGAGCCAGAGGCCCCGGTTTTTCAGCAGACCGCGATCCAGCGAGAAGCCATCGGTGTTACGGCAGTTCAGCATATAGACCCACTGCGCCGTCACCAGCATCTGCAGCAGCACGGTGCGGATAAACTCCGGGGTATAGCCGCGCGGCTGCAGCCAGGCTTCCAGCACAAAGGCACTGACCGCGATCAGCAGGCTGACAAAGACCACGCGCCAGATGGCGTAGACATCCATAACGTGGGCTTTGACATTGCGCGGCGGCCGGCGCATCACGTTAGCTTCGGCAGGTTCAAACGCCAGACCAAACGACAGCGTGGCCGAGGTCGCCATGTTCATCCACAGAATCTGAACCGGCGTTAACGGCAGCAGATTGCCCATCAGAATCGCGATGATAATCAGCAGCCCCTGTGCCATACAGGTTGGCATGACAAACAGAATGGTCTTTTTCAGGTTGTCATAAACCCGACGCCCTTCTTTGATCGCCGCCGCGATGGTCGCGAAGTTATCGTCAGCCAGAATCATATCGGCCGCCTCTTTGGTGACCTCCGTGCCTTTGATGCCCATCGCAATGCCCACGTTAGCCTGTTTCAGGGCGGGGGCATCGTTCACGCCGTCACCGGTCATCCCGACGATCTCCCCACTCGCCTCCAGCGCTTTTACCAAGCGCAGCTTATGTTCCGGGCTGGTGCGGGCAAAAATGTCATAGGTTTTCGCGGCCGTGGCCAGTTCAGCGTCGCTCATATGCTCCAGCTCATAGCCGGTGATGGCGGCCTGGCTGTTACCGATCCCCAGCATCTGACCAATCGCCATCGCCGTTTCCTGATGGTCGCCGGTGATCATTTTGACGCGAATGCCTGCTTTCTGGCACTCATCAATGGCTGCGATTGCTTCCGGACGCGGCGGGTCCATCATGCAGGCCAGCCCCAGCAGAACCATCTCACTTTTCAGATCGGCGTGATCCAGCGACGTCACGGGAGCGGCGGTTTTCTTCCAGGCGGCAGCGACGGTGCGCAGCCCTTCGCTGGCGTAGGTGGTGATGGCCGCATCCCAGTATGCGCGATCAATCGGTTCCGGGCCGTCCGGGGTCTGCTGCTGCTGGCACAGCGTCAGCAGGACATCTGGCGCACCGGTCAGCAGCACCCAGGATTCGCCATTAACCACACAGCTGACGGACATATATTTGTAGAGGGAATCAAACGGCAGTTTGCTGACCACTTCCATCGGCTGCGGGGTCGTCAGGCCTTTGGCCGCCAGCACCTTGAGCGCCCCTTCGGTCGGGCCACCGACGATGGTCCAGTGTCCCTGACTGTCCTGACGCAGCTGGCTCTCGTTACAGATATCGACCGCCTGCAGGAAGTGCTGGAACAGGGGGTCCTGCGCCGCATTCACACTGCCCTGCTCCGCCACGATCTCACCTTTGGGTTCGTAGCTGTTGCCGCTGACGCGCCAGCGGCTCTTCGCCAGCACCACCGCTTTCACGGTCATCTCATTCATGGTCAGCGTGCCGGTTTTATCGGAGCAGATCACGGACATGGCGCCCAGCGTTTCCACGGTCGGCAATTTCCGGATAATCGCATTGGATCGCGCCATCGACTGGACACCCAGCGACAGGATGATTGAGATAATGGCGGGCAGACCTTCCGGCACGGTAGCAACGGCGAGGCTGATCACGGAGAGCAGCAGTTCGCCCAGCGGGATATCCCGCAGCAGATAGCCAAAGATAAACAGCACCACCATCATCGCCAGGATGATGAGAAAAATCGCCTTACCAAGTTTATCGATCTGCACCAGCAGCGGGGTTTTCGCCTCTCTGATGCCGCTGATCATCGCGTTGATATGACCCAGTTCGGTGTCGCCGCCGCTGGCAATGACCACGCCTGATGCGGTACCGGAACTGACGGTGGTGCCGGAGAAGGCCAGATTCAGTCGGTCGCCCAGCGATTTTTCGCCGCTGAGCGTATCGCTGTTTTTTGAGACCACGGTCGATTCGCCGGTAAGAATCGCTTCTTCAACCCGCAGGTTATTCACTTCATACAGTCTCAGGTCGGCCGGAATTTTATCGCCGGGCCGCAGCATGACCACGTCCCCCACCACGATTTCGCGCGTCGACACCGTGACCTGTTTGCCATCCCGAATCAGCATCGCTTCGCTGGCGAGCATATTCTGGATGCTTTTCAGTGATTTCTCGGCATTGTTCTCCTGAACAAAGCCGATGAGGGCGTTAATCACGGCCACGCCAATAATGACAAAGGTATCCACCCAGTGCCCCATCATCGCGGTGATCACCGCCGCCGCCAGCAGGATATAGATCAGCACATCTTTAAAATGGGCGATGAATTTGAGCAGCGCAGACTGGTCAGCCTTTTGCGGCAGCGCGTTCGGTCCCTGCTTCCGCAGACGTTCCTGGGCTTCGGCAGTCGATAATCCGGCGGGCGAGCTTTTCAGATCAGAAAATATCTCTGTCACACTGCGCTGATACCAGGGACGCTCAGATAAAGCTGATGCTTTATCCTGCTTATCATTATTTAGCATATATAAACCTCGTGCCATTTAGCGATGAATTAAAGGCGCAATTAAAGGCACGCATTTTGCGGGAAGTCTTGCACGTCGGTTATGACCGATATCATATTTAGGTAAGAAACGTCCGATGGATAACATAAACGGGCAAAATTAAATCTGACTTATATTATGAGAATGACAAGATGCTTTTCGTTTAACTACGGTTTAAGTCATCTGAGGCAGTGTGCTTCGGCTTATATTCAGCCTTGAAAAAGGAAACGCTGATGAAAAAACAGAGCATTATCATGCTTTGCGGTTTCGTTATTTTCGCGGTCACCGCCACGACGCTGACAGGCCTCCTGACCTGGCTTGTGGTGAGGCAGCTGGCGGCATAAAACGGATTCACAAACCTGTTGCCGTTGCGGCAGACGCAGACGCAGACAACGAATATTAAATTTTATTTTATCCCGGTTGCGAAAAGCATCAGGGCGAATTACGCCTTCATGTTTATCGTGCCGCCGTAAAATATCTGCAGCTAAGGCGAAGACAATGATTAAACGCAAAGTTATCTCTGTTTTTCTCTGCTGTTTTTTTATGACAGCGTGCGATGAAAAAAAAGAACCGGAAGCGCCGCCGCCCCGCGTCGTTAAAGTTTTTACGCTTGAATCGGACATGGCGCAAAATATCCGGGTCTTTCCTGCGCGTATTCAGGCCGGAGATAATACCGATCTCGCCTTTAAACGGCCTGGCCAGTTAATTCAGCTCGATATCCGGGATGGCATCGCGGTGAAAGCGGGACAGATTATTGCCACCCTGAATGATGCCGATGCGAAGCTGCGGGTGCGGGACCGGCAGACGGCGCTGCAACTGGCAGAGCGGCAGTTTCAGCGTTTCCGCACGCTGGAGCAGCGCAGCGCCGTGTCGAAGTCAGAGATGGACGTGCAGCGAGCGAACCGAGACACCGCCGCGACGGCCCTGAAAATCGCGCAGGAAGAGCTGCAGTTTCTTACCCTGCGCGCGCCGTTCGACGGGGTGATAGCAAAAGTGGAGGCGCGAAATCATCAGGTGGTGGCCGCCGGGCAACCCATTGCGCTGCTGACGCGATCCGATCTGCTGGACGTTATCTTTACCGTGCCGGAAACCCTCTTCTCCGCGCTGGACGTTCAGAACCTTCACTATCAGCCCGAAGTGCAGTTTCACGCCCTGCCGGGCCGCATTTTTACCGCGCAGTACAAAGAGCACACCAGCCAGACCAACGCCGCGACGCTGACCTGGCAGGTGGTGCTGACCATGCCGCGTCCGGCCGATCTGCCGGGCGTCAGCGGCTTCAGCGGCTCGGTTCGCGTCAGGCTGCATAATCTGCCGACTGCCGCCGCCCAGCCGCGGCTGGTGGTGCCGGTGGCCGCCGTGTTCAATCCAGACCGCAGCCCGACGAATCAACCGCACGTCTGGCTGGTCGACGAAGCGGACGACAGCTTGCGCGTCACTGACAGGCCGGTCACCACGGGCCGCCTCACCGCTCAGGGCATTGAGATCCTGAGCGGGCTGAAGCCGGGCGACCGTATTGTCGCCGCCGGTGTGGGGGAGCTGCGCCAGGGTGAAGCGGTGCGCATCTGGCAACGTGAGCGGGGGTTATAATGGGGATTCAGGCGCATTTTCTTGATAAGCCCGTCCGCATCTGGCTGGTCATTCTGCTGCTGGGCGTGGGCGGTCTCTATGCTCTGCTGAACATTGGCCGTCTCGAAGATCCACTGTTTACCATTAAGTCGGCGGTGATTGTCACCCACTATCCCGGCGCATCCGCGCAGCAGGTGGAGGAGGAAGTGACGCTGCCGCTGGAAAATGCGCTGCAACGCCTGCCTTATCTGGACAACGTCACCTCCATTTCAGGCAACGGCCTGTCGCAGATTACCGTGAATATTCACCCCCGCTATCTGGCCGATCAGCTGCCGCAAATCTGGGATGAGCTGCGCCGCCGGGTCGGCGATGCGGCCCGGCAGTTTCCCCCTGGCGTGCAGGTACCGCTGGTTAACGACGACTTTGGCGACGTCTATGGCTACTTCTTCGTCATCCACGGCAAAGACTTTACCAACAGTGAACTGCGCAACTATGCCGATCAGCTGCGCCGCGATCTTGTGCTGGTGCCCGGTGTGGCGAAAGTGGCGGTGGCAGGCGTTGAGCAGGAGGAGATCCGCATCGCGCTCTCCACCAGCAAAATGACCGCTTACGGCATAACGCCGCAGCGCGTGGCGGACCTGCTGAGCCGCAACAATGGCGTTGCCAGTGCCGGTGCGCTGCGGGTTGAGAGCGAGTCGATCCGCTTTCATCCCACCGGCGAGCTGGTGACGCCTGACGATCTGGCTGATCTGCCCCTTCTGCCCGCCGGCAGTCCGCAGAATCTCCATCTGCGTGATATCGCGACCCTGACACGCGGCGTGACCGATAATCCGGCCAACCTCTACTTTGCTGACGGGCAAGCGGCGCTGGCGATTGGCGTTTCGTTTGCGCCAGGCGTCAATGTGATCGACGTCGGCAATGCCCTCACCGCGAAGCTGGAGCAGGATCAGCAGGACACCCCCGTGGGGATTAGCCTGAAGGTTTTCTATAACCAGGCGCACGAAGTCAGGCAGTCGGTCGATGGCTTTATCCTCAACTTTCTGATGGCGCTGGCCATCGTGGTAGGCACGCTGCTGCTGTTTATGGGCCTGCGCAGCGGCATGGTGATTGCCGCCTCGCTGGCACTTAACGTGCTCGGTACGCTTCTGATCATGTTTCTTTTTAACCTGGAGCTACAGCGGGTGTCGCTGGGTGCGCTGATTATTTCACTCAGCATGCTGGTGGATAACGCCATCGTGGTGGTGGAAGGGATAAAGATCGATCATCAGCGCGGCCGCCCTCTGCAACAGGCCATTGCCCGCATGGTGCGTCGCAGTGCCCTGCCGCTGCTGGGTGCCACGGTCATCGCGATTCTTGCCTTTGCGCCGATTGGACTGTCGCAGGATTCCACAGGTGAATATTGCAAATCGCTGTTTCAGGTGCTGCTGATCTCCCTGATGCTGAGCTGGATAACCGCCCTCACCCTGACGCCGGCTTTTATCCACTGGAGTGAACGGCGGCGGGGTGCGATTCAGCCTGAGCAGAACGCCGCCTCTGCGCCTTATCAGGGGGTGGTTTTCCGGCTCTATCGCAAAGCGCTGGGTGGTCTGCTGCGTTTTCGACTGACGACGCTGACGGTGATGGTGGCACTGTTAGCCCTGTCGCTGTATGGCTTTACCCTGGTGAAGCAGAACTTCTTTCCTTCCTCCGGCACGCCGATCTTTTTTACCGATCTCTGGCTGCCCTACGGCACCGATATCCACTATACCGCCGATACGGCAGCGGATATTGCGCGTTTTATCAATCAGCAACCGGACGTCGCGGCGACGGTAACGACCGTCGGCCAGGGCGCGCTGCGCTTTACGCTTACCTATGACGCCGCACGTCAGTACAGCAACTTCGCCCAGATTATGGTGCGGGTGAAGGATGGCAGGCAGATGGAGGCGCTGTCGCTGAAAACCGAGAGGTTTATCCAGCAAAACTATCCGCAGGTCAGGCCACGCATTAAGCGCATTCAGTTTGGCAGCGCCAGCGACAGCGCGATTGCACTGCGGGTTATCGGCCCCGATCCTGAAGTCCTGCGTCATATCGGCAGCCAGCTGGATGCGATTTTCCTGGCTGGTGGCTCAGCCTTCCCGGCGCGTAACGACTGGCAGGAGCGCAGCAAGGTGCTCCGCCCGCTCTATTCGGCGCTGCGCGGGCAGGAGCTGGGCATTGATAAGCGGGATATTGACCAGGCGCTGAGGATGAATTTCAGCGGTGACGCGGTAGGCCTTTTCCGTGACGGTTCGCGGTTGATGCCGGTGATGCTCTACCCCGCCGATGAGGAGCGGCAGAACGTCGATCATATTGAGAATATCCAGCTCTGGAGCAGCGCTCTCCAGCACTTTGTGCCGATGAGCAATGTGATCGCTGACTTCCGGCTGGCGTGGGAAAATCCGCTGATTATGCGTCGCGATCGGACGCGCGTGCTGACCGTGCAGACCGATCCCGATCCGGCTTCGGGGCTGACCGCCGCGCAGGTGGTGGCCCGGGTTCAGCCACAGATCGATCAGCTCAGACTGCCCGCAGGCTACCGGCTGGAATGGGGTGGCGAGCTGGAGAGCTCACGTGAAGCGCAGAGCGGCCTGCTCAGTTCGCTGCCGGTGGGCTTCCTGGCGATGTTCATCATTACCGTGCTGATGTTCAACTCGCTGCGCGACGCCGTGGCTATCTGGATTACGGTGCCGCTGGCTTTGATTGGCGTGACCTGTGGCTTTCTTCTCACCGGCATTCCGTTTGGCTTTATGGCGCTGATTGGCCTGCTGAGTCTGTCGGGTATGCTGATCCGCAACGGGATCGTGCTGATTGAAGAGATCCGGCTGTTCCGCCAGGAGAAACCTTTGCAGCAGGCGATTACTGATGCCGCGACGTCACGTCTGCGCCCTATCCTGCTGACCGCCTTCACTACGGTGCTGGGTCTGCTGCCGCTGCTGCGCGACGTTTTTTTCCAGAGTATGGCGGTGGTGATTATCTTCGGCCTGGGGTTCGCCACCGTGCTGACGCTGCTGGTGCTGCCGGTATTGTATCGCTGCTTCCACGGTCGGGAGCAGGAGGCGCAGGGTGAATAAGAGCGGGCTGGCGATGCTGAAGATGCTGGCCTGCATCGCGGCGGTGTCGTTTTTTACGCTTTATCAGAGTTACGATCGTTACTACTACGATGTCAGCCTGACGCTCAACGTGCTGAGCTTCGTCTCCACCATCGCCACGCCGCTCTATTTTCTGCTCAGCGGCTATATGGATGCGGGTGAGCAGCCTACCCCTGCGTGGCAGCTCGGCAGGATTCACCGCATTCTGCTGATCTTTCTCTTCTGGTTCAGCTTTTTCTGGCTTGCCGGGATGCATCACAAGGGGTATCTGATTCAGCCGTGGTTTGTGATCGCGCTGATCGTGATTTATGTGTCGCATCCCCTGATCGACCGGCTGGTCCGGCGGCCGGGCGTCATGGCATCACTTATTTTTCTGCTGCTGATTTTCGCGTTTACCTATGACCTGCTTGCCAGTCTCTCTCCTGAGAGGCGCTTTTTATCGCTGCCGCCGCAGTATCGCATCTGGACATGGGTGCTCTACTACCTGTCGGGCCGGCTGATGGCCGCACCGGCGGTCATGCCCTTTTTCACTTCACCGCGGGTGATAAAAACCAGCCTGCTGCTGCTACCTGCGGTCTACCTGTTTACCTGGCTCTACGAGCGGTACTACTTTATTGCGCGTTTCCTGGCGACCAGCAACGAGGTGCTGCTGACCGGTTCACAGGTTTATCTGCTGGTGGTGCTGATTGTCATCAGCGTCAACGCCATCCGGCTGCCGGCGCGCGCCCGGTGGGTGACGCCGCTGCTGACCACGCTGGGAAAGACCATGACGGGTGTTTACATCCTGCACTATCTGATTTTTGGACTGCTGGCCACAGCAATCCGCATCGAGACGCTGGGCGATAAGCTGCTGGTTATCGCCCTGACCCTGATATTCAGCATGACAGTGTCACTGCTGCTGCTGCGTATCCCCGGCGTGCGCAAACTGATCAGCCTGTAGCCGCGCTGCTGCCGCTTCGGTGGCCGCACGGCGCGTGGCGATAAACGCTGCCATCTTCGCCCGGGCTGCTTCGACTTCCTGAGGGGGAGCACTCTGCGGAGAACCGCTGTTGTAGGGCGGAGCGGGATCGTATTCCATCTGCAGCTGAATCGCTCTGGCTGTCGCGTCATCTGCAATCTCCGCCACCAGCGTCAGGGCAAAATCGATGCCGGAGGTCACGCCTGCTCCGGTGATGCGATTGCGGTCCCGGACCACCCGCTCACTCACCGGCTGCGCACCCAGCAGAGCCAGCTGATCGAGGGAACTCCAGTGTGAGGTGGCCCGGTAGCCCTGTAACAACCCGGCGGCCCCCAGCACCAGCGAACCGGTGCAGACCGAGGTGACCCACTGCGCCTCACCGGCTCGCTGCCGGAGGAAGTCCAGCGTTTCCGTGTCCGACATCAACGCAATCTGGCCCGGCCCACCGGGCACAAAAATCACATCCAGTGGCGGGCAGGCTTCAAAGGTGGTGGTTGGTACAATCGCCAGGCCACGATCGGATCGCACCGGCTGAGTATCCTTCCAGATCAGATGGCACGCCACGCCGGGCGTGCGCGCAAAGACTTCCCAGGGACCGGTCAAATCAAGCTGGGTGAGTTCGGGGAACAGTAGCAGACCTATCTGTAACGGACGAGGCATGGAACACTTCCTGTCAGGAGGTAAAGGATCATCATGCCGCGATCCCAGCCCCGAATACAACGTCCCGCCCCTTTTTCGGTCTGAGGAGGCCCGCGTCGTCAGGGCACACCGAGAAACCGCAGCAGCGCCGTCATCGCCGCCGCTCCGAGAATAATCATAATCAGCGGTGCCCGACGCCAGGCCAGCAGCAGGGCAAAGCCGACTCCGGCTACCCGGGCCACCCCGGCAAAATGGTGACCTTCAAACAGCGTTGTGGTCGCCGCCACCGCCAGCAGCAGAATGGTCGCAGCATCGGAGAGCATCTGCTGTGAGCGCTCACTGATAGGAAGACGGTTGCCCAGCCTGACACCGGCAAACCGCATCAGCCAGGTGCCGGCGGCCAGCAGGGCGATGCCTGCGATGAGGGTTCCCTGATGCATCATTTGCGCGCTCTCCATGTCAGCAGGCCCAGCAGCGAAAACAGCACCGGCATGCCTGCCGGTACCAGCGGCGTCGCCACCAGTGACAGCAGCGCGCCAACGGTGGCGGGGATCCGGGTGCGTCGCTGCCGCAGCGCCGGGAAGATCAGAGCGATAAGAATCGCCGGAAACACCGCATCCAGCCCGATGACCGAGATATCGGGGATGAACTGACCAATCATCGCCCCGGTCATCACGGTGATCGGCCAGATCAGCCCGATACCGATGCCGCACAGCCAGAATGCGCAGCGCCGCTGAGCCAGCTGCGGCTGAGAGATGCCAAAGACCACGCTTTCATCGTTCATGATGTGACAGCCAAACCAGCCCCGTGGTCCCTGACCCACCAGATCCTTGACCGCGATGCCAAACGGCAGATGACGCGCGTTCACCAGCAGGCCCGCCGCGGCGGCGGTAAAGGGACTGCCTCCGCCGGCTACGATGCCGATGAACAGAAATTCTGACGCCCCCGCCAGCACCAGCGTTGAGAGGGCCAGCGGCACCCAGAGCGGGAATCCGTCGGCAGACGCCAGCGAGCCATAGGATAAACCGACAATACCGTCAGCGACGCAGACAAGAAAGATCGCTTTGATCACCCCCTTGTCCAGAACCTGCATGTGCGGAAAAAGCATCACTCTCTCTCATAATGAACATATAATCCGATATAATGAACACGTTATAATCGATTTACAAGTCGAACGTTTCGTTCGATATAAAAAACAGTGCATCTGTCAGGAGTGCAAGTGAATACCCCTATCAGCATTATCGCCAATGCATTAGTGCGGGAACGTCAGCGGGCAGGTCTGTCGCTGGCCGAAGTGGCACGCCGTGCCGGGATTGCCAAATCGACCCTGTCACAGCTGGAGGCCGGTGTGGGCAATCCCGGCATTGAAACGTTGTGGTCACTCTGCGTGACGCTGAACATCCCCTTTTCGCGCCTGATGGAGCCGGACACCCGTCAGCTGCAGGTGATCCGCCGTGGAGAAGGCCTGTCGGTGACCGCTGAGCTGGCCGATTATCAGGCCATTTTACTGGCTTCCTGTCCTCCCGGTGCCCGGCGTGATATCTACCTGCTGGAGGTTCAGCCTGGCAGCGAGCGCGTTTCACATCCGCATAATCCCAATACGGTCGAGCATATTATTATCGCCCGCGGCCGGGCGCTGGTCGGGCCGGTCGATACGGCGGTCGAACTGAACGTCGGGGATTACATTACCTATCCGGGTGACGAACCTCATCTTTTCCGCGCACTGGAAGCGGATACGCTGGCGATGATGATTATTGAGAATCACTGATCACCCTCCGGTCAGGAGAGGCTGACTCTGTTCGGGCGTCAGGTGGGTAATCAGCTGCACCTGACACGCCAGCGTGATGGCCGGATAGTGCTCACGCATCCCCGCCAGCAGCACCGCATCCGGCCACTCTGCCTCCTTTCCCAGTGCGGCGGCGACATCGGATAACCGCAGGGTATCTATCCGCGTCACCCACACCACCACCGAGTCCGCCGCATTCTGCTGATTGACCAGCCTCAGCGGACCGGTGACGATCCCGCCCTCCTGCCAGCGCACCGTCGAGGTTTTTTCGCCACGCCTGACTTCAGGCATCAGACGCGGAACGAGCGTGAGTTGTTGCATGACGTCTCCTTTTTTTGCGTCCCGGTTGAAAACAGCGCCATAAATGTTATGTTATAACATATCAATTGGTCACTCATTACAGGTAATACTATGCCACTTTCCACCCTGACATCAGAAGATCCGCGTCTCCCCGTTGCGGTTCTCTCCGGCTTTCTCGGTGCCGGTAAAACCACCCTGCTTAACCATATTCTCAACAACCGGGAAGGACGCCGCATCGCGGTCATCGTCAATGATATGTCTGAAGTGAATATTGACGCGGCCCTGGTGCGTAACGGCGGTGCGCAGCTGTCGCGCACCGATGAAAAACTGGTTGAAATGAGTAACGGCTGCATCTGCTGCACGCTGCGTGAAGATCTGCTGGTAGAGGTAAAAAGGATGGCTCAGGCGGGACGTTTTGACCATCTGGTGATTGAATCCACCGGTATTTCGGAGCCGCTGCCCGTGGCGGAAACCTTTACGTTTGAGGATGAAGAGGGTGAAAGCCTCTCCGCCTATGCCCGGCTGGACAGTATGATCACCGTAGTGGATGGCTTTAACTTCCTGCGCGACTACCGTTCGGTGGACGATCTGCAGTCGCGCGGCGAGTCGCTGGGCGCGCAGGATGAGCGCGCGGTGGTGGATTTGCTGGTGGATCAGATCGAGTTCTGTGATCTGCTGGTGCTGAACAAAACGGATCTGCTCAGCCCGGCGGAGCTGCATCAGCTGCAGGGCATGCTGCGGGCCCTCAATCCCCATGCCCGCATCGTAAACAGCGAATTCGGGCAGGTTCCGCTGGCGACGCTGCTCAGCACCGGCCGGTTCGATTTCGACCGGGCCGCGCAGGCTCCCGGCTGGCTGCAGACGCTGCGCGGTGAGCATCAGCCGGAATCAGAAGAGTATGGAATTCGCAGTTTTGCCTGGCGCGCCCGTCGTCCGTTTCATCCGGCGCGCTTCTGGCAGGTGGTCAATCACCAGCTGGAGGGCGTGATCCGCTCTAAAGGGTATTTCTGGCTCGCCAGCCGGCCGGGTTATGCGGCGCTCTGGTCACAGGCGGGCGCGGTAGCGCGCCAGGGTTACGCCGGACGCTGGTGGGCCAGCGTGCCACGATCCGACTGGCCACAGGATGCGGACACCCTTAACTTCATCGCTGAACAGTGGCAGGAAGGCGTCGGGGATGCACGTCAGGAGCTGGTCTTTATCGGTATTGAGATGGACGAGGCACATATACGGGACGCGCTGGAACAGGCGCTGCTGACCCCTGAGGAGATGGCGATGGGACCGGAGCAGTGGGTCACCCTGCCCGATCCGGTGCCCGCCTGGTTTGATGAGGTGACGGCCTGACAGGAGAGTTGACGGCACTTCCGGGCTCCGTAATAGTGAACTGACCCGGCGGGCGACCCTCGCCCGCCGATCTTCATTCCGGGGAAGCCAACTATGCCACAACATATTGCCGTTATCGGTGCCGGCGTGCTGGGTTTAGCCGTTGCGCAGTCGCTCTCCCGCCGCGGCGCGCAGGTGACGGTCTTTGATAAAAACCTTCCCGGCTGCGGCACCAGCCAGATCAGCTATGCCTGGGTTAACGCCAACGGCAAAGATCCCGCCCGTTACCATGAGCTTAATGCCGCTGCGATTGACGAACACAAGCGCTGGCAGGCTGCACACCCGTCATCGCCACAGTGGCTGCTGGAAACCGGTACGCTGGAGTGGGCGAGCGATGAAGCCACTCAGCGTCAGCTGGAGCAGCGAGCCGCGAAACTCTCCGCCCTGCACTATCCCGTCGAAACCCGCGATCGTGCCGCGCTGCTGAGCGCACTGCCGGAGCTTCGACTCGATCCCCGCGTTCAGCAGGGATGGTTTTTTCCTTCGGAATGCCTGCTCTATCCGAGCCTGTTTATCGCCTCTCTGATAGCCGACCTGCGGGCCAGTGGTGGCCAGCTGGTCTGCAACAATGAGGTGACCACGCTGACCGAATCAGACCGCGATGTTCAGCTGACCCTGGCCAGCGGTGAAACCTGGCAGGGGGATCAGCTGGTGCTGGCCTCCGGCCGCTGGGCCCCGGAACTGATGAGCCAGTGCGGGCTGCAACTGGCGATGACCGATGCGAACCGGGCCGATCCAGTTGCCTGCAGTTTTCTGGCACAGACGCAGCCGTTACCCGTCTCGCTCAACTGCAATCTGATTACGCCGGAACTGAATGTGCGCCCGGATGGCGCGGGTCGTCTGATGCTGCAGGCACTGGATCTGGATCAGCACGCCGATCCGGCCCGTCCGGCTTCTCCTGATGGGCTGATTGGAAAAGAGATGCTGCGACGCCTGCAGCGGCTTTTCAGGCAGTGCGAGGGCGCGAGGATTGAGCGGATAGCAACGGGACAGCGGTCGCGCCCGTCCGATGGACTGCCTGCGCTGGGGTATATCAGTGATGCTTCACGTGTCTACCTGATGGTCAGCCATAGCGGGATGACGCTTGCCCCGTTGCTGGGCAGGCTGGTGGCAGAGGCGATGCTGAGCGGAACAGCTTCACCGATGCTGAGTGCTTTTGCTCCGCATCGGCTGCTGCGTCCGCTCAGTGCGGGTTCCAGACCCGCACCTGCCTATCTTCCGGCTGCACAGTAACGCTTAGCGGCGATTCTTCCACACGGTCTGGACGTTACAGAACTCATGTACGCCGAAATGTGACAGTTCACGGCCGTAGCCGCTTTTTTTCACGCCGCCGATGGTGACACGCGGATCGGACGCGCCGTTGCCATTCACAAACACGGCCCCTACCTCCAGCTGCAGCGCCAGCTGATCGGCGATCGCTTCGTTGCCGCTCCAGACGGTGGCGCTGAGGCCAAAGTCGCTGTCGTTGGCGATCTCCAGTGCATGTTGTGGATCGCGTGCGACCGCAATGGCGGCGACGGGG
Organism: Pantoea sp. Sc1; assembly: GCF_000255315.1. Classification (NCBI taxonomy): domain Bacteria; kingdom Pseudomonadati; phylum Pseudomonadota; class Gammaproteobacteria; order Enterobacterales; family Erwiniaceae; genus Pantoea; species Pantoea sp. Sc1. Next base: position 37,598 of record NZ_AJFP01000002.1, read on the forward strand.
CCGAACAGCTCCTCTCTGAAAGCGGTCATGGCAGGCGTAACATCGGCAAGAATAGTCGGAGCATAATAATTCCCCTCCCCTGCTACCTTCTCGCCGCCAAGTACCAGACGGGCGCCTTCACGCAGTGTCGCCTTAACCTGACCATCCAGTTCATCGCGCAGATCGGCGCGTGCCATCGGGCCCAGGAACGTCTTTTCGTCCAGTGGATCGCCCATGGTCAGGGCCTGCACGGCTGCGGTGAAGCGTTTTTCAAAGGCTTCTGCGATTGGCGCTTCCACAATAAAGCGCTTGGCAGCCATACAGACCTGTCCGGTGTTCTGGAAACGTCCGATGACGGCTGATTTCACGGCTTCATCAAGATCGGCGTCTGCCAGTACGATGAAGGGATCGGATCCGCCCAGTTCCAGCACGGTCTTTTTCAGTGCTGCGCCCGCCTGTGCGGCAATGGCGGCACCTGCCCGCACGCTGCCGGTCACCGCAACAGCGGCAATCCGGTCATCCCTGATGGCGACGGAGACTCCATCATTGTCGACGTTAATCAGGTTAAAGCCACCGGCAGGCAGATCGGTTGCCTCAAAGAGTTCAGCCATCAGCGTGGCGCTTCCCATGACGTTTGGCGCGTGTTTCAGCAGGTAGGTGTTCCCGGCCAGCAGCATGCTTACTGCACCGCGCAGAACCTGCCACAGCGGGAAATTCCACGGCATCACCGCCAGGATGACGCCCAGAGGACGAAACCGCTGCCAGGCATCAGCAACCTGCGTTGGCTGATCGGCCAGCATGGCCGGGCCATGTTCAGCATACCAGTCGCATAAGTTCGCGCATTTCAGAACCTCTGCGCGCGCCTGAGCAATCGGTTTGCCCATCTCCAGGGTAATGGTGCGGGAGAGATCGTTTTCCCGCAGTCGGATCTGTTCGCCCAGCTGACGCAGGACACGAACGCGATCGTCCATGCTGCTGCGCTGCCACAGGGCAAAGGCAGAGGCGCTTTTTGTCAGTGCCTGTTCAAGTTCTGCAGGGCTCTGAAGAGGATAACGAGCCAGAATTTCGCCGGTTGCCGGATTGCGTGAGAGTACATGTTCAGTCATGGTGCCCTTTCCTTATTCTTTCAGTGATGAAAAGACGATACGCGCTGAAGTTGATGATGAAAAATGAATAATAGTGAGGAAGTTGTTTATTTTTCGAGAATGCAGGTGGCAGGATTGCTGCGAACCGGCTTCCGGCGCGAAATGTGCAGAGAGACGAGATGCAGCCTGAACACTTCTGAAGCATAAGCGAATGAGGAAGTTATCCACTTATACAGTGACCCGATCCTAAAAAATGATCCTTAATAGATCATATAGAGATCCTAAGAGATCCCCGATCGTCGCAGGCCGCACCCACCAAGGGCTGAAAGGGTGATCGCGTTCACTATAATCAGTAAAGTGTTCACTGTAATCAGTACTTTATTCACTGTACCAGGTAGCATGTTCACTGTAAACAGTGCTAATGTTCACTGTAGTCAGAAAACGATCCCTTTCATCCACAGAATGAAGATCCTACGCCATGGCAGATAAAGACAATGAAAACAAAGCGTTGCTAGAACCTTTTCTGTCAGTGACCAAAAACAGTGGTGAAGTTATTCAGCTTCATCCCAACAAGAATAATACCGTTCAGCCGGTCGCCTTAATGCGTCTGGGACTGTTCGTGCCGACCCTGAAATCGACGGCACGTGGTAAATCCGGTGCGATGGCCTCAACGGATGCGACTAAAGAGCTGAAGAACCTGACGCTGGTGAAAGCCGAAGGTTACGAAAAGATTACCATTACCGGCGCGCGGCTGGATATGGATAACGATTTCAAAACCTGGGCAGGCATCATTCAGTCGTTCTCCCGCTATCCCACCAAAGGCGATACCGTCACACTCCCCTTTATCGACTTTGTGAAGATGTGCGGCATTCCCTCGGCAAACTCTTCAGCCGCACTGCGTAAGCGCCTGGACGCGTCGTTACGCCGTATCGCGACCAACACCCTCTCCTTTGAAGGCAATGGCAAGGCGTATCACACTCACCTTGTTCAGTCTGCTTATTACGATCGTGAAAAAGATATCGTGCGTATTCAGGCTGACCCAAAGCTGTTCGAACTCTATAACTTTGATCATAAAGTCCTGCTTCAGCTGCGTGCGATATCCCGTCTGAAGCGCAAGGAGTCTGCTCAGGCGCTCTATACCTTCCTGGAGAGTCTGCCCACCAATCCTGCCCCTATCTCACTGGCCCGCCTGCGCATGCGCCTGAATCTGGGCTCCAAGACCACGACGCAGAACCACGTGGTACGACGTGCGATGGAGCAGCTGAAAGAGATTGGCTATCTGGACTACTCAGAGGTAAAGCGTGGTCGCTCAGTCTTTTTCATTATCCACAGTCGTACGCCAAAGCTGGATGGCATCAGCAATCTGGAGAGTATCGACTCCCTGGATGACATCGAGTTTGATGACTAACGGCTCGCGTTCACTGTAATCAGCAGACCGCGTGGCAGTGTCACTTTCCCGCTGCCTGTGGGAAGCGAGCCTCTCCAGACCATTCACTGTAATCAGTCACCACCACCCATTCACTGTATTCAGCAACGTTCACTGTAATCAGTAGCCTTTTACCTCTCAGAACGATAACAGCGATAATCCTTTTCCTGCAGATTCCACCGTTTCAGGGCTTTAAACAAAAGTGTGTACTCACATACATTTCTCGTCATCTTCTCTGCGCTGACGTTTACTGATTACAGTGAACGTTCCGGGCCGTCCTCTTATCCCCTGTTGCTGATTACAGTGAATGCAGGAGTCTCTCCCTGCTTTAGAGAAGCGCGATGATGATGCACCGGATCAAGGCGCTGTGATCCTCTGCCGCCAGAGTCAGAACAGCGGGGTTGCGTGACTGATTACAGTGAACAGTTACAGGCTAAGGCTGCCGTTATACAGGGTTGCGGAACGCTGAGTGACCTCTACTGATTACAGTGAATGTTTCTGACGCCTGCCTGAAGCTTGCATGCTGATCAGGAGACGATCGGAAGCGTTGTACTGACTACAGTGAATGTAGTACTGATTACAGTGAATGCCTGGCCGTTAACGAACAATTGCTGCTCCTGTTTGCTGATTACAGTGAACGTTAGCAGGGAATCAGAGATACCCTGCAGAGACGTTGTCAGTTACCGCGTCAGGCAGGGCCCTGATTAATCCTTACAGCAGCCAAACCGGATCTGACATTTCTGCTGATTACAGTGAATGTCAGCCTGGACTTTGTTCAATTACCGACTACAGTGAATAGTAGCCCAAAGTGGGCCGGCTGATTACAGTGAACGTTACCAGCCACACGCAGTTAGCTATCCGCCGGTGAAGTGACAGTTTCACCTTTTATCTGCTGTTCCGCGCCATGTTTGCCCTCCGCGAAGAAGGTCAGCAGACTATTGCTGATTACAGTGAATGTTTACCCTTCCCTCTCTGCCTGAAATGGCCTATAACATCCCCCTGCTGATTACAGTGAACATCAGACAGGCTATCGTCAGCAAACTGAACGCTACTGATTACAGTGAACGTTTTGCTTTGTGCTGGCTGAGCCACGAAAGCGACTTCTTCCCGCTGAATGCAGATATCTGCAGGATGCACAATTCTGATCTGGCGCGCCATCCTGCCGATCGTTACCGGCATTGTGATTATGCTGCTGCTGATTACAGTGAATTTTTTCCGCTTATCTTCCTGTGCCTGCTGCTTTTCCCTCTTATCTGTCATTGCAATGATGCACTGCTTACCCTTAAGCGGCTCACTCATTACAGTGAACGTTGTGCTGATTACAGTGAATGTTTCCGGTTCTGAGCGCGCGATATCGTTCCGCTCTGCAGCAATAGTGTGATGAAGCTCACTATAACCCGTGCTGTTACATAAAAACGCAGATTGTGTTGAGAAGATAATTTATTGCCTCATGTGCAGGATTTCTGTATAAAGTCGTAAATCCTACATATCTGGAGCAACTATGGCTAACGACGACAAGCAGGTGATGAAAGTTGCACAGCGTTCAGAACGCATGCTGCTCAGCCTCACAGAGCAGATTCAGGCGCAGAAGCAGGAACTGCATGAAAATACCTATTATCAGGTCTACGCCAAGGCGGCGTTAGCCAAGTTGCCTAAACTGACCCGAGCCAGCGTCGATTATGCCGTCAATGAGATGGAAGAGAGTGGCTATCAGTTTGATAAACGCGCCGCAGGGACGTCTGTTAAGTACGCCATGTCGATCCAGAATATTATCGATATTTATCATCATCGTGGCGTGCCAAAGTATCGCGACCGTCATGGTGAAGCCTACACCCTCTTTGTTGGCAATCTGAAGGGCGGCGTTTCCAAAACCGTTTCTACCGTCTCCCTGGCGCACGCGCTGCGCGCCCACCCCCATCTGCTGTTTGAAGACTTGCGTATCCTGGTTATTGATCTCGATCCGCAGTCCTCAGCCACGATGTTTCTGAACCACGAGCGCTCAGTGGGGCTGGTGGAGGCGACTGCTGCACAGGCGATGCTGCAGAATGTCTCGCGGGATGAGTTGGTTAACGAATTTATCGTTCCTTCAATCATTCCCGGTGTTGATGTGCTGCCAGCCTCGATTGACGATGCCTTTATCGCTTCGCGCTGGGATGAGCTTTGCGCTGAGCATCTGCCACAGCAGAACGTTCATGCCGTGCTGTATGACAACGTTATCGCTAAGCTGAAAAAAGATTATGACTTCATCTTTGTCGACAGCGGGCCGCATCTGGATGCGTTTCTCAAGAACGCCATCGCGGCTTCTGATCTGCTGATGACGCCGGTTCCTCCGGCCCAGGTTGACTTTCACTCAACGCTTAAGTATCTGACTCGCCTGCCAGAACTGATCGCGATCATTGAAGATTCCGGCGCAACCTGCCGCTTACAGGGCAACATCGGCTTTATGTCCAAGCTCTCAAATAAAGCAGACCATAAACTCTGCCACAGCCTGGCAAAAGAGATTTTTGGTGGCGATATGCTTGATGCAGCCCTTCCCCGCCTGGATGGTTTTGAACGTTGTGGTGAATCCTTTGATACGGTCATTTCCGCGAACCCGTCGACCTACGTTGGCAGCAGCGAAGCCCTGAAAAATGCGCGCTCCGCCGCAGAGGATTTTGCAAAAGCCGTTTTCGACCGTATCGAATTTATTCGCCTGAACTGAGGTTTGTATGAGCGCAAAAAGAATCACGATTGGCAGAACCTTCAGCCAGACGCCACTGGAAAATGATGCACCTGACAACCAGCACAGCCAGACTTTCGTGCTGGCTACCGGCAAGCGTGCGCAGTTTCGTTTTGAACGCATTGCCGCAGGCGATGTTGAAAGCAAAACCTTTGTCACGATGGAAACCAACGGACGCGATCAGGCAGGACTGACACCTGATTCCCTGCGTGACATTATCCGCACCATCAAACTGCAGCAGTTTTTCCCTGCAATTGGTGTGATGCGTGACGGCCGCATTGAGATCCTTGACGGCTCACGTCGCCGTGCCGCTGCGCTTTACTGCAAGACCGGCTTAGATGTCCTGATAACCGAATCGCCTGTTACCGCCGATGAGGCGCGCAGACTGGCGCAGGATATTCAGACGGCCCGGGAGCATAACCTGCGTGAAGTGGGAATGCGGCTGCTGACGCTGAAGGATGGCGGATTATCACAAAAAGAGATTGCCGAAAATCAGGGGCTGTCTCAGGCAAAAGTCACGCGTGCGCTTCAGGCTGCCAGCGTGCCTGCCGATCTGATTTCGCTATTCCCTAATCAGGCTGAACTCACCTATCCGGACTATAAGGCGTTATTACAGGCAGCGGAGAAGCTGAACGAGTCAGGACAAAGCACAGAGGCGCTGATTGAAGCCATCTCGATGGAAATTGATGTGGTATGCGCCCGCGAAGGTCTGGCGGAGGATGAGATTAAAAATCACATTCTGCGACTGATTCGTCAGGGGAGCCAGACGCTGATCAAGGAACCGGAGAAAGATAAAACGCACTCAGTGGCGCTCTGGTCATTTGCAGACAAAGATCGCTTTGCCCGCAAAAAGGTGCGTGGCCGGATGTTCAGCTATGAGTTTAACCGGCAGTCGAAAGAGCTGCAGGAAGAACTGGATAAAGTCATCGCCGAGACGCTAAAAAAATATCTCAATCGCTGAGTTCATGCTTTTCTCATCAGCCAGCCTTCAGGGCTGGCTTTTTTATTACGGTTATCCCTGCATACGCCGTCTGACAGACGACTTAAAGCCGAATTTCAGGCTGAAATCGCCAAGATTTCAGCGTGTGGATAATGATTAACCTGTTGAATAGCATGTATTTATTCATGAATTATCTGCTTTCAACCGTCATGAAATCGCCACGTCATCAGCCCTTTTAACGCACGCTTCGTCGCCGCCCGGTTTACGCTGAGGGCATAACCTCGCCTTTCTCTGCTTTACCTTTTCATTGCTCCGGTTCGGACCGCCTGGTCAGCGTAACGGCATACTGCTGCCGCTAAGGTGCTTCATTAGTGACCAGCCCGGCCTGACTGATTTTAAGTCGTCGTGCCTTAGCTCAGAATTATTCAGCGCCGCCCGGCGGACTTTCAGTTAAAGTGCGCTTGTCTGCGTGGAGATTCTGACTTTAACCCGTTGTATTTAATCTTAATGTACTGAGAATTTCAGCCTGAAATCGCCATTTTCGCCACTACCCCGTCACCAGCGTGGTGTTTACAAATGAACAGAAAGGAGAAGAAACGAAGCCTGTCTGCTTCATAGCCGGGTGAAGCTCAGCCAGTATGAAAAGATACTCAGAAAATATCCCTCAGTTATCCACAGAAAAAGTGGATAACTTTTCTCTCCGGCAATAAGCCTGCTACTGTTTACAGTGAATCGGGAAGTCAACGGTTCCGGGTACTGCACCGACAGACTTTACGCCCTCCTTCCCACGGCTGGCCTTTTTCGCTTACCGCCACACTTCGCCCCTGAACACTGGCGTCGAGAAGGTAGCGCAATCATCCAATCTGTTCATAACCCGAGATATTCCACCTGCACTGTCCACTGCAATCAGTAAAAGGCCGTTCAGGTGTCATTCCGGGTTGTCAGGATAAGATCGGAAAATGCACATTTCTGCCAGCCAGCTGACGCGGTATCCGCCGGACAGCATCACCATGAGCGATGTCATCACACCGGCAGAGGATTAGTCAGTCAGCGCGACTATCACGCTGATTAACCTGTTTAAAAGTCACGCTTTATAAAAAGTGCTTTGCAAGAGCTAACTCCAGAATACCGTCTACACTTCTTTACACAATTGGTGCGAATGTTCCATTTCTGGTCCGTATGAAATTTAATCAGGCGGGCCGCTTAACTTTTATGACAGGGATATGATGAGTATTAATACTTCAGACTCGGGTGATACGGGCGACCACGCGCCAGCCGATACGGTTCGCCAGCGTATTTTTCTGGTGGTGCTGGTGGCGACGATGGGTGCGCTGGCTTTTGGTTACGACACCGGGATTATCTCAGGTGCATTACCTTATATGACGTCCCCGCCTGCTCAGGGCGGGCTGGGGCTCAACTCCTTCACTGAAGGACTGGTCGCCTCTTCGCTGGTGTTCGGGGCCGCGATCGGTTCTTTCCTCAGTGGTTTCTTCTCTGACCGTTTTGGTCGCCGTATTACGTTACGCTCACTGGCGGTCATCTTCGTGCTGGGTTCACTGGGTACGGCGCTGGCGCCTTCAGTCAACGTCATGGTGGCAATGCGCTTCCTGCTGGGTATCGCTGTCGGCGGTGGATCGTCGACTGTGCCGGTGTTTATTGCCGAGATTGCCGGGCCGCGCCTGCGTGCGCCACTGGTCAGCCGTAACGAGCTGATGATTGTTACCGGGCAGCTGGTCGCCTACGTTGCCAGTACGCTGCTGAGCTATCTGCTGCATGATGAGCACCTGTGGCGCTATATGCTGGCAATTGCGATGGTACCGGGGCTTCTGCTGTTTATCGGCACCTTCTTTGTGCCTGCATCACCACACTGGCTGGTGGCGGAAGGTCGACTGAAAGAGGCGAAAAAGATCCTGAAGTACCTGCGTGAGACGCCGCGTGAGGTGCGCCATGAGATGGCGCAGATGAAGAAGCAGGCGAGGGCAGCAGAGCGGGGTCCGGACGCGAAAACCCTGATCCGTGAGAAATGGGTCATCCGGCTGATGATCATCGGCGTCGGTCTGGGCTTCGTCGCGCAGTTTACCGGCGTCAACGGGTTTATGTACTACACGCCTATTATCCTGAAGTCGACCGGTCTGGGCACCAGTGCCTCGATCGCCGCTACCATCGGTAACGGCGTGGTATCGGTACTGGCCACCTTTGTCGGCATCTGGGCTATCAGTCGCTTCCCGCGTCGCACCATGCTGATCACCGGTCTTTGCCTGGTTGTCACCGCGCAGATTCTGCTGGGGAGCGTGCTGACCTTTATGAGCACCAGCCTGATGCAGAGTTATCTGGCGCTGGCCTGTATTCTGCTGTTCCTGTTCTGCATGCAGATGTGCATCTCGCCGGTCTACTGGCTGATGATGTCGGAGCTGTTCCCGATGCAGCTGCGCGGCGTCCTGACGGGCGGTGCAGTGTCACTTCAGTGGATTTTCAATGCGGTAGTCGCGTTTGGCTTCCCGCCGATCATGGAATATGCCGGCAGCACCACCTTCTTTATCTTTGCCGCGATTAACGTCGGATCGCTTATCTTCGTGATGGCGATGGTGCCGGAAACGCGCGGAAAGAGTCTGGAAGAGATCGAATCGCACATGAAAGAGAAGTTTGGCGAAAAGCAGAAAGCAGCTGAAGCCTGATAATCCCATCCCCGGATTCGGCACACGCGCCGAATCCGGTTTTCCTCTCCGCATTCCCCTCAATCTGCCTTTTTCTTCCTCCGGCTGATGCGTCATCAGAACAGACGTTCACTGTAATCAGCATAGAGGTGTGGTCTGTTTTTATACCGCTCTGGCGATTTCAGGCTGAAATCGCCAGAAAACAACGCATTACTCTCCCGGTAGCTATTACAGAACCGGCCAGTCAGATGAAGCATGACCGCAGACAAAGATTGCCTGAGGCGCTGCGCTATACTCCCTTGTCATCTGCTCTGCACACCAATCGTAAGGGGTTCACCGCGCGGAGGGCTCAGAAAACGCTGCTGTTCTGATGCGCTTTTATTCAGAGAGTCTCAGGCGCTGAACGGGCCGTTCACTCACACTCCCGGCCATACAGTAACGGCAATGTGCCGTTCGCAGGGTTCGCTGTACATTCTGATTTTTCTGGAAAGGAACTATGACCCGGAAGCTGAAAACTATTTCCCGCAGGCTATGGCATGTCATCCTGGTGGCTGGGGGGCTGATACTTCTGTTACTGATTTTTCGTATCTATGAAGCAGAACGCGGACCTGAGCTACAGCGCTGGCATACCTGGGTTCCGCATGAGCTGACCGTTGAAACACTCGATAAGGCGAGCTATGCCGACTATCTCAGGGCAGAGAACCGGCTGTTCGATGAGATGAAGCAGCAGGTCACTGACCAGCTCAGCGATGATGAGAAAACCCCGCTCAACCGCTACTCTGCCGACAGCATGATCTATCCGGGCCATTTTGCTCAGGACTGGAACCGCTCCTATATTCTGCACCCGACCGGCAAACCCCGTGGAAGCGTTGTCCTGTTGCATGGGCTGACCGACAGTCCCTATAGCCTGCGGCACGTTGCAGAAGTGTATCGTCAGCAGGGCTATGTGGCGGTCGCAATAAGGTTACCGGGTCACGGTACGGTGCCCGCAGGGCTGACCGATGTTGACTGGCAGGACTGGATGGCTGCGACACGTCTGGCGGTGAGAGAGGCGACGCGGCTGGCAGGCTCGCAGACGCCTCTGCATCTGGTGGGATTCTCAAACGGCGGGGCGCTGGCCGTAAAATATGCCCTCGACAGCCAGAATGATCCCACGCTGCGTCAGCCGCAGCAGCTGATTCTGTTATCGCCGATGATCGGCGTAACCCGTTTTGCCCGCTTCGCGGGCATGGCCGGTCTGCCCTCTGTGTTGCCGGCCTTTTCGAAAACGGCCTGGCTGAACATCGTGCCGGAGTTTAACCCGTTTAAATATAACTCCTTCCCGATACACGCAGCCCGCCAGACCTGGCTGCTGACGCAGGCGCTGCAGAAGGAGATTCAGCAGCATGCCCGTGACCAGCGATTGGCAGATTTCCCGCCGGTGCTGACCTTTCAGTCCGTGATGGACTCGACCGTGAGTACGCCTTCGGTCATCCGATCGCTCTATCACTACCTGCCGGAAAATGGCAGTCAGCTGGTGCTGTTTGATATCAATCAGGCGGTCAGCGTCAGTCCGTTATTCCGCCGCTCCTCCTACACCGCGGTCAGTCAGCTGTTGCCAGAGGCGCGTCGGGATTACGCCACGACTCTCATCACCAACGCATCACCCACCTCGCTCAAAATGGTGACCCGAAGCGTGCCTGCGGGAGAGACTAAGGAGAAGAGGGCGCCGCTGGCGATTGACTATCCTGCCGGCCTCTACTCTCTGTCACATGTCGCTATTCCGTTTCCGGCGGAGGATGGGCTTTATGGCAGTGCGCCTGAAAGGAAAAATGAATTCGGCATCAGTTTTGGCACGCTGTCGCTGCGCGGTGAGAGTGCCGTGCTGATCGTGGGGCTGGACTCGATTATGCGTGCGACCTCTAACCCGTTCTATCCCTACATGATCGCGCGCATCACGCATCACATTGACTGCAGTGACAGGCCCCCACTGGCAGCCTGCCTCAGTGACTTCTGAATGCAGCGTCACAGCCGCCCTGCATCGTGGGGGCCGGAATTTATAGCGTATTCAGTTTTGCCGTCGCCTCGTCTGACAGCACCAGGCTGCGGCTGGCGAGGTTCTCCTGCAGATGCGCGGGGGAGGAGGTGCCCGGTATCAGCAGAATATTGGGCGAACGTCGCAGCAGCCAGGCCAGGGCGACCTGCATAGGGGTGGCGTTCAGGGACGCAGCCACCTCATTAAGTTGCTCCGACTGCAGGGGAGAAAAACCGCCCAGCGGGAAGAAAGGCACCCAGGCGATGCCCTGCTGAGCAAGCTGATCCACCAGCTCATCATCCTGCCGATGCGCGAGGTTATACATGTTCTGTACGCAGACAATCGGCGTCATCGCCCTGGCCTCTGCGATCTGCGTAGCCGTGACATTACTCAGACCGATGTGGCGAATCAGCCCGCGTGCCTGCAACGCCAGCAGTGCCTCCAGTTGAGGGGCCAGAGAGCCCTCTTTGGGTTTAGCCGGATGCAGCATGCTGCGAAGATTCACCACCTCAAGAACGTCCAGGCCCAGGTGGCGGAGATTATCTTCTACGGCCTGAGTGAGCGCCTCCGGCTCCATCGCCGCCTGCCAGCCGCCTCTGGCATCACGACGTGCCCCCACTTTGGTGACAATACAGAGATCCTCCGGATAGGGATGGAGCGCCTTCCTGATTAATTTGTTGGTTTCGTGCGGACCGTAAAAATCGCTGGTGTCGATGTGGTTGACGCCAGCTTCAATGGCGTCACGTAAAACCTGTATCGCGCGCGCTTCATCTTTAACCGGGCCAAACACGCCAGGCCCGGCCAGTTGCATAGCGCCATAGCCAAGACGGTTAACTTCGCGATCGCCTAACTTGAAAGTCATGGTGATATCAGACATGAAAACCTCCTGCGTGGATGTCGATTAAGTGTAATGGTGATTTAGCGATCCGGCAGGTGTTCAGCTATACCAGCTGAGACCCTGCGGCACCCGCGAAAAACCGGCGTGGCGTAAAGCGTTAAGCAGGGGAGACTGGGTTACTGGTTTGCCATCTGCCCGCTCCAGCGTAAACATGGCGGAGTTTTCCCGTTGCAGCGCCGCACCCAGCGCCGCCACCGCCGCCTGTTGCCGTGCGGGATCGTCGGTAAAGGTCAGTAACTCTTTACCGCCGGGGGTCAGGTAGAGGAGCAGTGCGCCACCGGCAATCACCACGCGTCCGCCCGGACGACGGGTGGGGCGTGTAACGCTGCCATGAACCGGCCAGCTCAGCATCGCGCCAAACGGATTAGCCGGATCGGGTGCCGCCAGTACGACGGCGTCAGCCTCAGCGACCGGGTTCTCTGCCAGCTTACGCAGTCGTTCAATCGTCTGCTGATCGGCAAACTGTGCACCGCCCGCACCGTCGACAAAACGTCCGCGTAACAGCCGGCCGGCATCTTCCATACTGCGCAACACCGGCTGCAGAGCCGGAAACCCTCCCGGGACCTGTTCAGCGACCGCGCTGCCGCGGGTGATCACGCCATAGCGGTCAAGCAGGTTCTCCGCCAGCGACAGGGCCAGTCGGGCAGGCGCAACCGGCTGACGCGGGAGCCGCGACCAGCGTCCGGCCAGAGTGTTGACCGCCGGTCTGCGTGCCGTCAGCGCGCCAGGTGTAAAGCGCTGGCCAAAACGCGTGCGCAGGGTACGTGCCGGACGCGCACGGGATGCACCGGGTGTCGTGAGCAGGCCCCGCACCGCAATCCAGCTGTCTGCGGTGACATAACCCTGCCACACCAGTTGCCACAGCGCCTCACAGAGGCTGTCAGACGGCAACTCTGCCTCCCCCTGCTGCGCCATGATCTCATGAACAAACCAGGCGCCACCCCGGCTGAGTGCGTCAATAACCTGCTGCTGCAGCGGCGTGACAGGCTGGGTGGTGTCAATGACCGGCAGCGTCTCCGCGGCACATTCCGTCAGGTGCAGCGAGATCAGCCCATCGTTGTGGCCCAGCGCCTTATGACCACACCAGATCACCTCGCCACGGCTGAGCAGTTCATCAAGCATGGCGGGTTGATAGTCGGCCACTCTGGCGCGCAGGATCTGCGACTCCCAGAGCGAGGCGGGTAACGGCACGCCGGCGAGCTGCTCAATGACCCGCAACACGCCCTCGGCACCCTGCTGCTCCTGACGCCGTTCATTCAGCACGCCGTGGCGCTCCAGCAACAGAGTAACCCAGACAGCGGGCGGAACAGGGCGCGTGGCTTCACGTGCTGATTGCAGTGAACGCAGTCGCAGCCGCGAGAAGATGTCGGTGGAGACCCACGCCGGTTCCGACTCGCCAGCTGCCAATCCCATATTCAGCAGGCTGCCCTGCTGAAGCAGGGTCAGCAGTACCTCATTCACCACGGCGACACCCAGACCATAGCGGGCTGCCAGCGACCGGGCGGTGAACAGCGTATGGGTGCGTGCATACTGGCCGATCAGATCATGCAGCGGGGCGGCGGGTGGTAACAGAAACGTCGCTGGCAGGTCATCAGGTAACGCTACCGCCAGCGCATTGCGCAGCCGGGCAGCATCTTCAATGACGGCCCAGCGATCTTCACCCGCGATAATGACCGGAATAATACGCCGCGCAGCCGCAAACTGCGTTAACGCCCCGGTAACCTGCTGTGCATCCCCGCTGAACCGTGCCCGTACCTCCGTTACAGAGAGCGGACCGAGATCGCGCAGCAGATCGATAATGCCTTCGGCGTGCTGTGCCTGATAGCGGGGATCACGGCGCTGTAACGCCTGTTCAACCCCGGCGACGACAGCGGGTTCCAGCAGGTCACGCTTGCGGGTCTGGCCAAGCAGTTCACCCAGCAGGTTGCTGTCGAGTGACAGCAGAGAGGCACGACGTTCCGCCTGAGGGGCATCGCTGGCATAGATAAATTCAGCGACATAACCGAACAGCAGCGGAGCGGCGAAAGGGGAGGGCTGTCCGGTGGTGACTTCGCTGAACTGCACCTCGCCCTGCGCTATCTGCTCCATTAAATGGTGCAGGGCTGGCAGGTCATAAACATCCTGCAGACATTCGCGTGCGGTCTCGATCAGGATCGGAAAGTCATCATGCGCGCTGGCAACCGCCAGCAACTGACCGGCGCGCAGCCGCTGCTGCCAGAGCGGGGAACGCTTGCCCGGATTGCGCCTGGGCAGCAGCAGCGCGCGCGAGGCACACTCACGAAAGCGGGCGGCGAACAGCGCAGAGTGACCCACACTCTCGGTAACGATCTGCGTGAGCCTGTCACTCCCGAAGACAAAAAGTTCCGCGCCCGGAGGCTTTTGCTCGCTGGCGGGGAAGCGGGCGACGATGCCATCATCGCTGGCCGCCACAGAGGCATCCAGGCCCATCCGGTGCTCAATACGTGCGGCAATGGCCAGTGCCCAGGGAGCATTGACCCGCTTTCCCCACGGGGAATGGAGAATGACCCGCCAGTCACCCAGTTCATCACGGCAGCGTTCAATCAGCAGCGTACGGTCGTCCGGGATGACGCCGGTTGCGGTGCGTTGGTCCGCCAGCAGGGCCAGCAGATTGGTCACTGCATGGGGATTCAGGCCCAGCGACAGCAGCTGTTTCTCCGCCTCAGCCCGGGAGACGTTATTCAGCTGGCGCAGAAACAGCCCGAGGCTGGCTCCGGCATCGGCCGACCGGCCAACCCCTTCTCCCCGCCAGAAGGGCAAACGAGCCTGACGGCCCGGAGCAGGCACCACCACCACCTGGTCGTGTGTGATCTGCTGAATCCGCCAGGAGGAGGCGCCCAGGGTGATGATGTCATTGATGCGCGACTCATACACCATCTCTTCATCCAGCTCCCCGACGCGACGCGAGCCAGCCTGCTCTTCGCCTTCCGGCAGCATCACGCTGAACATGCCGCGATCGGGAATGGTGCCGCCACTGGTCACGGCCAGATGCTGAGCGCCGGGACGCGCGCTCAGCAGACCGCTCTCACGATCCCAGATCAGCTGTGGCCGTAGCTGCGCGAAACCCTCCGAGGGATATTTCCCGGCCAGCATATCCAGCGTGGCGTCAAACAGGCGGCGCGACAGCCCGCGAAACGGGTCGGCCCGACAGACGAGGCTGTACCATGCATCAACCTGAAGGGAGTCCATGGCAACGGCTGCCAGCGTCTGCTGCGCCAGAATATCCAGCGGATTAGAGGGAGGGCTAAGCGCATCGAGCTGGCCGGCACGCATCGACTGTAAGGTGACAGCGGCATCCAGCAGATCGTGTCGCGTCCGGGGAAACAGGATGCCGGTTGACATGCCGCCAACCTGATGTCCGGCTCGCCCCACGCGCTGCAGAGCGCTGGCGACCGACAGCGGAGCGCCTACCTGAATCACCAGATCCACCGGCCCCATATCGATACCAAGTTCAAGGCTGGAGGTGGCGACCACGCAGCGCAGGCTGCCCTGCTTGAGTGCCGATTCGATCCCGGCGCGCTGCTCTTTGGAAACGGAACCATGATGCGAGCGGGCGATAGGGTCAGCACGGCTGTCGCTGCTTGCGGTATCCGGATCTTCCGCCGCCTGCCTTTCAAAAAAACGCGCATTGAGACGGGCAGTGAGTTTTTCAGCCAGCCCTCGCGAATTAACAAACACCAGCGTGGCGCGATGGGCCATCACCTGCTGCAGAATGCGTGCTTCGATATGCGGCCAGATTGATCCGCTGGCTGACGGCGTTTCGCCGCTGAGGTCGCTGTCACTGGCGATGTCCGTCATATCCGGCACCGGCACCTCAATAGTCAGGTGCAGGGTGCGATCGGAGGAGGGGTTAACCACCTGGACGGGCTGGCTGCCTCCCAGGAATGCAGCAATGCGCTCAACCGGTCGCACCGTGGCGGAGAGCCCCACGCGCTGAGCGGGCCGCGGCAGCAGTGCATCCAGCCGCTCCAGACTCAGGGCAAGCTGAGAGCCGCGCTTCGAACCCGCTACAGCATGCACTTCATCAACAATAACCGTGGTGACACCCTGCAGCGTCGTGCGCGCTTTTGAGGTCAGCATCAGAAACAGCGATTCCGGGGTGGTGATCAGAATATCGGGTGGGCGGCGCAGCAGCCGGGCGCGCTCTGCAGTCGACGTATCGCCGGAACGCATTCCGACAGTCAGGGTGATCGCGGGCTCATCCAGCGCCTGCCGCTCAGCACAGACGCCGGCAAGCGGAAGCGTCAGATTGCGCTGCACATCCGCCGCCAGCGCTTTGACCGGCGAAATGTAGAGCACTCGGGTCGTGGTTTCACGTGAGGGGGCGGGCTGCTCTGCCCGGACCTGAAACAGCGCATCAATAGCGGTCAGAAAGGCGGCCAGCGTTTTTCCTGAGCCGGTAGGGGCAATCACCAGCGCATGCGCTCCGCTGGCGATGGCCTGCCATGCCGCCTGCTGTACCGGGGTCGGGGCTTTAAAGGCGGCAGAAAACCAGCGCCGGGTAGCAGGGGAAAAGCGGTCCAGGACCGGAACGGATTGGGATTTCGGCATCATTCTCACGGCATCGCACAGCAACTGCACCAGACATTAATGCGTTGAGTGTAAGTGAAAATCGCCGATTGTGGATGACGCGGCTGCTAACCGGCCGCGTCATCCAGGGATCAGGAACCGGCTGTGCCCGCCAGCGCACGGCCCCTTACTGCCAGCAGCGACACCATCGCCAGCACCAGGATGGTCATCCCGTAGCACCAGGCCGTCCGGGTCAGTCCGAGATGCGGCGCGACAATACCGGCGGCAATCGCGGGCAGGGCAAACGCGAGATAACTTTTGATCAGAAAGGCGGAGAAGAGGCCCGCGCGTTCATGACTTTCCGCTAACTGCATGATGATTTTCAGCACGTTAGCGAAAATAGAACCAAACCCCTGGCCCGCGAGGGCGGTGCCGATATAAAGCCAGGCCACACTATGCAGCGAAAGGCCGGTCAGCGTCACGCTCACGCCGGTCATCAGCATCAGCGTCCCGATGACCAGTGCGCGGGCGGGTGGGAGCGGACGAAAGAGAAAGACCGCTGCCGTTGCGCTCAGCATCAGCGTCGCAACAACCGATCCGCCGATGAAGGGCGAAGTAAGACCGGTGGCGTTTGCCACCATCGTGGGCATCAGAGAGAGGTAGAAACCGCCGAGCATCCAGGTGGCGATATTCACCGGTGCCACTTTTAACAACGGGCCGAGCGCACGGCGCGGTATGCTGACCTGAGGGCGCAGAGCGGCCAGCACGCCAGGCTGAGGCGAAATGGTTTCAGGGATAAGCGGCAGCAGTGTCATGGCAAACAGCATCAGTAACAACAGGAGTGCGTACAGCGTTACGGTAGGATAGGGGGCCAGACTCACCAGAATGCCGCCCGCGAGGGTGCCCAGCGTCATCCCCAGAAACGCGGTAAACGAGTTGAGCAGCGGCCCGCGTGTTTTACTGGCATCCAGCAGGCTGGCACCGAATGTCGGTAACGCAATTCCCGTGGCAAACCCCTGCACCAGGCGGGCTGCAATCAGGGTTGCCGCCGACCCGGCGGTCATAAAGATCACCAGGGCAATGGCGTTGAGCGCCAGCGCCAGCAACATCAGCGGACGTCGCCCGGTATAGTCGGACACTTTCCCTACCGTCAGCAGCGCCGCCAGCAGCGCGAAAGCATAGGCACCAAAAATCAGCGTCAGCATCGTCGGCGTCAGGTGAAAAAGTGTCCGGTAAAGGGGATAGAGCGGTGTGGGCGCACTGCTGGTGGCGGAGATCAGCGCGGCGCTGGTAAAGCTGAAGATCGTGGTGCGGGTTGCGGCCTGAGGCGTCAGAGCATGGGTCATGATAAGTCCCTTAATGCAAAATATTAGCTTTAAAAGAGGTATACGCCTGCTCAGGGCTTAATGCAATATTTTTGCTTTAACGAATCCTGCTGTCTGAATGACGTGTCTCTCCGGCGCGTTGATCATCTGACGCTGAGACGGCCAGAGGCGGGTGAAATGTCATTAAATCAGACTGAGTAAGAATCTAAGAAATGGGGTTTAAGGAGGCCTGAACATGAAAATAGCGGAGATCGATCATATCCATTTGTACGTTGAAGATATTGCACAGGCTGAGCAGTGGTATAACGCGGTGCTGGGCTTTTCACGCGATGTTTCGCTCGGTTTCTGGGCTGAACAGGGTGGGCCGCGGGTTATCAGGAACAACAGAGCATCACTCTCTCTCTTCCTCAGAACCACCCAGCCTCCCGGCCATACGGTCGCGTTCAGCGTGGCCGCCCCGGCATTCAGCACGCTGATTCCCGTCCTGAGAGAGAACAGCATCCCGTTCAGCATCAGTGACCATGAGGTGTCGATGTCGGTCTATTTCAACGACCCCAGCGAAAATAAGATTGAAGTCACCTCTTACGACTACAGCCAGGCAAAGAGCATTCTGGCGCGCTTCACCTGACGCTATCCCTTCCTGCTCTCAGCAATGAGCCTGCGGATCCCTGAAAAGCGATCGGCAGGCACGAAGGATCAATAGAGCGAGTTCTTCAGGCGCTCTGGCAGCGCTTTGTCATAAGCGTCACCATCAATTTCCGCAATCTGCCGGAGAATGGAGCCGGTGCTGGGCAGGCTCTGCCGCGGGATCTGCGTTGTCACATCCCAGAGTCCGGCGCGGAGAATCGCCCGGCTGCACTGAAAGAAAACAGTGTCGACGGCGATACGCAGCACCGTCTTTGGCAGCTGGTTGTTGACGGCAAAACGTTCCAGCAGCGCCGGATCGGTGCTGATTGCGGCTGTGCCGTTTACCCGCAGCGTCTCGCCAATACCGGGGACCAGAAACAGCAGCGCCACCCGATTGTCATACAGAATGTTGCGCAGACTGTCGATGCGGTTGTTGCCGCGCCGGTCTGGCAGCAGAAGTGTTCTGTCATCCTCAATGTCGATAAAGCCGGCCGGATCGCCGCGCGGTGACACATCCAGCCCGTCAGGTCCCGATGTGGCCAGGGCAACAAACGGCGAAGCGTCGATAAACGGACGATAGGCGGGGTGGATATGATCCGTCACCTTAGCGATCGACGGCCGGGCTACCGTGCCGTAAAGACGTTCTAGTTCAGTAAGTTCAGTGATGACGCTGCTCTGTTCCGTCATGTTGCTCCATCCTCCTCATCAGTCAGAATGTCCATGATGCCGTGGCGACACGCCAACGTCCGGGCGCGTCAGATGAAACAGAAATTTAACACTAATAACCGCAGCGTCAGAACAGCTATGTTGTCATTTGTGATACCGGCCCGTCTGTAAAGCGCTGAAGGCATTCCGCTGCTCTCTCCTGAGAGGAGGCTGACCTGCGCGGTGTTGGTTACCAAAGACATTGCTGATATAAAAGTAAGCCGCGGCGTATTCCGTCCCCACAAGGAGCAGAAAATGTATTGGGAATCAGAGCGGTTGCTCTACAGATTTACCCGCCAGGAAGATATTGACGACCTCTTCAGAATCTACAGCGACCCTGAAACACACAGATTTAATCCGCGCGGCCCGTGGCCCGACAGATCGTATGCTCTGCAGTCCATGGAGCGCATCCTGCAGGGGTACCGGGAACAGGGGTTTGGCGACTGGACGATATTTGAAAAAGCGAACCCGGAAAAAATTATCGGCTTTGGCGGCGTCTTCAGAAGCCAGTTCGATGGCCGTCAGACCAATAATCTCGGCTATCGTTTTGAGCCAGCCGCCTGGGGAAAAGGTTATGCCATCGAACTCTCCCGCCGGGCCATACGCTATGGCTTTGAAGAAGCTGAACTGAGCGTCATTACGGGTGTGGTGCGCGAAAATCATCTCGCTTCGCGGCGGGTGCTGGAGAAAGCCGGATTAACCTTCCTGAAAAAGGTCAACGATCTGGAGGGCTTCTCGCCGAGCCTGATGTTTACCCTGACCCGCAGCGACTGGCTCAGAGCAGGCAACGCGCCTTCCTCTCCCGGTAGCACGCTTTAACGCCTGTAAAATTTCAGATGCGGTACACTGCGATAATCCGTTAATGCAATTTCGTTGCTTTAATTTTACATCTGAAGCTGATGAGCCAGGAGGAAAAGATGGCGAGGGAGATGGTCCGACAGGGCGGGCGCAGTGCGCGTATTCAGGCGGAAGTGCACAACACCGTGAACCGGCTGCTTGAGACACTTGACCGCTCCGCGATTACGGTGCCGATGATAGCCGAACAGGCAGGCGTGACGCCCTCCACGATTTACCGGCGCTGGGGCGATCTGACGCAGCTGCTGGCCGACGTGGCGGTGGCGCGGATGCGGCCCATTGCTGAACCGGAAGATACCGGGTCGATGACCGGCGATCTTACCCTGTTTATCCAGCAGTATGCGGAAGAGATGTCGTCAAAAGTCGGCCGCGACATGCTGGCCGACGTGATGAACAGTCATGCGGAGGAGGCCAGCCAGAAATGTTGCGGGTTTACCTATCAGCATCTTGAAACCCTGCACAACCGTGCTGTCGCGCGTGGCGAAGCGGGCTTTGACATCGATCGCGTCATGGATGTGGTGGTGGCACCCGTCATGTACCATATTCTGTTCGGCGATCGTGACGTCTCTGCGGAGTACTGTGCTTCCCTGATTACGCGGGCATTCTGAAGGCGGGTCAGCGCTGAACAAACGGCAGAGCAGCTTCAGCGATCAGCTGCTGCAGCAGCGTGCGCGCCGGATCTTCGCCCCGATCTGCGCGGGCGAGCGCGATGCCCAGCGTGCCAGGCGGGGGCAGCCGCTGTGATTCCGTTACCAGCCTGTCGGGCATACCGGCGCGGGTGCGGAGCGTTACGCCGAGGCCTGCCTGCAACGCTGCCCAGATCCCGCTAAGACTGTGACTGGTAAACACCACCCGCCACGGAATAGCGGCTGCGTCCAGCGCGTCGATGGCACGCGAACGCATCACACACGGCGCATCAAACACCACCAGCGGCAAAGGCTCGCCGCGCTGTAACATGCCCGCCAGGTCAATGTCCGGATGGTAAATCCAGGCTAACGGACACTGACCGATCAGCGGCGTGCCAGCCTGCGGTTCCGCCTGCCAGAGCAGGGCAAGATCCAGTTCATGACGCGCCAGCGCCGTAAGCAGTGGCAGATTTCTGTCGACGCGGGCGGTCAGCATCACCTCCGGGTGCTGCCGGTTAAACGCGCCCAGAATCGCGGGCATCAGCGCCTCGCCAAAATCCTCCTGCATACCGATGCGTATTTCACCCTGCAATGCTTCGCCTCGCACAGCCCGTAAGGTTTCATCATTCAGTGACAGCAGGCGTCTGGCGTAGCTCATCAGCTGCTCACCGCTGCGGGTCAGCTGCAGGTGTCGCCCTTTTTTCATCACCAGTGCTGTTCCGCATTGCTGCTCCAGTTTTTTAAGCTGCGCGCTGATGGCGGACGTCGAACGGCACAGGTGCTGCGCCGCGGAGGCAAAACTGCCTGCGTCAATGCCCGCCACGAAACTGCGCAGCGCATCCATATCGAGACACTCGGGCACTTTATTCATGACTATCCTGTTAACGTGGATGGTAAGTGCGGATTAATTTGATTTTCAGGATGATATCCTCAGGCGACACTCTCGCTGACAACAAAGGAGAGCGCAATGAAAAATTCACTGGATCGGGAAACCCTGGCGCAGCGCGCGCCCAAACTGGCTGAACTGACGCAGCAGGTGCTGTTTGGGGATATCTGGCAGCGCGGCGTGCTGTCTCCGCGAGAGCGCAGCCTGCTGACGCTGGCCACGCTGACGGCGCTGGGACGTGTGCAGCAGTTGCCCTGGCACCTCAATTTCGCCCGGCAAAACGGGCTGTCGCAGGAGGAACTGATTGAGAGCTTCACGCATCTGGCCTTTTATGCCGGCTGGCCCGCCGCGGTTACCGCCCTGAGCTATCTGGAGGAGAATGCCTGATGCCATTTACCCGGATTACCTTAGGTGAAAGTTACAGCGACACCGCGCTGAAACAACTCTCCATCCTCCTTCAGCAGGCGCTGGTTGCAGAATTTGATGTGCCTGAACGTGACTGCTTTCAGGTGACAGAAAGACTACCGGCCAGTCAGCGGGTCTTTGACCGGCACTACCTGAGCGGCGGACGGAGTGACAGGTTTGTGCTGTTTCAGGTGTTGGCGGGCAGGCCACGCACCCGGCATCAGAAGCAGAGCTTTTATCGCGCGCTCTGCACGGCGCTTCAGGCGGAGATGGCCATCGACCCTGACGATGTGATGATCATTCTTCAGTTCAACAGCACCGAGGAGTGGAGCTTTAGCGGTGGCCGGATGCTGGAAGAGGAGGAGGCGCGATGATTGCGATGCACTACCGGTTTACCCTGCCAGCGGATTATGACATGACGATCATCAAAGAGCGCATCAGACAGAATGGCGCCCGGCTGGAGGGATTTCCGGGGCTGGTGGCAAAGGCGTTTCTTTACAGCTGTCAGAGTGAAGGCACGCTGCATGAAAATCGCTATGCACCGCTCTATTTCTGGCAGGAGGCCAGTGCGATGCAGCGCTTCCTGCAAAGTCCCGGTTTTGCCACTCTGGTCAGTGACTTTGGCTGGCCGATCATCGAAAGCTGGCTGGCGTTAGAGGGGCACGCTGTGGTCAGGCATCTGACTGACGCCCGGTTTATGACGCTGAAGCGCTGGACGATCGCTCCCCACTCCGACCTGGCGGCACTGCCGGTCAGGGAGGACTTCAATGCCTGGGACATCAGCCGCTGGCAGGGCGTGGAGATCTCGGCCAGCGTTCAGCCACCAGCAGACGGGCAGGAGAGCTATCGCATTGGCTATCTCGCACGCGGGGCTGCCGCGGCAGAGATGTTGCTTTAGCGAGAGAGAGGGCAGTCTCTACAGCGCGAAAATGGCTTCAATCTCAACCCGCAGGTCAGGCGAGAAAAGGCCGCTGACCTGCACCAGCGAGCTGGCGGGGAGATGCTCACCATAATGGCGATAGAGCACTTCCCGCAAGGCGGTGATCTCTTCGAAAGAGGTGATAAACAGGGTGACCTTGATTAGCGCGGCAAGCGACGTCTGCTCAGCGGCGGCTATCACCTTAAGCTGAGCGAATATGGCTTCCGCCTGTTCATCAATCGTTCCATTCTGAGCCGCTGTGCCGAATGCCGTCAGTCCTGACACGTAAAGTGTGGACGCATGCTTCACAGCATGCACATAGGGCGCTTTCACTTCGCCCAGCTGCGGATAATTTTTTCGTTCTGGCTGTGTCATCATCGATCCCTCGTTATCTGAATGATCTGATAATAACGCCCGCTATGGCTCAGCGCTTTAATAATTCCTGACAGGCCGCGCTGTCTTCTGCGGCGCGCTGTTTTGCATCAGGCGTCAGCTGCTGCCAGCGACCGATCACGCTGCTGCCCAGCGAGGTTTTATAACTGTTTTTCTGCAGCGCATAGTCAGAATTACTGCCCTCGATTACCTTTTGCATCTGCGGCGCCAGCTGCTGTTCATCATGATGACTGATGGCGCAGAACACGGCGATGTAATAGGCCGTCTCTTCATCACTCTCATGCGGCATCAGCCACCAGACCGCGGCGGCCAGAATCAGCAGGAGGGGAAGAATGAATTTGAGTTTTGTCATGTCAGTCACGCGTTGGGTGAAAATCAGTCTGCCGGATAGGGCAGGACGCAGGCCGCGTATCCTGCCACAGAATCTGCGCACGGGTCACGCCGTTCGGCTGAATTTATGCCTGCCTGCTGATTATGATTGCTGAACCCCGCCGATCTGGCATGCTGAGTTTTCATCCCTGAATCTGGAGAGCATCGTGAAAGTCATCGGTCTGTTAGGCGGTATGTCGTGGGAATCTACCGCGCTCTATTACCGCATACTCAATCAGCAGGTTAAAGAACGGCTGGGCGGCCTGCACTCGGCAGAGCTGGTGCTCTACAGCGTCGATTTTCAGCGCATTGAGCAGCTGCAGGCGGCGGGAGAATGGCAGCAGGCGGGTGAGATACTGGCCGACGCGGCGCGCAATCTGGAACGGGCCGGTGCGCAATTCATCGTACTCTGTACCAACACCATGCATAAAGTGGCCGCGCAAATCAGTGCGGCAACAACGATACCGCTGCTCCATATCGCCGACGCCACGGGACGCCGTATCCGGCAGGCGGGGTTGCGTAAGGTCGGTTTACTGGCGACACGATTCACCATGGAGCAGGCGTTCTATCGCGGGCGGCTTCAGGAACAATTCGATCTGACGGTGATCACGCCGGATGAAGAGGATCGTCACTTTGTACATGAGGTTATTTACCACGAGCTCTGTCTGGGCGAGATCAATCCCGCTTCGCGTCGCCGTTACAGAGAGATCATGGCGCGGCTGGTCGGGCAGGGGGCGGAGGCCATTATTCTGGGCTGTACCGAAATCACCCTGCTGGTGGATGCCACCGATGCCAGCGTCCCGCTGTTCGATACTACGCTCATCCACGCCGAAGAGGCGGTCATTCAGGCACTGGCCTGACGTCAGCGAGGCAAACAGATGAAAATTGAAAATCTGCCCTTTGGTCTGACGCAGTGGGATCAGATTGAAGAGACGATCCATCCCGGCGAGCAGGGGCATGCGACCTGGCGAACCGTGAGGTTCAACGATATCCGGGTGCGGATGGTGGACTATTCACCGGGCTATGTCGCCGATCACTGGTGCACCAAAGGCCATATCCTGCTCTGCCTGTCGGGTGAGCTGCACACCGAACTGGCCGATGGCCGCCGTTTCGTTCTGACGCCGGGTGTCAGTTATCAGGTGGCAGATGACGCTGAACCGCACCGTTCCTTTACGTCAGCTGGCGCGCAGCTCTTTATCGTAGACTGAGAATGCGCTCCGGTGTTTCATCGCGTCGTTGACACTTTTAAAAGTAAACTGAATCTGCTTTATAAAAATCAGCAAAATTAATGGCTTATTTCATCAGAGTTATCTGGTTCTGACAGGAATTATTCGTATCAGGCTGTATGCTTTAGGTTTTATGGATTTATTGCAATCACCTGATGTGGGGTAGCCTGTGCTGATAAAAAAGAAGAAAGTGCGTTCGCATACCGAAGATCGACTGCTGGCGCTGGTGCTTGCCACCACCGCCGGTATCCTTAATGCCATGGCGCTGGGGGCGTTTGGGTTTTTCCCCTCGCACATGAGCGGCAACACCTCGCAGATCTCTGCCGAAGTTACCACCAGCGATCTCCACACCATGCTGTTTCTGATGGCACTGATTATTGCCTTCGTTTTTGGCTGTACCGTTGCCCGACTGGCAGTGGTGGTGGGGCATAAATACCGGTTACGCACTATTTTCTGTCTGATCATTCTGGCGGAGGGGCTGGCACTGACGGCGGCCTCGATCTTCGAGCTGATGTACTATCGGCCCAGTTACAACGGAGAGATCCTGATTGTGCTGGGCTTCCTGATGGGGATTCATAACGCCACCTCGACGCAGCTCTCCAACGGACGTGTCAGATCGACCCACATCACCGGGACGCTGACCGATGCGGGTATTGCGCTGGGTTCATGGATTTTTGCTCACACTTCACATGCTGTACATCTTGAGACGGACGACCGTCGCTTTTTCCAGAAGGTGCTGCATACCCATCTGACCACGGTCTTCTCCTTCTTAAGCGGCTGTATCGCCGGACTGCTGCTCTTCAAGGCCTATGGATTTAATGCCATGGTTGGCCTTGGGGTTTTCCTGATGCTGGTAGCGCTGACGGCGATCGCCGTCACCGTACAGCGTACCCGCAGAGTACTCTACTGACAGAAAAAAGCGCCGGCCCGGTGTCCATCGTGCATCGGGCCGGTTGCTTACTGCCGGGTTCGGGTTGGCCGCACCACAATTTCGTTCACATCCACCTCTTCCGGCTGCTCAATCGCATAACGCACGGCGCGACCAATGGCGTCCGGCTGCAGCGCGATGGCGCGATACTGCTGCATCGCCTCCGCCGCTACCGGATCGGTGATTGTTGATGCCAGCTCACTTTCGACCACGCCGGGGTGAACACAGGTGACGCGCAGCTCGCTGTTCTCCTGCCGCAACCCATCGGAAATCGCCCGCACTGCAAACTTCGTGGCACAGTAGACTGCCGCGGTGGGCGACACCGCCAGCGCGCCGATGGATGCGATGTTAATGATGTGACCACACTGGCGGGTCAGCATGGACGGCAGTACCGCCGCAATGCCATACAGCACGCCTTTGATATTGACGTCGATCATCTGATCCCACTCTTCCACCCGCAGCGACGCCATCGGCGACAGCGGCATAATGCCGGCGTTGTTGATCATGACATCCACCCGGCCCCATTTTTCCAGCGCATAGTCAACGAACTGCGTGACGTCATCGCGGCGTGTCACATCCAGTGCTTTGATTGCCACCTCAGAACCATTAAAGCGCAGCTCTTCCGCCAGGGCAGCCAGACGACTTTCACGACGTGCACCCAGCAGTAGAATGGCATCGCTCTTCGCCAGTTCGCGTGCAATGCCAGCACCGATACCGCTTGATGCACCGGTAATTAAAATCACTTTCTGCGTCATCTTTTCTCTCCACTCAGGTTGTGAGTGGCGATCTTACGACGGGTCGATTATAAAGATAATCCATCAACCGCTTTACAGACTGGTAACTGAAACTAACCAATGAACAGTGATAAAAATGCGCTCGAAATTTTTGTTATCGTGGCACAGACGCGCAACTTCCGGCTGGCGGCAGAACAGCTGGGCGTGACGCGTCCGGCCATCAGTCAGAGTCTGCGGCGGCTGGAGGACCGGCTCAATATCACGCTGATGCAGCGCACGACGCGGTCAGTTCAGCTGACGGAAGCGGGACAGCGACTCTATGCCGAGGTGGCACCGGCCATCAGCGCGCTGAATCGCGCCGTTAACGACATTGCTGAACTGGCGGCAGAGCCACGAGGACAGCTGAGGCTGGCGATCTCCTCTATCGCGGAACGCATGCTGGGGGGCGAGCTACTGGCGAGCTTCATCACCGCCTATCCACACGTTGAGCTGGACATCACCGTGACCGATGAAGAGTTTGATATTGTCGGGCAGGGTTATGATGCGGGGGTGCGACTGGGGGAGGTGATTGCTCAGGATATGATTGCGGTGCCGGTCTCGGTTGCTCAGCGTCAGGTTGCCGTGGCGTCACCGCACTATCTGGCGCGTGCAGGGACGCCGCAACATCCGCAGGAGCTGGTGCATCATCGCTGCATCGGCTGGCGCAAGGAACCGGGCCTGGCCCCATACCGCTGGGAGTTTGCTGAGCAGGGGCGCGAGTTTGATGTTGCCGTCAATCCGCAACTGACGACCAATGATATGGGCGTGATGATCCGCACCGCCTGCGCTGGCGGCGGCATCAGTTTTGGGATGGAGGAAACTTTCCGGCCCTACATCGATCGGGGCGAGCTGGTGACGTTACTCGACGAATGGCTGCCCACGTTTGCCGGTTTTTATCTCTACTTTCCGAGCCGCAAAAATCTGGCTCCCAAGCTGCGGGCACTGATTGACCACGTCAGGCTGTCACCCCAGCCGGCCCCGGTTCAGCGCTGATTTTTTATCCGGGAGGAGGCTTTTCAGGCCGTCATGTTGTAACGGGTGATGATGTTGATTCTGGAGTAGGGCGCGGGTGGCTCAGATGCCGGCAGGAATCCATGAAACGCCAGCAGGGTTCTGAAGGCGTGCAGCGCATCGAGCTGTAAATTATGCTCGATCAGGGCATCGATTTTACCCTGATGCAGTAGCGCACAGTTCTCGCGATCGGGATCGTGCCCGATGAAGGCGTTCAGCGTGCGCTTCTCTCCGGCAAAAGCGCGCAGAATGCCGGGATTCCCGCCGCCCACGGTATAGACCGCATCTGCATCCGGATGCTGCTGCAAAAAGCGCGTCACCGACTGATGCATCCGGTCATCAATCCCATATCCGCCAGCGACCACGCTCACCTGATGCTGAGGAGCAAACTGCGCTATTGCACGCTGAAAACCGTCGATTCGCTCCCTTTCACCGATGAAGTCATGGCTGCCGGTCACTGCCAGGATGTGCGAACGGGTCACCCGCAGCCATTTTGACATCAGAAAGGCCGCCACTTTTCCGGCATCAAAATTATCCATACCGATGTAGCGCAGGCGCGCGCTGCCGGGCAGATCGCTCATCATGGTGACCACCGGCACTCGCTGTTTCAGCAGGGCTTCAAGGGTAGGGTAGAGCGCTTCAGCGCAGGCGGCTTTGAGAATGACCCCGTGACTGTGAAGCGCATTTTTATTCAGCAGCGCGTTAATCCCCTCTGTTGTGAGATTTGCCCCGAGGTGAAAACGCAGCTGAAGTTTAAACGCGGCAAAGCTGGCGATCTGGCTGCTGAGAGCCTCACGGATCAAAGGCTGGAACCGGTCAGGCGTATGCATGATGACGTCAAAATAGATCGTCCGCCCTCTGGCCAGTCCCGCTTTGTGCATCAGTTCCAGGTCGGCTATTGCCTGCTGAATACGGTGTTCTGTGCGGGCATGCACGTTGCCGCGCTGATGCAGCGCGCGATCGATGGTTGCCAGACTCAGTCCCGACTGGGCAGCGATCTGTTTCAGGGTGAATTTTGCCATGTGCCCGCCCGTTAGCCGGAGAATAAAGTCTGTTTTATCATACTGCATGATATTACCCGAATGGGTTATGTTGCAGTATGAGAGGTGGTGCAGGCTGGCAGGGAAATGAATAAGCCGGAAACGTGTAAATAAGCTGTTCAGCCAGGGCTTTATCGCCTGAATATAAGCAAAGCGCTAACCCTTGTGCCGCCTTTGCTATTCAAAACGCCGTTGTTATCTTAGCCGGAAATAATGCTCGAGAGGTTTCTGATGTTGGCTAAATAATAGACATTCTGCCGCTTCGCTTATATTTCCGCTGTAACGGCTTTTTTGTTTTTTAGTTCTCGCTAATGATAGACTGTACATTCATACACCGTTGGGAGGTCGTGTGAAGTACGACAACGATAGCGAGATCCGTGCACTGGTTGGCGCGGTAGTCAGTGATTTAATCAAGGCGGGAGAGCCGGTTAATTTTCACGACATCACGGACGCGCTGTTTCGCCTGAGCGAAGAGACGCGTGACAGCCGGCTGAAAGCACTGTGTCTGGAAGCAATAAGCTTCTTTACCCGCAAAATGCATTAAGGCTGATGGCACCAGTCAGGGGTGCCATCTCCAGCCTTATTTCTATTCTGACCCCGCCACCTTTACCTGGCCTGAAAATATCCGGCAAAGTATTCAGCGATTAATCTGAAAGGGCAGTCTGACCATTCTCGCCTGTTATTAGATATCTGATTATCACGCTGCGGTAACTTTTGCCGCAGAGAGGCTCTATTTCAGGCTACCTGTTCTCTGCATCATCATATTTGCAGCGCTCATAATCATTCATTCTGCCTTACCTGCTTCACAGGATAGGCAAAAGCGATACGATAATTAATATCAATTGTATTTTCATAAAGTCATCCGCTCTGACATGCCGTCAAAGGGAGTAATAATGAAAAGTCAGGAATAATCAATAATCAGCGATGGGGGAGAATGAGATACCCTGCGCTACCGATGCAGCGCAGGGCCGCCTGTCAGATGCCCGCATCGTCAGGTGTGCGGCCTACCACAATTTCCAGTGTCTTACGCAACACATCACCCCTGACTACGTCGGAAGTGCATTCCAGCTCTGCAATCAGATAGAGGATGATGGCTTTATTTGTTACGCGTCCCTGGTCAGCCACAATGTCGCGAATGATTGCGCCCAGCAGTTCAGTTTCCTGAGCAAGCAGATCGCCTTCACTACGGAAATACTCAATGATGGATGAATCTGTTGAAGAGTGTTGCATGGTTATTCTTTCTCTAAAGAAAAGGAGTCAGACGCAATGGTTGAAGTCAAAAACGAGTGTAGACGCTGTTTTCGTTTTGCCCAGCCGGCCTAAAATTTTTTAATGTGGCTGCCGCTTCGCTTAAAGTCAGCCGCGCACATCTAATACGCAACATTTTTCAATCAGTGTTTTTTGGAGCCGTCAGGCGGCCCGTCACTGTTCATACGATGTGCAGTATTTTCACGTTCGGTAACGTCACCCTTCACACGTTTGCGTGCTGCAACCATACCGTTACGGACTTCAATGATGGCTTTGCGAATAATCGAAACCTTCGCGGCATCATCATTGGCAGCAGCGGCCATCACTTCAAGCTGTGCGATCAGGGCATTGCTGGATACCGGTTTGTCTGACTTGAGTAATGTCAGAACGGCTTCACCGATCATGACATCTGTCAGTTTCTCGTCTTCACTTCTGTACATACTGGCTTCTCTGATTACGAATCAATGGCCATGCTGCGGGCCCGTATCCGTCAGGAGGTGCGATTGCGGGCACCTGATACGGGGAGGCAGTGCTGGGCTTCTTAACTAAACTGAATCTTCCTGAACGAGGGCTGAAAGCAGACGTCCTGAGTTACTCTGCGGGCCGTGGTAGGGCATTAATCTTCGCGGCGAAAAAGCATCGCGATCAATTCATGCAAATGATTCTCTTGTTCTGGTGTGGCGGCGAACTCGAGGCGACGCAGAAGCTTGCTACAGATCGCTTTGCGACTGAGACTTTGACCTGCGCGCAGAATTTCAACGACAACCGATCCTAGCGTCTCCTGTTGGGAAGGTGAGCTGGCCTGATTGAAGTAACGGGCAATATCGCTGATCGTTTCCGGGCTTTGACCGTTCTGACGCATGTTGATGTCCTCGAGTGATTAAAAATGCCACGCTCTGGATATGCAAATTATACACCTTTCCAAAACTTGTACAGGATTTTGAATTTTTAGCGTTAATTTTTTTGTGCAAAAAATGCTATCGCTTTTAAAACAGCATGTTACGAGGATGTCAGGCGAGGTAAAAATTGTACCAGAATTTTGTATCGATATCACCCCCGGACGCTCCGACCTGTACAAGCAGGTCGGCAGGGAGATAAGTACGATGCTCAGTGTTTAATGACGATGTCATCCGCCGGGGCGGGAATGGCTGACTCTTTACCGAACGATCGGGAAAGCCAGTTTGCCGGGGCATTGCCGCGCGAACCGATGGTTTTAAAGCCCATCAGCCACTGACGCGCACATTTCAGTTTTTCAAGGCGAATCTCATTAACTTCCGAGTTAGCCATGACCTGTAGCTCATTTATCAGCAGTTCAACGTTGACTTCCTGACCGGCAGTAAACAGGTTCATTGCAGCTTCGCCAATGATGACATTTGCTTTTTCATCGCTGGAAAAATACACAATATCCTCCTGGGTGATTGCGGTAAGTAACTTTAACTGTAGCAAAAAAAATTAAGAAACTTAATCAATTCAGCCTATCGATAAGATAATATTAATTGTCCATTTCCTGAACGGATAAAACGTTCTGACGCTCGTGTCATGACGGGCGATATCCGGCTGAATCGCCTTTTCCGAATCATCTTATTTTTGCCGATTCGCTTAACCCGCTCTCCATTTAAAGCGAAACGGCATAAACAGCCTGTTTTCTGCCAGCTTCATTCTCACTGACTGCCCCCGGGGTGCAGAAATAAAGCATTGTGTTTCATTATCTTAATCATGGTATTTACATAACTTCACATCTGACACCCGCCGCTGAAGAAACTTCACACAGGTGAGCTTTCGCACAGGTATAGCCTGTGCTATAAAAAATAGCTCAGGCTATTTGTGTTCTGTTTTTAACCACCTCCGGAGAGTGCCGTATGGCCCCATTCAAAAAAATCACCGCGATATTACTGAGTGCGCTGCTGACCACACTGATGGCCACCAGCAGTAATGCTGCAGAAAAATTTAAGGTCGTGACGACGTTCACTGTCATCGCGGATATGGCGAAGAACGTGGCGGGTGAGGCTGCGGAGGTGACCTCAATCACTAAACCGGGGGCTGAGATACATGAGTATCAGCCCACCCCGGGCGATATAAAACGCGCGCAGGGCGCACAGCTCATCATGGCGAACGGCCTCAATCTGGAGCGCTGGTTTGAGCGGTTTTATCAGCACCTGGAGGGGGTGCCGGAGGTGATTGTTTCTGCCGACATCACGCCAATCGGGATCGGCGAGGGGCCTTATAACGGCAAACCGAATCCACACGCCTGGATGTCACCGGACAATGCGCTGATTTACGTCGATAACATTCGCGATGCGCTGGTGAAATATGATCCAGCGAACGCGGAAACCTATCGCCAGAATGCCGCCGCCTATAAGCAGAAAATCAGTGCTGCGATCGCGCCTCTGCGCCAGCAGATAGCCGGGATCCCGGAGAACAAACGCTGGATGGTGACCAGCGAAGGGGCCTTTTCTTACCTGGCTCGCGATCTGGGGATGAAAGAGCTCTACCTGTGGCCGGTCAATTCTGACCAGCAGGGGACGCCGCAGCAGGTCAGAAAAGTGATCGATCAGGTCAGGAAGCAGGGCATCCCCGCAGTGTTCAGTGAGAGTACCGTCTCCGACAAGCCTGCCCGTCAGGTCGCCAGAGAAACCGGCGCACATTATGGTGGGGTGCTTTACGTTGACTCCCTGAGTCAGGCTAAGGGTCCGGTGCCAACCTATCTGGATCTGCTCAGCGTGACGACGGAGACGCTGGTGAAGGGCCTTAGAGCCGGGGAGTCCGCGCAATGAAAGAGACTATCGTGGTGTCCGATGTTACCGTCACCTGGCGCAACGGCCATACCGCGCTGCGGGATGCCAGCTTCAGCGTGCCGGGTGGATCGATTGCGGCGCTGGTGGGTGTGAATGGCTCGGGGAAATCCACCCTGTTTAAAGCGCTGATGGGATTTGTCCGGCTCGCCAGCGGCAGCATCTCGATTCTGGGCATGCCTACCCGCCAGGCGCTGCGTCAGAGTCTGGTGGCCTATGTGCCGCAGTCGGAAGAGGTGGACTGGTCTTTTCCGGTGCTGGTAGAGGATGTGGTGATGATGGGGCGTTACGGTCACATGGGCCTGCTGCGTCGCCCCAGAGCGCACGACCGGCAGAGTGTGACGGAGGCGCTGGCGCGGGTGGATATGCTCGAATACCGGCATCGCCAGATTGGTGAACTTTCCGGTGGCCAGAAGAAGCGGGTCTTTCTGGCGCGCGCTATTGCCCAGCAGGGCAGTGTGATCCTTCTGGACGAGCCTTTTACCGGCGTGGATGTTCAGACCGAGGCCAGAATCATCAGCCTGCTGGGCGAGCTGCGCGATGAGGGCAAGACCATGCTGGTTTCCACGCATAATCTGGGGTCGGTGACCGCATTCTGCGACTACACCGTGATGGTAAAAGGCACCATTCTGGCCAGCGGTCCGACGGAGACGACGTTCACGGCGGCTAACCTCGAACGCGCATTCAGCGGCGTGCTGCGTCACGTTATGGTGAAAGGGCTGGATGATCAGATCATCACCGACGATGAGCGTCCCTTTATTGCGCCGCGCGGTGCACACCAGGAGGGGCGCTGACCATGGAACTGTTGCTGGAGCCCTTCAGTTACCACTATATGCTCAATGCGATGTGGGTCTCCGCCATGGTCGGGGGACTCTGCGCTTTTCTCTCCTGTTATCTGATGCTGAAAGGCTGGTCGCTGATCGGTGATGCGCTGTCACACTCCATTGTTCCGGGTGTGGCGGGCGCCTATATGCTGGGCCTGCCTTTCGCACTGGGGGCGTTTCTCTCCGGTGGCCTGGCGGCGGGCAGCATGCTGTTGCTGAATCAGCGCACCCGCCTGAAGGAGGATGCGATCATCGGTCTGATCTTCTCCTCCTTTTTTGGTCTTGGCCTGTTTATGGTGTCGCTCAACCCGACAGCGGTAAACATTCAGACCATTGTGCTGGGCAATATTCTGGCCATTGCGCCTGCGGATATCCTGCAGCTGGCGCTGATTGGCGGCATCTCGATCGCGGTTCTGCTGGTTAAATGGAAGGATCTGATGGTGACCTTCTTTGATGAGCAGCACGCCCGGGCGATTGGTCTGCAGCCTGAACGGCTGAAAATCCTTTTCTTTATCCTGCTGGCGCTTTCAACCGTAGCGGCACTGCAGACGGTCGGCGCGTTTCTGGTGATCTGTCTGGTGGTGACGCCGGGGGCAACGGCCTGGCTGCTGACCGACCGCTTCCCGCGACTACTGGTCATTGCGGTGGCGATTGGCAGCCTCACCAGTTTTCTCGGCGCATGGGCGAGTTACTACCTGGATGGCGCGACGGGCGGCATTATTGTGGTCGCCCAGACGCTGCTCTTTCTGCTGGCATTCATTTTTGCACCGCGACATGGTCTGCTGGCTAACCGGCGTCGTGGCCGGCATCAGGCTAAAAAGGAGGCAGGCTGATGTGGGTAGCTGAACCTTTTCAGTTCGCATTTATGAACAATGCGCTGCTCATCGCGCTGGTGGTGTCCATACCCTGCGCGTTGCTGTCGGTGTTTCTGGTGCTGAAAGGCTGGGCGCTGATGGGCGATGCCATGAGTCATGCGGTCTTTCCCGGCATCGTGCTGGCCTGGATGGTGGGGGCACCGCTGGCGGCAGGCGCGTTTGTGGCGGGGCTGTTCTGTGCTGTCGCCAGCGGCTTTTTGCAGGATAACAGTCGTATAAAGCAGGATACGGTGCTGGGGATTGTGTTCTCAGGCATGTTTGCGGTGGGGCTGATTCTTTATGTCGCGGTGAAACCAGAGGTGCATCTCGACCATATTCTGTTCGGGGACATGCTCGGTATTAACGGAGCGGACCTCATTCAGACGCTGATTATCGCCGTGCTTATCGTGCTGGTGATTGTGGTGAAATGGCGTGATTTTATGCTGTTCAGCTTCGACCCGCAGCAGGCACAGGTAAGCGGTCTGCCCGCGCGCTGGCTCCATTACGGCTTACTGTGTATGGTCTCGCTGACCATCGTCGCTACCCTGAAAGCGGTGGGGATTATTCTGTCGATCTCGCTGTTGATTGCGCCCGGCGCGATCGCGATTCTGCTGACCCGGCGCTTTTCACATGCCCTGCTGGTGGCAACCGGGGTATCGGTGCTGGTGTCGCTGAGCGGGGTTTATCTCTCGTTCTTCATCGACAGCGCGCCCGCGCCGACCATTGTGGTGCTGTTTGCCGCGGTATTTATCGTGGCGATGGTCGTGACAGGCCGAAAAACACGGCAGCGCGAGCGTCTTAAAGGTCATCATCACGGCAGCGATGCGGAAACGGGCTGATGCTGAACCGGCCATCATCCGGGAGCGAATCTGTTGGGAGCGTTGTCGGTTGCAGACGGCAGCAGATCAGTGCAGGTGCCTGTAAACAAAAACGTCGCGCCCGGAGGGGACGCGACTTTTTTTTATTGCTGCTTACTGATTCCGGTTTTCAGGGGTGGGCTTTGTCGGTTCGGGCAACTCTTTACGTAGTTTTTCGACCTGTTCCGCTTTCACCGGTGGTGCCTGATTACCCCAGCTATTGCGGACAAACGTCACCAGGTCAGCCACCTCCTGGTCGCTGAGACGCCAGGCAAAATCTGGCATCGCCAGCCCGGTCACCGCATCCTTTGTAACCGCCATTTTGCCTCCTCGCAGCACAATGCTGATAACCGACGAAGGGTCATCACTCAGGACCGCAGAGTTACCGGCAAGGGAAGGGAAGGTTTTTGCATACCCCTTGCCATCGAGGCGGTGGCAACCAGAACAGTTATCCATATAGAGTCTGGAACCCAGCATGCTAACATCGCCCCTGATGAGTGCGGCGGTTGTCGCGTCTTTGCGGGGTGCAGGAGGCGTTTCGGACGCCGATGAGCCGATTGATTTCAGATAGGTTGCGACCGCATTGAGATCGGACTGGCTCCAGTATTGCGTACTGTGCTCAATCACGTCGGTCATCGAACCAAAAGCAGCCGAGGTGTTGGTGCGACCTGTTCTCAGGAATAGCGCGATATCCTCGTTCGACCAGCCGCCCAGTCCCGACTTAACATTTCCCGTCAGATCGGGCGCGTGCCAGCCTTCCAGTGTTCCGCCGGTCAGATAACTTTTTCCCTGCTGATCCAGCGCTTTCTCCTGAAAAGCAATGCCGCGCGGCGTATGGCAGGTGCCACAGTGACCCAATCCCTGGACAAGGTAGGCACCCCGGTTCCACGCGTCGCTTTTCGTGGTGTCAGGCGCGTAAACCTTATCGTCGTGAAAAACGCTGTTCCATATGGCCAGAGGCCAGCGCATATTCAGCGGCCAGGGAATGTCGCTTTTTATGTTCTGCTGGTGGACGGGTTGAACGCCATGCATCATATAGTCATATAACGCATGCATATCCTCATCATTGATTCTGGCATAGGCCGTGTAGGGCATCGCCGGATAAAGATGACGTCCATCTTTCGCAATGCCCTCGCGTAAGGCTTTGGCAAAATCGTCGTAGGAATAGTCACCGATGCCGGTCTCTTTATCGGGGGTGATATTGGTTGAGTAGATCGCGCCAATTGGCGTCGACATCTTCAGCCCCCCGGTAAAGCTCGCCCTGCCCGCAATGGAGTGACAGGCAACGCAGTCGCCCGCTGTAGCAATATATTTTCCCTTGCTGATGTTATCCGGCGCAGTCTCTTCCGCAGCAGAGGCGAAGCTAAACAATAAAGTTAAAAAGGGCAGTAACTTTACACAGGTTATCTTCATCGTCTTATTCCTTTAAGCCTGAACCATCGGGCCGGGGTTCTTCAGGTAAATCGTTTTTATGGCGTTCGCTGAAAAGAGCGTGGTCGCGCCGACGATTCCGGTTGGGTTATAGGCATGGTTTTGCGGGAAGCAGCTTGCGCCGGCCACGAACACGTTGGAAACGTCCCAGCACTGAAGATATTTATTCACCACGCTGGTCGCCGGGCTGTCTCCCATGATGGCGCCGCCTGTGGTGTGAGTGGACTGATAAGGGCGAACGTCGTAGTGCGCAGAGAGGGACTTGAACCCCATATCGTAAGCGTCAGGTCCGATCGCTTTGACGATATTTTCCGTTTTGCCCGCCATGAACTGGGTCATCCTGAGTTCATTCTGCTGCCAGTCAAAGGTCATCCTTAACAGCGGCAGTCCGTAACCATCTTTGTAGGTCGGATCGAGGTCGAGGTAGCACTGTTTATAGGGCATGACGGAGGAGCTGACGCCGATGCTCATGTTATGTAGATAGCTGTCCCGGATGGCCTTTTTCCAGCCCGTTCCCCATCTGGGCGCGCTCTTCGGTGTGACCGTCTGTTCAATCGGCCGGCCACCGGTCACATGGGCAGAGACGGTGCTGCCGCCGATAAAGCCCACTCCGGCGTGATCGAAGTTTTCACTGTTGTAATTGTCTATATAGGCCCCTGAGGCACCCGTAGCGGCAAAGTGGTTAAACCACGTCTTTTCATTGAAGAAGAGTTTGGCGCCACCCAGCATCTGATAGGCATAATTTTTTCCAACCACGCCTTCGCCGGTTTCCGGATTGTAGGGTTTGCCAATCTTAGAGAGCAAAAGCAGCCGGACGTTATGGAGCTGGAAGGCACTGAGAATGACAACGGACGCGGGCTGCTCGACTTCACGGCCATTTTCATCGATATAGGTGACGCCGGTGGCCAGTTTGCCCGAACTGTCTTTGTTGACGCGTAACACATGCGATTTACAGCGCAGCTCAAAGTTGTCGTACTGCCTGAGCGCCGGAATAATCGTGGTTTGCGGTGACGCTTTTGAATAGTTGTAGCAGCCAAATTTTTCACAAAAACCGCAATAGTTGCAGACGCCGAGTGCGACACCATAGGGGTTGGTGTAGGCTTCGGTGCATATCGCCGCCGGGCCGGGGAAGGGGTTATATCCCATCTCTTTCGCAGTTTTTTCAAACAGCATGGCGGAGTACTGATAAAGCAGCGGTTTAGTCGGGAAAGGATTCGCACGCTGCGCTTCGAACGGGTTACCGCCGTCAATGCGCTCTCCATTAAGATTTCCGGCCTGGCCTGAAGCCCCGCAGATCCGCTCAAACTTATCGAAATAGGGTTCCATTTCACTGTAGGTGAAAGGGTAATCCTGAAGGGTCATATCCCCCGGAATAAAGCTGGCACCATATTTCTCGGTGACGACCGTTTTCAGTCTGAGATCGGCTTCCAGAGGACGCCACAATAATCCATTCCAGTGAACGCCCGCTCCGCCGACACCATCGCCCGGCAGGAAAGAGCCCATACGGCGATAGGGCAGAGCCGTATCTTTAGTGGTGTGCCTGACCGTGACACTCTCTTTTGAGATGTTCTGAAAGAGTTTAAGTCTTACGCCGTAGGTTAATTCATCAACGATGCGCGGATAGGCGAAATCAGGATAAGTGTCCCGTTGCTCACCCCGTTCAAGCGCGACAATCTTCAATCCCGTTGACGCCAGTTCCATTGCCATCAGCGAGCCCGCCCAGCCAAAGCCAACAATGACTACATCAACCGGTTCTTTTTTAATCGTCATTTTAATGCACCATACTTACCAGAAATACTGACCGGACCTAAGGGATAAGGTTTGTCTGGATTCTCCATCACCTGAATAAAATCCGCGCGTGCGCCCGGAAAACCGATCAGTTTCCAGGATGCCATGGTCTGATTACCGCCATGTACGGGATCGGCTAAATAGCCCTCTTTCGTGTTTTGTAATAACTGAGAGAAAAAGAGTTTTCCGGAGAGAGCGTCGAGACTTAATTTGCCGGCATCCAGGTCATGTAAAATGGCTTCCTGTTTGTCTCTGGCTAAATCGGCAAAATTATGCTGGAGATTATCACGGCAATATTTATTCAGGCTGGCGATCCCTCTGCGGTAAATATCACGCGGCACCAGATTAGTCTGGTAGCCCATTTCCGGAATCGACTCCTGAAACGGGGGGCTCATATACCAGAGGTAGCCATGACCGTAGGGGAGTTCCATCTGTCTGTCGATGTAGACCGGAACACCTTCACTTACCGCACCGGGGCCGAACTCATCCTCAGGGATCAGCAGGTCGGTAGCCGCTAAAATGAACCGCCACTCGTCGTTATTAAAAAATACCGGGACGTAATGAAACGTTTCCCCTTTTTCTTTGGCCGATGCGACCGCGCTGACTGCTGTTGTTCCCGCGACCGCGGCAATGGGAATGAGTGAAAATGTTTTCCGAAGAAATGATCGTCTGGATGACTTCATCTGGCGCTCTTTTAAAATTTATACCGATTCTTCCTGAGCACAGAGATATTCCTTTCTGTACCCGTTTCCTTTGCTCGCCCTTATCTGAAAAAGGACATAATTAATAACGTTGCGTAATTTTTGTTGTGCAATCATCAACTTCAGATTGTGTCTGGGCCTTCCTGGCGGACATAAAAATGAATCCCTGCTGTTTCCATTGATTTTATCCAGTAAAACACCGTTTCGCCTAGTGAAACAGGTGAGTTTTGTTATACACAAGTTTAACAAAGATGTTTTTTTGTTATTAATGTTGTCATTTTGTTGCGGAGGCTTGACGGCAGGCGTGATTTTTCACAACACCACCAGCCGCCTGACAGCAAAAGGCCAGGGCAGTAAATCCACCCTGGCCTGCTGGATCAGATCAGTTAAGCGTACAGATTATGCTGAATGAGGAGATCAGCCAGCGAACCCTCATAGCTGGCAGAGGGGGTGTGATAAAGATCGTACTGATGGCCGTCAATGTTGCGCTGCCCATCCTCGCTCCAGACACCGCCTTCGGTGGTACTCAGCGTGACCGCATTGCCCTCTGCCTCTTTTATCGTCATCAACTCACGGGTATCGCCAGTCAGCGGTAACTGCTCTTTTTGCTCCAGCGTAACGCTGTTGCTGCTGAAGGCATTCAGGTCGATGACCCCGCTATTGCTGACTGACAGCCCGAGCGAGGTAAAGTCCAGCGCCTCGTGCGAGCCATTCGGCATCAGGGTGTCGTGACCGGCAACGCTGTCCAGATGGGTAAGCAGATTTAACAGAGAAGGCGAGGGCGTTTCACCGCTTTGTGTCTCTGGTGTGTCGCTATGGCCATCACTGTTGTGATGAAAGGAAGTGCTATCCATCGCGCGCGCAAGTGCTGGCTGTGGATCGGACGTATAAAGCTCGACGACGTGCGAAACGTGATTAACGTTACCTGCCGCATCGCGAATACTTGCGGTAAGCATATACTCGCCCGGTTCAGCGGTGTGCGCATTCAGCGCCTCAGGCTGAACGGCCCATTTGCCTTTGCTGGTAACGGTGGTTTGCCACTGGTGGTCACCCAGACTGACTGTGACGATATCGCCCGCTTCACCTGTGCCAGATATCCGCTGCTGCAGGCTGCCAGCATTAAGATCGATTTTCTGTCCTTCTGTCAGATGGGTAAAAGCGATTCTGGGGGCACAGGCATCTGCCTGATAGGTCGTGGTTATCGTAGCCGTGTGGCCTGTTGCGTCAGTCGCGGTCACGACAATGTCGTGCTGACCATGACCGAACCCTTTTTTCATTGTCTCCGGCGTCAGGGAGAGGTTCCAGTGGCCATCGTCACTGACCTCAGCAAGGTGATGTTTGCCGCCAGTCATCACGGTGACCGTCTGACCGCTACCGGTTACGCCAGTTGTGCCGGTCAGCGTCGCGCCCTCTTTTTTCTCTGCACGATTGAGCCAGCCGTCACCAAATGGGGTATCAATGACAGGGGCAGGCTCGCCGGGGTGATCCACCACAGGCGGGGTACTGCCGTCGTCGGTGGGATTATCGGGCACGGACGGCACCGGGTCGCCGCTGTTGTCACTGACCGGTGAAGTCAGGTCGACCGTGACGTAGCCACCCTGTTCAAACCAGTTTCCCGCGCCATCCAGCACGCCAAACGACAGGCTGTTGCCGCCCTGAGAGAGCTCTGACGCGCTGATTTCTGCCCGCCAGCTGCCATCAGGCTGGATCACCGCATAATTCCAGTGAAAGGTATCATCAACCTGTACCGCAAAGGTCTGGAGCGGCAGCGGCGCTTCAAGCGTGCCGCTGATGACGTACCAGGTCTCACCGTCATGCTCTGTCTGATTTGCCTGAGTGATGTCGTTGACCGTCACCTTTGGGTTGCTGCTGTTGTAATGCGTAATCAGCAGCAGATCCTGGCTGAGGCTGGTACTGTTACCATTCTGATCCGTTGCGCTGACGTTAATGAGGTAGTTCCCGTCCTGGATAGTCCTGACGTCGCTGTCAGAGAGCTGAACCTGCCACTTATCCTGATAGACGCTGCCCTGCCAGGTTCTGCCGTCCAGGATCAGTTCAACCGGGGTACCGGAGGGGAGATGGGCAGCCGTACCGGAGAAGATAATGCCGTACATCCCCTCCTGATAACTCACCGCATTGTCGCCGGTGACCGGATCCAGCGTCAGCTGCGGTAACGCATCAGACGCATAGATTTGCACGCCTGCTGAGGCAGAGCGGCTGTTACCCGCTTCATCGGTTGCTTTGGCCACGACAGAGTAACTGCCTTCCTCCATCCCCTGCAGCGTTTCTGCAGGCACCGGGAACTGCCATTGACCGTTCTGATCGACGATGGCACTCCAGTGCAGGGCGCCAAAGGTAACCTCAATCGTGCTGCCCGCTTCACTGCTTCCGGCGATCACCAGCGCGCTGTTGATTTCCTGACTGTCGATCACTCCATCCCCGGCCAGCGGATCAATCCTGACAAGCGGATCCTGCGTATCGGTAATAAAGGTTGCCTCACTGGTTCCAGACTGGCCCCAGCGATCGGTAGCGGTCACCGTGATGGTATGGTTCCCCTCTGCTAACTCTGCGTCTGCCAGCTGGAGGGCAGAAAGCGAGACTGACCAGTTGCCCAGGCTGTCCACGGTGCCCGCATAGTTAACCCCATCCACGTCCAGGGTGATCTTCTGGCCCGCCCCGGTCACGCCGGTAGAGCCGCTCAGCGTTATGGGCTCAAAGCGCTCACTGGCGTTCATCAGTCCATCGCCAAACGGCGTGTCGATGGTCGGCTGTGGCGGGGTTGCATCAGACGGCGGAACTGACGGCTCGACGGTGATCGCTTTGCTGGCGGTAGTCGTACCGCCAGCGCTGTTTTCAAAGGTGACGCTGATGCGGTTAGATCCGACCGGCAGTGCCTGCAGATCGGCAGCCGGCAGGATGACGCTCCAGCTGCCATCCGCAGCCAGGGTTGTTGTATAGGACTGACCATTCAGCATAATGGTCAGCGTGCTCTCTGCGGCAAGATTTTCTGTGGTGCCGCTGAACGTTTGTGATGTGAGTTTCTCTTCGGCGCTTAATACGCCGTCACCGGTAAAGCTGTTAATGGTTAAAGATGGCGGGGCACTGACGGGCGGAACCGGCGTGCCACCGTCGGCTGGTGGGGTATTGCCGCCATCCGCTGGATTGTCGTCGGTGATCGGCGGAACGCCACCCCCGCCCTCAACCGGCGTGGTGAGGTCGGCTGTGACATAACCACTCTGTTCAAACCAGTTTCCCGCACCATCCAGCACGCCAAACGACAGGCTGTTGCCACCCTGAGACAGCTCCGACGCGCTGATTTCCGCCCGCCAGCTGCCATCCGGCTGGATCACCGCATAATTCCAGTGAAAGGTAT
Source organism: Pantoea sp. Sc1 (assembly GCF_000255315.1). NCBI lineage: Bacteria > Pseudomonadati > Pseudomonadota > Gammaproteobacteria > Enterobacterales > Erwiniaceae > Pantoea > Pantoea sp. Sc1. The sequence continues at coordinate 79,796 of NZ_AJFP01000002.1, forward strand.
CATCAACCTGCACAGCAAAGTTTTTGAGCGGCAGCGATGTTTCCAGGGTGCCGCTAAGGAGATACCAGGTGTCTCCGTCATGCTGTACCGCATCCGCCAGAGTGATGTTATTAACGGTGACTTTTGGATTGCTGCCATTGTAGTGGGTGATCAGCAGCAGATTCTGACTCAGGCTGGTACTGTTACCCTCAGGGTCCGTTGCGCTGACGTTAATAAGGTGGTTGCCGTCCTGAATAGTCCTGACGTCGCTGTCAGAAAGCTGAACCTGCCACTTATCCTGATAGACACTGCCCTGCCAGGTTCTGCCGTCCAGCGTCAGTTCAATCGGAGTGCCGGAGGCAAGGTGCGCGGCGGTGCCGGTGAAGAGAATGCCGTAGATCCCCTCCTGGTAACTCACTGCATTGTCGCCGGTAACGGGATCCAGTGTCAGCGCCGGTAACGGAATAGCGGCAGGGGTTGCCTTCACGTCGTCAGACGCAGCGGGCGCGCTTAAAGTGGAAATTTCAGCAGCGGACGCCAGCGTTAAGGAGGCGTTTTTTTCGCTGCTGCTAACCCCCGGAGTGAAAGTTGCACCGTTTAACGCCGGATCTGTCGGAGCCAGGTAGAGGCTTTCTGTGGTTTCCACCGTTGATAAGGCGGGCTCAGGCTCTGCCACAGGCTGGGGCGGGAGGGGCGTTAAGGACTTCGCATGGTCAGAAGAATGCCACTCTGGCGTAAGCGTGGCGACACTCTGCGTATCGGCTGTGACATCCCGGCTGAACCGCGCCTGATGCAGTAAATTTCCCTCCTGAAAACGCAGCGTACTCTGCTGGCCTGCAAAATCAGTGAAGAAGTTCTGATAGCGAAGCGAGTCGCTTTCCTGCAGGTTGAGAATGAGATCCTGCCCCTGTTTCTGATAAGAGGAAACCTGAGACGGCGGGCCCTGAAGCGTAATAATCGCGGGTTCATTCAGAACAGAGTGTAATTTGTCTGAAGTAAACTGAGACAGTGTCTGACCGTTTGTCAGCGAAACAACTGTGACGCGGCCCGTGCCTGAAAATGCCATGGAAATCTCCGTATATACCAGGTTGTGAGTAGGCGATGCCTTTAAAATAAAGCGCGACTTTATTTATTTCAGGCACGCAACGGCCAGCGTCCAATAAAGTTATAGAGCCGGACCCGGTACTCAACGGATCAGACGTCATCCGCAGCAAGGATAAGGGTTAAAATCAGAGCCAGATTAACTATTCCGTTTGGAAGAGAGAATTTATCTGCTGGCAAGATAAAATAGCACCACTCATTGCAAGAGGTCGGGCGTCGGCTCATTTAAGCTTTATAGACTTTAACGACTTTTCGTCATTAAAAACGTGAACGGTTGACGCTGGGTAGAGATAAACTAATCCCCGTCTGCATGCGTGGCTATTAGGGAAAATCTGGAATTTTCCCTTTTTGCGTTAATGCTTCAGGGTGATTTAAATATTCTTTGAAAATTAGCCGGAAGCTTTTCATTTCACGGCTGAATTTCCCGGACGTTAAAACCATAAAATTTTATCCGTCCTGTGACTATTCTTCCGCTGCAGGGTTATCTTTTTCAGGAGAATAGTGCTGATAAACGCATGCCAGCTTATGTCCGTCAGGATCGCGCAGATAGGCAACATAGAAATCGGGTCCGTACGCGGTTCGTGTTCCTGGCTCGCCTTCATTCTTTCCTCCCGCAAGGAGGCCAGCGGCATGAAACCGTCTGACAATGTCGGCGTTATCGGCGCTGAAAGCGAACATTGTTCCGTTTCCCGCCGTTGCGGGATGACCGTCAAAGGGAGGACAGAGGCAGAAGCTGAATCCTTCATCCGGATGATTTCCTTTCCCCCACATTGCCCAGCCTTCTGTCCAGGCAGGCTGCCGTTCATAGCCCAGGACGTCGAACAGAGCGTTATAAAAGTCAACGGAGCGCTGAAAGTTATTGGTTCCTGTCGTGATATAAGCCAGCATTTTCTTGCCTCCTGTTACCGATTATGAGCAGACCTTTTACCTTTCAGAGTAGCAACCAATAATTTCCCCTGATATGCCTGTTAACGGTTTGGAGTGAGGGCTGCCCTGATATCAGCAGTAATGTCGGCTTTCTGTTATCTGCTTTGCGCATTCCCTTACATTGCTCTCAGATAAAGAATCTTTCCCTTATAAGATGGCGAATAAAACCTTTCTTTAACATTTGTATTGCACGATATGTGAAATAATTTTATTACTATTTAATCACTTATGCGCTGCTGCGCGCGGGATGCATTCATAAAACAGAATAAGGAGATTTATGACAACTAAACCCGTCGCAGAGGAGGGCACGGCGGCAGGATTAATCCAGACGCTGAAATCTTTTCCGGCAACAGTTCATGCGCTGCTGTTTTTTATGCTGGTCATCCGCTTCAGCTATTTCATGGCCTGGCCTTTTATCTCCGTGATCATGGCACAGCATTATCATATGTCACCGATTGCGATTGGCGTGGCGATGACCAGCAGCGCACTGTTTTCAGTGGTGCTGGGTATGTATGGCGGGCAGATCTCAGACAGGCTGGGTCGACGCGTCATTCTCCTCATGGGCTGTGGTTTTTCTGCGCTGGGCTATATCATTCTTGCTCAGGCCGCAGGCATCGGACTGTTTTTCATTGGCCTGATGATCATCGGCATTTCCTTTGCCTGGGTTGACCCTCCTCTGCGTGCACTCATGAGTGATTTGCTGGTGGACCGCCGCCGCAGAGCGCTTGCCCTGCAAATGCGCTACTACCTTATCAACGTCGCCGCGGTATTTGGTCCGCTGACCGGAATTGCGTTCGGGCTTACCTCTCAGAAGGGCACATTCCTGATTACGGGTTTGTCGTATATTCCTTTTTTCGTTTACGTCCTGCTATTTGTGCCCGCGGGTAAATTGCTGAAAGCGTCACAGGCTGGCAGTGAGGTTTCGTTAAAACTGCATCAGGTTGTACGTATTATTGCCAGGGACAAAATCTATATTGCCGCGCTGCTGTGCAGCATTTTGTGCAGTATTGTATTCATCCACTACGAAGCCATCCTGCCCCAGTACCTCCTTATACTGGATGGGGATGCCGCCATAAAACTGGTTACTCTGATACTGGTGACGAATGCCTGCACCGTTCTGGTCTTTCAGACGTTTATCATGCGGTTTCTGGCACCCGTTTCCCTGCCAAAACGCATTCTTCTGGGCGGGTTAATTTTCGCACTTTCGCAAATCTGCTTTTTTTGTACGCGTTCGACAGATATCGGGCTCTGGCTTACGGTAACCAGTTTGTTCAGTATCGGAGAAGCGATCCTGATGCCGAACCTGAACATCCTGCTTGATCAACTGGCACCGGCAGCGCATCGGGGGGCTTATCTGGGTGCCTCAATGCTGTCGTCTCTGGGAATTTCTGTCGGACCGTTAATCGGTGGGGTAATGCTGGCGACAACCGGCGCGGGTGTCTTTATCTGCACGGCTTTGCTTAGCCTGCTGATATGCGCGATTATTTATACTTACAGAGGCAAAATGCTGGCGCGTCTGACGGAGTGATCTCAACAGGCGTCGGTGCCTCGCGCGGCCCCCGGGTTCTGCAAAAGCGCAGTGGGGCTGTATCTTCTGATGAGAGTGAAATAACCGGCCACGTTCGGCATCGGGTGAGGTTTTTTATTGCTGAAAGGCGCGGTCACAGGCGGGGTGGTGCGGTAAATAAATTCCCCGCCAGAGGTTATTCTTAGTGGAGGTTTTCTTTCACTTCGGCACAGGCCGGGGGACGCTGAGAATAGAGGTACTCGTATAAGAGCAGCATTCCTACCGGGTTATCATCCAGATTTTCGAAATCCACATGAAGCTTATCCAGAAGATACTTCCTCAGATCGTCCGGGGTCATGTTTTTATGGGCAGCCAGTGCCCGGCACAACTGGGTCACGATCTCGCACTTCACTGGGTACGGCACATCAGGATTATAAATTTCCGGAACGGAGTGGGTCTGATTCATTTCGATACCCCCTATAAACGCATGGTCTGACTGAGAGGACAGGGTGCCCGCTGATTTGAGATAAGATATAGCAAGGATAAGACCTGGTGTAAATTGAGAACCCTATTGCGGTTATGCACGGGGATTCGGGTTCAGGCAGGCTGCAGAGGAGATGCCATTTTAGCTGCGGTGAAACGCATATCGGATAGATATATTAGCGGTTTGACATGTATGTGCTTTAGTTCTCTGGGCAGAGACGTTTATATAGCAGGTGAATTATTTATACCTGACATATGAACGTCTGGCTGACTTTTTAGTGGGAATGAAAGTGGCATTTCAAAAGGTTGTCTGGAGGCCCGACTTACAGCGTCATGGACATTTCATGCCATGCCATGCCGCCATGTTCTGAATCAGAAGGCTTAATGTAGTCGAAGCCAAATTTAGCATAAAATTCAATATGATGCGTTTTACACATAAGGTGAATTGTTTTTTTATCTTTTTTCCTCATCAGGTTAATAAATTCGCGCATCATCTGACCGGCATAACCTCTGCCCTGACAGACAGGATCAACCACAACGGACATGATCACTACGTTTGGCGCATCGGCATTATGACCAATCAGCTCCTTGAATTCCTCATCAGACATGACAACCTCCCAGGCACACCCACAGTTGATGAAGCCGATAAGCTTTCCATTTAGCTCTGCGCATAAAAATCCCTCCGGATAGCGTTTAATACGAGTGGCAATCTTTTCTCGTGTAGCGGCTTCGTCACCCTCATAAGCTTCGCTTTCGATGGCATAACATCCATCCAGATCTGAAATGGCAACTTCACGGAAAACTGGACTGGTCATTTTATCTCCTCAATGGCTTATTCTGGACCTCGTTATTTTACTCACATATTATGATGAACCTACTGCATTATCCTCAGGATGAAAATGAACACTATGCATCAGGAATTGAGGTCTATCGATATGAACCTGCTGCTGGTTTTTGACTCCATTTATCGCCATCGCAGGATAACCCTGGCCGCGGGAGAGCTGGCACTGAGCCCGTCGGCGCTGAGCCATGCACTATCCAGGCTTAGAATTGCTCTGAATGATTCGCTCTTTATCAGGCAAGGGAGCGAAATGCAGCCTACTGCGCGGGCTCACGCCATTGCATCAGGTTTATCTGCCGCACTTAACGCTATGTCAGACAGCCTCAGAACTGCAGACGTGTTCAAGCCTGAAACCAGTAACCAGACATTCCGTTTTGCCGTCACAGACTATACTGCGGCCGTTTTTTTCCCTGCGCTTATTACTCTCCTGCAGAAGAAAGCGCCAGGTGTCTCGGTTAAAACTTTTTATTCAACACACCATGATTCTCTGAACGAACTTCTTGCCGGTAAAGTTGATTTCGCTATTGGATTTCAGGCTCCTGGTATGCGCCATCACAGCCAGACTGGCGTCATTGAAGGCTTCACGGATGATTATGTCGTTGCGGTGAATAGTAAACACCCGCGCATAAAGAGCAGGCTGACACTCGAACATTTTCTGGCGGAAGGGCATATTGTTGTTAATCCGTGGAATGAAGTTCGCGGAGTTATCGATCAGGAACTGGCAAAAATGAACATAAAGCGACGCATAGTTGTTGAATTACCCAGTCTTTTGTCAGCACCGGCAATCGTCACACACTCAGAACTGATCACTACCTTGCCTGAGAGAGCGATAAAAACACTTTTCTGTTCGCAGTCCTTTAACTGCTTTCCTGTGCCGTTTTCTGTGTCCCCTTACAGACTGAACGCCTATTTTCATCATGGCCGCAGTGTCACTCCCGGCCATCACTGGATGAAAGATGTCATTTACGAAGTGATGAACGATTTAGCCAGACAGCAGCTGAATGAATCGCTGCCTCTGGTTCAGGCTAAGAAAAATTGAAATAATCTCGAAATTAAAATTTCGCATAATGGAATTTTTCTGGTACTGGCGGATAATTAAGCCCAGAGTGGATTTTTTTAACTCACCCGGTAATAAATATTTGCGTTTATCATCATCGACAGCGGCTGCACCTGGCTTTTTTGCTATCTGTAAAATCTTATAATGAAGGCCTCTTCGGGTTATCAGGTATCAATTCGATCATTGTATGCCGCTTATTCAGGTTGCACAGAGACGAGTCATAAGTCGCTGATGCCTGACTGCATTAAAGCCTGAGAAGTCAGCCGGCGCTGGCCGGCTGATTCGCCCTTTTACAACGCATGAATCACGGCGTTTACTTAAGATGTTCCTTCAGCTCTGCTGACGCCTGGCTAATCGCCGTTCGCACCGTTGGCTCTTTACTCAGGGCATTCAGCAAACCAAAGTCATGGATCATGCCGTTATAGCGCGTGACGGTTACCGGCACACCAGCAGCATCCAGTTTTCGGCCAAATGCTTCCCCTTCATCACGCAGTACATCCAGCTCGGCAGTCTGAATCAGCGTTGGCGGTAACCCCGCCAGCTCGGCTTTGGTTGCGCGCAGCGGCGAGGCCAGAATGTTACTCCTCTCCTTTTCTGAGGTGGTGTAGTTGTCCCAGAACCACTTCATCATGTTTCGCGTCAGAAAATAGCCATTGGCAAATTGCTGGTAAGAGGCATCATCAAAATGAGCATCGGTAACAGGCCACAGCATCACGTCATAGCGTATTGCCGGTGTTTTATGTTGTTTAGCCTGTAACGCGACGGCAGCAACCATGTTTCCGCCCACGCTGTTCCCCACCAGTGCCAGACGCTTACCGTCCACGCCAATTTCACTGCCATATTCGGCCACCCATTTTGTTGCCTCATAAGCCTGGATAATCGCAACCGGATAATGGGCTTCAGGTGAAGGTGTGTAGTTCACAAATACCGCCGCAGCACCGGACTCATTAACGAGATCGCGAACCAGACGCTCGTGTGTAGGAAAGTCACCCAGTATCCAGCCACCGCCGTGGAAAAACATGAACACCGGTAACTCGCCAGAGGCACTGGCAGGTTTCACTATCGTCAGCGTCAGCAGTTTGCCCATTACCGTGATGGTTTTTTCAGCGATCCGGGCGGGCGGCAGTGGGGCACCTTTCTGCGCTCCGGTCAGTACTGCGCGGGCCTCTTCAGGGGATAAGGTCTCCATGGGCTTTCCGCCACTGCTGTTCAGTGCGTTAAGGAACGTCGCCACGCCAGCGGTAGGTTGCGGCACGTTTTCAGCAGAATCAGCCCAGGCTGACGTCATCTGACTGGCTAACAATAAAGCACCTGCGGTAATTTTTATTTTCATGACGGCTTTCCTTATGTTTGCTATTAAGTAGTGTGCTATTTAGTTTGGTTACACTGACATCAAATGACCTTGTTGTAAACTATTAAATAGCGAGCGATGTAAATGGCGATGTTATCGCGACAGAAGGAACACTTCGGACTGATTCCCGTCCGGACAAGACAGGAGAGGGGGGCGACCAGACGTGCGAACCGATTTAACATTATGGCTCAGCTAAGTCGTTGATGAAGGATACGATGTGTCCTTAGATCTGCCTCTTCGCGCAATTTCTTCCAATACGAATTACCGATCGGCTGCTTAACTGGTCGGGTAAACGGGGATGTTAAGACGATTAGAGGCTTTAAATTATGATCGAGTTTTCGAATGGCTTCTTACTGAGCCTTTCATTGTGTCTTGATATCGGGATTGCCAATATTGCGATGATCACCCTTGCCATGCAACGCGGATATTTTCATGGTTTCTGGCTGGGAATGGGGACGTGTGTGAGTGATCTGGCATATGCACTACTGGCGCTGGCGGGCATGGCCGTACTGCTTCAGTATGAAGTCGTTCGCTGGATATTGTGGATCGGGGGTGGTGCGATGCTTATCTGGTTCGCAGGCAAAATGCTGATAGCTGCTTTCAGAAACGCTTCGGAGCCTGACGTGAGCGAAACGCATCACTCCCGTCCGCTCATACGTGAATTCGGGCGTGGTGTAGTGCTCGCCATGTCGTCTCCCTCGGCCATTCTCTGGTTTGCGACCGTGGGCGGTGCGCTGATCTCCCGGATGGGTCCGCACAATGTTGCCGCTACCTCCTGGTTTCTGGGAGGATTTTTCATTGCGGGCATGTTCTGGACGTGTGTCCTGTGCCTGGTGGGAAGTTTTGGCGGCAAACTGCTGGGTCAACGCCTGCTTAAATATTCCTTTATCGCCTCGGCGATCATATTCAGCTATTTTGCGCTTTACGTGATTGTCTCAGGCTACCGGGAATTTATAGTGGCCTGATCTGACCTGCGAAGCATAGTGTTGGGGGGTAATTCCCATCACTTTGCGAAACGCATTAATGAAATGACTCTGATCGTAAAATCCCAGCATGAGTGCCGCATCAAGCGGATGCACATTTCTGCGAAGCAGGTCGCGGGCATGGTGCAGACGTAGCTGCATGTGATATTGCAGAGGCGGCATACCTGTGTGCCGGGTGAAGACGCGAACAAGATGATATTTACTCATCCCTGCCAACTGAGCGAGCATCTCCAGCTGTGGTCGTACGCTAAGGTGCTCCCGCAGGCAGGCAATAACAAGGTTGATTTTCTGCTCGTCCCCCTGCTGAAGAAGAGCTGGCGACTCAAGCAGTTCACCACAAAGTAAAATCAGTTCCTGCTCCTCATCCATGCCCCGATCAAGCCGGGCCGATGATGCAAAACGGGTCAGCGCGTCAAACAGGCGGGTGTTATTGATTATGCCTTCGCGCAGAACCGGGGCTTGGTGAGCGCTATTGAGATTCTCCTCCTCAGCCAGCTTTTTTATCAGAGCCTGAGGTATGTGTACGCTGATAAATTCAACTGCGTGAGTATCAAAACGTGAAGCCTGAATCGTTCCCGGATTGTATAAGGTAACCTGCCCGCTTTTGACATAAGCGGTTTTTCCCGCCAGCCAGATTTCCTCTACCCCCGTCAGGTTTGCACTGATGACATATTCATTGTGGAGATGTTTCGGAAAGCCAGAGTTACGGGCTCTGACCCGTGAACACTCTATGCCATTCCGGCTAAACCACTCTGCGGATTCTAATGACAATGCTTATGGCCTTATTCAGCATTCATGAATAGTTATTGATAAAACCATTTACTGAGTGCCTTATCAATAGATGTAATTCCTTCAGGCACGGTCCACTGGTGTCAGGAGATTGCCAGCTCTGGACGACTGCCCAGAATTAGATACGTCTGTCGATAGTCAGTCCGGGATGGGAGAATGTTTAATGCATCGTCGATGCGGTCACATCATGAAGAAGGTCTCATTCGTCCTTTTTTGTCGATCTTTTGCCACGCTTTTACCACCTGACCAGACTGCGCATCCCGGTAACGTTGTGATGCGATTCCGGCGCATCATCAGGCAGGGGTAAATCAGAGGGATTCAGGATGCCCATGCCGTCAGCAGACGACCGGCTTACTCTGCGGCATAGCTGAGCCATAAAAGATCAGGATTGATGGTGGCTCCCGCTTCAGCAATGCGCTGATCAAAGCATCCAGGGTCAGGGCTGAAAATTGTTCCATTTTGTTCTGCGGAGGAATTGGGTGGTTTTAAACTCAACACATATGAACTAACATATGTGTTTTCGATGCGCGGAGTGGAAAATGCTACAGCCTGTTCAGCTTTTTAAAATCCTGTCAGATGAAACACGGCTCGCCATCGTGATGCTTCTGCGGGAATCCGGAGAACTGTGCGTGTGCGATATCTGTGCAGCCACGGCCGAATCACAGCCCAAAATATCACGCCATATGGCGCTTCTTCGCGAGGCGAAGCTTGTGCTTGATCGTCGGGAAGGTAAGTGGGTCCACTATCGTCTGTCACCGCATATACCGGCGTGGGCCGCTGAGACAATCACGACGTCCTGGCAGTGCCTGCGGGAGGAGGTGCGAGAATGGCTGGCAAAATCGGCCTGCACCTCCTGCTGAGGCTGGAAACATATTTACGTAATCATATGTAATGGAGTCTGAAATGTTACTGGCTGGAGGGATATTTCTACTGACGCTGATATTGGTGATCTGGCAACCCAGAGGGCTGAGTATTGGCTGGAGCGCAAGTATCGGAGCTGCGCTGGCGCTCGGAACCGGCGTCATCCATATCGCTGATATTCCCGTTGTCTGGAATATCGTCTGGAATGCGACAGCGGCATTCATTGCGGTCATCATCATCAGCCTGCTGCTCGATGAGTCCGGCTTCTTTGAATGGGCCGCTCTGCATGTCTCCCGCTGGGGTAACGGACGTGGCCGCCTTTTATTTACCTGGATAGTCCTGCTGGGTGCCGCTGTTGCTGCATTGTTTGCCAATGACGGTGCCGCGCTGATCCTGACGCCAATTGTCATTGCGATGCTGCTCGCGCTGGGATTCAGCCAGGGCACAACACTGGCCTTTATCATGGCGGCAGGATTTATTGCAGATACGGCCAGTCTGCCGCTCATTGTTTCTAACCTGGTCAATATTGTCTCGGCAGACTTCTTTGACCTGGGCTTTACGCAGTACGCCTCCGTTATGGTGCCCGTGAATCTGGCAGCGATTGTGGCCACGCTGGTGATGCTGCATCTCTTCTTCCGCAGGGATATTCCGGCGACCTATGACGTTTCGCTGCTGAAGACGCCAGCCAGTGCGATAAAAGATCTGGCAACCTTCAGGGCGGGCTGGATTGTCCTGTTATTGCTGCTTGTCGGTTTCTTTGTTCTGGAACCGCTGGGCATCCCGGTCAGTGCGATAGCAGCGGCTGGCGCAGCAGTGCTGTTTGTGGGGGCGAAAAGAGGCCATGCCATTAACACCGGGAAAGTCCTGCGTGGTGCACCCTGGCAGATCGTTATTTTCTCGCTTGGCATGTATCTGGTCGTCTATGGCCTGCGCAATGCAGGGCTTACGGAGACCCTGTCTGGCGTGCTGGATCTGCTGGCAGACAAGGGTTTATGGACAGCGGCGTTCGGTACCGGCTTCCTGACGGCGTTTCTCTCATCAGTGATGAACAATATGCCGACAGTTCTGATTGGCGCGCTGTCGATTGACAGCAGCACGGCGACCGGTGTCGTCAAAGAGGCAATGATTTATGCCAACGTGATTGGCTGCGATTTAGGGCCGAAAATCACCCCGATTGGCAGTCTGGCTACCCTGCTGTGGCTGCACGTGCTTGCCCGGAAAAATATCACGATTACCTGGGGTTATTACGTGCGAACCGGCATTGTCATGACTGTGCCCGTTCTGTTTGTCACTCTGGCGGCGCTGGCGTGGCGGCTCTCTGTCACTTTGTAATGAGATACTGATATGAGCAACATAACCATCTATCACAACCCGGCCTGTGGCACCTCACGCAACACGCTGGAAATGATCCGCAACAGCGGCAACGAACCTGCAATAATTTATTATCTCGACACGCCCCCGACCCGTGATGAGCTGATCAAACTTATTGCAGATATGAGGATTACGGTGCGCGCCTTGCTGCGTAAAAACGTTGAGCCTTATGAACGTCTGGGTCTTGATGAAGAGACATTCAGTGATGAGCAGTTGATTGATTTCATGCTTCAATATCCGATTCTGATTAATCGACCGATAGTGGTTTCGCCGCTGGGCACTCGTCTTTGCCGCCCTTCAGAGATCGTGCTGGATATTCTGCCGGAAGGTCAGAAAGGCGCGTTTACAAAAGAGGATGGCGAGAAGGTTATTGACGAAACGGGGAAGCGGGTAAAGTAATCCGTCCACTTCAGGTGAACGGACGCCTGGTGACGCTATAGGGTGTCCGCTTTTCGCTCAAGGCTAAGCTCACTTATATATGGGGCCAAAGAGTCAAGGTTTGTGGTTGGGCTAAACCCCGGCTCGACTATGACATTTTTTCAGTGACAGGGAGTAAACATGGAAGTAACAGTAGAAATATGTCCGCCAGATGAATGGGAATCCATGGTGAAAATTTTTACCGAGATGGAAGAGCACTACTATGGTAAGGGCATTATTCAGGAAACACTGATGAAGCATTATCTCAGTAACCGACTCTTCAGTCCGCTCTCCGCTACGCTGGTGCTCAGGGCGCGTCGCGATGCTGAAATCACTGGGCTGGCGTGTTGCACTATTCTCTATCCCTCGCCGCGGTACAGTGGCGAAATGCACATTAAAGAGCTGTATGTCTCCCGGCGTGAGAGAGGTAAGGGCACGGGTAAATCCCTCATGCGTTTTATGGCGAAACTCGCTCTCAAGAATGAGTGTCGTAGCCTCAGCTGGAATGCCGAGAAATCAAACGCTGAAGCAAACCGTTTTTATCAGTCATTAGGGGGCAAAATAAATAGCGATATCGTGAATTATCATCTTCATGGTCACCTCCTCAGTGAACTGGCTTCCGGCAGTCCGGCACTGTCTGGCGACTCTGCCGGTCAGGCTGTCGCACCGATTTGGCCTGCGAGCAGGGCAGAGGGAACTGCGGAATAGTGATGCCAGGTCCGGAGTGCCAGAAGCGGGCCAGTCACCTGTACGCTGCCTGAGTAAGCATTCACGGCCAGGGGCGTGTATGTATGCTGGCTGAGAAAATCGTGAAGTCAGAAAAGGGCTTCTTTAATGCTGATTTCCTCTACCCGGAGGATTGAGGACATGTCAAAACCTTTCATGTCAGACCTGAAGGCCTCGCTGGTCATATACTCCTGATTTATAGCCTGTATGTCGGCTCCCTCCTGATAGGTCACGGTGGCAATGACCTGACACTCATCACTCAGATAGACATGATTGACATATATATTAAAAGCGGGAAGAGAAATCATATGCCGGGGCCAGTGTGTACGGAAATAAACTTCTGCTGACTGTCTGTCTTTGAGTGTGTAAATCCTGACCTGTTTCATCTCATCCATCCTCTTGTAGTAGTTTTCATTAAAACGACCCGCCAAAGCATACTCACTTTATTTTTTAGTAAATTAGCAAAAGACCACTTTTCGCCAGGATATGACATTTATAGCGAGGATTTTTTTAAAATCGCGGATACGTTTCTTCTCTGAGCACCTCTGAAATAACACTCAGTACGAATTTAAGATGCTGACAAGGCCGGCGTAAATGATGGAGTGAGGCGAAGGGGCCGAAGGCAGAATGTTTTATCTGTTGCACATCAGTGCAGACACCTCTGCAAGGTGTCTGCACTTTTCAGACGTTATGCGTCGCCATCTCCGCAACCCACACCCAGTGACGGATCGTCACAGCTCTTGTTAATCTCCAGATGGTGATGCCAGGCGGCCAGTTTTACCGCGCTTGCATCAACAGAAGCCCCTGGTTTTTTTACAGACACGCTTCCGGCTGAAGCTGAATCAGGGGTTATCTGAGAAGGCTGCTCTTTGGCAAACGAAGCGCCCTGTAAACCGGCCATGACGACTGCTGCTAAAGCTGTCGTTTTAAGCGCGTTTTTAATCACAGATGCCGACATAATAAATCCTCTTGGCTTGAGTAATGGGACGCTGTCAGCTCTGAGTTGAGCGCAGCGCGTGGGAAAAACAATCATAAATCTGAGCGCAGAACACGCGATATAAGCCATAGCAGGCAGGCCTCTGTTAATAAGCATTTCTGCCTGAAACTTATATGAGCAAATTTACGCTGCACGGTTATCAAGCCGGTTATTCCGGATATCTTACCGGCACAGCAAGATTTTTCTTTATTTCTTACAATATCGAAGCGGATGCTTTGCGCAATTTTCTCATGAGGTCAGCTTGCTATTTCAGAACCCCGCTAGCCCGGCGATTCGTCCCGACCTGCAGTCCCACCCGGGCCACCATTACCACCGTTGCCTCCAGTGCCCGCATTGCCGTCAGCACCGTTTTTTCCGGGTCTGTTATCCCTGTCGCCTCCATTTTCACCATCACTGCCGTTACCGCCGTTTTTACCGCCATCGCCGCCCCGGCCCCCCGGCGTGTTATTTCCGCTTCCGCCATTACCGCCGTTCCCGCCATTGGCATCCCCGCTGCTGCTCGCAGTATGGTTATCATGATGGCGATGGCGGTGATGCTTATTGGCGTGACCGTTGTTATTTTTGCTGGCATGGGCACTGGCAGAGATAAAGGCACTCAGCGCAAAGGTAAGGAAAACAGTTTTAAGACAGTTCATTTTTCTCATGGCGACCTCAGCATAACAGGGCTTGTATCACTGGCCTCTGACAAATAATTCAAATCAGGCAGCGTCACTGCCGTCCGAAGTAAACGCAAGAAAAAACATGACGTATTTAATCTGAAATTATGAAATCTTAATCTTTCAGAATAATCCTGAGTGCATTAATAAAATCGGAAAAGCAGGTATTAAGTCGTTGTGACTTAAACTACCGTAAGTCACGTCTGGAAATATACTCACAAAAGCTGAGTTTGATGTTTCATTCGTTTTTATAGCGTGTAGCGTTATTTCCAGGTGTTACATAAAACATAACCATGATACTTAAATGACAGCCAGCAACTCAATCAGCGGTAAAAAATAAAGTCTCATATCAATAATCTGATAATAATTAGCTGCTTAATCTTTAAAAAAGATATTCTCCATGCGGCATTTATAATTCATCATGTACAAACAACCGCGAAGCTGTCACATAAGCTCATTCTGGTTTCAGGGGCCAACCCGTGAAGAGCTGAAAAACGTTGCCCATAAAAGCGGTTAAAAGCCTGCTCTGCTTCTATTCCGGCGACAGGCGTTGATGCATACAGGCGCATCATCCCGGACGTGGAGATAGCGCTGATTCAGTACCTCGCCCGGCTGCTGCTCAGGCGTGGAAAAACCGTTGGTGGCGGCAGTGACGCCGGTTCATCCGGCACGTTAATCAGCATGCGCAGAAAGGACCCGGCCCAGGCATGGCTGTTGTGTATATGCAGGATGTTCATCAGACGGGCATGCAGATTTCGCCGTTCGCGTAACGGCATCTGCAATGCAGTATGTACCGCACTGGCCATGCCGTCAGGATCGTATGGGTTAACGGTGATGGCACCCTCCAGCTGCTCGGCTGCACCGGCAAACTGGGAGAGGATCAGCACGCCGGGATTATTCGGGTCCTGCAGAGCGACATACATTTTGGCCATCAGGCTCATGCCCGCCATTAATGGCGTCACCAGCGCCACGCGTGAGGCACGATAGATCCCGGCCTGTTCCTCGCGGCTGTAAGCCTGCGTCAGATAGTTCACCGGATACCAGTTCATGGCGCCATGTACCCCGTTAAACTCTCCGCAGCGCGCCTCCAGTGCCTGGCCCACTGCGGAGGCATCATGTTCGTGTCCGGCTGCCGGTGAGGCCAGTTGCAGCAGCGTAATGTTTTTCTGATAGCAGTCATGTCTGCGCAGCAACACTTCAAGAGTGCTGATTCGGTAAGGCAGGCCTGAACTCTCATCAAGATGGCCGCCGCTGAGCACCCTGTTTTCCGGCAGGCTGTCGCGGCACTGCATCTCCATAAAGGCACAGCTGTTGCTCTCGCGCAGAGCCTGGACATCATCCAGGTCAATCCCCACCGGAAATACGCCTACCCTGATAATCCGGCCGTGAACACGAAAACAGTGCGACTCCAGGCGTTCAGTCCGGAATTCCCCCTCCAGCCAGACGATAAAGTTATTCATATCCTGCACGGTCTGAAAGCCAATCAGATCGCAACACAACAGCGACTCCGTCAGCCAGCGCCATTCAGGAATGGTTTCAAATATTCTGCCCGCAGGGAAAGGCTGATGCAGGAAAAAACCCACGGGCTGGGTCAGTCCCTCTTCACGGAGAAAAGCGGCACAGCCAAGCAGGTGATAATCCTGAATCCAGATAACATCATCGGGCGTGATGTTTTCACAAATCGCGCGCGCAAAGGCTTTATTAAGGCTTTTATACGCCTGGAAGCCGCTGGCGGAAAACCGGGCCATGTCGGGGCGCTGATGAAAAACGGGCCAGAGCCCTTTGTGAATATAATGGCGATACCCCTCATTCAGCTCGCCCGGCGTCATCGGGAAGGTAACGGTTTCATACTGGCCTGTCTGCTGTACGGCGCAGGGTCTTGGTGCATCGTCAGGGATGACGCTGCTTTTGCCATCCCAGCTAATCCAGAGTCCTCCCTGTCGGGAGAGAATGCCGTCATAGATAGCTGTAAGCGTCGAACGTTGACACTGATTATGAGAAACAAGGATCAGGCCTGACATGATGTATTCCTTAAGGGCCGGCTGCAGGCAGGCAAAAGCGCCGCGCAGCCTGTCGCTGTTAATCGGAGGTCGGAGAATAAACTGAAGAAAACCGCTCATGCGTGTGCGCCCCGACGGCTTAATGCCTGCTGGCGCTGTTTGTGCAAACCGGGGTGTGATTCCCGTCATGCAGCGTCGTCACGTAGACGCCGGGTAATGGTGGAAAAGCCATAAATCCGTTGCGTTCGAAAAAGTCCGGAACGGGCTCGCCCATGGCGATGATATTACGGCAGCCTCTGGCGCCGGGATGCGACAGGCAACAGTGCAGCAGCCATGAGCCGAGCCCGACGAAACGATACTCGGGTGAAATGAACAGATTCCTGATCACCCAGGTCTCCACCATGTCGGTCACGACCCGGGCAAAACCGATTTGCCGGCCATTGCGGTAAAGACCAAAACAGAGGCTGCTGTTCAGCGCCAGCGTCAGTGAGCGGGCATCCGGGAGGGTTGCGCCCAGCCACTGCGCAATCAGGCGCGTGTTCAGCAGCGTCGGATCCGTATTGACCTCAATGGCATCTCTGAACCATTTGCGGGGTGAGATAAGACGCAGGCGCTGTTGTTCAGCAAGCTCAGCCACGGCAGTATCGCTGCCTCCCGCTATGGAATAGGGCTTAGTAAAACATTTCATCCACGACTTCCCTGAACATGGGCGCAGAGGCGCCCGGAGTCGCTAATTAAAACGTTCAGCCCGTAAAAAAGGCGTAAAAAGAAACGGATGAAGTGTAAAAACGCTGCAAATCAGTTACCAGACTTAAGGAATCGAAAATCGGGCGTGCAGCAGCGACCTCTGATCCTGGCCTTATCACCTCATGCGCCTGGCGATGAAGGCCGCGTGACCTTGCCCTGGAAAATGACCGGTCCGGACGGTCCGCTTAACGTTGATCCTCCAACCGGTTCCAGGCTTATCGCCAGGACCGTCTGATGATCTAACGTACCAGGAAGAAGCGGGAAAACGTTATGGTCAGGGTGCGTAATGAGGCCCAGCGATCGCGGCGGGGCACTGCCTCTGATCAGCCACAGCTGCAGGTTCTTGTTTTGCGGCAGCGTAATGTTAAGCGCAGAAAGCTGAAGGTGTGAAGCGGCCCTGTCCAGCGTCACCACAAATTGTGCATCGGGCTGCGTGCCACTGAGAACCGCAATCGGCTGCTGCGTCTCGGGGATCTCCGGCTTGTCCAGGTAAGTAAAAAGGAGCAGACCCGAGAGTGCCGCAGCAAGGCCCCAGCCCAGCCAGACGCCGGGATGGCGGAGCGGCAGTTTTGTGGTGGCAGCGTTCCGGTTAAGATCCCGCTCAATCTGCCGCCAGACAGCCGCGCGAGGTGTGGCCTCCGGGGTGATCAGATCGATACCGCTGAACGCTTTCTGCCAGTGCAGCACCTCCGCGGCAAAGGCGTCATCTTCAGTCAGGCGTTTATCCAGCCTGAGACGGGTTTCCGGGTCGCTGAGTCCCAGGACATATTCTGCCGCCATCAGATCGTCGTGTTCGGGACCATTCATAGGCCTATGCACTCCCGAAGGTGAGTTAACGCGCGCCGGATCCAGCTTTTTACCGTTCCTTCAGGCTGCCTCATGGAGAGGGCAATCTCACTCTGGGACAGGCCACGGTAGTAGGCGAGCGAGAGGCTTTGTCGCTCTTCAGCAGGTAAGTGTGCCATACAGTGCTGAAGCCGCCGCGCCTCTGCTTGACTCTCATCGGCGGGAAGAGATATCTGAAAACCCGCTTCCGCTTCGCCAATCTCTTCCATAGAGCAGCACCGGTTCTCATGTTTACGCAGGAAATCGATCGCCCGATTACGGGCAATGTGACTCAGCCAGATCTGCGGTTCACTGCGCCGCTCATCGTAATAGGTTGCTGACTGCCAGATTTGAATAAAGGTATCGTGCAGGATCTCTTCTGCCCAGTCCCGCCGTCTGACCATCCGCAGAATAATGCCGTAAAGTCGGGGCGAGAGGACGCGGTAAAGCTGCGCGAGTGCCGCTTTGTCGCCGCAGGCTATCCGGTTCATTAAGTCGGCCTGAATCGGGGGCACATTTTTTGTCATCGGCTTCCCTGTGAAAGGTGTGACCACCGTGCTGGTGGCCACACACAGTATAGGTAATGCGTTATGGCATCAGCACGGTGTCGATGACATCAATAACGCCGTTACTCTGGTTGACATCATACGTTGTAATGCTGGCAATATTGCCCTGCGCATCTTTGAGCTGGATATTATGCGGGCCATTTGCCATCACCCACAGCGACGCACCATTCACCGTTTTCAGCTCGGCCTTGCCGCCACCCGCTTTGATCTTCTTCTCCAGTGCTTGCATATCCAGTTTTCCTGAGACCACATGGTAGGTCAGGATGCTGGTGAGTTTCTCTTTGTTCTCTGGTTTCAGCAGAGAGTCGACCGTGCCCTGCGGCAGTTTTTCAAACGCCTCATTGGTGGGTGCAAAAACAGTGAATGGGCCTTTGCCTTCGAGCGTCGGAACCAGCCCGGCGGCTTTAACGGCGGCCACCAGCGTGGTGTGGTCCTTTGAGTTAATGGCATTCTGTACGATATTTTTCGACGGGTACATGGCGGCACCGCCGACCATCACCGTGTCGCTGCTCATGCTCGCCGCGTAAGTGGCACTGCTGAAAACTAAAGCTGAAAAAATCAGAGTTGGCAGGAATGCTTTCATTTTCACTTCCCTCATTGAGTTTGCAGACAGGGCCAGAGTGCCCCTGTCTGTTAATACGAATGAGCGAGGAAAACGGATGAAAGAAATTTAAAATATTTTTCTGTCATCCCATCTGCCTGAACCCAAAGCCAGCCCCACACAGACAGATTGTCCGGGTGGGATGTAACGTCGCTTTGCAGCCTGCCACTACACCTGAAAATCGCCGCGTGCTAGATGTTACTGAAAAATCTTAGCGAAAAAGTCATACAGGCCGCCGTTAGGGTTGTATTCAAAAGACGTCCTGATAAAAACCTATAAATCAATTATTTATAGGTTTTTAAGCCACGCGGCTATGCCCGTTTCGGCCGCTCAGCGCTTCGGATAACGCTGACTTTCCCCAATCCTTCCGCCAGATTGCGAAAAAGCTGCTAAACCTTAAGTCAGAGATACGCGCGTAAAGATTAGGGTTATCACGCTATTCCCCGATTCAGATCCCGTCAGCAGTAAGCCAATAAAAACTATATCTTTCAGCCCGCCAACAATGGGAAGCAGACAATGTCGGAAAAAATATCGCTAACAATGCAGGTCAATGGCCAGCCGCAACAGATGCAGGTCGACCCGCGGGTCACGCTGCTCGACGCACTGCGCGAGCATCTTAATCTGACCGGTACGAAAAAAGGGTGCGACCAGGGACAGTGCGGAGCCTGCACGGTGCTGATAAATGGTGAAAGGGTGCTGAGTTGTCTGACCCTGGCGGTTCAGGCGAACAACGCGCAGGTGACCAGCATCGAAGGGCTGGCCTCCGCCGAAGGTGAACTGCACCCGGTGCAGCGCTGCTTTATGGAAAATGATGCCTTTCAGTGTGGCTACTGCACGCCGGGCCAGATTATGTCTGCCGTCGCCTGTATTAAAGAGGGCCATGCCGGGTCAGAGGATGAGATCCGTGAATATATGAGCGGCAACCTCTGCCGCTGCGGCGCCTATCCCCACATCGTGGATGCGATTAAACAGGCCGCCGCCGAAATGGCGAAGGAGTCGGCATGAATGAATTCAGCTGGAAAGTAGCGCAGTCGCCTGAAGACGCCGCCGCACTGAAACAGCAGGCTGGTGGCCAGTTGCTGGCGGGGGGCACCACGCAGCTCGATCTGATGAAGTGTGGGGTTTTCACGCCACCGCAGCTAATTGGCATTACCGGACTGACCACACTTAAAACCCTGCAGTTTGATGAAAACCGCATCACGGCGGGTGCGCTGGTCACCATGAGCCAGCTGGCCGATCATCCCGAGTGTCAGCAGAGGGCACCAGCCATCTACGGCAGCCTCTGGCAGGCCGCATCGCCGCAGATCCGCAACATGGCGACGCTGGGAGGCAACCTGCGTCAGCGCACCCGCTGCGCCTACTACCGCGACCCGGCGACCTTCTCTGCCTGTAATAAGCGCAACCCCGGCTCCGGCTGTGCCGCACGGGATGGCGTCAACAGCAACCACGCTATTCTGGGTGCCAGTGACAGCTGTATTGCCGTCTATCCGGGCGATCTGGCGGTCGCGCTGGTGGCGTTTGACGCCATTGTGGTGGTGCAGAATCAGCAGGGTGAGACCCGCCGCATCGCGATTGATGACTTCTTCCTGCTGCCCGGTGATTCGCCCGATCGTGAGCACGACCTGCGCGAGGATGAGATCATTGTGGCGATCGAAGTGCCGCAGACCACGTCCCTTCGTCACTCACATTACCTGAAAGTCCGGGATCGCAGCTCCTACGAATTTGCCGCCGCCAGTGCCGCCGCGGGCTTTACGCTGGAGAACGGGGTCATGCGCCAGGTGCATATTGCGCTGGGTGGCGTGGCGACCAAACCCTGGCGGGTCAGGTCGGTTGAGCAGGCGCTGGAGGGACAGCCGTTCAATGAAGAGACGGTGTTCCAGGCCGCAGAGCTGATCACGCAGGAGACGCAGGCGCTGGCTCACAACGCCTATAAAGTAAAACTGGCGCCGCGGGTCATCGCCCGCGCGCTGATGGCAGCAGGAGAAACCGCATGAGTGACGTGAATGACAAGGTGCGTCGGGATTTATTAAAGGCCACGGCGGCGATCTCAGCGGCGGGCAGCCTGGGGCTGCACATGCAGAGTGTCAGCGCCAGCGACAGCGCCACGGCTATGCCAGAAACGGCCAGTCCGGTTCAGGGATTAGGCGCAGCACGCTCCCGGGGTGACGGCAAAGTGAAAGTCACCGGTGAAGCGCGCTACGCGGTCGAGCATCAGCCGGAAAATCCGCTGTATGGTGTGGTCATCCAGTCCACCGTCGCCAGCGGTCGTATCAGCCGGATGTCCGTGGAAAAAGCGCAGCAGGCCACAGGCGTGCTGGCGGTCTACACCCACCTGAACCCGCTGAAGATTAACAAGCCCACCGCCATCGCAGACGGTGGCGCAGCGCAGTCAACCTATACCCCGATTCAGGACGACAAGATCATCCACAATGGTCAGAACATCGGGCTGGTGGTGGCAGAAACCTTTGAACAGGCTACCTGGGCCGCCTCGCTGGTTGAGATTGAGTATGAAACGTCCAGAGGCCTGATTTTCGCCACCGATGAGGGCGTGGAGCCGAAACCGGTGTCGAAGCAGGATATCGATATGGGTGACGCAGAGCAGGCGATGCAGCAGGCCGACGTGCGTCTGAGCGAGCGTTACACCACCCCGCGCGAATACAACATGCCGATGGAGCCGCACGCCTGCGTGGCACACTGGCAGGAGGGCAGGATCACCGTCTGGGAGCCCAGTCAGTGGGTGGCGGGCGCGCAGGTGGAGATCGCCGAGTGGATGGGCATTGAAACCGAAGCCGTGCGGATTATCTCGCCTTACGTCGGCGGCGGCTTTGGTTCAAAACCGGTGCCTTACACCCACGTTGCACTGGCGTGCGTGGCGTCACGCGCGCTGAAGCGCCCGATCAAAGTGTCGCTGACCCGCCCGCAGACCTTTACCGGCCTGGGCGGTCGTCCGGCTACCTCGCAGCAGCTGGAGCTGGGCGCGTCGCGTGACGGTAAAATTCAGGCGATTATCCAGCGCAGCTTCAGTGAAACGTCACTGATTGACGTCTTCGCCGAGAACTGCAGCAAGGTGACCGCCCGCATGTATGCGGTGGAGAACGTCTCCGCTCAGCATCAGGTGCGCCCGATCAACACCGTTACGCCTGGCTGGATGCGCGCGCCGGGTGAAAATCCCAGCGCCTTTGGCCTTGAAGTAGCCATGGATGAGATGGCCTATGCCCTGAACATCGACCCGCTGGAACTGCGGCTGCGCAACTGGGCCGATAAAGATTACCAGCTGGATCTCCCCTGGAGTTCGCGCCGTCTGAAAGAGGCGTATCAGAAAGGAGCAGAGGCGTTTGGCTGGGACAGGCGGATTATGACGCCGCGCTCAATGCGGGAAGGACGCGAACTGATTGGCTGGGGCATGGCCTCCGGCACCTATCCGGTCAACAAACTGCCGGCGGAGGCGAAAATCATCCTGACGCCGCAGGGCCGGTTTGTGGTGCAGTGTGCAGGCGCAGATATCGGTACCGGCACCTACACAATTCTGGCGCAGACCGCCGCCGACATTCTGGGCGTCGACTCCACCACCATTGAGGTTGAGCTGGGTGACACCCGCTTACCGCGCGCCGGCGTCGCGGGCGGTTCGCAGCTGGCAGGTAACGTCACCGCCGCAGTGAACGACACCGCTAAAAGAATGCGCGCGCAGCTTCTGAAGCTGGCCAGCGAGCTGTCACAGTCACCGCTCAATGGCACCCCCGCCTCTCAGCTCACGCTGAAAGGCGACGCCGTGCAGCACACTCTGCGCAGCGGGCTGGCGGTTTCACTGGCACAGCTGGCGACGCTGGCACCGGCAGAGAGCCTCACGGTCACTGGCGGCACCTTCCCGGATGATATGTCGCAAAGCGAGCGCGACAAAATGGTGCGCAACCTGAACGACATGAGCCGTCCCGAAGCGTTTTCGGCGCACAGCTGGAGCGCGCAGTTTGTGGAAGTGCGGGTTGATGAGGATTTCGGCACCATCCGGGTAAAACGCATGGTGGCCGCGCTCGACAGTGGCCGACTCTACAATCCGAAACTGGCACGCAGCCAGTGGATTGGCGGGATGATCATGGGGGTCGGTCAGGCGCTGATGGAAGAGGGCATTATCGATCCGCGTAATGGCCGGGTGATCAATAACAACCTGGCGGACTACCTGGTGCCGGTCAACGGCGACATTCCGAGCATTACCACGATCAACGTGGGGGAGCCCGATTTTGAGGCGACCACGATGGGCGGGAAAGCCGTCGGTGAGCTGGGGATTGTCGGCGTGGCGGCGGCGATCAGTAATGCCGTGTTCCACGCGACCGGCAAGCGCGTCCGCGATCTGCCGATTACGCTCGACAAGATCATCTGAGACGGTTCCTGACCTGCTCCGGCAGGCCGGACAGAGGTCAGGCGGGCGCAGGCTGAGGGCTGCGCCCGTTTTTACGCTGCAGGGAGAGAGTGTGAAGATAGCGTTAATTGTGCTGGCTGCCGGACTGAGCCGCCGTTTTCGTCAGCAGGCGGGCGAGCATAAGTTACTGGCCCGCCTTGATGGCAAACCGGTGCTTCAACATACGCTGGAGCAGGCCGCGGCCAGTGGACTTGACTTGTTCGTGGTGACGCGTTCCGACGCCGCTGCGCTTCAGGCGCTCTGCACCTCCGCGACGCTGGTATTGTGTGACAGCGGCGGACTGGGGGAGTCGATCGCGGCAGGCGTTAACGCCACGCGCGACTATGACGGCTGGCTGATTGCGCTGGGAGATATGCCGTTTGTGTCAGCCGCGAGTTACCGCGCCGTTAGCACGGCGCTGGCAGACGCGCCTGTCGTCCGGCCTTGGGTGGCGGGCAGGCCGGGGCATCCGGTGGGCTTTCAGCGTCACTGTTATCCGGTCCTGAGCAGCCTGCAGGGCGACAGCGGACCGCAGGCGCTGGTGAACGCGTCTGCCGTCCGCCTGCCGCTGCACGATCGCGGCTGTCTGTGTGACATCGATTTTCCTGCCGATCTGCAGTTAATAAAGGAATTCTCATGATAACGCTGGATCAACGTGTCATTAATGCCGCCCTCAGCCATTCTCAGGCGGGGCGGGCAGTGTGGCTCTGCACGGTGCTGCGCACCTACGGCTCCTCCCCGCGCGCACCGGGGACACTCATGACGGTCAGTGAGACCGGAGAGAGTTGCGGCTCGCTGTCGGGCGGCTGTATCGAAGAGGATTTTCTGGCGCAGCTGGCTACCGGGGCTTACCGCGACAGCAGTCAGCGGGTGCGTTACGGCGAAGGCGGGATGCGGCCTGATGTCAGCCTGCCCTGTGGCGGCAGTCTGGAGATCGTTATTGAGTTTCTGCCGCCCGATGAGGCCACGCTGGCCCTGCTGACGGCGATGCAGCGGGCGCTGAGCGGTCAGCAGCCGCTGGTAAAAATGATACGCCCCGGTGAACGGGCGCAGTGGGAGGCGATCGCCGCCAGTCGGGTGTTGCCCGCACTGGATGCCAGCGAGCAGCAGATCGTGCTGCCGGTGGGGGCGATCCCGGAACTGCTGGTCGCGGGCTATTCCAGCGTGGCCTATGAGTGCATCCGGCTCGGCCAGATTCTGGGTTTCCATGTGCGGGTCTGTGAGCACCGTCCGGAGATGCTGACGGAGCTGGAGAGCCATTTCGGCGGCGCGGACAACGTGACGCTGGTGTCACAGCATCCGGCGCGCTGGCTGGAACTGAACGGGGCGCATGCGGCGGTGGCGATTGTGGCGCTGACCCACGATCCGCGCATCGACGATTTGACCATGATGGAGGCGATCGCCACCCCTGCCTTCTACATCGGCATCATGGGCTCAGCCAAAAACAGTGAGAAGCGGCGGGCGCGTCTGCAACAGATCGGCGGTATGGATCGTGCCGAACTGGATCGCATCCATGCGCCCATCGGTCTGCCTATCGGCAGCAAAACCCCGGCAGAGATTGCGCTGTCGGTAATGGCCGATATTGTCCGCATCAAAAACGGCGGCCAGTCAGCCGCCTGACCGCGCCGTGTCCGGTGCCAGCCGGTAGAGGTAAGTGCCGGAGAAGGGGATCGGCAGAAATCGCTGAAACAGTTCACGCAACGTCTGCTCCGGGTCAACATCGCTGAACAGCTGCGGATAGAGCGTGGTGGCAAAGAACTCGGTTGCCACCACGTGCCACGGACTGAGGTAGAAGTTGTGCCAGATCGCCCCGGTGTGGCCGTCCCGCAGTGCGGTCAGCTGCTTCAGGGCGTGCTGCTGACCGGTCAGTGCCAGCAGGCTCTGCCGGGTCTGCGCGGCAGAGACGTCGGGTCCGAGTTGAAGTGCCCCAGCCTCATCCGCGCTGCCGGTGCCGGTGGCAAAGTAGAAGTCGGGCCGGGCGGCGATGACGCTCTCCTCGCTCAGTCGCCCGAACACCCCTTTGACCTGCTGGCTGGCGATGTTATCCCCGCCGGCAAAGCGCAGCAGGTCGCCCAGATTACCCTTTACCGAGGTCACGCAGCATTCATTTCGTCGGCCAAGATGCAGCTGCAACAGCACGCGGGGCCGGGGGCCAGGGTAATCAGCCAGCCGCGTTTCAATGCGCTGCATATGGGTGCGGTAAAAATGATTAAACTCAGCAGCCCGCTGAGGCTGATTCAGCACGTCCCCCAGCAGCGTCATGCTGCGTTCCGTATTGTTCAGCAGGTCAACCCGCAGGTCGATCTTAACCACCGGGATATGCGCCGCGCTGAGCATCTTCTCCAGCAGGGCGCCGTTTTCACCGTCACGCGCCAGCTGCGGCAGGATAACCACGTCGGGTCTGAGTGCAATTACCTGTTCAGGGTTCATGTCATTGACCCCATCCAGCCCCAGTGGCGTAATCTCGCGCATCTGCGGAAACTGGCGGGCAAAAGCCTGCCAGGTCTGAGGATCATACTTTTTCAGGTCGAGCGGCCACCCCACGATATGCTGCAGCGGATTGCCTGGGGTCAGCAGCGCGACGCTGTAGAGCATCCGGCTTTCACCCAGCACGATGCGTTGCGGATGATCGGGAATTGTCACCTGGCGACCGGTGATGTCGGTCAGCGTCCGCGCGCCTGCGCCGGTGCTGATGCAGAGCAGGCCAAGCAGCAGCCCGGTACGCAGCGATTTAAAATTCCACACGGGCCTGTACCATCAGGTTACGGGTTTCACCTTCACGGACGCGCAGATTGCCGCCGCTTGAACTGTAGTAGTGCTGGTTGAACAGGTTATTCAGATTCAGACGCAGCTGGGTTTTTTCACCAAACAGGCGATTGTTCCACGCCACAAAGGTATCTGCCACCACATAGTCGGGCAGGGTAAAGCTGTTATCAGGATCGCCTGCACGGGTGCCGACATAGCGGGCACCGCCGCCGAGTCGCAGTGAGCCTGGCAACCCGCTGACCTGCATCTCATGACTCAGATAGAGCGCACCGGACTGGCGCGGCGCATTCTGCAGCCGGTTGCCGTTGTTGTCGGGATTGACCCGGTCGCTGACAATCTCCGCCTGGTCATAGCTGTAGCTGGCGCTGAGATCCCAGCCGGGAGAAATCTCGCCGTTCAGCTCAAACTCCGCGCCGGTGGATCGCGCCTTATCAATCGCCCGCGTGCTGCCATTGATATTCAGCGACATCGCCTTTTCATCAATGCGATAGAGGGCCACGGTCGCCAGGAGTGTCGGTGACAGCTGCCATTTACTGCCGACCTCCCAGCTGGTGCCCTGTTCCGGCTTGCCGACGTTGCCATTGTCATCCACGTCGGTGGAAGGGGTAAACGACTTGCTCACGCTGGTGTAGAACGAGAGATCGGGCGTCAGTTTATAGATCACCCCTGCCTGCGGCAGAAATTTATTTCCCTCATCGTTCAGGGTTTCCACCTGAGGATTCACACCGCGAGAGGCCCGCTGTTCGTAGTGCTGATAGCGGCCGCCCAGCACCACAATCCAGTCGGGCGAGAGCGAAATGCTGTCCTTGAGGTAGAGTGAACGGCTGTGAATGCGGTTCAGGTTATTGGCCGCGGTTCTGTTTTCCGTGCTGGCATCGGTCACCGGAGAGAGCAGGTCATAGTCGGGACTGAAGTAGTTGAACTGACGGTTGACCCTGCCCTGATACTGATGCGCGCGGTAGGTCTGGTTCATCTCATAGTCTGTCCCCGCCACCAGCGCGTGCGACATACCGAAGATTTCTGGATTCCCCAGCAGATCCCAGCTGACATATTTGGTTTTATGGTTAAAACCACGATTGGCATCGGCACGGCGCGTGACCACGCCGCTGCTGGCATTCACCGCCGTCACCCGCACTTCATTATTGTCATAGCGCCGCTGGTTCCAGCCCAGGGTCAGACGGGTGGTCCACTCGTCGTTAAACTGCCAGTCGTAGTGCGCGTTCAGGGTTTTGTTATGTCCCCAGGCGTGATTGGCTTTGTCATCCAGACGATCTTTATAGCCGATATCAATCGGCCGGCCATTGATAAAGGCGGTGCCGCGATCGTAGGGGATATCATAACGGTAGTCGGCATAGCTGATCAGAAAGCTGGCCTGCTCACCGAACCATTGCAGTGAGGGGGCCACCAGCGTGTGCTCCTCACGGCCGAAGTTGCGCCAGTAATCCTGATTCTGTTTCTCGGCAATCAGCCGGAAGGCGAAACCCTTGCCCAGCGGCCCGGTGACGTCCAGCGTACCTGCTCCGCCGCCTTCGCTGGCGTAGCGTCCGCTGACGCTGGAGTGCCAGTTGTACTGCGGCTTTTTGCTGACCACATTGATGATGCCGCCCGGATTCTGAATGCCATAGAGCAGGGAGGAGGAGCCTTTCAGCACCTCCACCCGCTCCGTGGTGGCATCGACGTTAAGGCCCTGACTGCTGCGGATCCCATCACGGTAGATCGACCCGTCGGCATTGCTGCCGAAGCCGCGTCGCACAAAGCCATCCTCGGTTCCGGCCAGGGTGTTCGCTTCGCTCACCCCGCTGACAAAACGCATCGCTTCTGCCAGCGAGCTGACCTGATAATCCTCCAACTGCTGCTGTGTCACCACGCTGACCGACTGCGCTTCATCAAGCCGGGCAGTGGGCATTTTGCTGGCAACGCTGCTCTGGCTGGCGCTGTAATTTCCCTCCGGATTCGCCTCTGCGGTGACGGTGATATCCGGTGCGCTGTCGGTTGCTGCTTCAGCCTGCGGCAGCAGGATGCTGCCGCAGATCGCCACGACCAGAGCAGAGTGCCGGGCCGGATAACGGGAGTCTGAACTGTTTTTCATTTTTCTTTTCGTTTCTGAAGCTGAGGTCAATATCGCCCGGCATGACCTTCTGTCGGTCACACAGGGCTTCCCTGGAGGTCTTCTGCAACATGCAGTGTGTTAAACAGCGAAGCGTTAAGCCGGAAGGGGGAAAGAACCTCTCACCGCCCCGACGACAATGCTTCTCATCTGTAATTGAGAATCATTCAATCATCAGCCGGTGTAGTAGTAAATATAATTTAATCGTAAAATACTACATTTCGCCTGAGGCAAATTTTCAGCGGAAGGCTAAGCGAAGCTGTGTTTATCTATCTGTAATATAATTAAATTATTTATTTTTAGCCTGAATGGTGACGCTTAATCCACAGCGTTATCAGGTGAATAATCAGACACCCCGACTCTTTCACTACATCTTTTTCGCCGATCGAGTCGTGAAAATGAGAGCGTAATTGAGAGACGAAAAATTTTACCCCCCCCAATCAGGTGAAGCATGAAATCGATCCGGACAGTAAAGAACAGAACCGATGTGCTGGCAGAGCGCCTGCGCGCCAGGGAAAAGCAGCTCTCGCCGCGTCTGCTTGCCGTAGCCCGTTACCTTGATCAACAGCGCGAAACGGTGCTGGAGAGCACGGCGATGGAGATCGCCCTGGCAAATCAGACCTCAGATGCCACCGTCATCCGCGCGATTCAGGCCCTGGGTTTTAGCGGCCTGCGCGACCTGAAAGAGACGCTGAAAGTCTGGTTCGGGCCGGCGCTGACCTCCGAAGATAAGATGGTGACGACCGTCAGTGAGGTGACCAGCGACGTGAGCAGCGCCATCGACTTTGTGCTGTCGGGCCACCGCCACGCCTGTGAGGTGCTCTCTCAGCCGCAGAACCGCGTGGCGGTCGCGGATGCGGTCACATTGCTGAGCGAAGCGCGCGCCGTCGCGATTTTTGGCATCAACGCATCGGGCATTCTGGCGGACTATAGCGTGCGGCTGCTTAACCGCATCGGCCTGCCAGCCTTTTCACTGAACCGTTCTGGTGTGGCGCTGGCTGAACAGATGCTGGCGATGCAGCGGGGCGATGTGCTGGTGATGATGGCGCAGCAGTCGGCGCACCGGGAGGGGACAACGGTCGTGCGTGAGGCGAAACGGCTCGGCATTCCGCTTGTGCTGCTGACCAACGCCACCGACTCCTTTTTTGCCCGCGAAGCCGATGTGGTGATCAACGTGCCTCGCGGCGGTGAAAAAGGGCGCATTCCGCTGCATGGCACCATCATGGTCTGTCTGGAGATGCTGATCCTGTCGGTGGCTTCTGCGATGCCGCAGCGCACGGTCAAAACCATGAAACGTCTGCAGGATTTCTATCGTGGCCTGAAGCCCGCCACTAAAAAGTAGCCGTGCTGACTCCGCTGTGGCTGGTGCGGCCGCAGACCGCTTTCACGCCAGATTTTTCCCGCTTTGCGAGCCAGATCTCGCCTTTTTCTCAGCCTCTTTCGCCGGACGACTACGCTTACTGCTAACCGTGCCATCGGGTGCGGTTCATCCTCTTTACCCCTGTGCGGAGCTGCTGATGAAACCCCTTCACGCGCAAACCCTTTTCTGCTGTGCGATCCTGAGTCTGCTGTCACCGTTGCCCGCCGCGGCATGGAGCCACCTCACCGTCTTTGGCGACAGCCTGAGCGATGGGGGGAACGTAGGGCGCTTTACCTATGATGGCGCAACCCACCCGCTCTATGACGAGATCGTCGCGCAGTCGCTGGGCGATACCTTACGTCCTTCATCGCAGGGCGGAAACAACTATGCCGAGGGCGGCGCCGTCGCGGTACCGGCGATCAATCCCCTGTTTAATACCCAGGATCAGCTGCAAAGTTATCTGGCATCCCGCGGCGGGCGGGCCGATCCCGATGGCCTCTATATCCACTGGATCGGCGGCAATGACTTAGCGGCGGCGGCGCTCTCCCCCCTGATTGCCCGGCAGCTGGTCGATAACAGCGCCGGTGCGGCGGCCTTACAGGTTGGCCGGTTGCTGGATGCCGGCGCCGGAACGGTGATTGTGCCGACGGTGCCCAACGTGGGGGCCACCCCCGCGCTGTTGCAGGCGATTCTGCAGACGCTCGGACCCGCCGCACAACCGGCCACGGCGGCGCTGTTTCAGTCGCTGAGCACCCGCACCACGCCAGACCGGGCCGCGCGCGAGCAGGCGATTGAAACGGCCCTGGGTGAGGCGGCGGGGCAGCTTTCTGCGATTCCGCCGATCCGTGAGGCGCTCGCGCAGCAGCTGATTGCTGCCTGGCGGTTGCTGAGTGAGGCCGCCTCGGCGCTGACCGACCGTTACAATCAGGCCGAAGAGGAGGGGCTGCTGGCGGCCCGCGGCAACATCGCCCGGGTAGATATCAATGGCCTGTTTAATGAGGTGATCGATAATCCGTTCCGCTATGGACTCACCAACACCGCCGGCATGGCCTGCCCGCCCGGCGTGTCGTCGATGGACTGCACTGCTTCCACGCCGGGATTTTCATCCTCGCAGCAGTATCTGTTTGCCGACCGGCTGCATCCCAGCCCGGCAGTCCATGCGCTGATCGCCGATTACATTCAGTCAGTGCTGAACGCACCGCTGCAGGTGGCGGCGCTGAGCCGTGCCCCCTCAATGCTGGTGGGCGATGCGCAGAATACGCTGGATGGGCATCTGCAGCAGCAGCGTCAGCAGCCCGCAGAGGCGGGCACGTTAACCGTTTTTGGCGGTTACGCCGGGCAGCAGCGGGATTTTCGTGGCGACAGTCTGCTGGATGGGGATGCCACCAGCGCCACCGGCACCGTGGGGGTCGGCTATCAGCTGACCGATGCGTGGCAGGCCGGCGCGATGCTCTCCACCACCTCGCAGCGCCAGCAGCCCTCGTCGCGCTTCGATTACCGCTTGCGCGGTAATCTGGTGGCGATCTGGAGCCAGCTGAACTACCTCGACCACGGCTGGATAAACGCGGACGCCCACTATGCCGACCTTGATTTCGACGATATTAAACGCCAGGTGAAACTGGGGCCTGCGACCCGTACCGAACAGGGTAACAGTGGCGGGAAAGTGCTGGGGATGCGGGTGCAGACCGGCTGGGATCTTCCCGTTAGCCGTTACGTCACGACCGGGCCGGTGGCGAGCTATGCGCTCGACTACACGCGGGTCGGCGGCTATCAGGAAGAGGGCAACAGCAGCACCTCTATGCGCTTTGGCGACCAGACGCTGCACGCCCAGGTCGGCTCCCTGGGCTGGCGTATCGACAGCAAAGATTTGCCGGTCAATCCCTGGGCGCAGATCAGTTACAACCATCAGTTTGGTAACAGTGATTCCGCGGTAACGGCCGGACTGAAATCGACCCGTACCGCCTTTACCCGCAGCAGTGATGGCACAGATGACAACTGGATCAACATGGCCGTGGGAGCCAGCGTGCCGCTGGGTGCCGCAGTGAATGCCTTTGCTGGCGTTTCAGCCGTGGCGGGTAACAGTGAGACGCATCAGGTGACGTGGAACGTGGGAGTGAATGCCCGTTTTTAACCGGGCAGATCAACGGCGCTGACGTCCTGAACCTGCCGCCCTCCAGCGCGGAGCGGCAGGTAACCTGCAGCAGAGCCAGCAAAAAAAGGCGGCAGCTATGCGCGGACCAGTGCTTCCTGCGCCTCCAGCTCACGCACCCGGGGTATGACCTCGCGTCCGAAGAATTCCACTTCTTCATGAAAGTGCAGAAACGCCAGCAGCAGCAGATCCACACCAGCCCGCTTCAGCGCGATAATCCGTTCGGCAATCTGCTGCGGTGTACCGATCAGGTTGGTTTTAAAGCCATCGTTATACTGCACCAGATCCTCAAACGACGATTTCGCCCAGTTTCCCTCGCCCTCCGGTGATGCGCTGCCCGCATTTCTGACCTCATGCTGAAAGCCTTTGACCGCATCCGGGTTAGCTTTGCGGATGATCTCCTGCAGCACCGCCTGCGCCTCCTGTTCACTGTCACGGGCAATCACAAAACCGTTCAGGCCGATCCGCACTTTGTGCTGGTTGACGCTGGCTTTCGCCCTGATGTCGGCCACCTGCTGACGCACCCCCTCCGGGGTATTGCCGTTGGTGAAGTACCAGTCTGACACCCGGGCGGCCATATCCCGCGCCGCCCGTGAACTGCCGCCCTGAAAAATTTCCGGCAGCGGTGACAGCGGTTTCGGTTTCATGGCGTAGTCGCGAAAGCGATAAAAATCCCCGGCAAAGGTAAAGCTCTCTTCGCGCCAGATGCCGCGCAGGCAGCGGATAAACTCTTCCGAGCGCAGGTAACGCTCTTCATGATCGAGCCAGGGTTCGCCGATCGCCTTAAATTCGCCCCGGAACCAGCCGCTGACAATATTCACGGCGATGCGCGGCCCATAGAGATGACTGATGGTGGCGATCTGCTTCGCCGCGAGCACCGGATTCCACGGGCCGGGCAGCAGAGCCGCAATTACTTTCAATCGCGACGTCTGGCTGAGCAGATCCTGAGAAAAGGTGACCGACTCATGCTGATTATCCGCGCCGTAACCGGCGGTAAAACGAATCTGCGTCAGTGCGTAGTCAAAGCCCGCCTCTTCGGCAATCTGTGCCAGTTTCCGGTTGTATCCGGCATCCCAGCGGGTACGCTGCTCTATCTGACTGATCACCAGTCCGCCTGAGACATTCGGCACCCAGTAGGCGAACTGCAGGGGTTGAGTTTCTGACATTGTGCTCTCCTGATATAGCTGAATCACTGGTAACGTAAGTTTGTCCAAACTTTCAGATATAAAAGAAAAGGCTAAGCAGTAACCATGCCAGTCAGTAAGCCGCTGTTTTAACAACAGTGAATCCGGATTGACGCCGCCGGTGCTGTTGCAGATGCAGCAGGATGAAAACAGCCGGTTTGCCAATGCAACAGCCCTGTTTTGCAGGTAGCCGAGTGCGCCACAACGTGGTGTGATAGCGAACCGGGGATTCAGCAAAAGGAGGGCAGTATGATAGTCAGAGAAGCCTCGCCTGAAGAGGCGCATCGTTTATGGGAGATCAGAAATCGGGCGATCCGCCACGGCTGCTATGGGAGATCAGAAATCGGGCGATCCGCCACGGCTGCCAGCATGCCTATCCGCCAGAGGTGCTGACCGCCTGGACGCCAGACCGGATGCCCGCCAGCTTTCCGGCGATGATCCGCGAGAACCCCTTTTTCGTGATTGATGGCCCGGCCGGCGAGCCGGTTGCGACCGGATTGCTGGATCTCAGCGCGGCCAGCGTGGAGGCGATTTTTACGCTGCCTGAATTTACCGGACAGGGCCTGGCGGGCCGGATTATCGACAGAATCAAAGCGGAGGCGCTACAGCGTGGCTATCACCGTCTGACGCTGGCTTCGACGCCCAATGCTGCCGGCTTTTATCAGCAGCATGGCTTCCGGGTTCTGGGCGAAAGTCTCTATCCTTCGAAGCTGGCGGGCTGTGCGTTACGCTGTGTGGAGATGGCGATTACGCTCTGACGCTCTGCTGCGCGGGGCGTGCCACAAGTTTCCCGCGCAAAGACTTCGCAAGCTCACGCCGGTAAGGTATAGTCCGCGTTTTTTGGAGGAACCATGCTGACTGACTCATCAACTCGTCTCAATAAATACATCAGCGAGAGCGGTATCTGCTCCCGCCGCGACGCCGATCGATACATCGAGCAGGGCAACGTTTTCATTAACGGCAAACGCGCCACTGTGGGCGCGCAGGTATTTGCAGGCGATGTGGTGAAGGTGAATGGTCAGCTGATCGAGCCGCGTGATGAAGAGGATCTGGTGCTGATCGCGCTGAACAAACCGGTGGGGATTATCACCACGATGGAAGAGGGCGAGCGCGATAACATCAGCGACTTCGTTAATCACAGTAAGCGCGTCTTCCCGATTGGCCGTCTTGATAAAGATTCTCAGGGCCTGATTTTCCTGACCAACCACGGCGATCTGGTCAATAAAATCCTGCGCGCCGGTAACAACCACGAGAAAGAGTATGTGGTGACCGTCGACAAACCGATCACCGATGAGTTTATTGCCGGTATGGGCGCGGGCGTGCCCATGCTCGGCACCGTCACCAAAAAGTGCAAAGTGAAAAAGGAAGCGCCGTTTGTCTTCCGTATCACGCTGGTGCAGGGGCTGAATCGCCAGATCCGCCGTATGTGTAAGCACTTTGGCTATGAAGTGACGAAGCTTGAGCGTACCCGCATCATGAACGTCAATCTCAAAGGCATACCGCTGGGCGAGTGGCGCGATCTGACTGACGACGAACTCATTGAGCTGTTTAAACTGCTGGAAAATTCTTCGTCTGAAGAAAAACCGGCAAAGAAAGCCAAAGCGCCTGCTAAACCTGCGGCGGGAAAAAAACCGCAGAAAGGCCCGGCGAAACCGGTTGAAAAAACGGATGCCAGTGGTGCCTCACGCAAGCGCTTTACCCAGCCGGGCCGCAAGAAAAAAGGGCGCTGAGACCTTGCCGTCGCAGAGCGCCACCCCTGCGCGCTCTGCCTCACGTCTCTGATCCGGGCCTCACGGGATGAGGCGGGCCGCTCTGAAGCGACTGAACAGATCGCAAAACATCTGATCCGTCGCGCGATAGTGGTGAAACCCCGCCCGCCGCAGCTTGCTGCCATCACCAAACATGTCGTAATCCCAGCCAAAGACAAAATCCGCAAATGTTCCATCACTCAGGGCCAGAATGTCGGGCTGCACCAGGGCGTTCTCTTGCGCAATCTTCCGCCAGAGCCCACGGTAATCCTGAAAAAGCTGCCGGAAGGAGAGAGCAACTGGCGGCGCGATCGCCAGTTCAAACCAGGCGGCGATGACCGGCCACAGTTCACTCCAGCGCCAGAGATCGCCATTGTTGATATTAAAGGCCTGGTTGGCCGCCGCAGGCGCACGCGCGGCCCAGAGCGTCGCATCGGCAAGCAGTGAGGCGTCGGTAAAATCGACCATGCTGTGCCAGGTTGCCAGTGAACCGGGAAAGCGTAACGGCAGCTGCGCCGCCCGGCAGAGGGAAGCATACAGCGCCAGACTCAGGGCCAGATTCATGCTGTTGCCCGGCCGGTCGCTGCCCACCACGCCGGGTCGCAGGGCGCTCCAGTGCCAGGCTTTACCCTGCTGCTGTGCGCTCAGCCAGGCCAGCTGTGCGGCGTTAAATTCGGCACCCGGCACACCGGGGTCGCTCTCCCGCGCCGGGGTTTTGAACCGGCCCAGATGCGCGCCGTAGACTTTGTATCCCTGCATCAGGCTGACATGCTCAAGCGGCGCGATAGCCTCAATGACCCGCACCAGATTCTGCAGCATCGCCAGATTAGGCTCCACCATCGCCTGCCAGTCAGCGGCGCTGAGCCAGGCACTGTAGAAGAGATGCGTGACGTCAGTCAGCGAAGCGAGCTGCTGCGCACTCTGCTCTGGATCCCGCAAATCGACCTGGAAGGTTTCCATCCCGCTCCCGGCAGCGGCAGCGCGGTGGGTCAGCGCCCTGACCTGCCAGTGATTGTCAGCCAGCGCCTGGCAGAGTTGCTGCCCGACAATCCCGCTGGCGCCTGCCACTAATGCCACCCTGTTTTTCTGCGTCATGCTTACCTCCACTCTCTTGTTGAGTAACGGAACGCATTCTCACCTGCCAAAGATTCTGATTAAATCCTACCAACCGGATACCACTTATCAGGAAAATCATTAAATGCAGAACAAACTTAACGCCATTCAGACCTTCATCCGGGTGGCGGAAGCGGGCTCCTTCTCGGCGGCGGCACGACAGAACGGCATGAAACAATCGGCCGTGAGTCAGCAGATTGCAGCGCTTGAGGAGGCGCTGGGCGTCGTGCTGCTGCACCGCACCACCCGCAGCATGGCGCTGACGGAGCAGGGGCAGCGTTATCTGCAGCAGGTCAGACACCTGCTCAATGCGATGGAGGAGCTGGAGCAGCAACTGCGGCCCGACTCGCAACCGCTGAGCGGGAGGGTGCACATCCAGTTACCGAGCGGCATCGGGCAGCGGTTGATGCCGTCTCTGATTGCGTTCCAGCAGGCGCATCCGGCCCTGCAGTTAACCCTTGCACTGGAAGATCGTCTGTCAGACCTGATTGCGGAGGGCGTTGACCTGGCAATTCGCCTGAGTGAGTCGCCGCCCGCCACGCTGGCGGCCCGGGTACTGACCACCGTTGAAACCGTGCTGGTGGCGTCCCCTGACTGGATCGCCCGTCACGGTACACTCCAGACGCCGGCTGAGCTGGCGCATCATCCCCATGTCCGTTTCAGCGGCGTTTCCCCGGACGCCCCGCTGCAGTTGCTCTCAGCGACAGAGAGGATTTCCGTTCCGGTGAAAAGCGTGTTTCGCGCCAACAACAGCGATGCCCTGCGGCAGGCTCTGGAGGCCGGGCTGGGGATTGGCGGATTGCAGACCCCGATTGGCGCGGAGGCGCTGGCATCCGGCAGGCTGGTACGGCTGTTACCGGACTGGCGGCTTCCTGATCGCTATCTCTATGCCATTTTCCCTAATGCCCGTTTTATTCCTCACCGGGTACGCGCGCTGGTGGCGCGGTTGAGTGAAACACTCAAAACCCTCGCGCAGTTGTGATCTCATAAGCCGGACATCGCGCGTCATCAGGACGCGCCTCTCAGCTGCCTGCTCTGTGTGGTGAAAGATCCTCTGTCGTTCCGCCGGACCACATCCGCCACGGCCATTAAGCGGTCACATTCAGAACAGCGACACTTTTCACTCTGATCAGAGCGTGGCAGGATAAGCGCAAACTATCATGGAGTGAGCCTGATGTTACTGAAAGGTATGAACGATCCGCTGCTGAAAGCGTATCAGCATCCGAAGTCACGGATGATGATCAGCCGTTTCAGGGGACTGGCGGGCGATCGACGCATCAGTGACTGGCAGGCGTTCACTATTCTGGTGACAGGCTTTACCAACTACTGGTTTGTGCAGGCCGGTCACTACTCAATTAATGTCACCCTGACCAAAACCCGCCAGTTCGATTTTCTGCAGGACTTTCTGCATTTTACCGTGACGCTGGATGGCCTGATTGCAGATGAGCATTTTCGCAGCCCGGACTTTGTACTGCCTCATTACGACGTGCCCTACGAATTCTGCCGCTGGCGCAACAAACGCGGCTACGACGCCTTAACCACCTATGTCAGTAAACAGGGCGTGAAATCCCACAAGGGGATCTTTACCGTCTCGGAAGGCCTCTCCCCGGAGGAGCAGGTGATGAAATGGGAAGGGGTGGTAAACGTCTACGACAAAACCTTTTTCAGCGTGACGAACTTCAACACCACGCAGGAATTTCTGATCAAAGATATCAGCCGATCGATTCAGGAAGGTCTGCTGAAACACCTGAGTTTTTACCGCGACCTGTTTCACTACATCTTCCCCACACCCGCTGAGGCGCGATTACAGGCGCGGGATGACAGACGCTATCTGGCTAAAAAATAGCGCCCTGGTGCACCCCGCGTTGTGCCGCAAAGTCAGCCGTTTCTCTGCGGGTTTACCACTTCATCTCACCGGTGTTCACTTTCGCGCTGAGCTCCAGCGAACCCGGCTCGGCCAGTCCTGGCCAGGCGGCCGTCATGGCGCTAATCACCTCTGCTGAGGTTTTGTGCTGCGACAGCGCCTGCTCAAAGGACTTCAGGTAGTTGAGGGTAAAATCCACCGCCTGCGACCCGGCGGGGCGCGCACCCAGATAGTGACCCGGGATGACGTTCTGCGGATGCAGCGTCTGCATCTCTGTCAGGATATGACGCCACGCCGCACGGCTTTCAGGGGTCTGGGTGTCTGCTGTCCAGACATGAATGCCGGAAGAGAGGGCCGTCCCACCCAGAATTGTGCTGGCGGAGGGGATCCAGACGTAAGCGGCATACTGATCCGGATGACGCAGCTCCAGCATTTCACCGTCTACGCTAAACCGTGTCTCATGCGTCACCTCTGGCACGGTCAGCGCGTCAGGCGCGCCCTGCTTCATCTGCGGACCCCAGTACTTCAGCTTCGCCTCATGCGTCTCCTGAATATGTTTCACCACAGCCGGTGAGGCCACCACCTTCACATCCGGCCAGGCTTTAACAATCGGTTCCAGGCCAAAATAGAAGTCGGGATCGCCGGAGGTGATCACGATTTCTTTCAGTTTTTTGCCGCTCTGTTTAATCATCGCCACCAGCTTCTCACCATCCTGCGTGCTGAACTGCGCATCAAACAGAATGGCTTCGGTGGGGCCGGAGACCAGCGTAGATGAAACGGCAAACAGGCCCTTTTCCTGCGGATTATAGGTTTCAAGTTTCAGGGTCGTGGCGCTGGCAGAGGCTGAAGCCAGCATCATAATTAAAGCGTGAGCGGCAATTTTCATGTTTATCCTCAGAGGGTAATCGCCACACAGGGCGGCGCAAATGATCATGTTCTGTGTCAGTGGCGCTATTTTACGCATTCTGACATCTGTTAGAATTCCCGAAATCAGAGATGCTGAGTTTCATAATCCGAACAGGTAAAACAGATGGACAGAGTGACTGCGGCGGCCGTTTTTAACCGGATCTGTGAGCTGGGAAGCCTGAGTGCGGCATCACGCGCACTGGGGATCTCCCGTCCCATGGTGAGCCGTTATCTGGAAGAGATGGAGAGCTGGGCCGGAACGCGTCTGCTGCATCGCTCGTCACGTCGTCTGACGATCACCCCTGCAGGCGAGGCGATTCTGGAAAAGACCCGCCAGCTGGCACGCCTTTCGGAGGAGATCCGTCAGGAGACCCCGCAGGGAATACCCGCCGGGACATTGCGCATCGCCTGCGCGCACTTCACGGCTGTCCACCTTGTCGGTCCGGTGATCCCCGACTTTCTGGCGCGCTATCCGGCCCTGCGCATCGAGCTGGAGATCAATAATCAGCCTGTCAGCCTGATTGGTGAACGGATCGATCTCGCCATCCGCATTACTGATACGCCGGAGCCGGGCACTATCGCCCGCCGCCTGGGTGACTGCTGCTCTGTCCTCTGCGCCTCACCGGCCTATCTGCAGCAGCACGGCCTCCCGCAAACGCCTGACGATCTGGCGCACCATAACTGCCTCTGTTACAGCCATTTCGCCGGACAGAGCTGGCACTTTACCTCCCCGCAGGGAGAGAAAATGGCGGTGGCGGTCAAAGGAAATTTCAGCGCCGGGATCTCCTCTCTGTTGTGTGATGCGGCCAGTGCAGACTGTGGGATTGCGATGGTGCCCGAGCAGGAGGCGCGTCACGCTCTGGAAAGCGGAAAAATGGTCACCTTACTGCCCGATTATGAGCCGGGACGCATTGGCATCTGGGGACTTTACCTGTCGCGGGAACATCAGCCTGCAGCACTGCGGCTGATACTCGATGAACTGCAGCGCAACCTTTTGAGTCATGCCTGAGCCAGCCTCACAACAGACAACAGGGAAGAAGAAATGAGTGACAATCAACCCCTTTACTGGAACCGTATGGTGCCAGAACTCACCGTAACCAATTTTGCCGCCTCACTGCATTTTTACACGACGGTACTGGGATTCAGCGTGAGAATACAGCGGCAGCAGCCGGACTTCGCCTACCTGTGCTATGGCGAGGCGCAACTGATGATTGAGCAGTTTCATCCTCAGGGCTGGAACACGGCAGAGCTTCACTGGCCGCTGGGACGGGGCATCAATTTTCAGATTGAAGTGGATGATATCCAGGTCGTACTGGCTCGGGTGCAAAAGCAGGGTATCGCGCTCTATCGCCCGCTGCGGGATACGGTGTATGACACCGGCGGGACAACCGCCTGTCAGCGCGAGTTTCTTCTGCAGGATCCGGATGGTTATCTGCTGCGGTTCAGCCAGTATCTGGAATGAGCTGAAAACAGTTTGGGTGAATTCCGCCGGGCAGCGCGGATATATCTCATCCCGGAATGCCTGAGTCAGGTTTTATATTGAACAGGCAGTCAGAATAAAAACCAGCGTGCGCATTTCTGTCACTGCAGAAAGTGCCTCAGCTTATTCAAGTTCTCCTCTTACACGTATTTGCATTTAAATTCTGTTCTTCTGTGTTGATGTTATTTATACCGTTAACGCCAAAAATTCTTTTTTACTATCGATGTTAAAAAATCGAGGGCGATGAAAAGTCCGGCTGGCGAAGATTTACATTTAATTCTCTTTTCAGTGCTTAATCTTTTGCGATCTGCGCCGATAACTCCTGACACACATTCAGGAGGATGCAGTATGAAATCATTTTTACTCGCTGGCTTTACCACGCTCTTAATGACAATCGCCGGGGCAGCAAGTGCTGGTTCGGATTCAGGCACGATTACCTTTCGCGGCATGGTGACGAATGATTCATGTGATATGAACACCGGAAAGAATCAGGTCGTGTTCAGTTGTTATGATTCTGGCAGGGGAAAGACTACGCTGACGACGGCTGATCTCAGAAATCTCCACGCCCTTGACAGGTTACCTGCAGAAGTGAAAATGCACTGGTTAAACGCCGAAAAAACCAGAGGGATTCTGTCCCTCACTTATCTTTAATTTTTTCTGCCATTCTGACGAAAATTGATTGCGCCCGGGGCGAAACAGGAATAAAAGTAATGTTACCAAACCCACAGCGAAAAAGTGGGTATCAGAGAAAACCTTATATCGCCAGACCCTTTTTGTCAGCACCAGGGAACCAGATGCAAAAAAAAGCCCACCTTATAAAAGGTGGGCTTTTTCACTGTTAATGCGCTTCAGTTAATTATGACGGGTCAGAGGAGCGCTGCACAAAATAGCGCGTGCTTTTCTGTTCTGCCTTTTTACGGCGCAGCAGCAGGCTGGTCGCAATAATAACCAGCGTTAAACCGCCCGTCGCCACTAATTCTGTCTGGTGTTTAGGATCAAACAGCATGATCACCAGCACCGTGACGATAAACAGAATCGTGACCCAGGTCAGACCGGGAAACAGCCACATGCGGTAGGTCAGGACTTCACCCGCCTGCTCGCGTTTTTTGCGCAGCACCAGATGGGATGCGGCAATCACCAGGTAGACCAGCAGCGCAATGGCACCCGAGGTGGCGAGTAAAAATTCGAAGACCGCGCTGGGCGCCAGGTAGTTGGCGATCACCGCCAGAAACGCTGCCGCAGTCGAGAGCAGCACCGCAACCCAGGGTGTGCCGCTGCGATTGGTGCGTGAGGCCGCAGCGGGCGCATCCTTGCGGCGTGACAGCGAGTAGAGCATACGCGAGGAGGTGTAGAGCGCCGAATTCAGACAGCTGCACACCGCCATCAGCACCACCAGATCGACGATCAGCCGGGCATGAGGAATGCTCATCGCCTGCAGAGCGGTCTGCCAGGAACCCTGTTCAACCAAGCCTGGCGTATTCCACGGAACCAGCGCCACCACGAAGAAAATCGACAGCAGGTAGAATAGCGCGATACGCCAGATCACCGAGTTGGTGGCTTTCGTAATCTGCCGGCCGGGATTTTTCGACTCTGCGGCGGCGATAGTGACAATCTCGGTGCCCATAAAAGAGAACATCGTGGTCAGGATAGCCGCCACCACCGCGCCGAGTCCATTTGGCATGAAGCCGTTGGTGTCATAAAGATGCGACAGGCCGCTGGTGTGACTGTCAGGCAGCAGGCCAAACACGGCGGCACCTGCGACGGCCAGGAACAGGATGATCGCCACGACCTTGATCAGGGCAAACCAGAATTCGAACTCACCGTAGTTTTTCACGCTCAGCAGGTTGGTAATGGTCAGTAAGAGTGTGATGGCGAAGGTGAACTGCCAGATGGCCACATCGGGGAACCAGGCGTGCAGGATCGTGCCTGCTGCATTGGCTTCCAGCGGGATCACCAGCACCCAAAACCACCAGTAGAGCCAGCCGATGGTAAACCCGGCCCAGCGTCCCAGCGCTTTCTCCGCATAGGTGGAGAACGATCCGGAATCGGGTGAGGCCACGGCCATCTCCGCCAGCATCCGCATGATCAGCACGACCAGCAACCCGGCGGCAGCATAGGAGATCAGCACGGCGGGGCCCGCTTCAGAAATAGCATGACCGGAGCCAACAAACAGCCCGGCGCCAATTACGCCGGCAATCGAGAGCATGCGCACGTGGCGCGGTTTCAGGTTCTGAGCCAGCGAATCTTCATTCGCACTCTGAGTCATCGTCATGTCAACGTCTCCGGGGGACGCCCGGCCATGCTGGCCGGACGAACAGGAAAGGGGCTTGCGATTAACGAGCCAGTGAAATCATGCCGGGACGACAGGGTGTCCGGCAGGGGCAACACAGCGATCGATCACCGTGGAGAGAAGGGTCAGCGCCTGGCTGAACTGGGCATCCGGAATGGTAAGCGGGTAGAGGAAGCGGATAACGTTGCCTTTCGCGCCGCAGGTCAGCAGCAGCAGGCCCTGTTCCATCGCCATCTTCTGAACGGCCTGCGCGGTGCTGGCCTGATAGAACTCCATTGCCACCATAGAACCCAGCGCCCGCACTTCGGCGATATCAGGGTGTTTGCGCTGCTGCGCCTCCAGTTCAGCGACAAGCCGGCCACCGAGATCCACGGCGCGCTGACAGAGCTGCTCCTCCTCGATCACATCCAGCACCGCGTGAGCCGCCGCGATGGCTAACGGATTTCCGGCATAGGTACCGCCCAGTCCGCCAGGGGCAGGCGCGTCCATCACCTCGGCGCGACCGGCCACGGCGGAGAGGGGCATCCCGCCCGCCAGGCTTTTCGCCATGGTGATGATATCGGCTTTCACCGGATAGTGTTCCATGGCAAACAGCCTGCCGGTGCGGGCAAATCCGCTCTGTACTTCATCCGCAATCAGCAGGATGCCGTGACGGTCAGCCAGTTCACGCAGCTTCACCATAAATTCTGCCGGTGCCGCATGGAATCCACCTTCACCCTGCACCGGTTCCAGTACGATTGCCGCAACATCATGGGGCGCAATGTCCTGTGTGAAAATCTCATCCAGGCTGGTCAGTGCCGCTTCAACGCTGATCCCCTGCACCGCGCTGGGGTAGCGGGCGTGGAAAACGGAAGGGGGCATCGGGCCGAAATCGCGCTTGTAGGGGGCGACTTTGCCGGTCATGGCCATGGTCATAAAGGTGCGGCCATGAAACGCGTTGCCAAAGGTGATGATGCCGTGACGACGGGTATAGGCACGCGCCACTTTAACCGCGTTTTCTACCGCTTCGGCACCGGTGGTAAAGAAGGCGGTTTTCGCTGCACCGGCAACCGGCACCCGCTGATTGATGCGCTCAGCCAGTGCGATATAGCTTTCGTAAGGGGTGATCTGGAACGCCGTATGGGTAAACTTTGTTAACTGTTCGGCCACCGCCTGCTCAATGCGTGGATGGCGATGACCGGTGTTCAGCACGGCGATGCCGCCTGCGAAGTCGATCCAGCTGTTACCAGCCTGATCCCATAAGGTGGCGTTTTCTGCCCGGGCAACGTACCAGTCGCACAGCGTACCGATGCCCTTAGGCAGAGCCTGTGCTTTACGTTCCTGCATCAGGTTATTTTTTTCGCTCATTTGATCCACCTCATTGATATGCGTGTTTACAATTCCCGACAAACACGTTTATTTATGCCTGAGGCGTGGTGAGTTGCCAGAGCCAATTATCAGAGGAAGGATGGAGCCAATTGCGACTCTTGTACGCCGATCATCTATTAGCACGGTTACAGTTTATGAAAACCGGTTCCCTGCATCAGCGACTGCTCAACTGTATGCAGGCCGCGATCACGGAAGCGGTCTTTCCGCGCGGCAGTCGTTTGCCGCCCACCCGCGATCTGGCGCGTGAACTCGGCGTGTCGCGAAACACGGTGATGCATGTGTATGAAAGTCTGATGGCGCAGGGCTACGTGACCGCGCGCACCGGCAGCGGCACGTGGATTGCCGAGACGCTGCCGGAGAGTTCGCTACAGAGTGATGCGATTGCCGACCTGGCCGCCGTGAAGGCGCAGCGACCGGCCACCCTGTCGAAGCGCGGTGCCACACTGCTGGGGCACGCCACCGCATCCCCTTATCAGTGGGGAGCATTTGTGCCTGGCGCGCCCGACGTGACCGAATTTCCCCATAAGCTGTTCAGTCAGATTCAGGCGCGCCTGAACCGGGAGCCTGACGTCCATCGGCTGGTTTACAGCAGCGGCGGCGGCTGCCCCGATCTGCGTCATGCGCTGGTCGATTATCTGCGGGTGGCGCGTTCCGTGCAGGCCGATGCGGATCAGATTCTGATCACCGAGGGCGTTCATCAGGCGGTCGATCTGGTCACGCGGGTATTGTGCGACCCAGGCGATCGGGTCTGGATGGAAGAGCCGGGCTACTGGGGAACACGCAATCTGCTGC
The DNA here is from genome assembly GCF_000255315.1 of Pantoea sp. Sc1. Classification (NCBI taxonomy): domain Bacteria; kingdom Pseudomonadati; phylum Pseudomonadota; class Gammaproteobacteria; order Enterobacterales; family Erwiniaceae; genus Pantoea; species Pantoea sp. Sc1. Next base: position 124,101 of record NZ_AJFP01000002.1, read on the forward strand.
GGATGAATGGCCTGAAAATCCGGGCCATGCCGGTGGATGAGCAGGGCCTGGTGCCCGACAGCGGGCCGCCACCCAAGATGGTGTTTGTCACACCTTCCCATCAGTACCCGCTGGGGGTGCATCTGAGCCTGGCACGTCGTCAGGCGTTGCTCACACTGGCGCGCCGTCATCAGAGCTGGATTGTCGAAGATGACTACGACAGCGAATTTCGTTTCTCCGGACAGCCGCATCCCTCGCTGCAGGGGCTGGAAGCCGATGCGCCGGTGATTTACATGGGCACGTTCAGTAAAACGCTCTATCCCGCCCTGCGCATTGGCTATCTGGTGGTGCCAAAACCGCTGGCTCAGCCGATGCGCATCGCGGCAGCGGAACTCTATCGCGGCGGACATCTGCTGATCCAGCGGGCGCTGGCGGAGTTTATCCGGCTGGGTCATTACATGGAGCATATCCGGCGGATGCGGCTGCTCTATCGACAGCGGCGGCAGTTCCTCTGTCGGCTGATCGAACGCTATCTGGGGCCCGCCTTCTTACCGGCTTTTAACCATGAAGCCGGTCTGCATCTGGTGATGCCGCTGCCGGCAGGCAGTGATGATGTCGCCATTGCCGCCGAGGCGCTGAAGCGCGGCGTCAAGGTGCGGCCACTTTCACAATATTATATGCATCCTCAGGAGACGCGAGGTCTGCTGCTGGGGTATGCCTGCGTCAATGAACGGCAGTGTCAGGATGCTTTTGGCACCCTCAAAGCCTGTCTGGCGGCGGCCGGTATTGTGTTCAGTCCCCAGCGCTAACGCATTGACATTTAATCAGAGTCACCGAGAATACTCCTCTTTGCGTCCCGACCAGATAAAACTGGAGTTTATCATCGCACTGAATCTTATTCCTGCCGCAGCCAGCGTGGCGTTAAGGCGCGGGGCCGCACTGGCTGCGGCACTGTTGCTCGTCAGCTGCGCCTCTGAGCCGCCGCGGTCGCTGGTGACGCCTTTTCCACCGGTCACGAAACAGCCGTTACCGCCAGCCAGCCAGCCGGTGCAGCCTCAGGTCCGGCAACCGATGCGCGGCGTCTGGTTAGCTACCGTATCCCGTCTTGACTGGCCTCCCGTCGCATCGGTCAATGGTGCCAGCCCGGCAGAGCGCATCCGGATGCAGCAGCAGTCGCTTATCGACAAGCTGGATAAACTGAAAAGCCTGGGAATTAACACGGTCTTTTTCCAGGTGAAGCCCGATGCCACAGCGCTCTGGTCCTCTAAAATTCTGCCCTGGTCCGATATGCTGACCGGCAGAATCGGCGAAGATCCCGGCTACGATCCGCTGCAGTTTATGCTGGATGAGGCGCATAAACGCGGTATGAAAGTCCACGCGTGGTTCAACCCCTATCGGGTTTCGGTCAACATCAAACCCTCTACCGCCAGTGAGCTGAACCGCACGCTCTCTCTTCATCCGGCCAGCGTGTTTGTGCTGCACCGTGACTGGATTCGTACCGCGGGCGACCGCTACGTGCTCGATCCCGGCATCCCGGAGGCACGCGACTGGATCACCAGTATTGTGGCCGAGGTGGTGGCGCACTATCCGATCGACGGTGTGCAGTTCGATGACTATTTCTACGCGGAATCGGCAGGCTCTCTGCTCAACGACAGTCAGACCTTCAGCCGTTACGGGCAGGGCTTCGCCAGCAAAGCGGACTGGCGGCGTCACAATACGCAACAGCTTATTGAGCAGGTCTCCCGTACCATTAAACAGCTGAAGCCGGAGGTGGAATTTGGTGTCAGTCCGGCGGGTGTCTGGCGCAACCTGTCGCACGATCCGGCGGGTTCAGATACCCGAGGCGCAGCGGCCTACGATGAAGCCTATGCGGATACCCGTCGCTGGGTTCAGCAGGGTCTGCTGGATTATATCGCGCCACAACTCTACTGGCCGTTCTCCCGTCAGGCTGCCCGTTATGACGTGCTGGCAAAGTGGTGGGCAGAGGTGGTGAAGCCGACCAGAACCCGGCTTTACATTGGTCTGGCGCTCTACAAGGTGGGCGAGCCTTCGCGGATTGAGCCTGACTGGACGCTGCAGGGCGGAGTGCCGGAGCTGAGAAAGCAGCTCGACCTCAATGAGTCCTGGCCCCATATCGACGGCACCATTCTTTTCAGAGAGAACTATCTCAATCAGCCGCAGACTCAGCAGGCGGTGAGTTATCTGAAAAGTCGCTGGGGCGGCTGACATCGACACGGCAGCATAGTTATGGCTTCTGCGCTCAACGCATACCCGATGAAACGAATGCCGGTGAAGCTGGCGTGATGCATGCTCGCGGTTGCTGCTTTCTCCCTGCGACAGGTGTAACGATAACGGACTCTCCATTTCGTTACACCTGTTCACAGGACGGCAGTAATGCAACAGCAGCAGATAACCGGATTGGAAATATTCCGACGTGACAAAAATCCGGGGGTGACGTAACTGTGTTATCTATTAATTTCAGAAGTTAATTGGTGAAGTCAGTCAGGAGCACTTATGACCTCGCGTAGTTATTCCACTCATCACGATATACGATATTGCCATCCGTATATTTCCATGTGATTGCCTCATAGCGTAATTCCAGCGTTTCGAGATGCGTACTGCTCACCCCGCCAGGGGCAAGGTAGGGTGCAACTGTCGTAAATTTGACATTTTCCAGAATGATATTGAAATATTCGGCTTCGATTCCGGATTCCAGAATGCGATACATTCGGATAGTGCCTTTCTTCATTGTCCGGCCTTCACAGACTGCTCTGTAGAGTAGCGGCGTTGTTTGATCAAATTCTTTGACTATCGTTACAGGGCTATGGACCCGCGTTCCCGTGAGCTTTCCCCAACTGGGATCGACAGGTATGGTTACGCCGTGAGAGAACGATTTTAATTCGATGGAGCCCAACCGCAGTGGCATCTGACAGCTGCCTGTGACGGGAGAACCGTTTTCATCTTCAAGCCATAAATGGGCGGGTGTAGACATGTTATCTCCTTATAAATAAAAGCATGCTAGCGCTTGTTTTTCATCTTCACAATTTCGTAAATCGATAAACCAACCATCACAGACACAAAGAATATCGGGATTAGCCAGATGGGACTATCCGGGAAAAATAAAGCCTGAACTAAGGCGAAAACGAGGGTTAATGCTGTCGGGCCATAATCCGAAAGTAATGATCTGAATATCCGTCTAAATAGTCGCTTAATAACATTTATCATTATTATCTGATCATCTTTGTGATAATTTCTGCAATTTTATCATCCGATGCCCACTGTACATTAAATGCTTCAGCCCGCTCGAATAATGGCTCTATCAAAAAATACATCATTTCAAGCTCTTGATTGTATAATGCTGAATAGTAAACCGGATTAGAGATGTGAAGGCGATTCGCACTTTCTGCTGCCTTTTGAACAAGGCCATATATGCCCATTGCCCCAACAACCTGCCGTGCTCTTTTTCCTGCAAGCAAACTCATTTCAAGGCTTAGATTCATACCTGTAGCAACAGATGATGCTGCTGCTAAAGCAAATCCAGCATTTGTCAGCGAGCTGGCGGCAATATGTATATTAACAGCCATTAACTTTTGTTTAATGTATTCAAGTTGCTCGGAGGTTCTATCCTTGAAAATCCCTTCAAAATATAACGTTAGCATTTGATGCGCAATGTTCCTATGTTGCAATAGATAAATAACGGCATTTTTAAAGCGTACGTCTTCGGTCTTTTGCTGCTGGCAAACATCTTTATATTCATCGGTAAAGCAGGAGGTGTAATAGAGCAAGCGTCTGGCGCCAGCACATGTCATCTCAATCTGATTTAATACGGCTTCCTTAACGCCTGAGACAGCGTGATCGAGTTGATTAGCTAAAATGTTATTTTGCTGTAAATATCTTATCACCTGATGGCTGTATGACATTGCTCATTTCCTCGAACCATTCATCCCTGATTTATGTCTCACATTATCTGGACGTTCTTTTTATGTAAATATGGTTAACGCTTCAGTAATGCGCTTGATCAATATAACCTGAAAGATGTCCCGAAATTGTGTGATCGGTTTATTCACATAGCGCTTAAAGGGGTTACCTTCGGTTCTTTTTGATAAATTGTCAGAATATGGAAAGGGATTTCAGGAAAGAGCGGTTAACGCAGCAGGTATGATAATGGCCTCGGCTACCTGTCTGCTTTTTAGCCGCGGTCAAACGGTGAAGCAGGCGTTAAGCGCCTGAAGGGTAATGGCTCAATCCGGGCGGCGCGTTTCAGCAGATAGCATTGCATTGTCAGTTGCACACAGCGCTTAAAAGATGTCCGGTAACGGGACTGACTTTATAGCGCACCGGCGGTGAGTGATTCGGTGACTTTAACCCCGGCGTTTTAAACGTATACAGAGACGCAGACGTGTTTAGAAACGGTTACAAAAGGGTGCTCAAAAACCCTCGAATTACCAAGCGTGCGAATACGTTACTGTTATAGTTGCTTTTTAAATGGGAGGAACTATGAGCGATCTGATTGATATTTTCACAAGTCACAAAAGTGAACGCAGTTTCACTGAGCAACCCGTTGATGAGGCTGTACTGGATCGGATTATCAGTACCGCTTACCGTGCGCCAACATCGGTCAACTCGCAGCAGGTTTCTGTCGTCATCACCCGTGACGCAGGCCGTCGCGCGGAGATCGCCGCGATTGCGGGTGGTCAGCCGTGGATTGCTAAAGCACCGGTGTTCATCACCTTTGTACTTGATATGCATAAATCTGCCGTAGCGATGTCTGCGGTCGATCAGCAGCAAATCGCGCATCAGAGCATCGAAAGCATCGTCTCTGGCTCAACCGATATCGGGATTGCGCTGGGCTCTGTGATGGCTGCCGCGCGCGCAGAAGGATTAGGCATTGTGCCAATTGGCGGGATCCGTCGCGATCCACAGGCGATGATTTCATTGCTGGAGCTGCCGCCGCTGACGTTCCCTGTGGCAGGTGTGGTCATTGGTCATGTTGATGAACCTGCTCATCAGAAACCCCGTCTGCCGCTGGCGACCTTCCGCCATGATGAGACCTATAAAACTCAGGGGCTGGAGCAGCAGATTGCCGCTTATAACGATGAGATGGTGCAGCACTGGAAAAACATCGGCCGCAACGATGGCGAAAGCTGGAGTGCAAGCGTCGGTGGTTATTACAAAAACATCTACTTCCCGGCTGTGCTGCCTGCACTGCTGAAGCAGGGTTTCGGCACCGATAAATAAGCCGCGCATCTACCGCGAAACACGCCAGGGCCACCCGTATCCAGATACGGGTGGCCTTTTTCATTTTGTTACTATAACGAAATGTGACTTTCCTCGTTGTAACACATAATTTCCTTTTTAACCGAAGCGCAATTGCCTTTAACACTTACCTTCCAGGGAAATAACATGTCACAGCGTTCTCTCTACGCGCTCTGTTTGATGAGCTTTTTTCTGGCCGATGTTCGCGATGGGCTGGGGCCATTTCTGGGCATCTTTCTGACGGAGCGACACTGGCGTCCCGACGAAATCGGTCTGGTCATGACCTGCGGCGGCATCGCCGGGTTACTGGCCACGCTGCCTGCCGGGATCGCGGCCGACGCCACCCGACACAAGAAAATGATTGTGCTGCTGGGTTGTCTGGTGATCACGGTCGCCACGCTGTTGCTCTGGTACAGCAATCAGACCTGGACTGCCATGGTCTCACAAATCGTGGCGGGAATAGCGGCGGCCTTTATCGGCCCGACCGTGGCGGGCATCACCCTGGGACTGACCGGCCAGCGCGGCTTTAACCATCAGATGGGTCGCAATGAGGCCTTTAACCACGGCGGGAATACCATCGCCGCACTGCTGGCGGGATTTTCAGCCTGGTACTGGGGAATGGGCGCGGTCTTTATTCTGATGACGGTGATGGCGCTCTTCGCTGCTGTTGCCACGATAGCGATCCGCGGCGATGAGATCGATAACGACGTTGCCCGCGGTTACGAGCAGAATGAAGAGCGTGAACCCGCGCCGCGCTTATCGATGTTGATACGCAAACCGGCCCTGCTGGTGGCCGGTGTGACGCTGCTGCTGTTTCATCTTGCCAATGCCGCGCTGCTGCCGATGCTGAGCATGCGCGTCGCCTCGGCAGGCGGGCAGGCGGCGGTCAGCCCTGGCCTCTTTGCTGCGGCAACGGTGGTGATCTCGCAGCTGGTGATGATTCCGGTGGCGCTATGGGTCTCTAAACGGGTCGAAACGCACGGCTACCGACTCTTTATTATGATCGCCCTGATGATCTTACCGCTGCGCGCGGTAATTGCAGCGGGCTTTGCCGCTCCCCTCTTTGTTATACCGGTTCAGGTACTGGATGGGGTGGCAGCCGGGATCCTGGGGGTGGCGGTGCCGGGTTATATCGTCTCTCTGCTGCGTGGCTCCGGCCATGTTAACGCCGGGCAAAGCGTGATTATGCTGATGCAGGGAGCGGGCGCTGCGTTGAGTCCGGCCATGACGGGCATGATCGCCGCGCGTTACTCCTACAGCACCGCCTTTGCTGTTCTGGGCGTGATCGCCCTGGCGGCACTGATTTTATGGTGGCGCACCGGCAGCGCACCAGCCGCACGCCTCGCCTGACCGACACAAAAAAGGCTGCCCGTTGGGCAGCCTCTTCTGGCAATTCCGTTTGCGACCATCCGTTATTTATACAGTTCTGCGGTCATATGAACACGGTTGTTGGTGTTCGCTTCGGTGATTTTGTATTGCGCGCCCTGTTCCTGCGCCTGAGCAGCGATTTTTGACTCTGCGCCATCCAGTGTTGAGGAGGTGACAGACACGCTCTGCGCGAAGCTGCCAAATGAGATCAGTGAAAGGGTGGCGAGAGCGGCAATTGAAAGTGCTTTTACGTTTTTCATGGTCATATTCCTGTTTATCAATGAGGAGGATGTGTGCCTCCGATGGGAATAATAATAACCATAGTTACCATATCTATATTAACTATTAGTGCGGTAATCGTGAGCTTGCTAACTAGTTGTGCCGGGTTGTGCTCATCTCAGGCTGGTGAGAGAACCTTTGCAGAGAGTCTGACACGCCTATCCGGCAGAAAAAACGAAAAGAATAGTGATGAACTATAATGGGTTGCGGATCACCGAATATTAAGCGGTAAATTTCAGTGATTCCTCAGAGTCCGTCACGACTGACGGACAAAACAGAAGAAGGCGCGATTAACATCGGGTATGACGCGCCTGAACTCTTAACCTGAAACGCTTACAGGGAGCGGACATGAAGATTCTGATGGTTTTGACCTCACATGATGAGCTGGGTAATACCGGCAAGAAAACCGGTTTCTGGCTGGAAGAGTTTGCCGCACCTTACTATGCCTTTCTTGACGCGGGCGCAGACGTAACCCTGGCATCACCACAGGGAGGACAACCTCCGCTCGATCCTAAAAGTGATGAAGCTGACTCTCAGACCGCGGATACCCGCCGCTTCCATAGCGATTCGGCTGCGCAGGCGGTGCTGGCTTCTACCCATAAACTGGACAGCGTGAGCCCGAATGCCTTTGACGCTGTGTTCTATCCGGGCGGCCATGGCCCACTATGGGATCTGGCAAATGACAAACACTCCATTACACTGATTGAGCAGACCCTGCAGGCTGGCAAACCGGTAGCACTGGTCTGCCACGCACCAGGCGTATTGCGCGATGTGAAAAATCCGGATGGCACGCCTCTGGTTAAGGGAAAGAAAGTCACGGGATTCACTAACAGTGAAGAGGAGGGCGTTGGCCTGACCGACATCGTGCCATTCCTTGTGGAAGACGCGCTCAAACAGAATGGCGGTCTCTATTCACGGGGAGAGGACTGGCAGTCCTATACTGTCCAGGATGGTCTGCTGATTACCGGGCAGAATCCGGGCTCCTCTTCTGAGACCGCGAAGGTTCTGCTGGCGAGTCTGAAAAAATAGAGTCGGGTCTTTCACAGGGGCGTCTGTCGGCGCCCTTGTAATCGCCTTTTAATCCTTCCTGTCAAAATAGTTACCTGCCGAATTATTCAGGATCAATATATCGATTATTACTCCCTGCATAATTTCCGGAACACTGAAGATATAAACATGGGTTAAATTCCAGTGTTGACATTATTTATATCAGAGGTAGATTAAGAATTATCAGCGGCATGAAATGCCCTGACACACCGGGAATTAACGGTGTTATCGGTGTCGATGGACTTATTCGCTTAAGCTGTCGGCGGTTCTGTTAAACATTGTTGTCATCAGCTCTTTTGAGTTAATCACAATCCTGTTAAATCGAGTCGTAGTAACGCACTGAGAGATAAGCAGTATTGCATCGCGATGATGTAAGGCCTCGTAGTTCTGAACGTGACTTTACGACGGTTACGGTTGCGGATTACACGTCGTAATGAATGTAAGGCAACGCATCAAAGAGTATATATCGCGATGGGGGTGTGCAGATTTATACGGGCCTGACCTGTCTTTGTCTCAAGAAAGACTCTCAGGTGGTTGAGACCGTTAATAATAGTGACATTCTGTAACCGTGTTCATTATTATCCGCAGAATCTGTTCATAAATAGCTGTACCAAAGTTGTTCCTGTTAATTAAGTTAGTTAATGGTAAATGTTAAATCAGTAGTAACCTAAAAGCCCTGGCTGTCTCAGTCAGGGCTTTTATCTTTCTTTCAGGCATTTAATCGATTCTTGCTCAGTGACCCTTCTCTTTCAATGTGACCGTTCCGGCTCTGTGACAGTCCGATGACAATTTCCTGCTCTGGATGGCAATTCAGCCAGTCTGGTCCATAGTGAGTATTTGCCGGCTGGTTTATACATTTATCTGCGCCCGGTCCGGGCGCCTGTTCAGAGAGGGTAACATGTCTGCAGAATCTCCAGAGGATATTGCCAGCGATCTGTCTCAGTTCGTGGGTACGCACTTTGTCTATACCTATGACAATGGCTGGAAATATGAGTGGTACGCGCGTAACGAAACGACCTGTGACTACCGCATTCATCAGGGGCTGGTGGGCGGCCGCTGGGTGACCAACCAGAAGATGCACGCGGTTCAGTTTGCCCCGGGTATCTATAAAGTAGACTGGCATGAGCCGACCGGAACCTGCGTCAGCCTGCTGTTCGATCTTAATCGCACTCTGCTGCACGGGACCATCTTCTTCCCGCAGTGGATCGCCGGAGAAGGTCAGCATCCTGAAAAAACTATCTGCTATCAGAATGACTTCATTGAGGATATGCATCGCTTTCGCGACGAAGGCCCCGCTTACCCCTACGTGATTATTCCTGAGTTCGCTAAGGTCACCTACATGAAAAATGAGGGGCCGGATAATGATGAAGTGATCAATCTGGCACCCGGCCAGATGCCTGCTGACTATTTTGATGACAAGTAAGTGACCGGGCTACCCGCCCTGAGAGGCGGGTAGCCGGTTGGGATAAAAACCTTTATCCCGCGGCGTGAATGTCCGCCTAAGGAGGCGTCACGGCCGACTGCCGGGCCAGCGTGCGGGCCAGAATAGATGAATAGAGCGGTTTGCCCCCCAGGAACTGCGCCAGCAGCGTCGCGCCCAGACAGGTGATAATCATCGGTAAGATCAACTGATAGTTGTCGGTCATCTCCAGCACCAGCACGATACCGGTGAGAGGTGCTCTGACCGAGGCCGCAAACAGTGCACCCATCCCTGCGATAGCGAACGTACCGGGCTCCAGCTGATAGAACGGAAAGAGATCGGTCATCACCACACCAAACGCGGTACCCAGCAGAGTTCCCAGCGCCAGCATCGGCGCAAAAATACCGCCCGGCGCACCTGAACTGAAACAGAGCAGGGTGGTAATCAGCCTGACCAGAAAGATCAGCAGCAGCAGCGCGAAGGGGAAGACGCCATGCACAGCCTGGGGGATCAGTTCTGAACCGCCACCTGCTCCGGGGGCGAACAGCAGCGCCAGAATGCCACAGCCGCCCCCTAACAAGCCCCCCGCCAGTACAACCCGTGCGGTTTTACCGGCGTAGAAGCGGGCAAACATATCCTGCGTCAGAAAAATCAGGCGATTAAACAGTACACCCACCATCCCGATAATCATGCCCAGCACCAGATAGAGCCACAGCGTCTGCACCGGCGCATCCGCCAGTTTGCCTACGGAGATGACCGCCTGTTCGCCGTTAAAGCAGCGAAAGACGATGCTGGCCATAATTACGCCGGTAAATACGGCTTTAATGGATATCAGGTTATAGCGGAATTGCGGACGCATCTCTTCAATAATGAACAGAATGCCCGCCAGCGGCGCGTTAAACGCCGCTGCCAGACCGGCCGCCGCACCGGTTGCCAGCAGCGTATGCCGCGCCTCGTTGCTGCGCATCCCGAGAATATCAATCACCATCCGGCCGATATTGCCGCCCAGCTGCACCGTCGGGCCTTCCCGGCCCAGTACCATTCCGGCACCCAGCGTGCCCATGCCACCAAAAAATTTTACCGGAATCACCCGCCACCAGCGCACCGGCCTCAGCTCCTCCAGTGCCCCCTCAATTTCCGGAATACCGGAGCCACCGGCTTCGGGGGCGAAGCGTCTGACCAGAAAATAGCCGACCATCGCCAGCAACGCCGAGATGGCAAAGGCGGCCACATAGAGTGTCCAGCCCTGAAAGTGGGCGGGTATCAGTGTGTCGGCGCGCCATTGCTGGATAGCCTCAACGGCGCGGGCAAAGGCTACCCCGGCCAGGCCAACCAGCGAACCGACCAGCGCAGCGCAAAACAGCATCGCCAGCGGCGTCTTATCGCGGTGGAGCAGGGCGCGGAACATCCGGCTGCGTGCCGCGATGGAGCGGGGAACATAAACCGGTTGCGGTATTTCTTCATTCATTGAGAGGGATTCTTGTTCAACCAGACCAGCGCTCCAGTGTACTGAGAGATAAGGTGAAAACAAACGTCAGGATCAATTTCAGTTGAGGAAAGCGGCTATTTCACCTGCGGTGGACAAACCACTTGCGCCATGCGTTCGCGGTAGGCTGGCGTATCCTGATTTTTCAGTGTCTGAGCCACGCACTATCGACCGACTGTGGCGTTGTCGCCACGGTTGACGCAATAATCATAGCAATACTGGCGTGACAGGGAGCCGACATGCAGCCACATTCTACTGAAATCCTTACCGCTGACTGTTGTATTGTCGGGGGCGGCCCGGCTGGCCTGATGCTGGGCTATCTGCTCGTCCGGGCAGGAGTGCGCGTGGTAGTCATCGAAAAGCACGCCGATTTTCTGCACGATTTTCGCGGAGACACCATTCACCCCTCTACGCTGGAAACGATGCACCAGCTCGGCCTGCTGGAGGCATTTCTCAGGCTGCCGCATCAGCGGGTCGAAAAGCTGGAGGCGGAGATTGCCGGCCAGAAAGTCACCATGGCCGACTTTTCCCGCCTGCCGGTTCAGTGCCGCTTTATCGCTTTTATGCCGCAGTGGGATTTCCTGAATTTTATTGCCGATCACAGCGCCCGATATCCGGGCTACACTCTCCTGCGGTCAACCGCCTTTGAGTCGCTTAATGAGGAAAATGGCACGGTCAGTGGCGTCACGGCACTGCGCGAAAATCAGCGCATTCATGTCCGCTGCAAAGTGGTGGTGGGTGCGGATGGCCGACATTCTCAGGTACGCGCAGCGGCAGGGTTGACCAGTCAGGCTTTTGGCGCGGCACGGGATGTCATCTGGTTCCGTCTCAGCAGGCAGCCCCACGACCCTGATATGGGCGTGGGGCACACGGGACCGCGACGAAACTTTATCGTTATCGATCGCGGTGACTACTGGCAGTGCGGGCTGACTATCCCCAAGGGGGAGTTTGACGCGAAACAGGCCGCCGGACTTGATACGTTTAAAGCGGAGATCGCGGCCCTGTCACCTTTTGAAGCCGCGCGAATGGCGGAAATCGAGGACTGGACGGCGTTTAAGCTGCTCTCTATCCGCATTGACCGGCTCGATAAGTGGGCGAAGCCTGGCGTGCTCTGCATTGGCGATGCGGCGCATGCAATGTCGCCCATAGGCGGGGTGGGTGTGAATCTGGCGATTCAGGATGCGGTGGCGACGGCGAATATTCTGACTGCGCCGCTTAAAGCCGGTGAGCTGCAGCTGCGCGACCTGGAAAAAGTGCAGAAGCGCCGTCAGTTTCCTACCGTTGCCACGCAGTTTTTGCAGATCAAAATGAGCCGCAAAAAGAGCAAAAAGAAAACCGGTGGCAGCAGTCGCATCCCCGGGATGATCGGTCGGCTGCCCTTTCTGAAGTTTATGGCCGGTCGCCTCATCGGACTCGGGTTCCGGCCGGAATCGCCGCAGGTTGCACGTGGTAAGGACAATAAATGATTTCGACAGCGTTCAGATATCGTGCGACACTGTTTCGCTGTGGAATTACTGTCAGATTGAGCCGCTATTTATCTGATAATTGGGCGCTAATTGAGCATTAAGCAGCGAAATTATTTCGAATTTTGCGCCTGCATAGGAGAGGTTTCGTGCATAACGAGCAAAATGGCAGTGACGTAAAACGACTGAGTGCTATCAAGGCACTGCTGTCACCGGATGAAACCCGGGATGAGGTGCTGGAGAGATTTGTGAATCTTGCCAGTGAGGTCCTGGGTATCTCAGGCAGCTTCATTTCGATTATTGACGACCATAATCAGTATATTAAAGCCTCTCGCAACTTCGATCTTCAGCAATCGACCCGGGATGAGTCGCTTTGCCGCCATGTGATTGATGGCGAAGGCCATCTGGTGGTGGTGGACACCCTGCTGGATGAGCGCTTCGTCACCCACCCGTTTGTGAAAGGCGATCCGCATATCCGTTTCTACGCCGGTGTCTCGCTGCAGAATCTTGAAGGTTCGGTACTGGGAACGCTCTGCGTCACGGATACCGAGCCTCACCCCTTTACCGACGAGAAACTGACGGTTCTGCGCTCACTGGCAACGCTGGTCACCTCGTTTCTGGATGCCTGGAACAATGCGGGCTTTACCGATGTCATCACGCATCTGCCGAATCGTCCACGCCTGCTGCGCGATATTCAGCAGCTGACCCTGACCGCACCGCACAGCCGCTTTCGTCTGATCCTGATCGACTGCATCGACATTATTCGCGCGTATGAGCTTTCACGTGCCGTCGGGATCGCACCGATGGAGAAACTGCTGAAGCAGATGGCAGAAGATGTCGCTCACCGGCTCAATCTGACTGAAAACGAAACGCTCTACAGCTTTGCACCGGGCCGCTTTGCCATTATTCAGCCCTGGTCTGGTCGCTACACTGCGCAGAATATGATTGACCTGTTCACAGGCCTGAAGGCCGACCTGGCCGAGAACATTACGCTCGATCTGGATGTTCATACCGGCGAAACCGAATTTGTGCCGTCGCAGATGGATGCCAATGAAACGGTGCGTCAGGCAGTGAGCGCGCTGCACGAAGCGATTGATGAGAACATCAGCGCGATGGTGTTTGATGAGAGCTACGATACACGTCGCACCGATGACTTTATGATCATGAACGATCTGGCGCAGGCGCTGCATAAAGATGAAGAGCTTTATCTCGCCTGGCAGCCCAAAGTCTGCCTGAGAACCGGCAAAACCGTCGGGCTGGAGGCACTCATCCGCTGGAATCACCCTGAGCGGGGTGAACTTTTTCCTTCGGAATTTATTCCGTTAGCGGGTAAAACGAATCTGATTTCCGACCTCACCAACTGGGTCATCGATCACACGATAGAGCAACTGGCGCGCTGGAATCGCGAATACGATCTGATTCCGGTCTCCATTAACGTCAGTGAACGTGATTTCTCAAAAGCAGATTTTGCCGACAACCTGCTGGCGAAATTGACGGCCGCGCAGCTCCCGGCCTCGATTATGGGTATTGAATGTCTTGAGAATGAACTGATCACCAAAAGCGATGTGGGGATCAAGGGGCTGGAGGCACTGAAATCGCACGGCTTTGTCATTTCACTGGATGATTTCGGCGTAGGCTACAGCAACATCAGCTACCTGCAGGATATCCCGCTGGATGTGATCAAAATCGATCGCTCCCTGATCTCGCGCATGGGTGAGGATGAGGCATCTAAAATCATCGTCAGGTGCATTATTCAGATGCTGAAAGAGCTCAACTACACCGTTCTGGCGGAAGGGGTAGAGACCGAGTCGACGCTGGCACTGCTGAAAAGTTACGGCTGTGACGAAATTCAGGGTTACTTCTTCTCAAAACCGCTGCCCGCCAGTGACATCGAACACTGGCTCTATCAGAAGGTCCGCTAGGAAATCGGCCCGCGGCGCACGCTGCGGGCCGGTCTCTTATTCGCTGTCAGTGGCGTAGCGATCAACCGGGGTCATGCGTTTAATCAGCTGGTTATCGAAGAGAAATTGTTCATAAGCCTGATAGCGTGCGCGATCCAGTTTTGCCGGATCGGCGGCGAACAGCGGCAGCGTCGCCATCCATGACTGGTGATTCAACGACGTATTCAGTTCCGGATGGGCGAGGGCAAACTGTTGCCAGCTCGCTTCAGGCTGGGCCTGTAACGTCGCATTTCCCTTCTTCAGTGCCCGCAGAAATTTTCTGATCTTTTCTGAATGCGCCTCATCCCGATGGGCAACGATGATCAGCTCGTCATAAGCCGGAACGCCATAATCCTCAACGTTAAACACCATTGGATCTTTCCCCTGATCTTTCATCTCCAGCGCTTCGATGTTGCGATAGCCACCGATCACCGCATCCACTTTTCCGGTCAGCAGGGCGCTGGTGAGCTGAAAGTTGACGTTAATCAGCGTCACCTGATCGGCCTTTACTCCTTCATGGCTCAGCATGGTCGCCAGCGTCGCCTGCTCAATACCGCTGACGGAATAGCCGATGCGTTTGCCTTTTAACGTCCCCGGACTCTTCATCGATCTGTCGAGTGTGATCAGCGTATTCAGCGGCGTATTGATCAGGGTGCCGACCCGCATCAGGGGCAGGCCCTGGTCGGCGAAGAAATGCAGCTGAGGCTGGTAAGTGATGGCTAAGTCTGCCTGCTTTGCGGCCACCAGGCGCGGCGGCAGCGCCGGATCGGAAGGGGGAATAATGTTGACCTCCAGCCCCTCTGCGGCAAAGGCGCCGGTCTGTTGTGCCACCATGATCGGCGCGTGATCGGGATTGATATACCAGTCGAGCACCAGCGTCAGTTTTTCCATTGCCTGAAGGGGAGTGGCGAAGGCGGCACCCAGCAGCAGGGTAAAGAGCGGTATTTTCGTCATACTTTTTTCTCGTCAGTTAAGGTCATTAATCCGTTTCGGGGGCCCAGCTAATCAGGCGACGGAGCAGGAAATCGATGAACAGCCACAGCAGCAGCGTCATCACCACCAGAATGAACAGGGCGGCAAAGCAGAGATCACTCTGCATCCGGGCATTGGCATTCAGCATGACGTAGCCCAGTCCTTCCGCTGAACCGACCCACTCTCCGATAATGGCGCCAATCGGGGCCACCGCGGCCGCCATCCGTAAACCGGACCCCAGCGCGGGCAGTGCCGCCAGCAGCCTGACATGACGCAGCTGAGCCGCGCGTGAGGCGCCCAGCGTGCGGGCCAGATCGAGATAGCCGGGCGGGACGCGACGCAGGCCATCAAAAAAGGCGGAGGTCACCGGGAAAAAGATCACCAGCACCGCCATTGCGACTTTGGCGCTCATCCCGAAGCCGAACCAGAGCACCAGCAGGGGCGCCAGCGCAAACACCGGGATCGCCTGGCTGGTGATCACCAGCGGCATCATCCAGCGCTGCAACCGCGGCGAAAAGGACATCCCCAGCGCCAGCAGGGCGCCCAGCAGCACGCCCAGTGCCATGCCGCTGAGGATCTCCGTCAGAGTGATGAGGCTGTGCTGGCTGAGATAGCGGGCGTTCTGCCAGAGCGCGGTGGCGACCGCCGCGGGTGAGGGCAGCAAAAAAGCGGGGACGGAAAGGGAAATGAGCCACCACAATCCGATGAGGCCTGTAAAAAGCGTCACACCCCGGCGTAGTCCGCCAGATCGTTGTACTGACGTCATCCGGCTAACCTGCTCAGCTGATTCAGCAGGGCAGCCTGACTCCGGATGACGCTGACATCCTCTGCCGCCCGTGGAGGCTGCCCCTGGAGGGAGGGAGAGGCTTCGATACCCGTCGGGCCGATTACCAGCAGATGATGACTCAATCGACAGGCTTCTGCGGCATCATGCGTTATCAGCAACACGGTGTGCCCGGCCAGCACTTCCGCGGCCAGCGTCTGAATCTGACTGCGGGTCAGGGCATCCAGCGCAGAGAAGGGTTCATCCATCAGCACCACGGGCTGGCGGGTATAGAGGGTGCGAGCCAGTGCGGCGCGCTGACGCATCCCGCCGGAGAGCGTCGCGGGCCGTGCGGTGGCATAACGACTCAGACCGACACGCGCCAGCAGGTGCTGTGCCCGCTCACGATCCGGCTTCTCCCCGTTCAGGCGGCTGGCCAGACAAACGTTCTGCTCCACTGTCAGCCACGGATAGAGCAAGTCCTGTTGTCCCATCCAGGCGATGCGTCCGGTCAGCGGCAGGCCATCACTGCCGCTGACCTGGCCGGAGCAAGGCGGTAACAGACCGGCAATCACCCGCATCAGACTGCTTTTACCCACGCCGCTCGCCCCCAGCAACACTGTAAACTGGCCACCCGCGATCTCCAGAGTGAGCTGGCTGAAGAGCTGCTGCTGACCCAACCTGAGTGACAGCTGACGGATTGCGATACCAGGCGGCGCCGAACAGGCTGACGCAATCATGGGCGGACCTGCAGACTGGCCGCATGATTCAGTCCCATCTGCCAGAACGCGGATTCCAGCCGTGTGGCGGTAGTAAAAATCTGCGCCAGTGAGGCAAAACGCTGCTCAGCCGCACGCTCGCCCGCCAGAGTTTCAAACAGCGAAAGGGCGTTGCGGACGCCGTTCAGATAGGACTCATCGCCGTAGTTTTCTATCCACGCCGCATAAGGATTACCGCTGAAGCGGGTTGCAGGATCCTGTAGCAGGGTCAGACCCGTTTCAGCGTATCCGGCGACACAGGGCATCAGCGCGGTCAGCAACTCCAGCGCATCGCCGCTGTGACCCACATCCAGCACATAGCGGGTGTAGTTGAGCGTTTCCATCGCCTCCGGTTCGCTCGCCATTGCCGCTTCGCTGATGCCCCACTGCTGGCAGTAGTCCAGATGCAGCGGCAGTTCGCTGACGATGGCGTTGAGCGACGCCGTCGCGCTGCGCAGGGCATCCGGCGCGGAGAGCTTGCTTATCAGCAGGCCCCAGGCGCGGGCGAAGTGCAGCAGAAACAGATAATCCTGGGTGAGATAATGGCGAAACGCGGCGGGGGGCAGCGTACCCTGACCGAGCTGTTGTACAAAGTTATGTGCCACATAGGCGTGCCAGTGAGGGCCAGCCTGCTGACGCAGACGACCGTAAAAGCCGGTTTCGAAAAGCGGATGTGTCATCAGATCTCCTGTCACAATGGAGATCCGGGCATACGGGCTGGAACAGGGAGTGATGCAGGAGATGACGCAGAAATATCTGCCGACCCGTCCCTTCGCTGGCATGACCCAGATCAGGTTCAAAGGGTTCGGCTTACGCCATCTCAGCCCATAACAGGACACCCCTCGGAAACATCGGTTATACGATAATTACCGGCAGAGTACAACGGCAGGTTGAGTGCATACCTGCGGCGTCGCTGACAGGCGTATCACCGCAGACACAACACTCAATAAGTGACGTTGTCACTCAAGATCGGCTCCGTTGCTGGCAATGACCTTCTTATACCACCAGAATGACTTCTTACGCGTGCGGGCCAGCGTACCACGCCCGAGATCGTCGCGGTCAACATAGACAAAACCGTAGCGTTTACTCATCTCACCGGTTGAGGCCGCCACCAGATCGATGCAGCCCCAGCTGGTGTAGCCCATGACCGGCACGCCATCTTCAATCGCGTCACCCATCGCGCGGATGTGTTCACGCAGATAGCTGATGCGGTAGTCGTCATGGATTTCGCCACTGGCATCGGGTTCATCGCGTGCGCCCAGACCATTTTCGACCAGGAAAAGCGGCTTCTGATAGCGGTCATACATCATGTTCATGGTGATCCGTAATCCGAGCGGATCGATGCCCCAGCCCCATTCACTGCGCGGCACATGGGGATTCGTCAGAGACTTCACCACATTGGCGGCGCTGCTGTTCTGCTCGTTCATCTCCGCCGAGGCGCAGCGTGAGGCGTAGTAGCTGAACGAAACAAAATCGACGCTGTTTTTCAGAATCTCCGCGTCACCTTCCTCGATCTTCAGCGTTACGCCTTTCTCCCGAAACAGCCGGGCCGCGTAGGCGGGATAGGCGCCGCGTGCCTGCACATCGATAAAGAAGAGGTTTTCACGATCTTTCTCCAGCGCGGCCCAGACATCCTCCGGTTTACTCGACCAGGGGTAGAAGTTGCCGCCCGCCAGCATGCAGCCAACCTGGTTAGCCGGATTGACCTCATGCGCAATGCGGGTCACCTGCGCGCTGGCGACCAGTTCATGATGCGCCGCCTGATATTTCACCTGCTCCGGATTTTCGTCGGGTTCAAACACCAGTCCGGCACCGGAGAAGGGGCTGTGGAGCAGGATATTAATCTCGTTAAAGGTCAGCCAGTATTTCACCAGACCATCAAACGCCTCGAAACAGCTGCGGGCATAGCGGGCAAAAAAGTCGATCATTTTGCGGTTACGCCACGAGCCATACTCCGTCACCAGATGCATCGGCACATCGAAATGGCAGAGGGTGACCAGCGGTTCGATCTGATGTTTCCGGCACTCTTCAAACACTGAACGGTAAAAAGCAATGCCTTCCGGGCAAGGTGTCAGCTCATCGCCGTTGGGATAGAGACGGCTCCAGGCAATTGAGGTGCGGAACACGCTGAAACCCATCTCCGCCATCAGCGCGATGTCCTCCCGGTAGCGATGATAAAAATCGATCGCATTATGGCTGGGGTAGAACTCGTCGTCGCGAAGCGCAAACCGTTTTTCAAGACCGAGTTTGACCGGCATCCGGTGCGGGCCATGCGGGATCATATCGACGGTGGTTAACCCTTTTCCGCCTTCGCGAAAACCGCCTTCGCTCTGGTTGGCGGCCAGTGCACCGCCCCATAAAAACCCTTGCGGAAACCTTGATTCAGACATGCATTCCTCTTTTCCGGGTCGGTAAGACCCTTTTTTTTAGTGGCTGTTAATGGCGTTAACGCGTTCGGGTACGGCTGCCGGTTGTGCCGCGGTGGTGGCGTCGGTTTCAGGGATATCTTCAAAGCCTAATAGCAGCGTCAGCACAAACGACAGCACCACAGACAACACCATCACCGCGCCGACCCAGACAATACTCATCGGGTTGGTGGGATCAAAAAACTGCACGCTGGTAAACAGGCCAGGCGACGCCATCGAGTGGCTGGCCAGCCCGCCAATGCCTGCTACCGCGCCGCAGATAAAACCGCTGATCAGACAGGCGACCAGCGGGCGTTTCAGCCGGACGGCCACACCATACAGCGCAGGTTCTGAAATGCCGGCAACGATAGCGGAGGCCGCCGCCGCGAGCGCGGTCTGACGCAGTTCCCGGTTTTTGGTGCGGAAGGCTACCGCCAGAGACGATCCCCCCAGCGACAGGTTGGCGCCAATCTCGGAGGGCATCACCATGCCCTCTTTGCCGGTTTCAGCAATAGTCTGAATGATGGTCGGGGTAAACACCCGGTGCATACCGGTCATCACCAGCAGGGGCCAGATCGCGCCCATAATCGCGACCGAGAGCCAGCCGAGATAGCCATGGACGGTGTAGACCAGCGCAGAGATGCCGCTGCCGATCCAGATGCCAATCGGACCAATCAGCACGATTGCGATGGGTGCGGCAATCAGCACAATCAGCATCGGTTTCAGAAAGTTTTTGGTGACGGCCGGAGTAATGCGGTCCACGCCGCGCTCAATGTGTGACAGGATCCAGGTCATCACCAGCGCCGGAATCACCGTGTAGGTATATTTCACCGCCGTGACCGGAATGAAGGCAAATTCCACGGCCTGACCCTGCGCCGCTTTCGCCATCAGATCGATAAAGTTAGGGTGCACCAGCACGCCAGCAATGGCGATCGCCAGCGACATATTGGTTTTAAACTTCAGCGCGGCAGAGGCGGCTACCATCACCGGCAGGAAGAAAAAGGCCCCGTCGCCAATCACGTTGAGGATCACCAGCGTGGAGGAGCCTTTTTCAAACACACCGGCCATATCAAGTATCATCGCCAGCAGCTTAACCATAGACCCGCCGATAATGGCCGGGATCAGCGGTGACATCGTGCCGACCAGCGCATCCAGAATGCCTGCGCCGATGCTTTTCAGCGTGATTTTGCGTTTCACCGGCGTGGATGAGTCGGCGGCAGGGGATCCCATCGCCTGCAGCGCCTGAAAGGCCTGAGAGACGTTATTGCCAATGATCACCTGACACTGGGTGTCGTTGTGAACCACGCCCATCACGCCATCGATCGCTTTCAGCCGGGGATAGTCCACCTGGGTTTCATCTTTCACCACAAACCGCAGTCGGGTCATGCAGTGCGTTACGGCTTCGATATTGTTAAGGCCGCCTAGCGCATCGACGATGGCGCGTGACACCTCGGCATAGTTTCTGGGCATGATCGCTCTTCTCTGTAGGGTAAATCGGTCAATGTTGTTATGTTTTTGCGCCTGCATGCATGCAGGCAGATAGGAAACCGGTTTCACAAAATCATGAAGGGCTTTTATGACCGGGACAAGCCTAAAAATCAGCCAGATTTTCGTTTTGTGACCGGCGTCACCTGCCATTGGCGCAAAGGCCGGCTGAGCGCGAGGGTAAATATTTCCAATATTGAGAGGCTTAGGTAGACTGCAGAACGACGCAGTAAAGGAGCATCAGCATGGCAACGATTCAGGAAGTGGCGAACAGGGCGGGCGTCTCAAAAGCGACAGTGTCACGCGTGCTCTCCGGCAACGGGTATGTCGGTCAGGAAAAGCGTCAGAGAGTTCTTGATGCGATTGCCGAAACCGGCTACCGGCCTAACCTGCTGGCGCGCAATCTGGCGACGAAAAGCTCTCAGACTATCGGGCTGGTGATCACCAACACCCTCTACAGCGGAAGCTACTTCACGGAACTGATGGCGCACTCGGCGCGCATACTGGAGCAGCAGGGCCGCCAGCTGATTCTGGCCGATGGCAAACATACGGCGGAGCAGGAGCAGGCGGCAATTCAGTTTCTGCTCGATCTGCGCTGCGACGGCATCATCATCTATCCGCGCTTTCTGTCCATTGATGCGCTGGATGCCATTATCTCCCGTCACAAACAGCCGATCCTGGTCATTAACCGGCGGCTGCGTGTCAATCAAAGCTACTGCATCTACAGCGATCAGCACGCCGGCAGCGTCACGGCGGTGAGTCATCTGCTGAATCAGGGGCATCGCGACATCGCCTTTATTACCGGCTCGCTCGATTCCCCGACCGGGGTGGAACGCCTCTCCGGCTATCGTGCCGCGCTGGCGGCACAGGGTATCGACGCCGATCCGGCGCGTATTGTGTCAGGCCGCTGGACGGCTCAGAGCGGGATGGAGGCCGTGGATACGCTGCTGGCACGCGGGGTATCCTTCTCCGCGCTGGTGGCGAGTAATGATGAGATGGCGATCGGGGCGATCAAACGGCTTACAGCGTGCCGGATAGCGGTGCCCGATCAGGTTTCAGTGATCGGTTTCGATGATATCCCGCTGGCACCCTACATCACCCCGTCATTATCCAGCATGAAACTGCCGGTGACGGAGATGATCAATGAGACGATTCATCGCCTGCTGACCATGCTGGATGGCGGTGACTGGTCTGCCCATCCCCCCTTTACCGCCAGCCTGATGCTGCGCGATTCGGTCACGCAGGGACCAGGCGCGGTTTAACCCCTGGCGACCGTTATCACGTTAACTGCGCGCGCCTTAAGCTGCTCTGCCGTGACGGCATTCAGCGTTTCATCAGTAATCACATGCCCGACCTGATAACCGGATGAGAGCGGATAGGGATGGATCTGGCCAAATTTAGAGGCATCGGTCAGGGCGTAGCTTTCCGCCCCTTTTGCCAGAACGGCATCCACCACATCACAGCGCAGCATGTTGCGACCGGTAAAGCCGGTTTCCGGATGCCAGCCATCCACGCCGACAAATGCCCGGTGAAAGTGAACCTGCTGAATGGAGTAGCGGGTCAGCGGGCCGACGACCGACTCACTGCTTTTCTGCAGCATCCCACCCAGCACAATCACTTCACAGGCCGCCTCACGCAGAAGCTGGGCAATGTAGTGGCTGACGGTAATCAGGGTCAGATCGGCACGGTCGGCCAGCGCGCGCGCCAGCAGGGCGTTGGTGCTGCCGCCTTCAATAAATACCGACTCCCCCGGCTCAACCAGACGGGCGGCGTGAAGCGCCAGCGCCTGCTTGATGGGATAGCGGGTGTTCAGGCGGGTACCGACATTATCGCTGTCCAGCGCCAGCGCAGAGCCGTGAACCCGCCGCAGCAGACGGTCACGCTCCAGCAGCGTGAGATCCTGACGCACGGTAACTTCAGAAACCCCGGTGAGCTGTGCCAGTTCACTGACCGTCACGCTGCCCCGGCTATTAACCAGTTGAATAATCTGATGATGTCGCGGATTCATAATGGGATGTCGCAGAAAAACAGGAGTGGCAGTGTATCAGGGTTTTCCCCGCGCCGGTGCAGCGCGGGGGCAGATCAGGCTAAATCCAGCGAGCGACGTCCGTTAAGATTGAGATCTTCCGGCCTGAAACGTTGATCCCACGCCGCTTCATAATGCTCCGGGGGAAAATCGCCTGGCGAATGGCCCTGCGCCAGCGCCTGTGCGACATGGCGGGCATAGAGGCGGTTTTTTTCACACAGCGGGGCAGCCGGAATGTACATCACATTGCTCCAGCCCTGCTGATCCCTGACCGGCGCCACGGCGTGAATCACATCACAGTGCCACCACACCGAATCCCCTGCCTCCAAGGCCGGTATCGGACAGAGTCCGGCCATCAGGTGCGGATGCCACTGCTCGTTAACCGGCAAGACCCGGCCTGGGGCGACGCCGCAGAGCTCATCCTCCGGCACATCCGAAAGCAGTGGACGCAGCAGCACATAAGCCATCGCCTGCGGCACCGGCACGACGTGCAGCAGGCCCTGACCGGGGATCATATCAGAGAGGGCAGTCCAGCCCTGAAAGGTGCGGAACACAGAACATTTGGTGGTGCCAGGCAGATCATACTCATCCACTTCAGTGCGGTGTGCCGCGTCCCAGGGGTCATAAGCGGCAAAGTCACCGTGAAACAGCTTACTGAAAACCTGCTGATAAGCCGGGAGCAGCCAGCGTTCCAGCGCGCCGGAATCGGTATGAGCCCCTAATCCGCCGGAGGTGGTGCCAGGCAGGCGACGGCGAATGCGATCGGGATAGATGATGCTGACATCCGGGTCAAACCACTCTTTGCCCTGTGAATCGAAGGTCCATAACCTGTTCAGGAAAGATTGTGCGTGCGCCATTGCCGGGCTTTGTCGCGCCTGCATTTGCGCCTGCGACCAGTAAACAGGATAAATTTCAGGACGCGAGGCGGCCAGCGTGCCAAAAAAATCATCGCCCGGCCCGCGATACTGTTCGTCAAACCGGTTGAGCTCCAGATAGTCGAGCATCGACTTATCCCAGGCCAGCGCCTGCTCCCGGGGAAAGTGCTGCTTAATCACGACACAGCCGCGCCGTTTAATCCGCGCCCGGGTTTCATCTGAAACCTGTCCCTCAGCGATATCCTGCATCGGCACCACTGGCCAGGCGCTGCCCGTCCACTCCTCATCCGCTTTTGCCTCCGCAATCGCCGCTTCGATGTTGTCACACACCTGCCGGAACAGGCCTTCAACATCACCAATCTGCTGACGCAACTGCTGTTTCACTGCGCGTATTGCCGCTTTGACGTCTTCCGGCAATGGGGTCGATCGGGTCTCATCACGCATCTCAGGCTCCTCACTATTCGGGTTGAGTTACGAATGTAATTAAAATAACCTTCATTCGTAATTTACGGCTGAGATTAACATCTTTTTAACGCTCCGAAACGTGCGTGATAACACAACTCCGGAACCGGAAGGCTCCGAAAGCCGTTAGCAACGTCACTATTTGCATTCTCATTAATCCACACAGCGAGTAAGCTTTATGAATCAAATCAATCAGCCGAAAGGACAGAACGGCGACTCTATAGGGGCAGGTGAGATGGCGGTTAAGATGATTGCGGTGGATATGGATGGCACCTTCCTGGACGACAACAAAGCGTACAACGTTCAGCGGTTTTCACGGCAGTATGCGCTGCTGAAGCAGAAGGGCATCCGTTTTGTGGTCGCCAGCGGAAACCAGTATTACCAGTTACAGCGCTATTTTCCCGACATCAAAGATGAGATCGCGTTTGTCGCAGAGAATGGCGCGTGGGTTTCAGACTGCAACGAAGAGATCTTCTGTGGCGAGCTGGCCCGCGAGAAGGTGCATAAGATTCTGGATATCCTGGCGCATGAACCCGATATTGCGGTGGTGGTGTGCGGGCGTAATGGCGCTTACATGCACGCATCGGCTTCTGACGAGGTGATGGCTAAGCTCTCAAATCACTATCACCGGCTGGAAAAACGCGATGACCTCTATGCCATTCACGATACAATTTTTAAATTCTCGCTGAATCTGGAGCATGAAGGGGTGGATGCCCTGCTGCAACGGCTGCATGCCCGACTCGGCGAGCTGGAAAATATCATGCATCCGGTCTCCAGCGGGTTTGGCTTTATCGACCTGATCATTCCTGGCTGCCACAAGGCGCATGGCATTGCGCTGCTGCAGGAGAAGTGGGGCATCAGCGACTGCGAAGTGCTGGCCATCGGTGACAGCGCCAACGACATTGAGATGCTGCGTCAGGCCTGTTTCAGTTTCTCAATGGCGAATGCCGCCGCTTCTGTCGCCGCCGTGGCGCGATATCAGACGCAAAGCAACAATGAAGAGGGGGCGCTGAATGTGATCTCCCGCGTGCTGGCGCGCGAATTTCCCTTTGAGTGAGGCCGGGCCGGGCTGACAGGCCCACCTGGTCCTCCTTACACCTCCCGATGGCTGCGCGCGTGATCCTCCATTTCATCCAGCGCAGCCTGATTTTCCAGGCCCCACTGATACATCTGCTCAATCGGCCCGGCAAATGTCATGCCCAGCGCGGTCAGGCTGTACTCCACTTTCGGCGGCACCACCTGCCAGACATGGCGTGCAACCAGCCCGCGCTGCTCCAGCTCGCGCAGCGTCTGAATCAGCATCTTCTTTGAAATTCCCTGCAGGCTCCGCTCCAGTTCACCCGTGCGCGCACGGTGTTCCGGCCAGTGATAAAGCGCATGCAGCACCATCGTGCTCCACTTGACGGAAAAGAGTTCCAGCAGGCGGCGCGGCGGTGAATCCGCATAAAACAGCAGTTTTCCATCAACCCAGGCGGGCATCATTGCCTCCTTAGCAGGGTGGTAACCAAAAGGTAACTACTACCAAAACCGATCCCATGTGTCTATAGTGTGCCGCTTTCTTTACGACCATCAGGTGAGAAGAGGCAACAGATGAAGATTAATGCACTGGTCGCCAGTCAGGCAGATCAACCGCTGCGCGCAGGTCAGGTGGAGTTACGCGAGCTGCAGGCTGACGATGTTAAACTCGAGATCCTTTACTGCGGCGTCTGTCACTCCGATTTGCATATGGCGCGCAATGAGTGGGGCGTAAGCCGCTATCCCCTTGTGCCGGGTCACGAAATTGTCGGCCGGGTGGTGGCAGTGGGTGAAAACGTCACTCAGTTTGCGGTCGGAGAGATTGCCGGGGTCGGCGTGATGGTTGACGCCTGTCGCAAGTGCCATTTCTGCCAGCAGCATGAAGAGCAGTATTGTGAGGCAGGCTTTACGCCGACCTATAACGGAACCGATAAGTACACCGGTAACACGACCTTTGGCGGCTATGCCCAGCATGTGATTGCCGATCACCATTTTGTCGTGCGGGTGCCCGATAACCTGGCGCTGAACGCGGTGGCACCGCTGCTCTGCGCGGGCGTCACCGTCTGGTCACCGCTGCGCCACTTTAATGTTAAAGCGGGGGATCGCGTCGGGGTTGTAGGCCTGGGCGGCCTGGGCCATATGGCGGTTAAGCTGGCCAGTGCGCTGGGCGCAGAGGTCACCTTGTTTACTACCTCGCCAGAGAAAGGGGCGGATGCCCGCCGGCTGGGCGCCAAAAACGTGGTGGTTTCCCGTGACGCGGCCCAGATGGCGGCCTGTCAGGCATCGCTGGATATCATTCTGGACTGCGTGGCTGCGCCACACGATCTCGATCCCTATCTGAATACGCTGAAAACCAACGGTCAGCTGGTGCTGGTGGGTATCCCCGATCAGCCTCATCCGTCACCGAATGTGACACCGATGGTGTTCCGCCGTCTGAGTATTACGGGCACCTCAATTGGCAGTATTCAGGAGACGCAGGAGATGCTCGACTTCTGTGGGCAGCACAACATCACGGCGGATGTTGAGATGATAACCGGTGAAGAGGTCGAAACGGCCTTTGAACGTATGCTGACCAGCGATGTGAAATATCGTTTTGTGATTGATATGCAGAAAACGCGCTGGTAACGCCAGGGGGCACGCTGTGAAGGCGTGCCCTTTACGATGCCCGCGTTGCTGAATGAGCGATGATAGTTACAACATACCTTTACGTTTCTGAATCAGGTTTCAGATAGCCGGGTGCGAAAGGGCTGAGCAGCCAGACCGGGCCTGTTGCAGCAAAAAAATACCCGGCTTGCGGGCCGGGTATTCTCTCAATTCTGGCGTTTTAGTTACGCCTGCGCGTCATCCGCTTTATCCTTCGCCGCTTCCTCTTTCTCTGCAGCATGAGTGAAAGGTTTGAGCAGCTGTATATCCAGAATCACATAGACCATGGTGCTGATGAACAGCGAAATCACACTACCGAAGACGCCGCTGGTGGTGAAGGTCAGATAGTTATAGGTGACCAGCCAGGTCAGGCAGATAAACAGCGCGAGAGAAATGTAGAGATTGGGCACGGAGTAGTTACTGGTGCCGCCCCCCTGGGTATGGGTAGCTTTAAACAGATTGCCGATGGAATATTTTTCCAGCACCAGGATGGCATTTTCCCAGTTGCGCTGTTTACGCGCGCTGGCGCGTGTCAGGAACAGATAGAGAATAGAGACAAAAAAACCGGAGAAGGCGATCAGCACCGGAATCGCCTCCAGCGCGTATTCGATGCTCTTATGGCCGGTGGTGGTGCTGAGATCCAGCGTCAGCGAGGCACCGAGCGCAGCATATAAAAACAGGAACAGCAGCATAAACGTCAGAGTGCGTTTCCAGTCACCGTCGACCTCTGCCTCTTTTTGCTGGATAGCCAGCTGAAGCGATTGCTGAATCTGTCGTGCCTGAGGTGAATCTGTGTCGAGCGTGTCGCAGGGCGCAGCAAAGAAGTTATGCATAAACAGCGCATCTTCTTTCTGAATAGTGATTTTCATCAGAAACCTGTGTGCGGAGAAATTTCCTTTATTCTAATCGGCACGACATGAATTAACAGTCACTTTGCCTTTTAATCCCGCATTAATGGGAAATATACCTTCCCCCGCTTGTCCTTATGGGTGAGATTAACGGCCAGGATTTCACGGCTTTTCTGAAGCACGCAGTAATCGGGCATGACTATTTCTCCACAGGTGTGTCGAGCGCCTTAAACTGCTTTATGGCGTCATGAATGTTATTGGTTTCCACGGTCGCAATGCAGCGGTCACCGTTGAAAACATCATAACGGGCATTGCGCAGCTGAAACAGCAGATCGCGTCCCCGAAAGTGGATGCGTTTCTGTCTGACGCCAATGCCATGCCGCCGTAACAGGGCCTGTGACAGGCGATCGGTCTCTTTAGTCATTCCGTTAGCCTCCCGGCAGTACGTGGTCACTGCCAGTTAACCTGATAAACATTAGTTTTATATTAAGAGACAACCCTGTTTTTCGCATGGCCATACGATGAAGCGGGACGAATGCGCTGCAAAGTGAAGAAGATGCGGGACAGAGGCGGTTTCTGACTTAATAAACCGTAAATGCGGTACACTCATCTCACCCTTCGCCACGAGACAGAGTGCTATGAACGACAAGAAGATGATTTCCATTGATCAGTTCAACGCTGATGAACGACTGGCCGTCGAACAGACCGTTAAAGGGCTGATGGAAAAGTATCGTCAGCGCACCGGTAAAGAGCCGGATAGTAAAAAAGAAAAAGAATTCAGCAGTGAAGCGCGTCGGATCGTTATGACGGCAAAGCAGGAAAAAGAGAAAGCGCAGGCGCTGAAGGCGAAAAAACCCCTCCGCAAAAAGAAACCCTCCTCACTGACAGCCAGTGAAGTCAGCGACTTCAGCTGGTCCGCCTCGGTTGCTAAGGGCCGAAGATAAAAACTTCCCCATCGCGCTGACAGGCGACAGCAGTCATCTGTCAGCCGAACAATATCGGCTTTTAATGCGTAGTCGATCATTCTTAATCCGGCAATAAGAATATTCTGCAAACATATTACTTTTATTCACCAGTTTGGATAAACTGACGTAACCTTTCGCTGCTTCAGTCTGCATATGAACTATTACACACCTGACGATGCTCAACTGAAGCGGCGCGCCAGCCGATTCGTGCGCCGTATGTTTATGATGCGTCAGCTCGGTACGCTGCTCTGCTTTTTGCCGATCCTGTCAGTGCTGATGGAGCGGGGGAGATGCGCGGAACTCTGCCTGCTGCTGTTCGTCAACGCGTTTGTCTGGCCCTATGCCGCCTACAGGCTCGCCTTACGATCGCGCGACCCCACAGGATTTGAACGCAAGAGTCTGACGCTGGATGCGGCTTTTGGCGGCGTCTGGGTGGGGATGATGGCGCTGAGTCCTTTCCCCTCACTGGTTATCATGGCCGTACTGATTTCTGACCGCTATTCCGCGGGCGGCTGGGTACAGCTGAAATCTGCGCTGCAGGCCTTTTTGCTCACTTTTGTGCTGGTATGGTCAGTCGCGGGTGCACCGATCATGCTGAACTTCTCTACCCGTACCGCCTGGCTGACTCTGCCACTGGCCAGTGTTTATCTGCTGGCGCTCAGTGTGGTTTCGCACAATCTGACGCTGAGCCTGCGTAAAAAGAATCGCGAGCTGGAGCGCATCGCGCTGATGGACCCCGGCCTGAAAATCCCGAACCGTCGTCTGTTTGAGCAGCGACTGGAAAGCGAATTTCTGCGCACTCAGCGAGGCGAGGGCAACGCCTGGCTCATGCTGCTGGATGTCGATCACTTCAAACAGGTTAATGACACGTTTGGCCATGAGGCGGGCGACTTTCTGCTGACAGAGATTTCGGCACTGTTACGAAACAGCGTGGGTCTGAAAGATATACCCGCCCGATTTGGCGGGGATGAGCTGTGCGTCATTGTGCGTGAGGCCGATGAACCCAGCATCCTGCGACTGGCTAAAAAGATCCAGGAAGGCATTACCTTGCTGCGGTTGCCTGCTTCGCCCACTTTTCAGAGTTCGGTGAGTATCGGGATTGCTTCAGCGCGCGAAGCGGCTTCGATTCATGAATGGCTGCGACGCGCTGATGAGGCGCTTTATCAGGTGAAGCGCGCCGGACGCAATGATGTGCATGTCTGGCGGGCTTCCTCCCTCAACACACTTAGTGAAGTTCGCGACTGAAAAAGTCCAGAGCCTGAGACACTCTCAGGCCACTAGATTAAATTGCCGGGTAGTCACCGGTGCCTTCCGGCCAGGGCGTCAGCAGATCGAAGCCGCTTTCCGTCACGGCGACCGTGTGCTCCCACTGCGCCGAGAGTGAACGATCTTTCGTCACCACCGTCCAGCCATCAGACAGCACGCTGGTGCCCGCTTTACCGGCATTGATCATCGGTTCGATGGTGAAGATCATGCCCGCCTTGAGTGGCATTCCCTGGCCCGGTGTGCCGTAGTGCAGCACCTGCGGTTCGGTGTGGTAAATCTCACCCACCCCGTGACCGCAATATTCACGCACCACGGAGAAACCGGCCGCTTCTGCCACACGCTGTATTGCGGCGCCGATATCGCCCAGCGTTGCGCCAGGACGGACCGTTTTGATCCCGGCCACCAGCGACTGATAGGTGATCTCAACCAGCCGTTTCGCCCGGACTGATGGCGTGCCGACGAAGTACATGCGGCTGGTGTCGCCGTACCAGCCATCCTTGATGACCGCTACATCGATATTAACGATATCGCCATCCTTGAGCTTTTTCCCGGCCGGGATACCGTGGCAGACCACATGATTGACCGAGGTGCAGGTAGTGCGGGTATAGCCTTGATAGCCGATGTTGGCTGGCGTCACCTTCAGTTCGTTCACAATAAAGTCGTGACAGATATCATCCAGCTCTTCGGTGGTGATGCCAGGCCGGACGTGTGGCGTGATCATGGCCAGCACCTGCGCGGCAGCCTGTCCCGCTGCCCGGGCCATCTCGATTTCTGCTGCGGTATGAATTTTAACGCTGTTCATGACACATCTCCTTGTGTGGCGAGGATCTCTTCAGGGAGCATGTTCCGGATATCGGTGCGGCCCTCCACCTCCAGCCGGATCAGCATCTGCGCCAGCTGGTGTTGGGTCTGCTGGGGATAGAGTTCCGCCAGCATGCCGATTTTAAGCCAGTGTTCAGCTTGTGCATTGATGGAGCGGCTCATCGCCTGACTGGCGATGCGCAGATTCTCATGCATCAAATCCGAGATTTTTACGATACCCATGCTAATCCTATATAAAACGTATATGTTTCGTATATAGCATATCTGTTATGACATGGGTTGCAAGGGTAAATTTATGCGCGCAGGATAATGTCCGTAATTACAGAGACATCATACGAGTAGATACGTATCGCCACGTGAAGCGAGGTCCTTCTGAGGGAGTGTGAGATCGCTGCGTGCAAACGGAACACATTGCTTTCAGCTGCAGCCATGCTTGCAGGTTAGTGAATCGCCCGGCGCCAGATAGCTGGCCCGGGCAGTAATGCTGGATCAGTTTACGGGCTCATCGCAGCCAAACCCTGATTTGCACTATACGTTAACCACTTTGAATACGGATATTTCCTGTGCGAGCTGTGCTGCCTCGTCTCGCAGAACCTGAGTGTTTTCTGCAGTCTGGTTAATGAGTGACAGGTTTTGCTGAATACCGCGCTCCATCTGTGTAACCGCCAGCGTCATTTCAGAAATGCCTTTGCTCTGCTCATCACCGGCGACCCGCATCTCCCCAACAACCTGTCTGACGCGATGTACGTCGTTAACCAGTTGTTTCAGTTGCTCGCCAGCACCTTTCACCAGCTTGCTGCCAGCAATGACCGTGCTGTCGGAATCGGAAATGAGGAGTTTGATTTCCTGTGCTGCGTTTGCGCTACGCTGCGCCAGCGCACGGACTTCTGCTGCGACAACGGCAAATCCTTTTCCCTGCTCACCGGCGCGCGCCGCTTCCACTGCCGCATTCAGCGCCAGTATATTGGTCTGGAAGGCAATGCTGTCAATCAGTCCCAGGATTTCAGCGACGCGTTGTGAGGAGTTCTGAATGGCTGCCATAGTGTGCACCATTTCCTCCATTGTTCCTGAACTGGTCTGCGCAATCTGTGAAGTTTTTTCCGCGACCGTATCTGCCAGCCGGGTGTTTTCAGCGTTCTGCTGTACTGTTGCGTTAAGTTGTTCCATCGCAGCAGCACTCTGCTCAAGCGCAGCGGCCTGCTCCGCAATCTTGTCTGAAAATGACTGATTGCTCTGAGCCAGCCCAGATGCATTGATCGCTACCGTTTCGCTGCTACCTTGAACACGCGTGATTACCCCCGCAATCTTATCGACGAAAATGTTGAAGGCTCCGGCAATGTCGGCAAGTTCGTCGTGCCCATTGCGCTCAAGACGGCGCGTCAGATCGCCATCTCCTGTCGCAATCTCGTTCAGAGCATCATAGGTATGACGCAGGCGCTGACCAATACGTTGTGTAAACCACCAGGTGAGAATAAGCAGAATAATCATGGCAGGCACAAGGAATATGAAAATATCCCACATGATCGTGCGGGCCATGCCACTGACCACTTTCTCCGGCGTAACCAGACCTATGATCCAGCCAGTTCCCGGCATGCGGAACAGGGTAACCTGTGCGGATTGATTCAGGTGTGCATCATTAATACGATCGACTGTGGTCAGGGTTGCATCAGGCCCGAGGCTTTTTAGTTTTGACACAACGGGCTGCAGCCAGCTCTCTTTCTGAGCAACAGTGGATAAGGTATTCAGCACTTTGGTATCCACGCCAGGGTAGTAGAGCAGCGTACCGGTCTTGTCTGCCGCAAGGGCATAACCCCCCGTCACATTACCCTGAGTTTTCACAAACTGTGCCAGGTTATCCAGCATCACATCCAGTGTAGCGACACCCGCGAAACGGTCACCGGCATAGTAGGGTACGCTGCAGGTCACCATTTTGACGCCTGAAACCTGATCCTGATAAACATCGGACCAGGTACAGCGATCGCGTGGTGCATTGCGTGCCTGTGTATACCAGCTTTCCTTGTGATAATCGCCGGTAGCAGGCTGATTATATCCGTCAGAGTAAGCGAGTTTGCCACTCTCTTCACGCGCCCAGAAGAAGCTGCGCAGTGCAGTGCCTGCAACAAACGCATCCGGCTCAGGCCAGATACCTCCACCGGCGATAGTATGATTACCATTACTGTCGATCATTTGCGGAAAACTGTTCTGCCACAGCGAAACATCGTGTGGCAGCACCTCTGCCAGACGCGCCATGCTGACTGCCTCTCCCTGAATGCCCGCCAGCTGCTGGTCCAGCCTGCTGACCAGGTTTCCACCGGCTTGCTCAATTAATTTATTGCTGGCTTCAATAATGCGTGGCTGGCCACGTAACAACAGTACAAGACAGACAATTGCGGTCGTCACGCCTAACAGCAGGACGCCACCCAATGTCATTTTTGTAGCAATACGTGCAGGAAACATATTTATCCTTATTTATCAGGAAATTATTTTCTTCATGTGACGAGCTTTCTGTGGAAAGCAACCTGGTGATATACCCCTTATTGATTATCGGCAGGCGCCTGCGGATGTTCAGAAAATGTCCAGTTTATTTAGCTGGTCAGAGGAGAACTGCCCGTTCCACGGTATTTGCCCTGTCTGCGTCTGGCACGAAAAAGCGCTGAGTGTGAGGACATCAATAACTTCCGGAGATCCAGTGGTGCTTCAGAAATGTCAGTCTCTGATGCAAATTAACGGGCAGGCAGGGTGTTATCAGACGCAGTCGGGCAATGAGGACAGAACGTACAGCAGTTGCTCGCAGGACAGCGTTTCACTGTTCTGGCCGTTACCGGATGAGTTCATTGAATGGTGCAGGGAGGGGGATTTGGTGCTGCGGGCTGTTCACGCGATTCGTAGTTCTTTTTCTTTGCTTCAGCAACTGAAAAAAGCTTTCTGCAACTGCATTATCGTGGCAGTTACCGCGATGGCTCATGCTGACTTCAACTCCATGTGATTTCAGGAACGACCACCACTCATGACATGTGTACTGACTGCCCTGATCAGAGAACCCGCGCCTGTTTTGGGGGGTATGCCGCCGTACAGCCATCAGCAATGCGTTCAGGACACTCTGCTTGTCCATCTGCGGTTACATCGACCGCCAGCAATTTCGCGTGAGAACAGATCAACAATCATGGCAGGATACAGCCAGCCTTCGTGGGGCCTGATGCAGGTAATGTCCCTCATCCAATGCTCATGCGGAGCAACAGGATTGATTGTCGCAGGAGCCTGTTGGGAGACAAGATACTTACCTCGCCTTTATCTGCCCGCAGATCCAGATGGTTTCTGCGATAACCCTGGACGCATCCTGATAATGGCCACGATCAACAACCTCTTTTACTGCTTTAATTTAAACTCTTCAGAATAGCGCTTACTGCCCATGTGCACCTCTCTTTAGAATATTTTAAAGGACGGGGCTGTTAAACCTGTGGCGATTCATTCACGGGATAAGTAGCTCAGACAGTGAGGTTAAAATTCAGTCTGAGCTTGATGTATTTAATAAATTATCTCGTACCCTGAGGATTGCTTTTTGCAGCACCTGCACTTCTTCCAGGGTCAGTCCAAGACCATTAAAAACATCCAGACAGCGATGGCTTGCTTTGAGCAATTCTCTCCCACCATCAGTAAGAAAAATGCCCACTTTTCGCTCGTCTTCCTTTGAACGTAACCTCAGTACGACATCCTTTTTTTCAAGGTTTTTTAACAATGGCGTCAGGGTGCTGGAGGCTAAAAATAGTTTCTCACCTAATTGATTCACGGTCTGGCCATCCTCTTCAGCCAGAGCCAGAAGCGTAATCCATTGCGTGTAAGTTAAGCCCAGTTCAGCCAGGTAGGGCTGGTAAGCCTTGCCGAATGCAAGGTTAGCTGTATAGGTTGCAAAGCACAGAAAATCGCCAAGTTTAGGCAAATTAGTGTACTCAGTCATATCAGGAATTTTGCTGTCAGTCATCAGATCTCTCCCGTGCATTTCGCCCTATCATATCGCATGCGATTTATTTTGTAAATTTTATTGACTCCACTTAATCATGCGATATGATCTGGTCATAATATATCGCATGCGATTTAATAAACCAGTAAGGATTAACACCATGAAAATTTTTTATAAAACTCGTGCAACTTCAGTCGGTGGTCGTGATGGCCACGTCGCGCTGGATGATGGTTCATTCGGTCTGGATTTAGTCAGCTTCAAAAATGAAAGTGGTAAGACAGGTGCAAATCCTGAGCAGTTATTCGCGATGGGGTATGCAGCATGTTTCGATAACGCCCTGATTCATATCATCCAGCAACAAAAACTGGAAGGTGTTTCGACAAAAACTTCCTGCGCTGTTGGCATAGGACAAAATGCTCAGGGGGGATTTGCTCTGGATGTTGATTTGGATGTGGAAGTACGGGGAATGGACAAAAATTCCGCAACTGAACTTGTGAAGAAAGGACACGAAGTGTGCCCATATTCAAATGCCACACGAAATAATATTAATGTTCGTCTGCATGTAAGTGTTGTCGACACTTTTGATATCTGATGAATTAATAAAATGCCCAATTTGCGCGAGGAAAAATATCCTTACGCAGTTCTGATTTCAGTACGCAACTCTATAATAAGGAATATACAGATTATGGCCATTGTTAAAGATTATCTGAAGAATAATTTTAAGCATAATATCGAAAAGGGAAACCTGCAATTAGGTATAGGTCTCGAAATCCCCTCAGCTGATGTGGCTGAGGTTCTGGCAACCAGTAATTTTGACTGGTTGTTCATTGACGGGGAACATGGCGCTCATACTGTAGAAAGTATTGTTGCTGCGGCGCGGGCCATTGCACCATTTAATATGACGCCTGTAGTTCGTGTCGGAGGCCCCAGTACCGGCCTGATTAAACAGTTAATGGACCAGGGGATAAACAATATTATATTCCCTAAAGTGGAAACAAAAGAAGAAGCAGAACAAATCATGTACTGGTCTTCTTTTGCACCTCGTGGTAATCGTGGTATGGGGGCTTCTGCTGTTCGCGCTGGTCTATATGGTCGTATACCTTGCTATATGGAAAGGATTGCCAGTGAATCAATGATGATTATTCAAATCGAAAGCCGTAAAGGCCTTGAGAATCTGGAGGAAATTTGTTCTGTATCGGATATTGGTGCCATTTTCCTGGGTCCGATTGATTTGGCCGTTGATATGGGGCATGGGTTAAATATTTTCCATCCAGAAGTCGTTGAGGCGATGGAATATATGATTAAAAAAGTTAAAACACTCGGCATCCCTGTTGGGACAATAGCCGTCACTCCGGAGCAAGCAAAAAATTATAAAGATCTGGGCGTTTCATTCCTGGCTGTAGGAGGGGATACCATGCTGCTTTCCAGTGGTGCGGATGAAACCCATAAGAATTATTCTGATAGCCTGAAGTAATAATTACAGGGCGATTTTATCGTTATTAGCATTGGCCGAAATGATGCCTTTGCTAAAGACATTAAAAAATCCAACTTTTTTGGTGCCACGTTATCTTGCGGGCTCCAGTCCTGATGACTGGAAAAGTGTAGGAAAAAGGTTTCAAACATTATCCAGATTAAGGAAGCCGTTATGACGATGAAGACTGTCCAATCCGAAACATCATCCGATGAGACACTGTCATTCAAAGAAACTGCCCACGCACGTCGCTCTATCCGCAGTTTTCTCGACAAACCTGTGCCGCTAAGCATCATACGTGAGGTGCTGGAGGACGCCCAGAGCGCGCCATCCAACTGTAACACGCAGCCCTGGAATACCCATATCGTTCGGGGCGAAAAGCTTAAGCAGCTTTCCAGCATTCTCCACGTAAAAAATGATGCCGGTGAGTTCTCCCCGGATTTCTCTTTCGACCAGAATCACTTTTACGGCGAATATCGTAAGCGTAACGATGCGATGGGCAAAGCCTACTACGAAGCCATGAACGTTATGCGCGAGGATAAAGAAGGCCGGCATCGCGTGGGGGCGATGAACTACTCGTTCTTTAACGCCCCGCAGGCCGCGTTCCTGTTCATGCCTTCATTTGGCGACAACGTCCGCGTTGCGGGTGATATCGGTATGTATGGTCAGACGTTCCTGCTGTCGCTTGCGGCACGCGGTCTCGGTGGTATTCCTCAGACCTCGCTCGGTTTTTTTGCCGACCCCATCCGCGAATTCCTCGGCGTTTCTGACGAGTTAAAACTGCTGTTTGGTATCTCCTTCGGCTACCCGGACGAGTCAGCTCCCGGAAGTCGCCTCTGTATGGATCGCGTGCCGGTCGACACCAGCGTGACTTTCCACGACTGAAACACCGGGGGCGGCAACGTTTTGCCGCCCCCGGTTTTCTGTTTCTGCGAGCCATACATATGCCGAATGAAAATGCATTGCTGGAAAGATGTGGCTGGAAGGCTAACCCTGAAGAGGATGCCTCCCTCTCCCAACAGTATTCGCTGATAGCCACGCAGGAAAAATGGTAAGGGCCGGTAGCTCCTTGAAAAAACAATCAGCGCTTCATCTATCAACAGTGTGTTTACCGTAATTTAAAGCTCGTTTCTTGATCAACGCCGCCTGTTAAATTCTGAATACCTTAAAACAGGATTAACGTGGAATATTTAATGAAATGAGCACTCCTTTATATGCAACCTTCGGGCATACTTATGAGTCGCTGAATGGATGACATACGTCTGGGCAGGTCAACGTAACAATCGTCACGATATGAACGAACCGCATCCGTTTCTCGCGCTTAATAGACCCTGGCCTGCGTATCAGTGCGCTTTGAGTCAGAAGCGGACATCTGTATCAGGCAGCCTGCAAGGGAGAGCATAGCGCGTTAAGTCAGAGGCCAGAAGGAGGAATAAGGCACACATATCTTTAACTGAGACAGTGGAAAGCGCCTTTTGAAAAACCTTCCTTTAACGATCCAACCGCACAAAGCCATACCGTCTTCACATTCCAGCACAACCATTGTTTGTTTTCTTTTCCGACGCCGAACAATTGTGCCCACCCCTGTCATATTGAAGCCTTTCCTGAAAGATCTTCATCATTAACATTGCTGCTCATGAGCACGGATCTGACAACAAAATCATTACATCTTTTAAGCTCCTCGCTGTCAGGCTGAATTTTTCCGTATATCCGCATCCCTTCCAGCATCATAAAAATGCTCAGCGCCATGACTCTCGCGTTTTCATCGCGCCGAAAGACCTGCTGAGCCTGACCAGTGGATAGTATGTTTTCCAACCGATTAATTATTGTATTGAATTTATGGTGAACCCTTTTTTTTACCTCTTCGTCACCCGGTAAAAGTTCACTGGCAGCGGCAATTGTGAAACACCCTTTCTCTCCATCAGGAGAGGATGATAAAAGCGCCACAAATTCGAGCGTATCGCGCAATGCAGCTTCTGGCGATAACTCTACCTCGCGTTTGGCTGCTCTGGAAACGCCTTCATCCATATATTGATGTAGCGCCGCCAGATAGATAGCTCGCTTATCCGGATAGAGCTTATAGATACTGGCGCTGGCTAACCCTGATGCTTTCATCAGATCAGCCATTGAAGTTGCCCGATATCCTTTTTGCCAGAAACAGTCCAGTGCAGTGTTCAGGAAGTCCTGTGGATCGAATTCTCGAGGTCTGCCAGCAGATGATTTCATTTCATCCCCCTGTGTTGATAATTAATTGTAGATCGAACAATCTACAATTGAAAGCTCCTGTACATGTCCGACTTCAAAACTCGCCTGCTTGCCCATTTTTGTGCTGTCTGCGGCGATAGCATGTCCGCTTTCCGCCTGTAGCAGACACCGGCGTACACATATGAGCATTGCCGGCTGTAACGACTTATACTCATCACAGGAGTCATAAATGTGTATGCCTGTTGGATGCAGACAGGCAGCAATGCTGGTCAGAATGGAGCATTTTAATGGCCTTTCAGAATCCCGCTCAGAACTACACCGAAACGCGCCTTAACCTGGGCGATCTCGTTCATCTTTCCCCTTACTCAACCTATTTGATGCGCAGCGAAAGCGACTGCCCCGATGCCGGTATTGTGAAAGGATCTGTGCTGGCTATCGATCGTGCACTGACGCCTGTACACCGCCAGCTAATCGTTGCTGAGGTTGACGGGGAGCTGACGCTGAGACGACTGCTGCTCAATCCGGTTCCCGCCCTGCAGGCGCTGGACGAGGACGAAACGGTAACAGTGCTGGATGTGAACCAGACGCTGCCCGTCTGGGGTGTGGTTGCCTATGCGCTCACTGATGTGGCCGGGGTGGGATTCAACGGGCCGGCAGGAGAGTAGGGATGTTTGCGCTGGCCGATGCCAATAATTTTTACGCCTCCTGTGAAACGGTATTCCGACCCGACCTGCGCGGAAAACCCATTGTGGTTGTGTCGAATAATGATGGCTGCGTTATTGCCCGCTCGGCTGAAGCAAAGCGAATGGGCATAAAAATGGCGGCCCCGCTGTTTAAGAATGAGCGTTTCTTCAGGGAGAACGGGGTTTACGTATTCAGCTCCAACTACGAGCTGTATGGCGACATGTCGGCACGCATGATGGCGATACTGGGGGAGATGGCTGCGGGGCAGGAAGTTTACTCAATTGATGAGTGTTTTCTGGACGTTACAGGGATTAACAGCCTTATCCCGCTTGAGACCTTCGGACAGCAGATGCGCGAGCGTATCCGCAGAGAAACGGGACTCATCATTAGCGTGGGGTTTGCGCCGACGAAAACGCTGGCGAAACTGGCTAACCATGCGGCAAAGAAATGGACACAGACTAACGGCGTCGTGGACCTGTCCGACAGACACCGGCAGCGAAAGCTCCTGCACCTGACCGACGTCAGCGATATCTGGGGTATTGGTCAGCGCATCAGCAAACGCATGAATCAGCTGGGAATAACAACGGCTCTTCAGCTGGCAGACAGCAACATCAGCATGATACGGAAAAATTTTGACGTCATTATTGAGCGTATCACCCGTGAGCTGAATGGTGAGTCCTGCATCGCGCTTGAGGATGCACCGCCCCCGAAAGAGCACATACTGAACTCGCGGTCGTTTGGTGAAAGAATCACAAAACTTGAAGACATGCAGCAGGCAATCGTGCTGTATGCCACGCGTGCGGCAGAAAAGCTCAGAGAGCAGAATTCACGCTGCAGGCATATCAGTGTCTCAGTTGCTACCGGCAGACATGGCGATGAGCCGCGATATTCCAACACGACATCCTGCATGTGCGATTATCCGACCAGTGATACGCGGGACATTATAGAATCAGCGCTTCACGGTCTTGGCACTATCTGGCGGGAGGGCTTCCGCTATGCCAAAGCTGGGGTGATGTTGGGTGATTTTTACCCGTCCGGCATGACGCAGTTTGACCTGTTCAGTGAGCAGCAGCCCCGTGCAAACGCAGATGCTTTAATGGCAGCACTGGACAACATTAATCGCTCAGGGAAAGGAAAGGTCTGGTTTGCGGGGCAGGGAGCGCGCGACAGCTCATGGCAGATGAAGCGTGAAAGGTTGTCGCCACGCTATACAACGAGGTTAAAAGATATTCCTGCCATAAAGTAGCTAAAAGTATCGGGTGAGCCTGTTAGCTGAAAGTCCGCCCTGTGCCAGAAGCAGACCAAAAGGCAATCTTTCAATGATGAAAAAAGTATATTTTACGCTCCTTTAAGAGGGGGATTTAATGGATACAGGCGTCAGTCAGGAAACTGTAAAAGCTGACATTGCGGGAAAAAGCCTTGATGTGACACTCTTCAGAGTAAGGGATGCTACAACGTGTATTCTCTTTGTTCCCGGCCTGGGCGGCAACCCGCTAAGACACATAGGGCTTATCCGAACATTTGCTCGCCACGGAGTAGCCGTTGTAGCGCCACATTTCGAACTTTTGAATTCGCGTTTTCCGACTCAAGCTGAATTGACAGAGCGCGTCCAGCGACTTAACCTGGCGGCTGAAAAATTCTGCACAGGATATGCCTCAATATCAGGTGTTGGCCATTCACTCGGAGCAGTAATTTTACTCATACGTGCTGGAGCTACCGCCTGGACCAGTGCCAGAGAACCTGTCAGGTTTGAAGGCCATAATATCCTTAATCGACTGGTCCTTTTGACGCCCCCCTCCGACTTTTTTCCAGCACATCTGTCATTGGTCCCCATAAAGATACCGCTTCAGATTTGGGCGGGTGAAAAGGACGTAATTACGCCACCTGCACAGGCACTATTCTTTCATCAGTCCTTACGTTTACACACTTATTCTGAACTACACATTGCTGAGAATGCAGGTCACTTTACCTTCATGAATGAGCTACCTCCGCAGGTCATAGATCCTCATCCATCGCGAAACGATTTCCTTCTGAAACTGGGAGAAACAATAACTCAGTTCATCAAATCCCCAGAAGTCACATAAGGTGTGGTTATTGCATATTATCGCATCCGCACTTTATCATAGTGGACACTTCGATGGTAAATGTCCGCTATTTACCCGTATAGGCTGTTAACAAAAATGGATGTAATCAAAGGGCTCAGGTCAATGTGGATGCATAACGCTGTTCAAAGTTGTTGATTTTGAGCAGATAAGACAAGCCCTGCTGCGCACAAGTAAAATGACAGTGGCAGGCTCACGCAGTGGGTTAATGGCTTATGGCTACGTAGATGTGATGGGCAAAGCTGATTATGCAAAATGCGTTGACTAGAAAGATCGCCGTGAGTGTTGTTTCGCTGGTTTTAGCTGTGCTTCTCATAAAGTACATCACACCACTCAACAATCTTATTTTCACCTTTGGTTCATGGCTTTTCTTCAAGCTTGGCCCAAGAGGACAAGGGTGGATTGGAAGTGACTATCAATGGGGAGAAGACCCCGTTACTTTTTTCGTGGCTCTTTTAGCGGTGTTATTTCTCGGATGGTTGATATCGAGGATTATAAAAAGCATTTTTCCGACCACTAAAAAGTCCTCTTAAGCTAAATTTCACACCCCCGATCATTTAAAAACCGGGGCCAGGCGAGTTCTGATATGAGTGTACTGGTTAAATGAAACCCAATAACCAGATCAATTTCGCTAAGCCCAGCTGACGCTGGGTTTTTTGCGCATAAAACGAGGTTTCCATTGATGTTCAGGCCTACCGGTTAGCCGTCCGTCTGGCGCTGGATGAGCAGATTACGCGCCAAATGCTGCAGGTCAGCCCTGATGCAATCGAGCTCAACAAGACGTTTCTCGTTATAACTAAAAAACATTAAAGCACTGACCAGCGCGGCCTGTAAGGCGACATCCGCGCTGCGGACTCTTAACCGCATATTTAATCATCAGTTTTCCGGCGGGTCCCATGGCGCGTGCATATGCCAGTCCTGGCGGGACGCTCGCACAGCCTTCGCCTTCAGAACAGGGTCAAAAGCCGGGGATCTACTAACATTCATGCGTCAAATGCACGAAGCGAGGCTTTGCTATACAAAAAAGCATTGATACCTGTAACGTCCTGTATTCACCCCGAAGGCGCAAAAGTTTTCCCACTCAATGGGGTTGAACCAGGTGATCACCAGTTTAAGTCAGAGTTCAGTATCCCGAACTCCCTTATAAATAAGCGGAAAAAATGAGCAATCTGCACACTTCATAACATCGCCTCTTCTATTCAAAAATACTTTTTGCCCGCAACACATCCCGGCTTGCGGAATTCCGTTTTCCTTCCAGGCCTTATGAAGCTCACGCATAAACCGGTGATCTGAATACGCTGGGTGTTCAGTCCGCTAAAGATGGCAGGTTTTTTTATCATTTTCCGGCGAAAAACAGCCGCATAAACCTGCCAGTGCGCCATATTTAATGATTAATCAAACACCAAGGGACTTCCTGTTATGTTGCAACCTCAATCTTCACGTCTGGGCGGCTTACTGCTGCTGATCGCGGCAGCGATCGGTTTCGCGGTGGCTTTGTATGCGTGGCTGACGCCACTGACCGGTGTGACCGGTACAATCGGCGCGTTAGGTGTGGCTATCGCCAGCGTCATTCTGGCGATACTGACATTTATTCTGCGTAGTGCATCCGGTCGCGGTGCACGTGCGACAGTAATTGTTCTGACCCTGGTCGTGTTATTCGGTACTGCTTTCGCCGCCGCCTTGCTGCATCAGTACATCATTACGGCAGCGATGGTTGCAGGCCTTATTGGTCTGATTACGCTCTGCAGAAACCCCGCCCGTCCTGACCATCGCGTTAAAGCCTGAGGAAACCTTCGTGAAGAACAATAAAACGACTCCGGTAATGAAAGTCGGCATGACGGCGCTGGCGCTGCTGCTTACCCCACTGGCACTCCATGCGCAGGATAACGCCGCGGAGGCCTCTATGGGCGCGCGGGAGAAGGTCAGTCCGGATGCGGCTGATCACCAATCTCCCGGTACCACTAACACCACAGACGATGCATCAACCGGCAAGCGTGATGGAGATAAGGTCGCAACGGCAGACAATCCTCCGACTTCGCTGGTGCCATCGGGTGCGACCTGGGACAGCTTTCATGGTCAGCTTAACGCGCAGAAATACAGCCCGCTGAAGCAGATTAATACCGACAACGTCAGCCAGTTAAAGAAGATCTGGGAATTTCATACCGGTGATGTCTCGGACGGCAAGGGTGACACGCCCGCGACTGTCTGGTCAGCCACCCCTATTTTTGCCAACCAGACCCTGTATATCGGTACGCCTTTCGATCGCCTGATTGCCCTCGATCCCGGTACGGGCAAAGAGAAATGGCACTACGACACCAAATCCCCGCGTAAAGCCCTGACCCAGCCCGTTCTGAAAAACCGGGGCGTCTCTTACTGGCAGGCAAAAACCCCCGTTGCCGGACAGGCGTGTCAGAAAATCGTCTACATGGGAACGGTTGATGGCAAGCTCTTTGCGCTGGATGCCGATTCCGGAAAGCCATGCAGCGACTTTGCTGATAAGGGTGTTCTCGATCTGAATCAGTGGAACACGATTAACGCCAAATATCCGCTTTCAGTTCTGCAGCCGCCAACGGTCGTGGGTAACCGTCTGCTGATTGGCTGGGCGGGCAAGGACTGGGCCTATGCTGAAGCGCCTCCGGGCACAGTTTTCGCTGTCAATGCGCAGACCGGCAAACGCGAATGGACGTTTGACGCTATTCCGGAGGCGGTCCGCAAACGAACCGGTACGGCTAACGTCTGGACACACATGTCAGCTGATGAGGCGCATGGACTGGTGTATCTGCCGGTCTCATCGCCTTCTCCCAACTACTGGGGAGGTAACCGCACTGCACCTATCCCACTGGCTACCTCAACCACCGCACTGGATGTGAACACCGGTAAAGTCGTCTGGTCCCGTCAGTGGGTGCACCACGATGTGTGGGACTACGATATCAACTCGGCGCCGACACTGATGGATATCACGGTCAATGGCAAACCGATCCCGGCACTGATTCAGGCAACCAAGCAGGGCTTTTTGTTTGTGGTGAATCGGCTGACCGGTGAGGATGTCTGGCCGATTGAAGAGCGACCTGTGCCGCAGGGTGATGGCTCGGTTCAGGGTGAAGTTCTTTCACCCACGCAGCCATTCCCGACGAAACCTGCACCGCTGCTTGACCAGTCGAAAAAGCCAGCGATCTGGAAACTGGCGGATATGGTGGGGGCAGGTCAGTGTTCAAGGCTGTGGGATAAGCTGACCTACGAAGGCATGTACACGCCGCCTGTCACCAAAGGCGAAGGCACACTGACGTATCCGGACAGTGCGGGTGGCGTGCAGTGGGGCGGCGTCGCGTTCGATCCTCAAAAGCAGATCGCGATTGTTAATACCTCCCATATCGTGCAGTACGTGAAGCTCTATAGCCGCGAAGATTATGAAAAAGCGGATAATGGCGCGGGCAATGAGAGTGGTTTTGCACCACAGGAAGGCGCGCCTTATGGCATGCGTCTCATGGTTGCCAATAACTGGCTGGGCATGCCGTGCTGGCAGCCACCCTTTGGTGAAATCGTGGCGATTGATATGCACACCGGTGACGTCAAATGGCGTCGTCCTGTTGGCGCATCTCAGCAGTATGGCTTCTTTATGCCAGAAAGCTGGGGCTCACCGACCATCGGCGGCCCGGCAGTCACTGCGGGCGGC
Organism: Pantoea sp. Sc1; assembly: GCF_000255315.1. Taxonomy (NCBI): domain Bacteria; kingdom Pseudomonadati; phylum Pseudomonadota; class Gammaproteobacteria; order Enterobacterales; family Erwiniaceae; genus Pantoea; species Pantoea sp. Sc1. The sequence continues at coordinate 168,737 of NZ_AJFP01000002.1, forward strand.
GTGATATTTATTGGTGCGTCAATGGATGCTAAGGTTCGCGCCTATTCCGTGGAGAGTGGCGAGGAGCTGTGGTCCGATCAGGCAGAAGCCCCCGCGGTAGCCAATCCCTCGGTCTATGAGTATAAAGGCCGCCAGTACGTGGCGTTTGTCGCCGGCGGTAATACCATCCTCAAGGATCAGGTGGGCGACCAGGTGGTGGTTTACGCTTTACCTGAATAGCGGTTGCTGAAGATTCCGTGAAGAATGTATGGGGCCCTGAGGCCCCATTTTCTTTGTGATTCTGACCAAACGATCATTCTCCTAAAAGCAATCTCATGCCCAGTCTGAGAGCCGTCGACTGCAGATAGAACTGAAAGGCGTTATTGATAAAAGTTACTGACTAAGCAGATCAAACAGTTCTGGCTTCTGAATTTTCAGAATTAATATCTTATGTATTCTTCAGGTTCAGAAAGTAGTCCATTAACGTTTTGTCCCAGCGCTTTCCATACTGAGTGTCATTTATGCCTGTGTTTTTATCCTGTATGACATCATTGCCTTCTAATCTGAATCCATGCTTCTTGCCGGCTTCGGTGACAGTAAATACACCATCTTTGCTGATGACATCAGGTTCTTCAATTTTCAGTGTGGCTTCGCTGGCCGTTTTTATTATGTAGTTATTCTGTCCCTGACTTACATAAGTTGCGAACGGAAATGCCATGAATTGGTTTTTCGATGTCGCATCAGAACCGGTAGTGTTCATGATGGATTCCAGATAGTCAAAACTCGCGGTATGACTGAAAGAATACCCAGGGTCGAGTTCATATCTGATAAAAGCAGGGTCGAGGCCAGAGTTTGCAAAGTTATCACCGCTCAGAATACGGGATGCTGTTGCAGCATCTTTATCTGTAAATGATACCGTCTGAACCCGACCAGTCGTATCGTGACTATTCCCTGTATTATAACTACCTGACACGCTTCCGAACTTACGGTAATTACCTAAATCGCGTGCTATATCATCAACATATCGTAAGTCAGCTCCCTGTGTCTGTGCCTGATCATAGAGATGTGAAAGTGCGCCCAAATCGCTCTTCGTCAGAAAAACAGAGGCATCCATCCCCTGGCTATTTTTGGTAAGCTGAGTCTGCATTTCAGGTAAGGTGCTTACCTTACCAAAAAGACGAGACATCATCAGTCCTCGTCCACTTATCGTAGACTGGCCTGACGAGACAGGCTGCACGACTGTAGCGTTGCTCTCGCTGGCAGGGTAGAGGCTGGAGCTTTCAGGGGTTTTAAATGATACAGATGGATTCTGCCTGTAAATATTGTTTAACGTATTGATGTTCATTGCCAATGCCTCTCCATCCTGAACAACACTCAGTCCGTGATAAATATCGATGGTTTTTTTAAGTAACGACAGAGCGACATAAAACTTTAGATGAAATGATTCATTTAAGGTCTCCAGTCAAAAAAGCAAACGCTCTGTTCTTTACAGATTTAAGCAAAGAGGCCGCTTCTGGTACAAAGCGGACCTTGTGAAAAGTCAGACGTTCAGCCAGAGCGATATCAGGTTTTAATACCTGAATTACATCAACCTGACTGAAAGAGATTCATTACGAAAAGTCTGTCTACTTAGACGCTCTGGCACCGCTCATCCCCGGAGAACCATCGTGACCTCCATTGGTACCACCCTGACCACCCTGACCACCTAACCCCCCGGGTCCCGCATCACCTCCATTTCCACCGTTACCTGAACCATCACCATTACCGCCATTTCCACCGTTACCTCCATCTTCGCCACCACTTCCCCCATTACCTCCGTTTCCATCAGACCCGGCTCCGGCATTTCCGCCGTTACCGCCGTCACCATTGCCGGAGCCATCACCTCCATCACCTCCATCTCCATCGTCTGCGGTAGCATTAAAGCTAATGGCAAAAGTTAATGCCGGTAACAGAATAGAAGGTGTGCAAAAAATTAATACCCGAAGTGTTATGAGAGTTATTATGACTGATGACTTTAAAAAGACGCGCAAACTAAAATATTGCATTCAGACTCTCCTTAAATGAACTTGTTACATTATCTGATTAAGTGTTTCCCCCATCCCCGCCATCTCCACCGTCACCGCCATTTCCGCCAGGTGAATTATTACTGCCCCCATCACCTCCATCTCCACCATCAGCGCCATTTCCCCCGGCCGCGCCTTCACCTCCGTGCCCGCTGTTACCACTGTTGCCCCCATCACCACCGTCACCTCCGTTCCCGCCGGGTGAATCAGCACTATTACCATTTCCACCATTCCCGCCGTTGCCCCCATTGCCACCATCAGGCCCACTCCCGCCATTTCCACCATTCCCGCCATTGCCCCCGGCTGAGCCACTTCCGCCATCACCACCATTGCCGCCATCAGCTGTCAGATGAAACAAATGAGAAGCCGGTATTACAATTTTTTTCTCCTTGTTTGCCCAGGCATTGGTCATTGAGTTGAGAATTACTACGCTAAACAGGCTTAACGAGAAAAATGTATTTATTTTGTTATTCATCCATTAGCTCCATTAGCTCCGGGCGCACCGTTTCCGCCATTTGCGTTTCCATCAGGCGTGTTACCGCCATTACCGCCATTGCCGCCATTGATACATGGGGTTCCCGACACACCTTGCCTGCCATTCTCACCATTAGCGTCACCGCTTTTCGTCGTGCCGCCATCTTTCCCATTCAGATATGAGCAGTCATTATGTTTATGATGATGCCTGTTTGAGGCCTGAGCATTCAAAGCACTGACTAAAATAGTTGAAAGGATAACTATATTGATGGTTAATGAGCGAACTTTCATTTTATATCTCCATAAATTAAACGCGGAGAAATCATTCGCCGCGTATTAAAATTAAAGCAGCCTGTTATGAACCACCATCACCACCATTATCTCCTCCGCCATCTCCGCCGCCATTATCGCTTCCGTCACCATTACCGGTACCGTTATTATCTCCACTGTCATTACCATTGCTGCTGCCATTCCCACTATCGGCATTACCACCATTACCGCCATTGCCGCCATCCCCGCCTGGGGCTCCCGGTGAATTATCATTCCCACCATTCCCCCCATTACCTCCTGCAGCACCTGCAGCGCCATTCGCATCGCCGATTAACACATAGGGCTTCGCAGAGTCGGATTTAATAGCCTCACTGTCCAACAGCGCTGCGACTGATAGCCGGGATGACATAATTAGCAAAACTCCTAACGCAAAAGTGATTTTATTGAGTCTCATAGTCCATCCTTAAATTAAGAAATACATGAGTAAAAAACACGTTTCTGATAACCCCGCCGTGGGGTTGCCTGAAGTAAATTAAAAAAAGCATGAAAAGAGAAGGGATGCAGATGTAATAAGAAGTGTCTGGTGATTAACTGTTGTGTGTAAAGTAGCAGGTAGGTTTGTTAGATCTTTAATGTATCTTTCTGGCGGGTGCTGTTTTGTCAGGCCAGCTCTGAAAGTGAGATACAGTTCACGGTAACAGCTTTTACAGGCTGAAATGTATTACATTTTTATTAAGCATTAATTTTATGTTTATCTAAAAAATTGGATAGGTAATGAAAAAATTGCATTTCAGAAGCTTGTAACCTCTTTAATTCTGATTATTTAATGATTAATGCAGAAACTGTTTAAGAGCAGATCTGTTGCATTCAGGACAAACTGGCACGGCGAGGCTGGAGGGCTCTTCAACAGGCGCGCTGAAGATACACTACGAATCCAGAGGAGCTGGGTTAAGCGGATCGCACATCAGAAAGGAGTCAAAACGCCTGCTGATTCTGACTAAAACAGACTGTTTGCCAGCGTAAATTATTGTGAGATAGCCACTGAAAGGGCTGAATCCTTAGGGTGTGTTTCCGGCGGATGGCCAGGCGCCCCAAGCCGCGCTGCAGATCCATCAGGCTGCTAACAAACTGCACCTGGTGTTTTTCTGAACCTGGAACTGAGTAAAATCATACGGGCTTTTACAGACCCGGTTACGCTTATCTGCCACTCTTTCTTCAGCATGAGTGAGTCAGAACCCACCTGAACTCTTTTCGATTGAACAAGCATGCTTCAGCACAGCGTCACAGTGCTCTGTTTTTATAAATTTTAACAAAGGTAATATTTTATTAACGCGGCGCGGAAAATATAACTTTCAACTCAGTGTCATAAGAATTTGTTTTAATTTTAAAATTTTCATCCCTGTCGTCTGGCTTATTTCGCCTGGCGTGCGTCTCGCTTATGCTTTTTCCCCGCAGAGTTTAAACGGGTCCGCTTGCAAACATCCTTGCCCCCTCTAGAATAAACAGTGCAACACGAATACGGCTGGCGATATTTATCATGCCGGTTACCATCTATTTTTAGAAAAGTTATCCAGGAGGATAATATGGCCGAACATCGTGGTGGTTCAGGTAATTTTGCAGAAAACCCTGAGAAAGCATCTGAAGCGGGTAAAAAAGGCGGGCAAAACAGTGGCGGTAACTTCGCCAATGACCGTGAAAAAGCTTCAGAAGCGGGCAAAAAAGGTGGCCAGAATAGCCACGGGGGCGGACGTAAGTCTGAATAATCAGAGATGTTAATGCTGATTTAGCCTCAGGCCCCGGCATTCCTGCCGGGGCTTTCATTTTTAATACATTGAGAGATGAGGATTAATTTACGAAACCATTGTCAATAAATAAGCGCTGCCGCAGTGTTACTGGCAAATTTAATTAAATCCTTTCTCTGCCAGCCAATATTGTTTCATATCAGGCTCTCTTCTTCACTTATTCCCGTCCCGTTTAAATAGTGCCAGCCATAAGCACGTTTAGCTGCCTCTTTATCTGCCTCACAATGCATCGCGTGACTGGCACGCGTCAGCGCAAGCAAGGCATGGCGCTGCGCCTCTGCGGCATAACGTTGAGGTGAAATCACCGCCAGCGAGTGCAGCGCTTTCTGCAGGCGCAACTGAACTTCGACCAGTGTGGCACCATCGCGCGCAATCCCGGTGAAAATATCGTCAAACATGTCGCAGATTTGCGCGGGCTGCATAAAGAGCCGCGGGTAGTGCGTGGTGGCAGAGTCTGCAGAGGCGGGCAGGGTGAACAACCTGACCGCCCGGCCGATAATATCGATCGCAGTGCCCGGATCGTTAACCGCCGGAGATAGCGCGCGTGAGGCGATTTCGGACAGGACACACAGCCCAAAGCGGGGATCCTGTTCAAAGGAACGCTGCTCACCCAGGGTGAAGGCATGACACACTCTCTGCATCTCATCTTCCTTCAGTGGCCGATCGCACCAGAGCAGCGGGGCGCCTTGATGAATAAAACTTCCCGGCTGAGCGGCAAGATAAAGATGACAGTCGTTCTCCTGAGCGAAGTCGGAAAGATGTTGCAGGTCAACATGTTGCAGATAGCCGGTCTGCGGATGAAAGATGCTCTGTGGGGCGCGATTCTCTGGCAGAACACCGTTCCAGGCAGAGCAGCCCATACAGGGTTGCCGGAGGCGATCGTGCAGGGCTGCCGTGGTGGCTTCTTCGACGCGATGTGATGTGTCAGACATGCAGCCAAACTGAGCCAGATGCTGTATCCAGCGCAGCAGCGTCACGACAATCGTGGCAATGACCACCAGGGTGACAAAAAAGAGAATCACCCGCCCCTGGGTGCCATAGGCGCCCATGCCGAGAGCGATGATGCCCACCAGGCTGTAAAGAAAGGAGCCAATAAAGGTCGCCAGCACATTCTGCGTTGTGCCATCTTCAAGCAACAGCACCGTAGCGCGTGGCGTCACGCTGCTGCTGGCAGAGTTATACGCCGTAACCACGATATTGAGCGAGAAGGTCGTAACGGCCAGCATACTTGAGGCGAGTATCGTCAGGATCTTATCGACTGCGTCACTGCCTACAATCCCTGATACCGAAACCGGTATAAAGGGTTTAATGGCGATAGCGACAAGGGCAGTGATAATCGCCAGCAGCGCGAATAATGAACTGCGAAACCAGAGCTGTCGGGTCAGCCGGAGAAGAAGCCACCGCGTTTTAGACATCATGTCACCTTTTTAATCAGTTTATCGTCGCGGCTTCACATCAGGCCTTCGTCCGCTGTCCTCACAAAACCACTCTGTCGCCTCTCTTTTCTGACCATTGGACCGGGCAGACGCCTCGCTTACAGAGCTCGCTGGTTGCAAGGTAAGAATAGCCACGGATTGGCGCATTGACACCCGCTCGCCCTGCGCGGAAAGGCGCTGACCTGTTGCAAGCGGGGTTGATCGGTCATGGCATTCGTTTATAGTAAAGGGTCTGTCTGGTCAGCTTTTCGCTCTGATCAGATATCACGGCCCGCGTTCAGAACAGCATTGCGCGGGATGACTTCCGTCCTGAAGGCACGCTGCTGCCGTAAAGGAGAATCCAGAATCATGCGTCTTACGCCACCCTGAGTCTTACCCCTCCTCTGTCGCACTGAGCCCGCTCAGCTGCGCGCCCTGAACATCCCGTCTGCGGATGGATCTTTTCGTATCTGAAAATTATTGCCCCTGCGGGCTGACTTTATTCAAAATCTGAGAAATTATTATGCTGCTGTCCTCGACGCGTAAGGACTGGCTGGGTAACGTCCGTGGTGACCTCCTTGCCGGTATTGTTGTCGCGCTCGCGCTTATTCCGGAAGCGATCGCTTTTTCCATCATTGCTGGTGTCGATCCCCAGGTCGGCCTCTATTCCGCCTTCTGTATCCCCATCGTCATGGCCTTCTTTGGTGGCCGCCCGGCGATGATCTCCTCCTCAACCGGTGCGATGGCACTGCTGATGGTCACGCTGGTTAAAGACCACGGACTGCAATATCTGCTTGCGGCCTCTGTGCTGACCGGCATGTTCCAGCTGATAGCCGGATACCTCAAGCTCGGCAGCCTGATGCGCTACGTGTCGCGCTCGGTGGTGACCGGCTTCGTGAACGCACTGGCGATACTGATATTTATGGCGCAGTTACCGGAGCTGACGCATGTCACCTGGCACGTCTATGCGCTCACGGCTGCCGGACTCGGCATTATTTATCTTTTCCCGTACCTGAATAAAACGATTCCTTCTCCCCTGGTCTGCATCATCGTGCTGACCGCTATCTCTGTCTGGCTGCACCTGGACGTTCGCACGGTGGGCGATATGGGTAAACTGCCTGACAGCCTGCCGGTGTTTCTCATTCCGGATATTCCGCTTAACCTTGAGACCCTGCTGATCATTCTGCCGTACTCGGCGGGGCTGGCCGTGGTAGGGCTGCTGGAATCCATGATGACCGCCACAATTGTGGATGATATGACCGACACAGCGAGTGACAAGAACCGCGAGTGCAAAGCACAGGGTATTGCCAATATCTGCACTTCGTTTATTGGCGGTATGGCGGGCTGTGCCATGATTGGCCAGTCGGTAATCAATGTTAAATCGGGTGGGCGGGGACGGCTTTCGACGCTTACGGCGGGCGTGGTGCTGCTGTTGATGGTGGTATTTCTGCGCGACTGGGTGTCGCAGATACCCATGGCGGCGCTGGTTGCGGTGATGATTATGGTTTCCATCGGCACCTTTTCATGGCAATCCCTTGCGAACCTGCGCACCCACCCGCTTTCAAGCAGCATTGTGATGCTGGCGACCGTGGCCGTGGTGGTCGCCACCCATAATCTGGCCTTTGGCGTGCTGACCGGGGTACTGATTGCATCACTGAACTTGGCCCACTTTATGGCCGTTTCCTCTGCCGTAGAGGGCAATACCCGCACCTATACCGTGAGCGGACAACTCTTCTTTGCCTCAGCTGACCGGTTTACCCGCCATTTCGATTTTCGCGAGAAGCTGGATCGTGTGGTGATCGACGTGACGCACGCCCATTTCTGGGATATCACCGCAGTCAATGCGCTGGACCGCATTGTGATTAAGTTTCGCCGAGAGGGCACCGATGTCGACATCAGGGGAATGAACGACGCGACCCGGACTCTGGTTGACCGGTTCGGCGTGCATGACAAACCTGAAGAGGTAAAAAAGTTGATGAGCGGGCACTAATTCATTGATGATTTATCATGATGAGCACCGCTATTACCTGAACTGACGGCCCGCCGTCAGTTATCCTGATACAGGATCGGCTTTCAGCCGCGTCATCAGTTAAAAGCATAATGCCGTGGCGACGGATCCCCGGACCTTCCTGAGTGGTCAGCATCATTGAAGGGTGACATTTCCGTTATCTCTTTACCAGAGTTCACATGCAGCAGAGTGATGGCGGATGAAGACTGCGCTGCCCCGCAGATTGCTCGTGGTGGCTAATTCGGCACACTCTCTCTATGATGACTTTTTCCCGACTCTCTGCCGGGAACGATCAACGACTCAGGGAAGTATCTTCGCGATGACCATGTTAAATGACCTCGATCTGCGTCAGCTGGAGGCCTTCTCGGCGGTAATTTCTGCGGGCAGCGTCACGGCGGCAGCCAAAGCACTGAACCGCTCGCAGCCCGCTGTTTCCCGTCTGATTCAGGAGCTGGAGCAGTCGCTGGGCTACCCCCTGTTTATCCGCAACGGCCCACGCATTCATCCCTCTGAAGAGGCGTTACAGCTGCATCAGTATGTGCAAAAAGCACTGCTCTCTTTGCAGCAGATCCGCTTACGCGCCCAGGAGATTGCGCATCAGCAGCATCGCCCGCTCAGTATTGCCGCGACCCCTGCGCTGGCGGCCGGGTTACTGCCGCAGGCGCTGGCGGCACTGAACCTGCAGAACAAAGTCCAGATCATCAGTGAATCTGCCGTCCAGACGGCGCACGCGGTGATCACCGCAGAGGCTGACATCGGTTTATGCAGTCTGCCGCTGGAACATCACGCGGTTGAACTGCACTGGATTGGACAGTCGCAGTGCGTCGTGGCGCTGCCGGAAGAGGATGAGCTGGCGGCGAACCGGGAGCTTTCGTTGAGCCAGCTGGCAGGCCGCCGGCTGATCGCTCCCTTCAGCCCGCAGCGCTTACGCGGACGCTATGAAAAAGCGCTGAAAAAGGTCAGAGCCCCGCTGCTGGAAACCATTGAAACCAACTCCTCGGCCAATATCCTGGGCTGCGTGCGGGCTGGATTAGGTGTGGCGATCCTCGAACCGGTAACGGGCTGGGGCATGCCGCTGGCCGGTGTGGCAATCCGCCCGATTGAGGAAGATATTCCTTACTTCTTTGGCGTCATCACCCCTCAGGGCCGCCAGATTTCCAGTGCGGCCCAGGCGCTGGTGGAGGCCCTGGCCGATGCTGCCGCACACCTGTTGCCGGGGTTTGAACGTCTGACAGCCAGTGAACATCCCCGCATCATGCGTATTATCAACCAGAATTAACACCGCCTCTCACGGTCACCCGGCAGGGTGACCTCTCGTCCAGCCACAATCAACAGATACCCGTCAGGGTTAACCAGACGCAGCCTTCTCAATAATCCCTGTAATTTCAATGCTTATAACTTATGCGGCATAAGATATAAGAAATCCATTGGTCAATGGGTGAGCGTGCTTCTTGACTCCGATTTGGGGCAAGAGGAATATGCGAAAACTGAGTTCTTACTATGCGTTATGATGATTCTTATCCGCTTACTATGTGTTTTTAAGATAATAAAAAGCAGGGTCATCGGCGCGTTTTAATCGTTTTCGCCCGCTATCCGGCGATCGCTGACACCAGGGAAATCTCTATATGACGTATGCCGCCAAAGGCCTTGCCGCGCTTGAAGCTCAGCTGCAGCAGGATCTGGAATGTCTGGAACTGCCCGCCAAATCCTGGGTGCCGGAGCGCACCTGGCAGGGGGCGCCGGTTCGCGATGTCGTGGTCATCGGTGCCGGTATGTGCGGTCTGGCTGCGCTCGCTAAATTACAGCTCACCGGCATCAGCAATGTGGTGGCGTATGACGCCGCACCGGCAGGGCGGGAAGGCCCCTGGGTGACCTTTGCACGCATGGAAACCCTGCGCTCGCCGAAAACGCTGCAGGGCCCGGCACTGGGTCTTGCACCGCTGACCTTCCGCGCATGGTTTACGGCGCAGTGGGGCAAGGAAGCCTGGCAGGCGCTGGATAAAATTCCTAAAGCGCAGTGGATGGATTATCTGATCTGGTATCGCAGGGTGCTGAACCTGCCGGTGCAGAACAACGTGCGGGTCTGCACTATCGCGCAGGCCGGAGATGTCATTGCGCTGGATCTGGACGGCGCCGAAACCGGCCGTGTTTACACACGCCGTCTGGTGCTGGCTACCGGACGTTCAGGACTGGGCGGGTTTGCCGTTCCGGATTTCCTGCAGGGTATTGATCGCCGGTTCTGGGCACACTCCGCCGATGATATCGATTTTGCGGCGTTACAGGGCAAACGCGTGGCGGTGATTGGAGCAGGCGCGTCGTCAATGGATAACGCCGCCACCGCACTGGAGCAGGGTGCCGCAGCTGTCGATCTGCTGATCCGGCGTAAAGCGATGCCGCGTATCAACAAGATGACCGGCATCGGCAGCCAGGGGGTGATACACGGCATGCACTCTTTGCCGGATGCGTGGAAATGGAAATTTGTCGACTACACCGCCGCGACACAAACGCCGCCGCCGCGCGCGTCAACCCTGCGCGTCTCCCGCCATGACAATGCGCGTTTCTTTCTCGACTGTGCCATTAACGCCGTCAGGCAGGAAGCAGAGGGCCTGGTGATTGAAACCACCCAGGGCGCACTGCGCTACGACTTCCTGATCGCCGCCACCGGCTTCACCAACGATTTCCACGGGCGGCCGGAGTTTGCTGCCATCGCGCCGCATATCCGCAGCTGGGCCGACGGCCGCTATCAGCCAGAGATGGGGCCAGCACGTCAGAACCTGCTGGACGCGCCGGATCTGGGGCCTTCCTTTGAGTTTCGCGAAGTGACGCCAGGGGCCTGCCCGATGCTGGCACACATCCACTGCTTTAACGATGCCGCGATGCTGACGCACGGCAAAGTCTCCGGCGATATTCCGGCCGTGAGTGCGGGGGCCGATCGGCTGGTGCGCGGCATAACGGCCTCGCTGTTTGCCGAGGATGTCGAACAGCACTTCGCCAGTTTACAGGCTTATGACACCCCTGAATTGCAGGGCGATGAATGGGTGGATTCAACCCCGCAACTAAAACAGGAGAACGCGTTGTGATCGACGTTATTGATCAGGCAGCCGGATTAACACCCGATGAGGCGTTGTATCAGACGCGCCGCCTGCGCCCCGAATTTGTTGAGGGTGCAGAAGCGTGCCGTCTGTCCGTGCTGGCACCCGAAGATGAACAGGGTTTACCGGCGGACCTGCGTCTGGCGCTGGCCCAGCGCATGGCACACCAGAACGACGATGCCGCGCTGCAACGGGATTACCAGGCTCAGCTGGCGGCGTTAAACCCGTCTGACGTGCTGCTGACCCTGGCCGCGGGCGGTGGGGTGAGTGAAGAGCCGCTGGCAACGATTGTGCGCCATGCCGATCTGGTGACCCAGCAACCCATTCAGGCGACCGAACAGCATATCCGGCTGCTTGAGCAGGCCGGGTTAAGCAATCCGCAAATCGTCGCGCTCTCGGAACTGATCGCCTTTGTTAACTTCCAGACGCGCGTCGCGGCTGGCTTACGCCTGATGAGGTCCGCATGATTCCGTCAGTTAACCTCAAACCACTGCACTGGCATCCCTATATCACGCCGGTCGAGGTTGAACAGGCGACACCGGCACAGCTTGATGCGATGAAGGTGACGCCCTCCAACAAGAAAATCTCAGAGTACGTGCGCACGCTGGTGCACGATCCCGAAAGTTACACCGCCCGCACCGGCCTGTTCAACGCCATTATGTATGTTGAAGGGGGACTGGACCGCGCGGATCGTGAACTGGGCGCGCTCGGTGCATCCATCGTCAACGGTTGTCGCTACTGTGCGGTGGTGCATGCGCGCCGTCATGCCCAGCTGGCCGGGAATGACGCGGTGGTCAGTGCGGTCTACTTCGACAGGGCCGATGTATTAGGTGAACGCGACGCGGCGATCTATCACTTTGCCCGTCGTTTATCGGCCACGCCCTCTGAGGCGACGCCGGACGATGTGGCCGCTCTGCGCGCTGTCGGCATGAACGATCAGGAGATCCTCGATCTCATCCATGCCATCGCCATCTTTGGCTGGGCCAACCGTCTGATGCATGTGCTCGGCCATGCTGACCTGAACAAATAAGGGCTGCACCGGATGTTAGAACTCAACAATATTACGCTCGCTTACGGCAGCAACCCGATTCTTAAAGGCGTCGACCTGTCGGTCAAACGTGGCGATGTGGTGTCGATCATCGGGCCAAGCGGCACCGGGAAAACCACGCTGCTGCGCTGCATCAACTATCTGGCGAAGCCCTCCGCGGGGACGATTCAGCTCGATCAGATCCGCATGGATTATCAGTCACCCGACAAAGCGGCGATTCAGGCGATCCGTCTGCGTACCGCTATGGTGTTTCAGCAGTTTAACGTCTTCAAGAATATGACGGTGCTGGAGAACGTGATGGACCCGCTGATCGTCATCCAGCGTAAAACCCGACAGCAGGCGCGCGACATCGCCGTGCAGGAGCTGGAGCGCGTAGGCCTGGGGGCGAAGCACCATCACTATCCGTCACAGCTGTCTGGCGGGCAGTTACAGCGTACCGGTATCGCCCGGGCGCTGGCAGTCCGTCCCGATGTGATGCTGTTTGATGAACCGACCTCATCGCTCGATCCTGAGCTGGTGGGGGAAGTGCTTAAAGTGATCAAAGATGTGGCGTCATCCGGCATTACCTCGCTGCTGGTGACGCACGAAATGCAGTTTGCGAAGAGCATTTCGAACCGCATCGTGTTTATGGATCAGGGTGTGGTGGCTGCGCAGGGGACGCCAGCAGAGATGTTTGATAACCCCACGCTGCCGCGCCTTGCCCAGTTCCTCAACTCAGAAAAAGTATTCTAATAAACACAGGAATCAGAGACATGCCTGCAATCAAAACCACATTACGTCGCCTGGCCGCGCCTGGCATCATCGCACTGGCCCTGATCAGCGGTAACAGCTTTGCGGATGCCGTTCGCACCATTAAGATCGCCACCGCAGCAGAGTCCAAACCCCTGTCATGGGGCGCAATCGGCCATGAGCCACAGGGCTACGAGCCGGACGTACTGAGAGCGATCAACGCGAAACTGCCACAGTATAAATTTGTGATGGAAGGCGCGGCGGATATCGCTCAGGAAACCGGTCTGGTGACCGGCAAATATGACATGGCGACGGGCGGATATTATAAAGCGCCTGCCCGCAGTAAACAGTTCCTCATCCCGGATGCACCGATCGGTGCCAGCCTGATGAAGATTTACAGTCGCAGCGACAGCAACATCAACGGCATGAAAGATCTGGTCGGTAAGAATATCGTGCCGGTGACCGCAGGCGGTGGTGTCTATAAGTTTGTCACCCAGTGGCAGCAGGAAAATCCGAACGACAAAATCACCATCAAAGCGTCCAGCGCGGGTGTGCCTTACCCGGATCGCCTGAAAGAGGTGCAGAACGGGAAATATGACGCGCTGATCCTGCCGTCAAATCTGGGTGAGCAGACGGTCATCGACAACCAGAAGCTGGCGATCAAAGCCAGTGAGCCGGTGGTGATTAACAACACCTATGTGCTGATCCACCGCTCCGCTGAGAATCAGGCGCTGAGTGATGACATCGCTCAATCGTTGAAGGCGCTGAAAGCGGATGGCACGCTGGATAAGCTGGCGCAGAAGTGGTTTGGCGAAGACGTGACGAAGTACATGAAGTAACAGATTCACTGCGCCCGGTGTCAGATCGGGCGCAGGCTGTCCTTTTTAGCAGGAGTGTTTCACCGTGAATCTATCCTCCATGATCCCAGAACTGCTGTCGGCGCTGCCTCTGACGCTCGGCATCATGTTTGTGGCGATGATTATCGGGTTCTTTCTGGCGCTTATCGCCACGTTTTTCCGCGTGCGCCGTCTTCCCGTGATCAGCCAGCTGGCCGATCTCTATGTCTCCTACGCGCGCAGCGTGCCCGTGGTGCTGCAGCTGTTTGTCGCCTTCTACGGCATGCCACTGATTACCGATAACTTCGGTTTTCGCGACTTTTTCACCGCCAACGTGGCGGCGATGATCGGCCTGAGCCTCTATCACGGGGGTTACCTGTCGGAAGTGATGCGCCCGGCCTATCTTGCGGTTGAGCGTGGTCAGCACGATGCCACCGACAGCCTGGGCTACAGCTTCCGCCAGAAAATGCTGCGTGTCATCGGCCCACAGGCGGTGCACTTTGCGCTGCCGGGCTACGGCAATGCCATTATCTATCTGATTCATAACGTGGCGCTGGTGATGTACATCGGTGCAGCTGATGTGATGGCGACCGCGCACCTGATTATGGAACGCGACTACAACCAGTATCAGTTTGGCACCTATCTGGTGCTGGCCGTGCTCTATTCACTGCTGTGCGGTGTGGCGTGGCTGGTTATCCGCTTCTTCGAACAACGTCATGCGAAGTACAGCGCTAAGTCTGCACCGCGCGTGAAGTTCACCACCAGCGTCTGAGCAGGGGAGAAAAACTATGTTTGATGCTGAGGTGTTACTGCCGGACTTCTGGAGCATTCTGGATGCGGTGCCGGTAACGCTGCTGATGGCAGTGACGGTATTCATCTGTTCGACGCTGCTGGGCGGACTGTTTGCCTTTATTGAGCATCAGCGCATCCCGGTGCTGCGGCAGCTGGTCATCGCCTACAAAATTGCCTTCAAAGGTGTGCCGATGGTGGTGGTGATTTTTCTCGCCTACTACGGTCTGCCCCCGGCGCTGCACTTTGTCGCCACGCTGTCCGGAATAGCGGTCAATGCTCACTCTCTGCCGAACTGGGTCATCATCATTGTGGCGCTGAGTGCCTGCGTAGCGGCGTTCCAGGCTGAAGTGTGGAAAGGCGCGCTGAATTCGTTCGACAGCGGTCAGTCGGATGCCGCCTTATCGCTCGGCTACAGCGGCGGACAGCTGTTCCGTCGGGTGATGTTTCCACAGATCATCGTGGCGGCAATCCCCGACCTGGCGAATGCGTTTATGGTGATCATGAAAGCCCTGTCGCTGGCGTTTGCCATCGAAGTGGTGGATATTTTTGCTCAGGCCCAGTTAACGGCAGCCCTGAACTTCTACTATCTTGAAGCCTTCCTGATTGCGGCAGCGTTCTATATGGTGATTGCTTATGTGGTCACGAAAATTGCCGACAGGATCGAAGCCGCACTCCGCGTGCGCACCTGATGATTATTGCGTTGTCATGAAGGGCCGCCCGGTGTGGCATATGCCGGGCGGCCAGGATCGGTTAAACGCAGGTTCGCCGATTTTGATCAAATGGGGCACTACGCAGGCCGGACCCTGGCTTTAGTGGGATGTCCGTCGCGGCCATCATCATGCGTGTGATCAGGATCGGGCTCAATCAGCACGATAAAATCCTCTCCTTTTCCGTCGCGCGGCAACGTAATTAAATCGCCTGCGCGGGGTTTCGCGTCAAAGTCATGCTCTTCTTCCACACCTGTATCTTCAAAAACCACCGTAATTTTCATTTTCGCGTCCTCTATCTGATGAGCTGCGTCGTGACCTCAGTATTCGCTGACGCTGACCAGAATAAGAGTAGCGCATCCTGAAAATAGCCTGAGCGGCCTGCCCGTAACACACTATCCTTTGCAGAGGAGGTAACTATGTGTGGACGGTTTGCGCAGTACAGCAGCAGAGATGAATACTTTGACGCACTGGGGCTGACGCCCGATGAGGTCATTTACGATCCGGAACCGATAGGGCGCTACAACGTTGCGCCTGGAACAAACGTCCTGCTGCTCAATGAGCGGGAGGATGAGATCCACTTTGACCCGGTCAACTGGGGTTATGGTCCGGAGTGGTGGCACAAGCAGCCACTCATCAATGCGCGGGGTGAGACGGCTGCCACAGGGCGTATGTTTAAACCTCTCTGGGAGCATGGACGCGCCATTGTTCCGGCAGATGGCTGGTTTGAGTGGAAGCGGGACGGCAAAGCAAAACAGTCCTATTTTATCTGCCACAAAAAGCAGGAGCCGCTGTTCTTTGCGGCGATTGGCAGGGCGCCTTTCGGCAGAGATCACGGGCGCGAGGGGTTTGTCATCGTAACGGCCGCGAGCAATCAAGGCATGGTCGATATTCATGACCGCCGCCCGCTGGTTTTGCGTGCCGATGCTGTACGCGAATGGCTGAGTGCAGAAACCACGCCAGAACGTGCGCAGGAGATCGCACGTGACGCAGCCTTACCTGAGACGGCATTTACCTGGCATCCTGTTACCCGCAAAGTCGGGAACATTCATAATCAGGGTAAATCCCTGATTGAGGCGATTGAACCTGACTCAGTCGGAAACGCAGATTGAATTGATTTCCGGATTGCGTCCCGCGCCGCTGGCAGAAATTCAGTGAACTGTATTTTCATAGATTCGGGATTGCTCCTGGCCCTCTGACAGATTGCCACATTTTAAGGGAAGCGGTACTTTACTGGCGCAGTTCATTTATCTGCCATCGATGACAACTGCTGGACCGGAAACAGGAAACATTTACTGAAAATTCCAGCTTCACGATTTTGTCTCATTCCTGCTTTTTATTTTTTTGCCGCTTACGCTTTATTTCGTAAAAACAGTCTGTGATTTTCTTCTTTTAGCGCCAGTCCTGCTGATTTTACGCGGGGCAGCAGGCTCGTAAGATTATTTAACATGCTGATCAGGCAGCAGGTTATCTGAGTTATTGACGGGACTAAGAATCGTCTTAAAAGCTCATGGAAGAAACTATACAGTGAATTTCGGCCCGGTACAGATATCAGGGTGAAGCTATTGCTTATAAAGACTATATATTTATTTTTAATCGAAACGGGAATAATCAGCGCGATTATTCCCTGAAGAAATTAATAATAAAAAGTTGTGTTTAAACACCATTCAAACCACGCTTGTTGAGTCCTTAACATTTAAAGTGAGATGAATATGGAAAAGCACAGAGGCGGATCGGGTAATTTCGCAGAAAATCCCCAGCGGGCTTCAGAAGCAGGGCGGATTGGCGGAAAAGCCAGTAGTGGAAATTTTAAAAATAACCCTGAACGGGCCGTTGAAGCGGGACGTAAAGGGGGTTCAGTGAGCCGTCGCGGTAAAACGCAGGAAACCCGTGCCTGACTCCGCTATTGCTGCACGGTATTCAGATCTATTTTGTCCGGAACTTTGTGCCGTGCAGAGTTCATTTTCTCCCGCCCTGTTCAGGAGCACACAATGCAATATACAAAAACGGTGAAAGGGCTGCTGGCTGTCTCAGCAGTGGTGACCCTGTTCTGCAGTGCCAGCGTGCAGGCTCAGACGCAGACAAACACACCGCAAAGCGGTAATCCCGCCTCCTCCGCATCGAACGGAAAACTCAGCGCCGGCGACCAGAAAGCGGTTAAAGAGATGGCGCAGGCCAATATCAATGAAATTGCCGCCGCAAAAATCGCGCTCAGTAAGTCGCAAAGCGCTGACGTTAAGGCCTTCGCTCAGAAGATGGTTGCCGATCACGGCGCTGCCCTGACCAAAGTGCAGACGGTCGCTCAGCAAAAAGGGGTCGCGCTACCCACTGAGCCGGATGCCACCCATAAGGCGATGGCCCTGGAACTGGAAAAGCAGAGCGGCGGGGCATTTGACAAAATGTATATGGAAAATGCCGGCCTGAAAGACCATAAAATGGTGCTGTCAACGCTGGAAAGTGATGCTAAGACGATAAAAGATCCGGATGTAAAAGCGCTGGCCGACGCGCATACCCCGGTTGTTGAGCAGCATCTGAAATCTGCCCAACAGATGTCGCAGTAACCGGCTCAGGTTATTGAGTAAACAGCGTGCCGGGTGGGCAGGGCGTCCGGAAGAGTGGACGCCATTTGTCGCGATGTACCGGCCGGACAAGACGCTGTCTGTAACTCCTGCTACGCCCCTCATCCAGCTTCTTCTCTGAAGCACAGATGATTAAAAGAAAGACGCAAAGTCGTTTGACACCTTAGCCTACCTACTAGTAGATTCATTGCAGGCCCGGCGCGATTAACGGGTTCATCTTCTGTCAGAGGCAAAACGTGAAGGATGACGCGCGAATGAGCGTTGACGTTAATTTCTGCAATGTTGAGTGTGTTAATGAATAAATCTTCTCTTTCTGACCGTCAGAAATTAGCGCGTCTGGCGATAATCGCTGTCATACCGTTACTGTTGATTGCGCTCATACTGTGGGCGGGTGGCTGGCTGGACAGGTCGCGGCTGACATCGGATAAGCTGGTCACGGCTTTAGAAAAGTCGGGCGGCAGGCATCCAGGCTTTCGCCGCAATCATGCCAAAGGCGTCTGTATTCTGGGCGACTTTTCGTCAAACGGTAACGCCAGTGCCCTGTCGCGCGCCACGCTGTTCGCGCCAGGGGTGACGCCTGTGGTGGGTCGTCTGGCAATTGCAGGCGGCAATCCCCATGCGCCTGACTATACGGTGCCGGTGCGCAGCATGGCGCTGGCCTTTTATCAGAAAAATGGTGAACAGTGGCGAACCGGCATGAATGCGATGCCGTTCTTTCCGGTCCAGAGCGTGGAGGGTTTTTACGATCTGCAGGTCGCGACGCTGCCGGATGCCCGAACGGGTAAACCCGATCCCGCTAAAGTTCAGGCTTTTGTGCAGCAGCACCCGGAGATCAAACGCTTTTTTGGCTGGGCAAAGCAGGCAGTGCCTTCTTCCAGCTGGATAAGCGATCGCTTTAACAGCCTGAACGCCTTTAATTTTATCGATGCCGCAGGCCATTCCCATCTGGTGCGCTGGAGTATGGTGCCGCACGCTGACTATCAGCCGATAGCGGTAAAAGAGAAGGGGGACGCTGACTTCTTACGGAACGATTTGCAGCAGCGACTGGCACAGGGGCCGCAGCAGTGGGACCTGATCATCACCGAGGCGGATGCAGGGGATAAAGGCAATGATGCGTCGGTGGCGTGGCCAGAAGACCGCAAGAAGATCACTGCCGGAACCCTCACCATCCATACGATGACGGCTCAGCAGGATGGCGCGTGTAACGATATCAATTACGATCCGCTGATTTTACCGGATGGCATTGCAGCCTCGGATGACCCGCTTCTGAATGCGCGTTCATCTGCGTATGCCAAATCTTATAATGCTCGCACCCACGAACAGGCCGGGGCTCACTGATGAAACAGAAAAACACTTTTCACCCGGCACTGCGCATCGTCCACTGGCTGATGGCCGCGGCCATCATGGCAATGCTGTTTATGGGTGTCGCCATGGTCTCCACGGTGTCGTCATGGCACAGCCTGCTGGTGGCCATACATAAACCGCTGGGCCTGATGATTCTGTTGCTGGTGATTGTGCGGCTCTGGCTGCGCTTCACTACCGCCAAACCTGCGCTGCCGCCCACGCTACCGGGCTGGCAGAAGGGGTTAGCGCATCTGTCCCACTGGGCGCTGTATGCCATGATGCTGGCTCAGCCCCTCATCGGCTGGGCGATGCAGTCGGCCGCTGGTTATCCTATTACCCTGGGTGACCGGGTGCTGCCGGCCATTTTTCCTGTCAGCAACGACGCCTATGCTCTGCTGCGGCCGCTTCACAGCTGGGTTGCTTTGGCCCTTTTCATGACGGTGATGTTGCATCTTGCCGCTGCCCTGTTCCATGGATTGATACTCCGCGATGGGGTGTTCAGCAGTATGGCTGGCCTGAGTAAGCGTAAAGGAGGCGCGCCAGGCTCGCTTGACAACCCGCATGGCGGTCAGTAGGTTCAGGGCCGTTTACCGATTTGCCGCTAATTGATCTCAACTGCCGGAGCATGCATGAGTACCGAACGTTCACAGAAAGCCGAAGAAATAATGCACCATACCCGAATGCTGCTCACCTCCGGCGGATATAACAGCTTCAGCTATGCCGATCTGGCTGAGCGGGTAAAAATCCGCAAATCCAGTATTCATCACCATTTCCCCGCCAAAGCGGATCTGGTGCAGGCGGTGGTGAGTGATTATCGTCAGCAGGCACAGACAGGCATGGCGGCAATCAGTCAGCACTTCGCCGGAGATGCCCTGGGGGAAATTAACAGCTATGTGAACTTCTGGGCCACCTGCATAAAAGAGAACAACTCGCCTTTCTGTATCTGTGTGATGCTGGCTGTGGAGTTACCGGTTTTACCTGAAGAGGTCGCTCAGGAAGTGACCGGACATTTTAGCGATCTCACGGAATGGCTGACCGCCGTGCTCGACAGGGGAAATAAGAGCCACGTGTTTAGCCTGCAGGAAAGTGCAGCAGCAGAAGCGAAATCGGTTATGGCGACGGTACATGGTGCGATTATTGCTGCACGCGCTTTTAATAATGCCGACATATTTTTGCAAATTGTCGAACCGGTAATAAAACGATTACTGAAAAATCACTAAGCGAGTCCGGGTAAATAGCCGCTTTTGCGGCATCTGTTACTATTTTCCAGCTTTCATTTAAATTCAGCGCGCTGCTGCTGAATTTTATTGCGGGCTATCCAGAAGAACGGTTAATTATCCCCGGTAATTACATTATCCGGAATCTCTGCCATGCATCCGCTGGCGGAACAGACCGCTTTTGTCTCAGCAAACACGAGGAAGTTATTTATGACGACAGTTCGTGCTCTGCCATCATTACCTGTTCTCTCTTCATTCTGTTTTAGAATGAGTAACCAGCCTGACGCCATTGCAGCCGGTTTTCAGACGCAGTTGCAGAATAAGGTCCGGCTTTCACTGGCTCATAAGGTCCCGCTGCCCGCAGGGCAAAAGATAGTAATCGCTGCCACTCCTCAGCGGACGCACATTGATGCACTTCTTGCGCAACTGCTGGCGGACAGAAAGCGAGTCTCAGAGGCCGTCTGCCATGCGGCAGAGCATCGTGAATCTGCTTCATTGCCGTGCCAGCTGATGAATAAAAATGAACTCGCGTTGAGATGTGACGCTGACGTTTATTCACTAATCCCGGACGTGCCGTTTGTCTGCCCGCCACTTTATCCGCCAGGGAGTGTGAGCCCGTTAACGCCGATTGTTATCTGGACTGCGCCTGAGATCGTCCGGTTCCCTGCTTTGATTACCAGAGGAGGGCCTTTGCGAATACGCAGTGTTCGTCTGATAAACAAAGCCAGTTATCGCCGGAGGGGAATCAGCGAAAACGACCTGAATGATATTGCCCCGTCTCACTGAAACGCCGGGCACTGAGTCAGTCAGCGCCTGTGAAAGTATTTACCTTCAGATCAAACCGGAGAGTTATTATGCAGACCCCTCAACCATCTATTACTCACGCCCAGAACCAATGGCTTCAGTCTTATTACTATATCCGCGCGACCGCATCTGTTATCTGGATCCTGCTTGCGGTGTTGATTGGTAAAGATCATCCCGGCATCGGAGCCGTTCTCTTTATTCTCTATCCGGCCTGGGATGCACTGGCAAATTATTTAGATGCCAGTAAGTCAGGCGGATTAGCGGTAAATCCACCGCAGAAATTTAACCTGATTGTGAGCCTGATTGTCGCGGCGGCGATTATCTGGTCACTCTCCGTCAGCATAAATGCGACCATTAAAGTCTTTGGCATCTGGGCAATATTTTCGGGCCTGCTTCAGCTTTCGGCGTCCCTCCGCCGCTGGAACTCTTCCAATGGGCAGTGGGCGATGATTTTAAGTGGTGCGCAATCTGCGCTGGCGGGCATTTTTATGTTCAGGCAGGCGAGCAGTGATATGCATCTGGATGTCACCACGGTTGCCCCCTACGCGGCGTTTGGCGTCTTCTATTTCCTGATTTCCGCCATCACGCTGACCCTTAAAAATGGTCGCAGGCGTAAAGTGACGGTGTAAGTCACCTGACGCCGTCATGCCCTGTCAGTCGGGTTCCGGGGCCAGCATCGTTTCTGCAAGATCAAGCAGGGCACGCAGCCGGTCCATATGACGGAGGTCCTGATGATAGCCTGCCCAGATATCCCTTGAAGGCGGCATATCTGGCGTGGCTATGCGCTGCAGGCCATGCGTGGCGTCCCCCAGTGGCTGAGGCAGCACGGCGACGCCCATCCCGCGCAGGCACATCTGTGCCTGAACAGCCCGGCTGGTGCTTTTGAATGCCGGGGCCGACTGCGGAAACCGTTCCAGAAGCCAGGAAACGTCAGGAAAGTGTGACTGTGCGCTGTTCATCAGGATCAGCCCCACCGAAGAGGGGGCGCTTAACAGCGCCTCCGCCTTCTCTGGCGTCCCGTAAAGGGCATAAGGCACGCTCATCAGACGTCGCTGAACAATGTCGGGATCGGTAAAAGGCACAATTCGAAATGCGACGTCGGCATCGCGGCGCGACAGATCGAGCAGGCGAAAGCTGGCGATCACCTCCGGCACGAGCGCCGGATGACGGCGCGTCAGTTCGCTCAGAACCGGTGCCAGCACGTAGTTAGTAAACCACTCTGCCGCTGAGATACGTAAAATCCCTTCAAGGCGTTCATGATTTCCGGCCAGGCGTCGCTCCATCGCCAGCGCCGAATTTTCCATCGCTTCGGCCAGCTTCATCACGCCGTCACCGGCATCGGTCAGCACCAGGCCATCCTGTGTCCGGCGAAACAGTGCCTGCTGCGCCTCATCCTCCAGGGCCTTTATGCGGCGTCCTACCGTCGGATGACTTACGCCCAGACTCAGGGCCGCTTTCCCGTAAGAGCCGTTACGCATGACGGCAAGAAATACCTGAACATCACTCCACTCCACAGCCGCGCCCCTCCGTACAAAAATGAACATCGAATATACAAAAGTGTCAGTTCTCAAACAACTTTGAAGGTATCAACATAGCTTTCATCGGGTCGCCGCAGGCCTCTTTATCAGGAAGCTAACTATGAAGAGATTAAAAGACAAAGTCGCTCTTGTTACCGGTGGTTCAAAAGGTATCGGAGCCGGAATAGCCCGTCAGCTGGCCGCCGAGGGGGCGAAAGTGGTTGTCAGTTACCTCTCAGACAGAGAGGGGGCTGAGCAGGTGGTCGCCTCTATCGACGCGGCCGCGGGCGAGGCGCTGGCTGTGGCGGCCGATGTCACCAGCCAGGCCGGCGTTGAAGCTCTGGTCAGCACCACGCTCGCGCATTACGGACAGCTGGATATTGTGGTGAACAACGCCGGTGTTTATCAGTTCGCTGCCATTGAGGAGAGCACCGAAGCGCTCTATCGCCGCCAGTTCGACATCAATGTTCTGGGGCCGTTGTTAGTCACCGCGGCGGCCGTCCCTTACATGGGCAGGGGAGGCAGCATCATCAACATCAGTTCGTTTGTCACCCGCGTCTTCATCGCCGAAAGCGCCATCTACAGCGGGGCTAAAGGCGCGATAGATGCCATCACAGGGGTTCTTTCAAAAGAGCTCGGCCCGCGCGGCATCCGGGTAAATGCAGTCAATCCCGGTCTGATCGAAACAGAAGGAAGTCACAGCGCTGGCGCAATGAATTCAGCGTTTCAGACGTGGAATGAAGCGCAGACGCCGCTCGGCCGTATCGGTCAGGTGGACGATGTTGCACCGATCGTCTCTTTTCTCGCTTCAGAGGAAGCGGGCTGGATAAACGGTGAAGTGATACTGGCCTCCGGCGGTATGCGCTGATTGTCGCGCCGCTGGGCTGACAGAGGCGACACGCCCCTTCCGATCCCTTGCCTCATGTCCCTGACGGGGGACGTTTCCATTTTCTAAGGAGTGATTAATGTCCATACATCACATCCCGCAGGTCGAGCCGCGTCGCTGGGCCATGTTTATCATTTTACTTGTCGGCGCTTTCCTGCCGCCGCTCGATTTCTTTATCGTCAACGTGGCACTGCCCGCGATTCAGCATGACCTGGGTACGTCATCCTCGGCGGAGCAGCTGGTGATCTCCTCTTATGCCGCGGTGTATGCGGTGACGCTGATTACCGGAGGACGTCTGGGTGATATCTATGGTCGTGGCAGGATGTTCTTTCTGGGGCTGATCGGTTTTGCCGCTGCCTCTGTGCTGTGTGGTTTTGCCTGGTCACCCTGGGTTCTGATTGCCGGACGCATACTGCAGGGGGTGACAGCCGCCATTATGGCCCCGCAGGCGCTGGCTTCCGTTCAGGCTATTTTTCCTGAAGCGGAGAGACCGCTGGCGCTGAGTATCTATGGTGCCGTGTTTGGGCTGGCTTCTGTTATCGGGCAGGTGCTGGGGGGCATTCTGATTCAGGCCGATCTGTTTCATCTCGGATGGCGGGCAATTTTTCTGGTTAACCTGCCGGTAGCGCTGCTGGTTGTTCTTTTTGGCCTGCCGCTGCTGAAGGAAACGCGGGCACCCTCCGCTCAGCGACTCGATCCTGTTGGCACACTGCTGGCAACGCTGACGCTGAGTGCGCTGATTGTTCCGCTGATTGAAGGCCGGGAGGCAGGGTGGCCCTGGTGGACGTGGCTGCTCTTTGTGACGGTCCCGCTGCTGGCCTCAGCATTATGGCGTTATGAGCATCGCCTCAGCCTTAAGGGCGGAACGCCACTGCTGAATCCGACTGTGCTGCGCGCGCCGGGCCTGGGGCAGGGACTGGTCATCGTTCTGCTGTTCTATTCGATTGGTACCTTCTTTCTGCTCTTTTCTGTGTATCTGCAGGGCGCGCTGCATCTGAACGCGCTGACAGCAGGCACGCTTTTTCTGCCCTTTGGTCTGGGATTTCTGATCGGGCCACTGCTCACCCCTTACCTGAGACGCTTTGTCGGCAACCTGCTCAGCGCCATCGGGATGGGATGCGAGACCGCGGGACTGGCGGGGCTGGCATGGCTGATCGCCACGACGCAGACAGGCCACTCTCCCGCCATGCTGCCGCTCGCGGCGCTCCTTTTCCTGACGGGGCTGGGTCAGGGGCTGGCCATGCCAACGCTGGTGCGGATGGTGACAGGCCAGGTTGCGGCGCCATTTTCAGGGATGATTGCGGGCGTCACCAGCGCCGCGTTGCAAATCAGCACGGCGCTCAGCGTGGCCGTCATCGGCGGACTTTTCTACAGCCTGCTCGGCAGTGATAAAAGTGCAGCCGGGATTTCGCAGGCGTTTATCGTTGCGCTTTTGACGATGGCCGGCTGCCTGGCAGTGGGGGCAGGGCTGAGTATCCGCTTAATCCGCCGCACCTCCGGGCGCACGAACGTCTCAGCCAGCGTTTCCCTTCCATCCCGCCGTCGCGGAACCGGTTAGTCATCCGTCGAGCGCGTAACCGTTTCCCAGCGATCGATCTCCTCACTGAGTGCCGTCAGCTTCTGGCGCACTAAGTCCAGGGCATCACTGCCCAGCAACAGATGAGCGGGTGGATTGTGGCTTTCAATCAGCGCCAGTATGGCCCGGGCAGCCTTTGCGGGGTTGCCGCGTTGCTTTCCGCTCTTTTCTTCACGGGCCTGACGGATGGGGTCGAATAATGCGTCATAGTCCGGGATCGTGCGCGCGCTTCTTACCATCGAACGCCCCGCCCAGTCTGTGCGGAATGAGCCGGGGGCCACAGCGGTAACCGCGATATTAAAGGGTGCCAGCTCTTTGCCTAAGGTTTCTGAAATGCCCTCTAATGCAAACTTGCTGCCGCAGTAGTAGCTGATGCCGGGCAGGGTGATAAAACCGCCCATCAAGGTGATGTTAATGATATGGCCGCGACGGCGCTGACGCATGCCCGGCAGCAGAGCCTTGATCATCGCGACCGCGCCAAAGACATTAACGTCAAACTGGTGGCGCATCTCTTCCAGAGAAGACTCCTCCATGATGCCTTCGTGGCCGTAACCGGCGTTGTTTACCAGCACATCAACTTCACCGAAGGTAGACTCAATCTCCCTGACCACCTCATCAATACGCTCAGCCTCTGTCACATCCAGCAGACGGCCTGCCGCACGCGCAGGATCCAGCGCCTCAAATGCCTCCAGCGCTGCACGGTTACGCACCGTGCCGATGACCCGATGCCCGGCTTTGAGTGCCTCCTGTGCCAGAGCAAGACCAAACCCGCTGCTGACGCCTGTGATCAGGATTGTTTTTGCCGTTGTCATAACCAGAACCTCCATGAATTGTCGGAATTGCATGGTATTCTCTGTGGAGCCGGATTTTCAGGCCCTTTCTTCTCGTTTTCTTGCCTGATCTTATGAGGTGCAGCAATGTCCGACATGATCACCCTGATAAAAGTCCTTGCCCCGCAGGAGGGCTACAACCTGACCGCCTTATCGGGTGTGCGCATTTTGCGGTCCGATCGCCCGCTGGCCAGAACGCCGGTGCTGTACGACCCCGGGATCGTGATTGTCTGTCAGGGCAGCAAACGCGGTTATTTTGGCCAGCAGACCTACATCTATGATGAACAGCACTATCTGGCGGTGTCCGTGCCGGTTCCGTTTACGATGGAAACCGACGCGTCAGCAGCGCATCCCCTGCTGGCCATTTATCTGCATCTGGATTTTCAGCTGGCCGCTGAGCTTATGTTGCAGATCAATCAGCATGAGGCGCTGCACCCTGCAACCGCGCCACAGAGCATGATCTCCAGCCCGATGGATGAGCCGGTGAGGTCAGCTGTGGAGGGGTTGCTTAAGGTCCTGAACAATCCGCTTGAAGCTGAGATTCTTGGCCAGGCGCGATTGCGGGAGCTCTATTTCCGCGTACTGACCGGTGCGCAGGGTAACGCCATGCGAGCCGCGCTGGCGTTACAGGGGCAGTTCAGCAGGATAGGAAAAGTATTGCAGCGCATTCATGCCACCTATGCAGAATCCGTGACGCTGAGTGAGCTGGCTCATGAAGCGGGCATGAGCGTGCCGACCTTTCATCTTCATTTTAAAGCGATCACCCGCTTGCCACCGATGCAGTATGTGAAATCGGTACGCCTCCACCAGGCGCGAATGCTGATGGTTCGTCAGCAGATGACCGCGGCCTCTGCCAGTTTCGCCGTGGGCTATGAGAGCCCTTCGCAGTTCAATCGTGAATTTAAACGCTTGTTTGGCCTGCCTCCGGCAGAGGAGATCAAACGCATGCAGAAACACTTTGCTGTTCCGCCTGCGCAGGACGCCTCAGTTTTCGTTTCTTCACACTGACGCCGGGCTGACACTATTTTCTGGCCACAATCCGCATTTCCACCAGCGCATTCTCCGGAATAAATTCCGACACGCCGATCGCAGACCATGCCGGATAGGGGGCCTTGATATAGGCATCTTTCACGCTGGAAAACAGGGCGATATGTTTTTTCAGGTCGATATGAAAAGTGGTCATCTCCACAATGTGGTCATAGGTTAAACCGGCAGCGTTCAGGTAGACGCCCAGCTTATAAAACGCATCATGAAATTGCTCGCCAGGATCTGTGCTTATCGGTTTGTCCTTACGCGCAGCGGTAACCCCTGAGAGATAGAATGTGCCATCGGATTCGATAACCGGAGAGAAGTGCCAGTCATGGTAATAGTGTTTAAAGTCTTCAGGGACGATGGGTTTTTTCATGATCTCTCACGCTGATGAGCTTAATGGTTCAGGTCTGTTCTGCATCCCGATCTCTGCTCAGAGGTCAAATCCGCTCAGACCGGCTTAATCACCAGGTTAGCGCAAATGCAGGTTGCCGTCAGCTACACTCAGCATTCTTAACTCGCAAAAGGAAGAGAACATGAAAAAGTCACAGATGGCCCTGCTATCACTGCTGGTGGTTATGCCGTTGACGGGCATGGCGCAGAAAGCAGAGATGAACATGACGCACAACATGCCGGATTCTCCCGCATCAAAAGAGTACATGGCGGGCATGCAGAAGATGCATCACAACATGATGGCGGCAATGAAGGAGCAGGATCCTGACAGGGCCTTTGCCAGCGGCATGGCCGAGCATCACAAAGGAGCGATTGCTATGGCTGAAACGGAGCTGAAATATGGTAAAGATCCTGAAATGAGAAAGATGGCGCAGGAGATTATCAAAGCGCAGAAGGGTGAAATCGAACAGCTGGAAAAATGGCTGCAGAAATAATGGCTGCGATGGCGTGAAGCGCATTCACGTGATGATCTTCACAACGTTACCGCCAGAGAGTCTTGCTGCCGTTGCTGGTGCTTTATTAAACCCGCAGGGCTGACTTGTGGGTTTAAGATTCAGGAGAGTGTGATGATCTGGCTCGTGACAAAATATGCGATAACGGCCTTTATGGTTGTACTGATCTCAGAAGTGGCAAAGCGCAGCGACCGGCTCGGCGGCCTGCTCGCGGCCCTGCCGCTGGTGACCCTGCTGGTGCTTATCTGGATGAAGCTGGAAGGGCAGGCACAGGAAAAAATTGCCGCTCACGCCTGGTATACCTTCTGGTACGTGGTGCCGACACTGCCGATGTTTATCCTGTTCCCCTTTATTTACCCGCGTGCTGGCTTCTGGCTGACACTGCTCATCGCCTGCGCGATAACCGTCGTGCTCTTTGCCCTCTGGGCAATATTACTGAAGCGATTTGGAATCATTCTTCTCTGAACAAGTCTGCATGCGTTAATAAGCGCTGAAAAAGGCCATTCGACTTGCTGCCTTAATACCGGCATCTGTCACCATGAAGTGCCGGTGAATTAAATCCTCAGACAGAATCAGAATGACTATTTTATGCGGCCAGTTTGCGTTAAAACACCATTTCTTCATTGTCTGTCCGAACATTAAAATAATCTTTTTCTTAAAGCAGGAAACGCTGCTTTGAGAGATCGTGAGATTGTTAACTTTGCCGCGTTAGCTAATATTTCAGAGACGCAATCGATATTAAGGAATTCCATCATGCTTAAGCAACGTACTCTTAAAGCAGCCGTTGCGCTGGTTATAGGTTTTGCCGTCTGTGCTGCACCGGTTTATGCAAATCCTGGCAATGGCAATGGCAACGGTCACGGCGGTGGTCAGGGTAACGGGAATCACGGGAACAATGGCGCGCACGGCAATAAAGGGCCGGGTAACGCAAAATCAAAAAACGAACATGGACATCGTAAAAATGCCGGGAAACCCGATCGCGTAGACGCCGACATCAACTTCTCTCGTGCAAGGAGCCTTGCCGTCAACTATGGCCTGGTTGGCTATCAGTCCCTGCCGCCGGGCATCGCGAAGAAAGTGGCACGCGGTAAACCGTTGCCGCCCGGCATTGCGAAAAAAGCGTTGCCCGCTTCCATGCTAAACGATCTGCCTTACTATCCGGGCTACGAGTGGCGAGCCGTGGGCGACGATTTAGTGCTGATTGCCCTGAGTACGGCAGTCGTGACCGCCGTCATCAACGGTGTGTTTGATTAACCCCGTAACAGAGACTCCGCTCAACGCTGGCGGAGTCTTATCAGCCAGATTCATCGTCAGGTTGCAAAACGGGTGAGGGCAGGTAATACCTGCAAGATTAAATGCTGCGACAAGCTGTGTATTATTGTCAGGCTATCAGAACAGGCTAATCAGGAAAAAGCATGGACAGGGACACACTGGTTACACTTTTAAAATTCAAACGCTGGATTGATGCCGAAACTCTTAAAACGATTAAAGGCCTTAGCGACAAATGCTGATGCACATAAACGTCACCTGATGTTAAGGCTGATGAACCACATCTATGTGACAGACATGATTTTCAGCGCCAATATTTCGGGGAAGCCGCACGGCTATACGGCCCTGAACACGCCTGAAACACCCTCAGCAGAAGAGCTTGAAGTTAAAATGGCCGCCTGTACCAACGGATATATCGAATATGTCAGCGCACTCTCTCCCGCCGATTTAGACGAAATGATTACATTCCGTTTTGTCGATGGGGGCGAGGGCAGAATGAGGGCCGTTGATATGCTGAATCACATGCTTTTGCATGGAAGCTACCACCGCGGCGCGACAGGCTGGTTAATCTCGGAGTGCGGTGGTGTTCCGCCCAAAGATGTGCTGACCGTTTTTCTGCGGGATCACAATCACTGACTGGAAGGATCTTCTGGCGGCGTTGATGGCCGCCATACGTCTTCACGCAGCCGGTCTATATCCCCAGACTGGCCAGCAGATCATCGACATCATCCTGACTGGCGGCAGGTTCAGCGGAGAAAGCAGGTGCCGGCGGCGTAGCGCGCGCGGCGCTGGCTGGCGAGGCTGATTTATCGCGGATCACCTGGATTAACTGCTGCTCAGCCTGATTCAGCACCGCCATCATCGCCTGCACGATCTGTCCGGTAATATCCTGGAATCCCTGCGCCATCATAATGGCGTGCAGATGCTGACGTGTCAGATTCGTGGCATGAGGGACATCGTCCAGCAGGGCAACGGTATCTGCCGCTAACAGATGTGTTTGCTCTTTCGTCAGGGGCTCTGCTGACGTGGCATTCCAGCGCTGCAGTAATCGATCCGCTTTTTCTGTCAGCTGAGTCTGCACCGGCTGAGTGATTTCAACGCTGTTAATAACCTCATCTGCGGCTTCACGGGTCAGTGTGACCACGTAGCCCAGCCTTTCACGCGCGTTGGGGATGCTGCCCGCAACCTCGGCAATGGTTTTATCCAGTCCGAGCTGTTGCAGACTGTCCCGAAGCGTCCGCAGGATAGCACCCGCACGCGCCGTGATCTCGGTGATTTCCTGTTGCTCACTATGGGTATCGGGTAATGACATGGGTGCTTTCTCCTGCGTAGGCAATGTCGCTATCTGCTGTTATCGGCAGTTCCCGGCGGAATTTGATTTTTTCCTTGTGACGGCGGGGGAGGGGGATGGGAAGGCGGCTGAAACAGCATGAAGAAACGTCAGCGTCGTGTCAGAGAAAAAGCGGTTATGCGGCTATGTGAATAGCAGGCTATAAATAAATTAGCGATTTTATCGCTTGCTATTTACTTTGGCATTTTTTGTGGTAGATT
The DNA here is from genome assembly GCF_000255315.1 of Pantoea sp. Sc1. NCBI lineage: Bacteria > Pseudomonadati > Pseudomonadota > Gammaproteobacteria > Enterobacterales > Erwiniaceae > Pantoea > Pantoea sp. Sc1. Next base: position 199,459 of record NZ_AJFP01000002.1, read on the forward strand.
GGCTTTAACGATGGGTAGATGACCCTCGAGAGATTTTTTATTCAGCCCTGGCAATCCTGTCAGGGCTTTTTTTTGGGCTGGATCTCTTCGGTCTGCTCAGCTCAATGACTCGCCAGGACATAAAGCCCCTAACCTACAGCACTACAGCCCCGGCGCTGTCATCACGCATCAGGTTTGTGTCTGATGTTTATGGCACGCCATCAGACCTGTGCTTCGGCGGCGTCCATCATCGCTGGCAGGGCGCTGAACAGCGCCTGAATAGCCAGCCTGACTTTCAGCGACTGATGCGGCGTGCGCAGCCAGACGACAGAAACCGGCCACTTTCCGGAGGTATGTTCTTTCAGTATCTGTTTCAGGCTGCCGCTGATGAGGTCGTCCCGCACCAGCCAGTAAGGTAACCAGGCGATACCGGCCCCCGTCAGCGTCATATCTTTTACCGCCTGCATATCATCCAGGGTGAATCGGGCAGGCGGCGAAATCTCAACCGCGTCACCCCGTTCATTTTTGACCTGCCACTTCAGCACCTGTCCGCCACGGATGTAGGCTACTGCCGCATGGTGCCGGAGTTCATCCGGGGATGCCGGTTCGCCAGCCTGGCTGAGATAGTCCAGTGACGCGCAGAAGACCATCGTGTGATAAGCCAGCCGCCGGGCTATCAGGCTGCTACTGTCAGCCAGCGCGCCAATCCTGACTGCCAGATCGAAACCCTCCCCGGACAAATCGACCTGACGATCGCTGAAAGATATCTCCAGTTCCAGCTTCGGGTGCGCTTTCGCCAGCGCGGAGAAGACAGGCGAGACACAGAGGTGCCCCAGCAGCACCGGCACCGATACGCGAAGTTTACCGCTGGCCTGCAGCTTGCCGCTCTCCAGCAGATCCTCGGCAGCCTTGAGTTCGTTCATCGCCCGGCGGCAATATTCATAATAGAGCGCGCCTTCATCGGTAAGACTCTGTTTGCGGGTGGTGCGGTTAAACAGCGTGACGCCAAGTCTCTCTTCGAGACGGGCGATGGTTTTTGCGACGGCAGAGCGCGTAACGTGCAGCCGCTCAGCTGCCTGAGAGAAACTCATGGATTCAGCCACGGCCACAAATACCGGAATGGTGTTCATTTCGCTTTTCATATTGTCGCCTCAGCGGAATCAATGACGAGAAATAGTATCGCCGTCGTATCTTAAAAGGCAATGTTACGATTCTGATCTCTGCTCTTAACCCCTACAGGAATCGCGATGAATCACACCATGAAACGCTGGACACTGAATGAGATTGGCCGTCAGCATCTGACACTCACCGAGACCGCCATCCCGCAGCCGGGTCCGGGCGAAGTGCTGGTCCGGGTAAGTGCCGTTGCCCTTAACTTCCGGGATAAGGTCATTATTGAAGGTGGGATGGGAAAAGGAATGCCGATGCCCTTTACGCCAGGTTCCGATATGGCCGGCGTGGTTGAGGCTGTCGGTCCGGGCACATCTCGTTTTAAACAGGGTGATCGCGTCATCTCCTCGTTCAACGCAGACTGGATCGAGGGAAAGGCGGTTAACAACGCCAGAAATCCGCACTACAACACCCTCGGCTACGCCTTGCAGGGCGTGCTGGCAGAATATGTGGTGATGAACGAAGCGTGGCTGGTCAACGCCCCGCAAACGCTGAGCGATGCGGAAGCCAGCACCCTGGTCTGTGCGGGGCTGACCGCCTGGTTTGCACTGATTGAACGCGGCGGCCTTAAAGCGGGCGAAAGCGTTCTGGTGCAGGGAACCGGCGGGGTGGCTCTGTTTGCACTTCAGATCGCCCGTGCGATGGGTGCAGAGGTCTTTATCACCTCCTCCAGTGATGAGAAGCTGACGGCAGCAACCGCGCTGGGGGCAACCCATGGCATTAACCGTCAAAAGGAAGAGTGGGTCGAAGCCGTTTACCGCCTGACGCACGATAGGGGTATTGACCATGTGATAGACACCGTCGGCGGGCGTAACTTCGCCGATTCTGTCCGCGCTGTCGCCTCACATGGCCGCATCTCCCTGATCGGGATGATGGACACGCACGATACGTCAGCCTCTGGCGGACTGCTGTTGCTCAAATCTCCGACGGTTCAGGGCATCGGCGTGGGGCACCGGCGGGCGCTGGAAGATCTGGTCCGGGCGGTGGATGTCATAAACCTGAAGCCGGTCATCGATAAAGCGTACCGGTTCGATGAACTGCCTGCGGCACTGGCGCATCTTGACCGGGGCGCATTCGGGAAGATTGTTATCAGCCTGGACTGACAGCGCGCCCGGCCTTAACCAGGGCCAGCACAAAACCATCCCATCCCTTCTCACCCACCGTCTGAATGGCGGTGGCGTCAAGCCGCTCATCCTCAGCAATCATCCGGACAAACTCACGCAGGCCCCGGACATTAGGATCGTGACTCTCCGCATCAAGCACCTGTCCGCCACGCACCGTGTTATCACCGACGATAACCGTGCCCGGGCGAGAAAGTCTGATGGCCCATTCCAGATAACGTGGATTGTTCACCTTGTCAGCATCAATAAAAATCAGATCAAAGGGCGCCTCCAGGTCAGGCAGGATATCAAGCGCTGCGCCAGTGTGCAGCGTAACGCAGTGCGTCAGCCCGGCTTGATGGATATTCTGGCGGGCGACCTCTGCATGATGCGCACTGTATTCGATAGTGGTCACGCTTCCATGCTGAGGAAGCGCTCTGGCCATCCAGATCGTGCTGTATCCACCAAGCGTACCAATTTCAAGAACCCGGACGGCCTGCGACATCCAGACGAACAGTGACAACATTTTTCCCTGCAAAGCAGACACATCATGAGCAGGTAAGCCCTGCTTTGCGTTGTTAGTGAGCGCGAAATTTAATTCAGCTTCTTCGGGCGCAAGCTTTTCAGAAAACCAGGCATCCACCTGTGCCCACTTATCTGAATCTGTCGAGGGATAGTCAGGGATTCGCATAGGTTATTCACTCTCCTCAGAAAAGGTGTTTTCCCGGCGCGGCTGGCCCGACAGGGCCAGGACGGCCAGCGCGCAACACAGTGTGATGGCTGCCAGCACCCGGAAAAGGCACAGATAGGCGCTGTCATAACTATTCTGGACCACTGCGCGGGAAACGCCGGGTAAAAGTGTTATTGCCTGCTTAAGATTGCCGCCTCCCAGCCAGGCTGCAGCCTGGTGCATCTCCGCTGATGTCAGCCCCTGAACGCTTTTGCTGAGGTTCACAGCGTTCATTCTGGTAAGAAAGGCGGAAACCATCGCCAGCGCGATGCCTTCTCCCGCTACACGAACGGTGTTGAACAGGCCGGCCGCCATCCCGGCTTTTTCAACCGGAACCGCAGAGAGGGCAAGTCCATCCATTAGCCCCCACGGCAGCGCCGCGCCTGCACCGGTTATCAGCAATGCGACGATAAGCAGCAGGGTGCTGTGACCCTGTAACGCCTGCCCGAGGAAAAGTAACCCGGCTGCCGCGATCATCAGCCCGGATGCTGACACCACGGACGGTGAAAACCAGCGCGTCAGCACGGCGGCGCAGGCGGGAAGAACCAGCATCGGTGCAGTCAGGGCCATAAGAAAAAGTGCACTTCGCGACTCACTGAATCCATTTCCCCCCATAAAGTGCAGCGGAACGATGATCAACAGCACAACGTAGCAGTAGCAGGTTGCCACCGGCAGCAGCAGAATCCCGGCGAAGCGCGGGCTGCGCAGCAGGGAAATATCGAGCACAGGATGGGCAGTACGCTGGCAACGCACAATAAATGCACCCAGAAGCAGCATGGAGCAGAGGAACAGCACCAGCGGCAGAGGGGATAAAAACCCGAACGTGGATAACAGCATCATCGCAGTGGTAAACAGAATCAGCGCCGCAGTAAACAGCGTCAGCCCGGCTTTATCTGCCGGATGAGAGGCGTTCAGCGCCGATAGCGGCAGGTATGCTCTGCCAGCGAGCAGCACGCCCCCTGAAAGCAGCGCAAACAGGATATAGACCCAGCGCCAGCCGAGGGTATCGGTAATAAAGCCCACCGCCAGCGGTCCAAACGCTAAGCCAGCGCCGAAGAGGGTGCCGAGCAGGCTGAACATCCGCGTCCGGTCTGCGCCCTCATAGATCCCGGCCAGCAGCGCGCTGCCGCTGGCTAAGAGCATGGCCGCGGCCAGCCCCTGCAGGGACCTGAGCAGGCCCTGCATTATCAGGTTGTTCATCTCGCCGATGATGAGACTGCAGAGACAGAACAGCGCTGCGCCAGCGATAAAAACAGGTTTTCTGCCGAGGGCGTCTGCAGCAATGCCTGCTGTCAGCAGAAAACTGCCAAACGTCAGCATAAATCCATTCGTCAGCCATGACAGCTCGCCAGGGGAACCGCCCAGCATGTGCTGGATGGCAGGCGTGGTAACCACACCGCCGGTGAAACTCAACGGCAAAAGCAGCGCCGCCATAAAAACGGTAAGGGCGGCTGGGGTTCTGGTGTGGCGAAAAAGCGCGCGGGCTCTGTATGACATAACAAGACCTTTTATCCTGACAGCGAATGAGTGAAAACTGCTGCGATGTTATTGCGGACATCTGAGTGGATAAATAGACTGGATGGACGGTCTCAATGGACATAAAGTTGATAATCGATGGATAGCCTGACTTCTCTTACCTCTTTTGTACGGACAGCCGAGACGCTGAGCTTTGTTCAGGCTTCGCGACTGCTGGGGATTTCAGCGTCAGCAGTCGGTAAAAACGTCGCCAGACTGGAGCAAAAACTGGGCGTGCGGCTTTTTAACCGCAGCACAAGAAATGTGAGCCTGACGACGGAAGGGGCGGCACTACTCACCCGATGCAAAGCGATCCTGGAACAGCTTCAGGAAGCTGAGTCAGCACTGGCGAGCAGTGCCGCAGAACCCGCAGGCAGACTCCGGGTCTCACTCCCCGCCGCGGGCTACAGATTACTGCTTCCTGCGCTCCCCGCGTTTACCCGCCATTATCCTCAGATCGAACTGGATCTGGATTTCAGCGACCGGCTGGTGAATATCATTGACGAAGGGTTTGACGTGGCGATCCGCAGCGGCGAGTTAGCTGATTCCAGGCTGACGGCAAAAAGGGTGGGTCATTTCCGCTTCCTCCTCTGCGCCAGTCCCGCTTATCTGAACAATTCTGGGGTTCCGGCGTCAGCGGATGATCTGGCTGAACACAGGTGCATTTTTTTCCGCCTGCCCGCCACCGGCTTGCTACAGACATGGGAGCTTCAGGGGCTGCGGCCCGGTGCTGAACCCAGAGCGGCATCGGTGTTGACGGTAAATAACATTGAAGCGGCGATTGGCCTGAGCTTATCGGGAATGGGTATCAGCTATCTGCCCGACTTCGCCGTTCGCGACGCGCTGGCTGAGGGACAGCTAAAAGAAGTAATGCAGGGTTGCTGTACACAGCAGGGGCACTTCTCCGCCGTGTGGCCCTCCGGCCGCTACCTCTCCGCCCGGGTCCGCTGTTTTATCGATTTTATTGCTGAGTCGGGACTGGCCCTTTAAGACCGCCTCACGCCTGCTGCGGCGGTTCAAACCAGGGTGTCACCAGCATATGCGGAAGGGCGAGCGCGGCAAGGGCGGCAAACAGCGACCGGATGCCCGCAGCGTCACCGGGTAACATCATATAAATGATCAGCGAGGCCAGCAGTATGGCCGCGGTGAATATCGGCCAGGTCAGATGGAGATAGCCCGCGTACGTGGTAAAGCCCAGTTGGTCACGGCGCAGTCGGGTTTGTGGCAGCGCGTGCAGAATCAAAAATCCCATCGAGAAGCCGACGAAAGGCGGCAGTAGCAGCAGCGCCAGAATGCCCGCGATAAGATGTCCATCCCGCCGAAGAAGCCCGGTGAGGGTCAGCCCCAGCGCACCGATGCCACCGAGGATCGCAAGGGCCGCCGTCACAGACCCCGGCATGACAGATGCCAGCCCGGCCTGATGCAGGATAGACCTGAACGCGGGCAGATGAAGGGTGGCCGGGGCCGCTATCATCGTGATCCCCCGCGCCAGACGTTCTGTCAGTCCGCCGTGCGGTGCATCCTCAAGGGCAAAATGGACAGCTGAGGCGATCAGAAAGCCGGGCAACGCCAGCCCTGGCGCGCGGTGCCACCAGAGCAGACAGAGCGCAATCACTGCGCCATACAGGGCAAGAAACGGCAGCCGGCGGCGACGCTGAACCACGTCCAGATCGCTGGCGCCGTGCGCCATGCCGATAATCCCGATAGCGATAACCGCAAACAGCACCTGTACGGACAGCGGGCAGAAGGAGGCAGCCAGGGCTGCCCCCCACAGAGCCATCCATCCGGCCCCTGATCGTGTTATCACTTCACGGTACCCGTGCGGCGGGTATGGTCGAGCGCTTTTTCCAGATTAGCCGCCGCGTAAAAGGCATAGAAGACCTTCGCGATGATATCCAGTACTAAAAATGCCCAGACCGATGAGGGATCGGTAATGATTTTCAGGCCTTCCGGACCGACGAGGAACACAATCGGATAGATGAACCAGACGACGGTCAGCAGTGCGACATTTTTATTATAGGCACCCGCCAGTGCACTGCCGCGATTGGCCGCCATGGTGCGAAGCGGTCCCCAGAGCAGGTAAACCACTCCCAGAAACGCGGCACAGGACCAGAGGTACCAGACCCATTTCGCCGCCGCCGTTTCAGCCAGTGACGAAACCAGACCGGTAATAATCATCATGACATCCAGCACGATGATGGCAGTGAGAAAACCGCCCATTTCACCGGGTTTACCGTGTTCATGGAAGGCGAGCATAACCAGTCCTGCCAGTAAAATCGGCGTCGTAATCGACCAGTCAGCGTAACGCGCCAGATAGACGGTGCTGCCGCTGTCCAGCGTCAGATTACCGAACCCGAATGCCATGGCCAGATAGGCGGTGGCGGCGATAAACGGGACGGATGCATGCATGAGGGTATGATGACGGGAAGGAAATGTTTTGCTGCCGGTGGCGTAAATAACCAGTGACGCAATTGCCATGACCGAAAACCCGATCAAAAATGCGGTTTGATCCATGTTAATCTCTCCTGAGCAGTGGCGCGGAAATGCCGCCTGCTGCGTTGCCATAAATTGAATGCGTTTATATTCCGAAAAGAATATGCATTCAGTATATGGCGATTTCAGCAGCCTGCTCATTGTCAGGACGATTTCCGCCTGCGGATTAAAATAAATAGGGTGAAAAGCCTTCGGTATCTGATTTAAAAAAGAACGGTGATGTTACGTTCTGTTTCTTAGCGTTTCGTTTTCCGATCGGCTGTCGGGTTGCCGTCAGGCTTACTGGTTATTTTATGCTTAAAATTCAATTGCCTGAATGTGTTGAGAAACCGAGATTCTGTTTCACACAAAAAAGAGAAAGTACAAGAAAAATATTTTTATCTGGAAAAATGAACACGCTGTACTAAGTCAATCCCGTGACGACATCAGGATTCAGGTCAGCGATGAGTGAAATAACAGAAGTCAGCACCTCTTATTGCCCGCCAGGATAATCAGAAAACCCGAAACGGCGTGCTGAATAGTGACCCGACAGAAAAGGGAAATATCCTGTAAACGATCGTCGCGGCTGAGGCGAGGGCGCTAATAAGTGCGGGAAGAAGACGGAAATAATCAGACCCGTTTCGTCATTCGTTTATCTGCTTTAGTCTTTCTGTTCACCGCTGCGTGTTGCGCAGACCGCATCTGTTTTGCTCTCTGCGCCATGCTTATGCCTGCGTGAACGCTGCAACCGGTCAGTGATGTCTGGCTCCAGGGCGGAAAGCCTGCTGTTTAGCCAGCAAGGCGATCACAAACGCCACTGCCATCAGCGCCATCAGCGCCCACGGAAATGAAGCGGCACCGGCACGATTGAGCAACAGCCCGCCGAGAATGCCGCCACTGGCGATCGCCAGATTCCACGCGGTCGTCACCATCGCCTGAACCACATCCACATGGTTGCCAGCCGAATCAGCGGCGGCCGTCTGCATCTGGGTTGATGCCCCACCGAATGACCATCCCCAGACGATAACCGCCAGGAAGATAACAACCTGTTCCCGCATGCCCATAGCCAGCACCACAGAGACCGCAGCCAGTGCCGCCAGGCTAAGCAGCACCAGCCTGCGCAGGTGGCGATCGACCCAGATGCCGGTTATCCCGATCCCGGTTAATGCGGCCAGTCCGAACACCAGCAGGATAAGACCGACAGCGTGGCTCATGCCCGACAGCGCCAGAAAGGGCCCGATAAAGGTATAAAGAATATTATGGGCGGTCATCCAGAGAAAGATGACCGCCAGCACCGGGCGAACACCCGGCATCCTGAAAACCTGCCAGACGGGCAGACGGCGGTCTGCCTTCTGTCCCGGCAGATCAGGAACGGCAAGCCATGCCCAGATAAACAGCACAATCGCCAGGGCAGCCATCACGCCAAAGGCGACCCGCCATCCCAGCATGTTTCCCAGCCAGGAGCCTGCGGGTGTGCCCAGGGATAACGCAACCGGAATGCCGACCATGGCAATGGCCAGGGCGCGACCCTGTAAATCGGGCGAAACAAGACGCCGCGCATAGCCCGCCAGCATCCCCCATGCCAGCCCGGCCGCCACACCGGACATAAAACGGGCCGCCAGCGTGAGCCAGTAGCTGGCAGAAAAGGTGGTGATGGTATTGAAAATGACAAAGATCCCGATAGCGAGCAGCAGAACTTTTTTGCGGCGCCAGCCGCTGGTCAGCACGGTCAGCGGGATCGCCGCCAGCAGTGACCCCAGAGCATAGAGACTCACTAACTGTCCTGCCATCACCTGAGAGACGCCAAGTCCCTGACTGATGTCCGGCAGCAGACCGGCTGGCAGGGTTTCGGTCAGAATGGCGATAAAGCCGGTCATGGCAAAGGCCAGCAGGGAGGCGAGCGGCAGACCCGCCTGAGCGGTGACTTCACTGGGTTCGATATGGGCGGACACGTTAACCTCTTTTAATCTCACTGAAGGAAAGAAGCCGCTGACAGCGGACTTCGAGACATCTGTATCGATTGGTATATTTATCGAAACTAGAGATCGGGTCGTCACTTGTCAAGCACATATGTATCGATTAGTATTTAAGTCTCACAGGCATGAACAGGAGGGGGCTATGGCTCAGATGGGACGTCCACGTTCGTTTGACCGGGACGAGGCGATTCGTCAGGCAATGTTTCTTTTCTGGCAGCATGGCTTCGAGTCCACCTCGCTTGCTCTGCTCAAGGCCCGTCTCGGCAACGGCATTACCGCACCCAGTTTCTACGCCGCATTTGGCTCAAAAGAGGCGCTGTTTGAAGAGGTTGTCGACTGTTATCTCTCCTCATATGGTCAGGTTAACGACTGTCTCTGGGACGACGAGCTCAGGCCGTTTGATGCCATAGAACAGGCATTGCGCGCTTCCGCAAAGATGCAGACCGATCCGGGGCATCCCAGCGGCTGTCTGATCGCCTTGTCCGTAAATACCTGTTCCCCTTCAAACGAGCACATCCGTACCTTACTGGCAACGCAACGCCAGCGCACCCGGTCGGGGTTTTTGCGCTGTGTCGTCAGAGCCAAAGAGGCGGGCGAGCTGGCTGCCGACACCGATGCGCGCGCGCTGGCACAGACCTTTCACAGTTTTGAGACAGGACTTTCGACGGAAGCGCGGGATGGGGCAACGGGAGAGGAACTGGATGCAGCCGTGACGGCTGCGCTGAAAGTCTGGGAGAGGTTTACAACGAAGGCGGCATAGCCTGAAGCCATAGACGTTTCATCATAAAGCCCGCACCGGGCGGGCTGAATACGCCTACAGGCCGACCAGCGTAATACGTTTCCGGGCGGTCAGCGTTTCATACAGCGCTTTAGCCAGACGGTCAGGTTCCACCACGCCACATTCCGACTGCTCGCCGTCGGGATCAGCCCAGAACGATTTAATACGCAGTGTGGTGTTGATCCTGGCGACGCGTTCCATCTCCAGCACGGCAAGCACCTGATGCCGCATCTCTCCCCCTTTAACGCTCGATTTAGCCTCTATCACGGCTGCGCGGGTGGCTTTTCCGTCATAGATGACATGGCAGCGTGCGCCGTTAAGGTTGAAAGTATGAAGCACCTCATAAAGGCCCTGAACTGTCTTTGCACTGTAGGATAACGGCATATCAAACATAACAGATCCCTCTGACGCGGAACGGTGTGAGCCCCCAGCATAGGTGAACTGTAACCAGAGGAGAAGTTACTGTTTTTTAATGAGAAATATAGATATCTAAGGATACTGTAACGTCCGTGATTTTTATTCCAGTTCTGGCTGGCACTACCAGAAAGCGAAGCGCGAAAAGAGGAGGCCTGGCGGGGGCGGATTTGGGTTAATAAAAAGCCTGCGCGAGGCAGGCTAATCGTTCCAGCAGAATGTATGCACACAATCTGATATTTGTCTGCTTCCGCCATCGTACAGGAGAAATATTAGGATAAGATTAAGAATAATCGCTATCTCAACGCATTAACTTTTGTTGTGCGCGACGTCCTGATTACGCGGCGTGCGGTCAGTTTATTTTTGTGCCTGCGTGTTTTGCTCAGCCTCTTTCTGTTTTTTCTTCGCCATATGATGACCGACTGCGCAACCGGCTGCGGCGCCAGCCACACCATGATGGGCAAGATGACCTGCCACGCCGCCTGCTACGGCACCCTTCAGACATCCGGCAGCGTTAGCCTGCAGGTTGACGGACAAAAACAGACCGGTAGCCATAACGATAACTGATAATTTTTTCATCTCTTCCTGTCCTGGTGTTCGTGGTTGTATGTTCATGCCGACAGAGCATAGCCGCTTTTTTTCACTTCAGGCTGGCCCGGTCAGAGTTATCGCGAAGTTAGTTACCGGTCGTTACGCTTTTGTCGTTCTTCACCTCAATGCGTGATTTATTTCAGCGGGTGTCATACTGGATCGAAATTAAACGCCAGATAAACGAAAGCAGAATGCGATCATCTCTTTTCTCTCTGTTTAACCCGTGGTGAGAATATTGAAGACTGTAATGAAGCAAAAAAAATAAATAGTCCGTTTTGATTTTCATTCCTGAAAATGTTTATTAGTTCAGCGAAAAAAATTAAAAAATGAGTTGATCCCATATGGCAAAGATTGTTGAAATCAGGCGGCAGGTTCAGCCGGCGGCTATTTAATTATTGTTTAACTTTGTCAGCTGAAAGATAAACAAAATCTAAATAGATGAGCGCGGTGAAATTATTTAACGCCATGCAGTGGAGTTCACTGAAGTGAATTTCACTCCTGTTCTGGAAAACATTCTTTAATGCTTTCCTGTGATTAACCAGAACGAATGACACTATCATGAAAAATATACTCATTACCGGGTCAACAGGTTTTTTAGGCGGCGCTGTCGTCGCCCGTTTATTGCAGAACAGTCCCAGGGACAGACTGCTGCTCCTTGTCAGAGGCGAAAATGTTGAGGAGGGGGTAAACCGCGTTAAAACAAACCTGAAAAACTTTGGGTTAGATGAGTCATTAATCAGCACGATAGAGAGTGACAATATTCTTCTGGGCGACCTCGCCTTCACGGAAAACTTTATCCACGACACGCGCCTTGACGACGTGACGCACGTGATTAACTGCGCCGCCGTCGCATCCTTTGGCAATAACCCCTTTATCTGGAAAGTGAATGTTGAGGGCACGTTTCAGTTTGCCGAGCGCATGAGCCGGGTTGCGGGGCTGAAGAAGTTTATCCACGTGGGTACGGCCATGTCCTGCGCCCCGGAACCGGGATCGCTGGTGACCGAGAGCGAGCTGGACTCCAGCCGCGATCAGCACGTTGTCGAGTACACCTGGAGTAAGGCCTCAATTGAAAAACTGATGACGGAAAAGCTGCCCGGGCTGCCGCTGGTTATCGCGCGTCCTTCGATTGTCGTGGGCCATTCCGATCAGGGTTGTCTTCCCTCAGCCAGCATTTTCTGGGTGTTCCGGATGGTGCTGGCGCTGGGTAAATTCACCTGCGAACTTGGCGATCGGATTGATGTGGTGCCGGTTGATTACTGCGCAGAGGCACTGGTACTGCTGCTTGATGCGGAAGCGGTGATCAACGAGGTCATTCACATTTCTGCCGGGGCGCAGAGCAGTGTCACCTTTGCGGAAATTGACGAGGCGATGGCCAGAGCATCCGGTGAAAAAGCCCTGGGACCGGATTATCAGAAGGTCTCCTATAAACACCTGGCGGAGAGCAGAAGAACCTTTAAAGATCTGTTCGGGCCCTGTAACGAACGCATCATGCTGCGTGCCATGAATTTATATGGTCATTTTTCCAATCTGAATGTGGTCTTTGATAATTCAAAATTACTGCAGCTGGGAATGAGCAGGCCTTCACGCTTCACCGATTATCTGGATCGCTGTGTGGTGACGACGCGCAATTCCACGATTGCAGAACTGATGCAGGTGGACTTTAAATAGCAGAGTCCGGGCGTGGATAGCTGGGGTATTGAGCTCAGGACCTGATGTGACACTGAAAAAGCGCTTCCGGAGGGAAGCGCGTTATTTTCAGAAGGTGAACGTCAGACCGGCATAATAGGCACGACCCGGTTCATTATACGTTGAAGCCCCGTCAGCTTCGCGATACAGCTGTTTATCCAGCAGATTATTAATCCCGGCATTGGCGCGCAGGTTTTTAGTAATATCATAATTAAAGTTAATGCCAAAGACGGAATAAGCACCCACTTCACGATCAGACATCGATCCATTTTCCGTCCGCGACTCGGCATGGCGGCGCGGTTTCTGACGCCCATACATGGTCCAGTTCAGGTCAGTCGAGAAATCCTGCGTAACCTGCCAGTCGAGCAGGGTATTAATGGTATATTTCGGGATGATCGACAGCGGGTTTCCGGTCTCCTTATCCTTAGACTCGATCATATAGGTGGCATTAGTGCGCCACTCCAGTGTGTCCCGGACCAGCGGAATCGTGACGTTACCCTCCAGCCCCTCAACCACCGCTTTGCCGCCGTTACTCCATTGCAGAATATTATTGCCATTGGAGGCGTAGCCCAGCACCTCGGTACCGGAGACGATTTTGTTTTTATAGTCATTGCGGAACCAGGTGATCCCCGCAATATATCCCTGCTCGCTGTACTCAATACCCAGTTCTTTATTAACACTGACTTCGGGATCAAGATTTTCATTACCCAGCAGATAGCAGCTGCCGCGCGCAACATTGACCGGACAGCCGTTGCCCCGGGTCGCCAGTAAATACCCTTCACTGGACTGATAGAGATTGGGGGCTTTGAATGCACGGGCAATACCCGCCTTCAGCGTAAAACTGTCGCCCAGTCCCTGCGAGATATTCAGCGACGGACTCCAGTTAGCGCCGAACGTATCGTGATAATCAAAGCGCAATCCGGGGATCACTTCAGTGCTGTCCGTCAGGGCGATGTTATCTTCAACGTAGAGTGAGCTGAGCGTGGCGCTGTTTTTACTGTTACGACTGCCGGGGTCACCACTGACTCCATTGATCGACACGCCTGGCGCACGGGTGCCGTTCATAGAGTTGGGATCGTTCAGCTCATCCCGGTTCCACTCGGCGCCCAGCGTCACGGTCTGTTCACGCAGCAGTTCCAGCGGGAAGCTGATCTCTCCGCCAGCACGATAACTGTCGAAACGGCTGGTCGAAAAGGTTCTGCTGTTGATCCGGCCTTCACCTGAACCGGCTGTGCCTTCGTTCAGGCGGGTATTGTTGGTTTTTTCATAGTTGAAGGTGAGTTTCGACTGTCCCCAGTCCCAGATCCCATTGTGGGCAAGACCCCAGGTCTGACGATAGAGCCGGTTGGTCTCCGCGCCATCGAGCGATTCGATCAGCGCATTACCGGCCCCGTTGCTGTACTGCGTATCACCGGCATAGATATTGCCCTGGCGGCTATAGCCGTAACTGAAATCCAGCACCTGAAGCGGCGTGATCTTCCAGGAGAGCACGCTGTTAATGTCTTTGTTACGCACACCTTCACGACCGGCGGCAGCCGAGTTGTTCTGCGACTGGTTAATATCGAAGGCATCACTGTCGGTTTTGTTGATGTTGCCATAGAGACGCATGGTCAGCGCATCGCCTGCCAGCGGCCCGCTCAGATTGAAGTTGGCGCGGCGCGTTGCGCCTTCTTTATTATCTTCCGGCTGGTTGGTGTAGAGCGACAGCGAACCGCTCCAGTGATCGGTGGGACGTTTGGTAATGATGTTCACCACACCGCCGGCCGCGCCGGAACCATAGCGGGCTGCCGCCGGTCCGCGAATGACTTCAATCCGCTCGACCATTTCAGGTGGCACCCAGTTAGAGTCACCGCGGGAGTCACGCTCGCCACGCCAGCTGTATCGAACCGAATTGCGCGACGTGGTGGGAACGCCATCGATCAGAATCAGGGTGTTTTCCGGCCCCATGCCGCGAATGTCGATCTGGCGATTATTGCCGCGCACGCCGTTAGCACTGTTGCCGGTAAGATTAACACCCGGCATTTTGCGGATAATATCGGAGAGGTCATTGACCGGCGGATTCTTTCTGATGTCCTGCGCGGTGATCACCGATACCCCCGGCTGCTGCTTTAACTCCTCTTCGGCGGTGACCAGCATGGTCTGATCGTCGGCCAGCTTCTCCGTCTCTTCCTGACTCGCCCCGTTGGCCGAAGCACTTAATACGCCAGCCAGCAGCAGCGCAGCAGGGCGCTTATGGACACGCATAGTTACATTCACTTAGAAGTTCTCCCTGAATCGTTAATGTATGTAAGCAAATGCGTATGATAATGATAATAGTTCGCATTGTATATCGCAGCAGGGGATCTTTACATTCCCGCATTCCCGATCGTGCTGTCGCCTCAGAGAGCGACAAATTCGTGCAGAAAGCGTACAGGTGGGAGGCGTCGGGTTCTGTGTCGTGGCCCGTTTTGATTCTCAGATTTCATCAGAATGCGTTTCTGTGACTCCAGACTTAATAGGTCTGGAGTCACAGAGACTGAGTCAGTAGAATGGCCCGCCTGTAGAGTGAAAGGGAGAGTAATGTGATCGATCGGACATCCAGCCCGGTGCGCTCTGCGCATGTCGGCCAGCACGTCATGATCTGGCTGGAGCAGGTCAAGGGCGCCTCGTTAGGTGAGCTGGATAACTTCGGGGATGAAGGAACCGTAGAGCAGGTCATGAAGGTCTGGGTCAAACTGTCGCTGCTGATCAGCCGCCGCCGCCCGGAGATCGCCGTTTCTTCCCTGCTGAAACATGTTCTGCCCGGTATTGGTTCTCAGCCGCTGAAAAACCTGACGCGTCTGCGTCTCAACCGTCTCTATAACATCCTGATTGCGGAAGGGAAAAAGGAGGAGGCGCGGCGGGTCTTTGCACTGACGAAACAGTTTCTGGCCTGGGCCGAGATGCAGGGCTATCTCGATCACTCCCCGATTGCCTCAATGAAAAAGCGCGATGTGGCGGGCCGGGCATCACCGCCGCGCAGTCGCCAGCTGAGCGATGCGGAGATCTGGGTTTTCTGGCACGGGCTGGATAACTGGGCACTGTCGGAACAGGCGCGCTGGGCGCTGCGGTTGTGTCTGGTCAGCGCCCGGCGACCGGATGAGATTGTGCAGGCGCAGAAAGCGGAGTTTGATCTGCAGCTGGAACTCTGGAAGCAGGGCACGCGTAATAAATCGCAGCGGGAACATGTGCTGCCAATCTCACCGCTGATGCGTCAGTGCATCGAGGCTCTGATGCAGGCCGCCGATCCGGACTCCCCCTGGCTGGTGCCCGCACCCCGCGATCCGCAGCAGCCGCTCTCTAAAGGCGCGCTCAATCAGGCGCTGCGCCGGATGATCCGCGCCCCGCGCGGGCTGGGACTGGAAGCCTTCACGCCGCGCGACCTGCGCCGCACCGCGCGATCCAAACTCTCTGCGCTCGACACGCCCAACGACGTTGCCCGCAAAATCATGAACCATGCGCTGGAAGGGATCGATCGGGTTTATGACACGCATGACTACCTGAGCCAGATGCGCATCGCCATGAACCGTTTTTCTGCTGCCGTTGAACAGATCATCGCCTGCGAAAGTTATCATCAGCTGCAACACCGCTATGAGGGTGAAACCCTGTTACTCGACGAGCGCGCCATCATGGCGATGGCGCGCTGACCGGACCGTCAGAAGTGGTAACGCAGCCAGGCAAAGTAGACGTTGCCGTTATTGTGCGTGCCGGGGATGTAGGTCATCTGGAAATCGAGATCGCCATAGCCGATGGCGGCAAGCGGCAGTATCGCCGGCACCGGGATGTAATCCCAGTTGTGACGGGCCGTCACACCGGCGGTATAACCCGCGCCCCAGTGGAAATTCTGATCGGCCAGCGGACGCCACGTCGCCACCCAGCCGTAGCCGCCAAAGGGCTCCCACTTATTAAAGGAGTCCTTGAACGCCATTAAGTAGATACCGTTCCAGTTGCCTTTCTCGTCGTAGCGGGAGATCCCGCCACCGGCGCCCCAGGGCCTTTCATTATATTTATCAATATGTTCCCGGTCGTAGGTCGCACGGTTGTGCCACGTGATAGCGGGCAGGTAAAAATCGATACCCTGTGGCTGCTGCCAGGTCGTGGCAACGTTATTGCTGAAGGTGTTCCAGCCAGCACTGACATTCTGCACCAGCGTGGCAGACCAGGCAGAATGGGCTGAAAACAGACTCAAAACGGTCGTCGTCATCAGCGCATTGAAAAGGGATGTTTTGCGCATGTGCGAATTCCTGCAATCTCTGGTGTTTAATAAGGTAATAAAAGGGTTAAGGCGGGTATTGTGGCATGAAGAGTGACAACTTCAGGTCAATGAACGGCCCTTACGGGATATTATAGTGACGGTAAGCGAAACGGCACCCGAATTTTTCTGATAAAGCCGCCGGGATTTATCGGGCAGCTTCTCCCATCTCCCTTTTCCCGGCTTCTCCTGCACCGATCATTTCCTGAAAAAACCGGCATCATCTGTTAACAAAATCTTGCAATGAAAATCGCAATGCGTATATTTCTCATTTGCTTTAAAGGTTTATCACACCCGCCTCAGGCGCACAGGGAAAACGTTTCTGGTTCCTCAAACCAAAAGCAGGGCAGCGATGTCCGCAGGATGCACGGTCGTGACAGTGGCAGATAAAAATCATAAAGATAATTGAGGAATAAATGAACGCATTTGAATTTCAGCGTGCCGGGGAAACGGGCGCGACGGCTTCGCACCGCCTGTTCCGCCTCTCCCTGCTGGCTGCCCTGGTCGCCACCTCACTGGGACAGAACGCGGCACGGGCCGCAGAAAGCGCGGCGCCCGCCGTCAGCGATGAGCAGACCCTCACCGTCAGCGCCTCTGCCGATGACGGCGTGACAACGTCACCTGCCACCGATTACAGCGTACCGGTTACCCGTGCAGGCACAAAAATGCTCGGTACCGTGCGGGATGTGCCACAGTCTGTCAGCATCGTCAGTTCGCAACGGATGGCTGACCAGCAACTGCAGTCGCTGGATGACGTTCTGGCTAACACCACCGGCATCCGCGGCGTCAGTGTCGATATGGATCGCACCAGCTACTACTCCCGCGGCTTTTTGATCGACAACTATATGGTCGATGGTATTCCGACCGCGTTTGCCGAGCGCTGGAATCTGGGTGACGCGCAGACTGACATGGCGCTCTATGAGCGTGTTGAAGTGGTGCGCGGGGCAACCGGTCTGCTGACCGGTCCGGGCAATCCCTCTGCCGCCATTAATATGGTGCGCAAACATGCGGACAGCAAAACGTTCGGCGGCACCGTCTCTGCCAGCTACGGCAGCTGGAACAAACAGCGTTATGTGGCCGATCTCTCGGCACCGCTCAGTGACAGCGGCAATGTCCGTGGCCGGCTGATCGCGGGCTGGCAGGATAACAACAGTTTCATTGAGCGCTACGGCGCAAAAAAACAGTTTATCTATGGCGTGGTTGATGCCGACCTGACCGACTCTGCCACGCTCTCGGTCGGGTATGAGTTCAGCCAGGTTAACACCGATTCCACGATGTGGGGGGGCGCGCCGCGCTGGTATACCGACGGGACGCAGATCCACGCCCGTCGCGGCTATAACACCGCGCCTGACTGGGCCTACAACGACAAAGAGAACCGCAAGCTCTTCGTCAACCTGAAACAGGACTTCGCTAACGGCTGGAACCTGACGCTGAACGGCACGCACAATGAGATGCGTCTGGACAGTAAGCAGATCTATCTCGATGGCTTCTTCGATCGCAACAGCGGCGCGGGTGTCTCCTCCTATGCCAACTACCCGGTGGTGGGCGGGACCGGTTACAACACCGGAAAACGCAAGGTGGATGCGGTCGATGCCTTTGCCAGCGGCCCTTATGAGCTGCTGGGACGTCAGCATGAGCTGATGGTGGGCGTCAGTTACAGCCGTCAGGATAATAAATATTTCAGTACGTTTGAGAACATCTCGCCTGAATCGCTGGGCAACTTCAACGATTTCAACGGCCAGTATCCGGAATCGGCCTGGACACCGCGCCTGCCGGCCAGCGATACCCAGCTGGTGCACCAGAAGTCGACCTATATGGCAACCCGTCTGTCGCTGGCCGATCCGCTGCATCTGATCCTCGGCGCCCGTTACACCAACTGGAATCGCGAAACACCCGGCGGTGAGATGGAGAAGAACAACACCACGCCGTATGGCGGTCTGATTTATGACTTCGCCGAAAACTGGTCTGCCTACGCCAGTTACACTTCGGTATTCCAGCCGCAGGATTATCGCGATGTTAGCGGGGCCTATCTGTCGCCGGTGATCGGCAAAAACTATGAGGCCGGTCTGAAATCAGACTGGATGAACAGCCGCTTCACTACCTCACTTTCCGTGTTCCGCACCGAACTGGATAATGTCGGAGAAGCCACCACGCAGATCGTTCAGGGTTCCGGCGATGTGGCCTATATTGGCCGCAAAGGGGTGGTGAGTCGCGGCGTGGAGTTTGAGGTCAACGGCGCATTAACCGATGACTGGCAGATGACCTTTGGCGGCACGCGCTACATCGCAGAAAACCGCGATGGCACGACGTTCAATCCGCAACTGCCGCAGACCAGCTTCAACCTCTTCACCAGCTACCGTCTGCCTGCCCTGCAGGCGCTGACGCTGGGCGGCGGCGTCAACTGGCAGACCCACATCTGGAACGATGTCGGTGCACCGGAAGGCAATGGCACCTGGCGGGCACGTCAGGGCAGCTACGCGCTGGTTGATCTCTTTGCCCGCTATCAGGTGAATAAAAATCTGTCGCTGCAGGGCAACCTGAATAACCTGTTCGACAAGGCGTATGACACCAGCGTCGCCAGTTCGGTGGTCTACGGCGAGCCGCGTAATTTCTCGGTCACCGCCAGCTACACCTTCTGATCGCACTCCATGAAAAACGCCTCAGCCGGGGCGTTTTTTTTGGGATCACGCCGCCTTCAGGCAAAACGCAGCGCCAGATTAAAGCCCTCTCCGGACGCCACGACAATCGCCTCAGCCTGCTCGTGGAACAGAATATTCCCTGTCAGCAACGCGTTTTTCACCAGGGCGAGATCCGTTGTGGCAAACCCCAGCGCCACCATTCGGGCACTGCCATCATAATCCTCCGGCAATGGGCCGAAGCGCTGTTGCGCATAGTCAGCGGAGGCAAAGCGCACCGTGGCAGCCCCGGCGCGCAGCACGAAAGCGCCTTCCGGACAGGCGAGAACCTTTGCGGCACCAAAAAGGCGGCTGTAAACCTGCGCCGCGTGCGCCGGGTCCTGCGCGACGATGACAAACTCACTGATATTCTGCACCCCATTGGGATGGCGCTGCCAGGCGGGCTGCCACACCGTGTCCGGCGTCAGATGCTCGCAGAAAAAGGATCGGCCATTGGGGATCAGTGAGGCACGCAGCCGCACGGTCCGGAAGTGCGCTTCACTGACCGAGCCATCCGGCAGGGTCACCGGCCGCCAGAAGGCAGCAGGCGGGTCGCCATCCAGATCCTGTCTTTCCAGGTGCAGAAACTCACTCTCTGCATCGCTGCTTTTCCACACCAGTCCGCTTAGTCCCAGCGGTGGATTCCACAGGTCGGCACGCTGGCTGCCTTTGCCGGGCTCATAGCCGAGCAGCTCCAGATAATTTTCGCCAAAAATAGCCAGATGATTGCTTGAACCCAGCGAGTGGTGGCCCCGCGCGGTGAGCTGAAAGCCGAGCCGCCGGAAGCGGGCGCTGGCGTTATCCAGCTGGTCGGCCACATTAATAACCGCGTGGTCGAGAACCGGTTGCGGCACCGGAACAGCGATCGTCATACGCTTTTTTTTCGTCATTGCGCTACCACTCTCTGCAGCGCGCGCGGCACCAGCCGGGTAAAATACGCCACGGCCGGGCCTATCAGCGCCTCATCCGGATCGAAAGCGGCGTGATGCAAACCATACTCGCTGGCACTGCCGATGCTGACAAAGGCGCCCGGCACCTGTTGCAGGTAGAAAGCAAAATCTTCGCCACCCATCTGTGGCGTCTCCGCCTGTTCAGCGAGATAGCCGCTCTCGCGGGCGACATCCAGCGCCACCTCCACCCACGCCGGGGTATTGATCAGCGCAGGCGGACCAGCCGTCCATGCCAGTTCCGCGGTCGCGCCAAATCCGCCAGCAATACCCTGAATCAGCGCCCGGATGCGATGCGGGATCTGCTCGCGGATCGCGCTGTTGTGGGTGCGCACGGTTCCCTCCAGTTCGACGGTCTGGGGCAGCACATTCCAGGTATTCCCGGCGGTAAACCGCGTGACGCTCAGCACGACGGTTTCCAGCGAGCTGAACACCCGACTCGGCAGGGTCTGCAGGGCCGTCACAATATGGCTGGCCACCACAATAGAATCGATGCCCTCCTGGGGGCGGGCAGCATGCGCGCCTTTGCCCGTAACGCGGATCACAAAGCGATCTACATTGGCATAAAACGCGCCCGGGCGGCTGCGCAGGGTGCCCAGCGGCAGGTCGGGGGCATTATGCAGGCCAAATATCGCCTTCACACCCTCCAGCGCACCCGCCGCGATCAGCTGCTGCGCACCATCGAAGGTCTCCTCAGCAGGCTGAAACAGAATCCGCACCCGGCCTGGCAGCGTGCTTTCCTGCTGCTTCAGCTGCAGGGCAACGCCCAGCATGACGGCGCTGTGAACGTCATGGCCGCAGGCGTGCATCACACCCGGCTGGCGGGATCGCCACGGGCGGTCGGTGATCTCCTCAATCGGTAGCGCATCTATGTCAGCACGCAGGGCGATGAGCGCTTCACCGTGACCCATTTCTGCCACCACGCCCGTTTTCAGCCCCAGCGGCAACAGCCGTATTCCGGCCTCGGTGAGCCAGCGGCTCAGGCGTTCCGTGGTGGCAAATTCATGATTGGAGAGTTCAGGATGCTGGTGCAGTTCACGTCGCCACTGCACCAGCTGTTCGGTTAAAGGCAATGTCATGGTTATCCCTGTGTTTCCGGCAGAAAAGGCTCGCCCGGCGTCAGCATCAGGCGACTGGCCCAGGCAAAAAAGGTTGGACATGAATCAGAGCAGGCAGGGAGAGCATGGCGCAGGGTGAAATAACGTCTTCATGATAAATTCCTTTGTTATTAATTGCCTCAGCAGGCGGAATCATCATCGAATGACGCAGGGCGCAGATAAAGAAACGAATTGGTCAAAGCTTATCTGAAAAAAATAAATGCGGATTGCTGTCAGCTTCTCATACCAGTCGAATCATCCGCCACTCTCTATGATAGTGGTTATAATTGTGCATATTTTGTTCGTAGTTAACAGATAACCCTATCCCGATGGAGTTTCTATGAATAATCTGCATGTTGCTATCATTGGTGCTGGCGCAACCGGCGTGGCCGCGTTTATTGCCCTTGTCCGACAGGGGGCCTGCAAACGCATTACACTGCTGGATGCGTCGGGGCCCGCCATCGGGCAGGTTTATGCCAGTCAACATCCGGAACTCCTCTGTAATACCTCTGTTGAATTAATGTCTCTGTTACCGCCGCACTATCACGATTTACTTCATTACCTGCATGAGCATACAAATAACGAGATTACGCTGGCAGATTTTGTTTCCCGTAAAATCATCGGAGATTATATTCAGGACCGATATACCCGTTATCTCTCCCTGGCTTATCAGCAGGGCATAAGCGTCTCCTTTATCAGGGATGCGGGGAAACAGGTTATGCGTCAGCCGGGCGGTGATTATCTTATCGAAACCCGGCAGAGCGGCACCATTAAAGCCGATGCGGTAATCGTCTGCACCGGTTACACGCATCCCGCGATTCCTGAGGCCCTGGCATCCTATCAGGGCGATCCTCTGTTTTTTGCTTCACCCTATCCGGAAAAACTGATGCTGGAAAAGATCCGGCCGGATAGTCATGTCCTCATCGTGGGAACACGGCTCTCCGCGATAGATGCGGCATTAGTTCTTTGCCGACAGGGGTGCCGGGTCAGCCTGGTTTCTCCCTCCGGCGACCTGCCGGCGGTGCGCTCTGCCGTCATGCTCAGACCCATTCAGGCTTCGCGACTCGCCTGGCTTACAGACAGCGCGGTAATCAGTGAACAGGTCAGGCCGGACATCAGAAAATGGGTGATCCGGCTGCTGGCTCACGCCTCGGCGACCTCCCTCAGAGAGCAGTTTGTCGCAGAGGCGGAGAGTATCCAGCGACTGCGGAAAGAGAGTGAACTGGCGCGTCAGGACAAAACGGAATGGCAGTACAGGATTGTCGGAATGATTAACGCGATCAATCAGCATTCGCACACACTCCCCGAGGCGGTTAAGCACTCCCTGAGCGCCTTTCTGCGGGCAACGGGACGCTATATCAGCGCGATGCCCTTAAAGAATGCCGAAAAATTGCTTGGTTATGTTGATTGCGGGTTATTAAGCGTTGAAAAGCTGAGGGCTGACTCTCTGCAGAAATCTGATTCGGGCTGGACCCTCAGCAACCCGCAGGGCGAAATCACACACTTTGATGCCCTTGTCTGTGCCACCGGCTACGCACCGCCCAGACATTCGATGACCCATAATGGGCTGATCCTCGCGGATGCGCGTGACGCTTCAGCCGCACCGCCCCGGCTGAATAACCATTTGCAGCTGCATCTGACCCACAGGGTGTCGCCTGAATCTGTCTGGCTGGCAGGCATATCAACGCATCTGTCCGTCCCGGTGGTGAATGCGCTGTTTGTCGCGGTCGAACAGGTGAACAGAATTGCACTACAAATCAGAAGCTTATAAAGATTGAGTGACTGCGTTGTGATGCCGTCAGAGCAAGAGGCCTGCGTCCGGCCCCTTACCCTGACGAGACGCTACTCAGTACAGAGTGCCTGCTGGCGACACTGACTTTCGCGCAGAAACGCGCTGACCAGAACGAGCCACAGCAGACCGCAGGTCAGATTCACCAGGCTAAAGCCGCCGGTGCCGAAGCTGAAATAAGCCGTTTTCGCGGCTTCAATGCCCAGCGCAATAATCAGGATGCTCACCATGCCCAGCAGTGCCGCGACGCTGCCTTTTCCGGCGCTGCTGGAAAAGAGCGTCATACGGTAAAGTCCGGCGTTAATCAGCCCGGTGCCGAAGCCGTAGAGACTCATTCCGGCAGTGAGCCACAGATAGCTTTGCGGATTCAGCAGGGTGGCAACCACCGCAACGGTCAGTCCGCAGACTACTGGCCAGGCACCCAGCTTTACCGGCTGTTCAATCGGCAGACGGCTGGATAAACGGCCCAGCGTCAGGTTGCCCGCAATCATCGCGGCAAAGACCGGCAGCTGAAGCAGGGCATAGTCGATGCGGCTCAGTTGCGCGCCGTGGATCAGGATGACGGGTGAAAGCGCCACCCAGGCAATGCAGGGGACGCTGACCAGTCCGATAGCCAGTGAACCGCGCATCACCTGACGATCCTTCAGCAACGCCGCGTAACCGCTGATAATCGATCGCAGCGACAGCGCTTTTTGACGATCGCCCGCCGTTTCAGGCATGGCATACCAGAGCCCGGCCAGCGCCAGCGCCGCAACAGCGCCAATCAGCCAGAACAGCGTGCGCCATTCTCCCACGGTCAGAAACGCCGCGCCCGCCAGCGGCCCGGCCAGCGGAGCCAGCAGGGCGACGTTGGCCATCAGCGCCATCATTTTGATGCTGAGCGACTCGGTGAACGCCTCCTGGATCGCCGCATAACCCACTGCACCGATGAAACAGAGGCTGATCCCCTGCAGGAAGCGCAGCAGAACGAACTGCTCAATGCTTTGTACCCAGTGCGTTGCGATGCAGGAGAGCATAAAGAAGGTCACGCCACCGATCAGCACCGGACGCCGTCCGATGCGGTCCGAGAGCGGGCCAAGCAGCCACTGCAGCAGGATGCCACCGGCCAGGTAAGCAGTCAGGGAGGTGGAGACCCACTCCGGCCCCACCTTAAACTCCTGAGTCACCAGCAGCATCCCGGGCTGGATCATGTCATGGGCGATATAGGTCGCAAACTCAAACAACACCAGCGACAGGGGAAAGATCAGATGCCGCCGGGTCAGCTTTGCGACCGGAATAAAAGAGGACATTACAGATTCCTGCGATAACTCATTAAAAAAAAGGCGATCACCCAGGTGACCGCCTGACTATTACGTGACAGGGTAACGCTTAGCGCCAGCGCGCGATCGGGTTGACCAGGGTGCCGGCAAATTTCAGGTTTTCCGCCGGGTCGGTGAGGTTGATCATCTGCTGGTTGTTGGCCAGCTGCAGGCGGTTGAGGCAGGAGCGGGTGAACTCTGGCGCAAACATGTCATAGCGAGCAAACTTCGTCGCCAGTTGCGGATGCGCCTGCTGATAATCCTTCACGCATTCCGCTACCGACTGCCAGAACTGATCCTCCGGCAGTGTGCCTGACTGGTCGAGGATCGCGCTGATAAAGCGGAAAATGCAGTCAAAGACGTCGGTGAAGATCGACAGCAGTTTAAGCTCCTCCGGCACATCCACCGCCAGTCGCTGCACACCCTCCGGCAGCACGGCATCCGGGTTCATCACCGCGATCTCCTCGCCGATATCCTTCATATAGGCGCTGACCGGTACGTTGTTTTCCAGCAGCATAATCAGGTTTTCGCCGTGTGGCATAAACACCAGGTCATGCTGATAGAAGCAGTGCAGTAGCGGGCTGAGGTAGCAGGTCAGATAGCGATCAATCCACTGCTTCGCGGGTAAACCGGAATCGGCAATCAGCGCGGGCAGCAACGCCTGCTGATGGTGATCGACGTGCAGGAACGAGGCCATGGTCATCAGACGCTGACCGGGTTGCAGGCTGGCCGCCGGATTGTCGCGCCACAGGGCGGCAAACATCTTCTTGTAAGCGGAATCGCCTTTAATCGCCTGTTCGTAATAGCGGTTGTGATAGCCGACCGAGGCAACTTCGCGCAGGATGCGGAAATCGCACTTCTTCAGCCAGGCATCGCCTGTCACCAGCTGCTCCAGCCAGCCGTTGATGGCCGGTGTGGTCGCCATGTAGTAGGGCGACAGACCGCGCATAAAGCCCATGTTCAGCACCGAAAGCGCGGTTTTCACGTAGCGCTTTTCCGGCTGACTGCGGTTAAAGAAGGTGCGGATGGACTGCTGCGCCTGATAGGCGTCGTCGCCCGTGCCGAGCCAGACAATATCGTGATTCGCGATGTCCGCGGCGAAAACCGTCAGCAGTTTGTTCTGCCACTGCCACGGGTGCACCGGCATCAGAATATACTCCTCAACCGCCAGCCCTTTTTGCTCCAGCTGCGCATTAAACTGCTCAACGGTGTTCTGGCCCAGTTCATCACGCAGCAGCTGCTCGTAACTCAGCTCGCTCAGGCTGGCGAAATGCGCATTGCGGCGGTGGACCGCGACCCAGATAAGGTGAACCGGCGCGGCGGCTTCGGGTGCATAGGCCAGGTAGTCCTGCGCATCAAAGCCGATGCGGCCGTTGTTCGCGACAAAGCAGGGATGACCTTCGGTCATGGCCGCTTCAACGGTCTGGAAATCCGCGGAGACCAGTGCCTGACTGTCCGGATTGTGCTTCTGCAGTTTATAGACAGCGCTGCAGAGGGTGCTGCTGATCTCTTCCATGTAGGTAGCCAGCAGCGCCTGGGGAATGCCGATCTCCCCGTTGAACTCCACGATAAACTTCAGCGCATCCAGCGGCAGATCATGGCCATTCTCCTGCTTACGCAGTGAACCCGCGTCAATCTCCCAGTGATCCAGCGCCAGCCGCGCCGCGCGGAAATGGTAGCTCGCCTCGCCACCTGGCACCGCCAGCTGATAGCTGCCGTTGCCGGATTCCTGTGGCGCGATAATTTTTTCATGCGCAAACTCGGCAATCGCTTTGCGGATCAGCATGCGGTTTGCCTGCGCCCAGTTGTCGCCCGTCAGATGCGTGCCGTTCATCAGTGAAGAGGGGGTGGTCATAGTCTGCGACTCCTGCAGTAACGCGTGTTGATAATCTTCCCGCTGGCAGAAGGCCAGCCAGGCGGTTTTATGGCCCAGATCGAGGGTATGCTGATAGCGGAAACCGGCACGCCTGTTCAGAACGTGGATCTTCTCGTTGCGCACGTCCGGCTCGACCACCACGCGGTTCACTTCGGGACGGCTGAACATATAGTCCATCACCAGCGAAAAGACCTGCCAGCTG
The DNA here is from genome assembly GCF_000255315.1 of Pantoea sp. Sc1. Lineage (NCBI taxonomy): Bacteria > Pseudomonadati > Pseudomonadota > Gammaproteobacteria > Enterobacterales > Erwiniaceae > Pantoea > Pantoea sp. Sc1. Next base: position 226,024 of record NZ_AJFP01000002.1, read on the forward strand.
AACGCGCGGATCGGCTTGCTGGCCGGGGCAATCAGGATGTGCATGCCGTAGTCATCGGGCGCAGCTGGGTAAAATTTTCCAATCTCATCATCACAGGCGCGATAACACTCAATCAGACAGATCGGCTGATCGTTGCAGCAGCCAATCAGTGCCGCTTTGGGATCCTGTGCCGTCAGTGTCTGATAGAACGCCGCAACCTGCTCCAGGCTCTGCTGCTGCATGCCCCAGAAGCGCGCATAGTCGCGGGTGACCCAGCTGTGGATGAGCGGCGCATCGCTGGCCTGCATCGGACGAAGGGTGAACAGACCCGCGGGACGGCGGGCGCTGAACAGGACAGATGAACTCATTTCAGCGCTCCGTTTTAGCCGGGAAGGTCTGGAAGGCGATCTGACGCTCGATCGGGTAAACCTCGCGTCCGGTCAGTTCGCGCAGCAGCACCGAGTTGCGGTAGCAGGCCATCCCCAGATCCGGGGTGACAAAGCCGTGGGTGTGTAGCTCGGCGTTTTGGACAAAGACCTGATTGTGATGGTCAATGCTGTAGTTGCGCTGCACGTCGTAGCGACCTTTCTCATCCCAGCGCAGACGCGTGGTGATCCCCTCCAGAAACATCGGTGGCCGATAGTGATAGCCGGTTGCCATCACCAGCCCTTCGGTGCGGCGGGTAAAGGTACAGTCCTGCTCCTCCTGATGCAGCGTCAGCTCAAATTCCCCCTCCGGCAGCCAGCGCATCGCGGTCAGGGCCGAGTGGGTGAAGAGATTGACGTTCAGATCGCCATCGAGCTGTTTAACGTACATCAGATCGTAAATGTCATTAATCAGGCTGCTGTTGATCCCCTTGTAGAGGTTCTTATGCCGGGCATTGAGTTCGTCGCGGGTGCTGGCAGGCAGGGCGTGGAAGTAGTCCACCCACTCTGGCGAAGTCATCTCCAGCGTCAGCTTGGTGTACTCCAGCGGGTAAAAGCGCGGCGCACGGGTGATCCAGTTGAGCTGATAACCAAAGCGATCGATATCGGTCAGCAGGTCATAGTAGATCTCGGCTGCACTCTGACCGCTGCCCAGCACGGTTATCGACCGCTTCTGCTGCAACGCGGCTTTGTTCGCCAGATAGTGACTGGAGTGGGTCAGGCGCTGACGATGCGGCTGGCTGCACTCCGGCATCCAGGCCACCGGGCCGGTGCCGAGAATCAGATGGCGCGCCTGATAACGCTGTTTCTCGCCGCTGCGGGTCTCTCTGACCTCCAGCTGATAGAGGCCGGAGGCCTCATCGTAGCTGACATACTCGACGTGGCTGTTCCAGCGCAGATTTGACAGCTTCGAGCTGGCCCACTGGCAATACTGGTTGTACTCCTTGCGCATCAGGAAGAAGTCTTCCCGGATGTAGAACGAGTAGAGTTTCCCCTTCTCCTTCATGTAATTAAGCAGGCTGTACGGGCTGGTCGGATCGGCCAGCGTCACCAGGTCAGCCATAAACGGGGTCTGCAGATGAGCGCTTTCCAGCATCATGCCGGTGTGCCAGTCAAATCCCGGATTCTCATCCAGGAAAAGACCGTTCAGACCCTCAACCGGCTCACTCAGGCAGGCGAGACTCAGGTTGAAAGGGCCGATGCCGATGCCAATAAAATCGTAAACAGGACTCTTCATTTCACATCTCTCCCTGGTTCGCCGCGCGCAGCGCAGACGCCCGGACCTGCTCGCGGCCATAGTGCGCAATCAGGCTCAGCACATCTTCGAGGTCGGCAGGGGTCGTGGTCGGATTTAGCAGGGTAAATTTCAGATACTGGCGGCCGTCGACTTTGGTGCCGGCAATCACGGCATTTCCGGAGCGGAACAGCGCTTTGCGGATTGCGGCGTTGATTTCGTCGATCTGCGCATCACTGGCGTGTTTGCCCGGTACGTAACGGAAAATCTGGGTGGTCAGCTCCGGGGCGTGCAGCACTTCGATAGACGGGTGATCGCTCAGCAGCTGATGCGCCGTCTGCGTCAGCGCGATCAGAGTATCGAAGGCCTCACCCAGCGCCGCCGGCCCCATGACGCGCAGCGTCAGCCACATTTTCAGGGCATCAAAACGGCGGGTGGTCTGAATGCTCTTGTTGACCAGATTTGGCGTCCCTTCCTGCTGGGCGCTGAGCGGATTCAGGTAGTCGGCATGGTGGGTGACATGCTTCAGGTTCTGGCTATCCCGGACGAAGAAGGCCCCGCAGCTGACGGTCTGGAAGAAGGATTTGTGATAATCGACGGTGACGGAATCCGCCCGTTCAATGCCGTTCAGACGTGAGCGATGCTGCTCAGAGACCAGCAGCCCGCAGCCATAGGCGGCGTCAACGTGCATCCATAAACCGTAATCGTCACAGAGACGGGCGATTTCCGGCAGCGGATCGATGCTGCCAAAATCGGTGGTGCCGCTGGTGGCGACAACCGCAATCGGGATCAGCCCTTCGCTGCGGCAGCGCTCAATCTCCTGCGCCAGCAGGGCCGGGTCCATACGGAACTGCTCGTCGTGATCGATAGCGATCACCGCATCGTAACCCAGCCCCAGGATCGCCATCGATTTCTGGATGCTGAAGTGGCTCAGCTTCGACGTAAAGACGCGCCACTTCGGAGCGGTCTCTGGCAGGCCGCGCTGCTTGATCAGGTGACCGGGATGATGCGCCGCGCACCAGCTGTCACGCGCCAGCAGCATCGCCATCAGATTCGACTGGGTGCCGCCACTGGTGAAGATCCCGTCTGATCCGGCGGGCAGGCCGATGCGGCCCAGCGTCCAGTCGATCACCTTCTGCTCAATGAGGGTGCCGCCTGCGCTCTGATCCCAGGTATCCACCGAGCTGTTCACCGCCGCCATGATCTGTTCAGCCATCAGCGAAGGCAGCACAACAGGGCAGTTGAGGTGCGCCAGATATTTCGGGTGATGGAACCAGACGGCGTCACGCAGATAGAGCTGACTCAGCTCCGCCAGAGCGTCATCGTTGTTACCCAGAGGACGGTCAAGATCGACATCGCTGAATTCCGCCGCCAGTTCATGAGGCAGGATGCCGCTGAACGGCTTCTCGACACCGGTGACGGTGCGGGTCATCAGCGCCAGCACCTCCTGCGTCTGCTGCGACCAGGCAGCCAGTTGCCGATCGTTGAAAATCGCCGTTTCGGCCGTGCAGGCAGTGGAGGCCGGTTCGAAGTCCTGTGCCGATTGAATAGATGAGCGTAAAAGCATGTTCAGTTCCTGTGCGTTAAAACCATAACCCTGCCGACCTGAATCAGCAGCGTGGGATATCCGCTCAAAACTCCAGTAAACATAAAAATGACTAACCAGATAAAAGCCCTGACAATCCTGGGGACCAGGGTTTTCATCCTGAAACAGGTAAATACCGCATATTTTTTGTGGATTAGGCCGCGTTTATCGCGTTGTTATATGCGGATGAGAGTGTAAATGTTAATCATTATCATTCAAATGTTTTGTTGTTAAATTTTATTTATTAGCGCATCTAATGTTGAAAGTGTGACTCAGATCACTTTTTTGAATCGGAATAGTCCTTTTTTTTGCGGCTTTCAGGGCCAGCAGAAGGCCGTGAAACAGGCAAAATAGCGCCTGCAGGCGGAGCAGAAGAGAATGGAGAGGGGATGGAAAAGGGGCGTCTGACGGCTCTGAGAAGGGCGGCACTCACCTGAAAAGAAACAACCAGAAAGTCACGCCTGCCCTTTCTGGTTGGGAACAAAAATGGAAACTAGCCTGCATCGGTTTCGGCAGGCATTTTCTTTCTGGCGGTGAAGTTATAGAGCACTAACAGAGCGAAAATACCGGTAACGATCAGGGTAATGGTGCCCTTATCCATAAAGTGAGCCATGTTGCCCAGCAGAATGCCTGTGACGCCGAAGTCGGTGTCTGAGAAGGTGGTGTTGGTCAGCCCAATCTGTCCCAGCACGGGCAGCAGCGCCACCGGCAGGAAGGTGATTAACAGGCCATGTGCAAAGGCCCCGCAAATCGCCCCGCGTTTGCCGCCGGTCGCATTACCAAAGACCCCCGCGGTGGCACCGCAGAAGAAGTGAGGAACCACACCCGGCAGAATCAAAACCCAGTGCAGCTGGCCGAGGACAAACAGCCCCACCAGACCCCCGGCAAAGCTGGAGATGAAGCCAACCAGAACCGCGTTCGGGGCATAGGGGAAGACAATCGGGCAATCCAGCGCCGGGCGGGCTTCCGGCACCAGTTTTTCTGAAAAGCCGGTAAAGGCCGGAACAATTTCAGCCAGGATTAAGCGAACCCCCTGCAGAATGATGAAGACGCCTGCGGCAAAGGTAATGGCCTGAATAAACGAGTAAACGAGGTAGTTCTGACCATTGCTGAAGGTGGATTCCACATAGGCTTTACCGGCCGAGATCGACAGGATTAAGTAGATAATCATCATCGTCAGTGAGATGGAGATGGTACTGTCGCGCAAAAAACTCAGGTTTTTTGGCATGTTCATCTCTTCGGTCGAGCGCGAGCCTTTTCCGACCAGAGAGCCGATCCAGCCCGACAGGACATAACCGATGGTGCCGGTGTGCGCCAGCGCCACCTGGTCACCGCCAATGATCTTCCGCATATAGGGCTGAGCGATGGCCGGAAACGTGGCCATCAGCATCCCCAGTGCCAGCGAACCGGTATAGATGAGCTGAATGCCTTCAAAACCCGCGACCGATAATATGATCGCGATCATGCAGGCCATATAAAAGGTCACATGCCCTGACAGGTAAATATATTTAAGCCGGGTGAACCTGGCGACGAGGATATTGGCGACCATACCAAAGGCCATAATCATCGTGGTCGGCGCACCATATTTTGCCAGTGCGATAGAGACCATCGCCTCATTATTCGGGATAATGCCCTGAACATTGAACGCATGTTTAAAAATGTCGCCAAGCGGCGTCAGGGAACCGACCAGAACGGTCGCGCCACCGGCCAGCACCAGGAAGCCCAGAATCGTTTTTACCGTGCCCTTAATCACATCCGGGAAGGGTTTCTTCTGCGCAACCAGGCCGAAAAATGCCACCAGTCCGACTAATATAGAGGGCACTTTCAGCACGTCGACGACGAACTGCAAAAGATTTTGAGTAAACATATTAACCTCGAGGGTAAGTGTTTATCGGCTTATAACTGTCCGTTTTTCTCAAAATAGTCTCGTATTTTTTGCTCAATCTCTTTCAGGTCAATAATGTTATTGATGATGATGATTTTCTCTTCCGGAAGATTGGCGCTGTAGGCAATATCTTTTGCCATCACAAAAATATCCGCCACGTCGGGCGTCACCGAGCCGAGATCGGAATGTTCAACCTCAGCCTCCACCCCTAATGTCTTCAGCACTTTTTTGATGTTCATTTCCATCATGAAACTGCTGCCCAGACCTGAACCACACACTGCCATCATCTTCATATCAGACCTCATTCTCTGGTGATCAAAATTAACGTGTTAACGGGTACATCAGACGCCTGACAAAATTGCCAGCAGCGCTTCATGGCTGTCTGCATTAAAAACCTGCGCCATGATGTTCTCATCGGAGAGGACTTCCGCCAGCTGGGAAATCATTTCGATATGGCTGTTACTGTCCGGTGCGGCAAACATAAAAAGCACTTTCACCGGATCGTTCTCTTCAGAATCAAATTTCACCGCCGTTCCCAGCAGCAGCACCGACAGCCCCAGTCCGAGCGCGCCCTGTTCAGGACGAGCGTGAGGCATGGCAATCTGCGGAGCGATAACAAAAAAGGGGCCGATCGCCTTTTTTGCTGGATGATGGCATCAATGTAAGCCTGTGAGATGACGCCTTCGCTGAGCAGAGGACGCCCTGCCAGCACAATCGCTTCCTGCCAGTCAGCCACGCGCTCCACGTACTGAATTCGCTCGCTATTCAACCAATCCGCCAGATGTGACATCGCTGTAATCCTGTCTCTCGTTGCGCGTTCAAAGTTAACGCCACGCAGATGCCGTTTGCGCGTCGCCGCGCTCTTCGGCACGGCTGCGTTCGTTAACTCTCCCTGAACCTGTACAGACACTTTCCAGAGATTCGCCCTGATGACTTCCCGCTGTGAGGGGGCCAGCCGGTGGATGAGTGACCCGGCAACACATCTGTACAGGTTAAAGATGTCTAGTCATCCTGATGATGTCCTTCGACGTGTAGGGACACAACCGCTAAAATTAAAATATGGCTACACAGGCTTAACATCTGTGCCAATTTGATAGGTTGGTCACATATTCACCTGACCGGAGTAGTACTTCTCCGGCAATGTCAGGCAGAAAGGGAGTGGCACGGATACAGGGAGTCTCTCCTTCACGCAAATGGGAAGAACGTCGATGGCTGATGGCATGACTGAAAAGCAGAAAGAGGTGGTCGATTATATCCTCACGCGGATTAAAGATGACGGCCTTCAACCCGGCGAAAAGCTGGATACGGAAATAGCTATCGCAAAGTGCCTCGGTATTACCCGCACAACGGTGCGTGAAGCGACCCGAATTCTGGTGGAGCAGCAGCGTATTTATCGGGTGAAGGGATCGGGGATATTTGTGGGTGCGACGGAGATCAGTAGCCAGGCTCACCGATATCACGTGCTTTCCCCGTTTGATTATCAGGCGCAGAGAAACGGACACAAAGGCGTCCGTAAAATTATCTCTGCCAGCATTATCCGGGTGCCGTCGGCAGAGATGGCGCAGGCGCTGCGCATTAAAACCAGCGATCCGATCTACAAAATATTACGACTGATGTGCTTCGATGAGACGCCGGTGGCGCTGGAACATATTCATCTGCCGGTGAATATGTTTAACAGCATGGAGTTCAGCAAGCTGGAAGTGTCGAAATATGCCTATATCGAGGAAGTGACCGGAAAAAAAGTGCAGCTGCGCGACCAGCATTTAACGGCCATTAACCTGACGCAGGCTGAGACGCTGGCATTACTGAAATTAGGGGCGGGGGATGCGGTTATCCAGATTAATGAGACGGTTTTTCTCGATGATGGCGTTCCCTGCGAGGTTAATGTGGCGATTATCAACACCCGCTTTTTTCCACTGAAGCAGAACTCTCAGCGCCCCTGAATAAAGCCGGTAATTCAGCGCTTCACATAAGACGATTTTGTGCAATCCTTTGCCACTCTGCACGTTTTATTCACTCTGAACCCGCCCTGATAAGGCGATAACAGGCCCGGCCTCGGGGCTTTCGTCGCTTATTTGTCTTTTATTTCGCCGCGCCCCGCCAATATGACGAATTCAATAAAGCATAAAACAATATGATGTTTTACCAATAATCGCCTGCGCAGCACACTGGTCAGCAACCGGAATCAATAAGGACCAGGTGAATGGCATATCAATTAAGTCTGTTAGACAAAGCGCCCATCCTGCAGGGCGAGACGCCTGCGGCGGCGCTTCAGCGCACGCTGCAACTGGCGCAGCGGGCAGAGGCGTGGGGCTATCACCGCTTCTGGCTGGCGGAACATCACAACACTGCACAGCTTGCCAGCCCTTCACCGGAGCTTCTGATCGCCTGGATCATTGCGCAGACCCGCCATATCCGGGTCGGATCGGGCGGCGTGATGTTGCAGCACTACAGCCCCTATAAAGTGGCCGAAAACTTTAACCTGCTCGCCTCACTGGCGCCGGGGCGCATCGATCTCGGCGTCGGGAAAGCGCTAGGCGGGTTACCGCTCTCCACCCAGGCGCTGCAGCGGGGTGTTGATGCCGCCAGCAAAGGCAGCTTTGCCGAACAGCTTCAGCTGCTGGATAGCTGGCTGAAACCAGATCAGCCGAAACCGGATGAAGAGGGGCTGGCGGCGACACCGTTGCCTGCACGTCCGGCTAGCCGTTTTCTGCTGGGGGCCAGCGAAGAGAGCGCACGGCTGGCTGCCTCGCTGGGCTGGCAGTTTGTCTTTGCGGCGCATCTGAATGGTGACCGCGCGTTGCTTGAGCATGCGCTGAGTACCTACACCCGCCTGAGTCACGGTCAGCGCGCGCTGGTTGCGGTTCAGGTGGTGGTGGCTGACTCGCCCGCCGAAGCTGACCTGCTGGTTGCCTCTCTGCGCCACTATCATGTGGCGGTGAAAGGGGGCCCGGGTGTCAACGTCGCCAGCCTGGAGCAGGCGGAGCGCTTCGTGCGTCAGGGAGGCTATCGCGACTATCAGATTGAACCTCGCACCCCGTCACTGCTGAAAGGCACGGCGGCGCAGGTGCATGCTCAGCTGGACGCCCTGCATCATCACTTTGCTATCGACGAGTTCGTCATCGATACGCCCGTTACCGATCCGGTTGCCCGCCAGCGCTCGCTGGAACTGCTGGCCACCCACCATCTGATTGCGGCCTGATCCCCAGCCAGCGGAGAGTCATCATGTACCCTGAATCACAACTGATTGAATGGCGACGCGAACTGCATACCTGGCCGGAGCTGTCCGGACAGGAGTTTGCGACGACCGCACGGCTGCGCGGCTGGCTGCAGGCCGCAGGCATCCGGCTGCGCGATTACCCGCTGGAAACCGGTGTGGTCGCTGAAATCGGCCAGGGTGAAACGGTGATTGCTCTGCGCGCCGACATTGACGCGCTGCCCATCAATGAGGCGAGCGGGGTGCGTTTTCACTCCCGTCATCCCGGCGTGATGCACGCCTGCGGTCACGACCTGCACAGCGCGGTGATGCTGGGCGCGGCCCTGCAGCTTCAGGCTCAGGCCGACACCCTGCCCGGACGGGTGCGCATCCTGTTTCAGCCCGCCGAGGAGATTGCGCGTGGTGCCCGGCAGTTCATCGGGGCGGGCGTGCTGGATGAGGTGCAGGCTATCTTCGGGATGCACAACGAACCTTCGCTGCCGCTTGGTACGTTTGCCACCCGCAGCGGCGCGTTCTACGCCAATGCCGACAAATTCATCATCCGCGTGACCGGTAAAGGTGCGCATGCCGCCTACCCGGAGCAGGGCGTCGACAGCATCGTGACGGCCAGCCAGATTATTCAGGCACTGCAGGGGCTCACCAGCCGCAGTTTTAGCGCCTTCGACAGCCTGGTGCTCAGCATCACCCGCATCGACGGCGGCAAAAGCTGGAATGTGTTGCCGGGCGGGGTGGAATTTGGCGGCACGGCACGTACGCACGACCTGCAGGTGCGCGCCGACCTGGAGCAGCGGGTGCGTACCCTGGTAGAGCAGTTTGCCGCGGCCAATGGCGCGCAGGCGACCCTGACCTGGCAGTCTGGCCCGCCGGTGCTGATCAACGATCCCCACTGGGCAGGATTCTGCAGCGATGTGGCCCGCCAGGCGGGTTACCGGGTCCAGACCGCCGAACTGCATCTGCTGGGTGAAGACTTTGCTTTTTATCTGCAACAGGTGCCCGGCGCCTTTGTCAGCATCGGCAGCGCCAGCGAGTTTGGCCTGCATCACGCCAGCTTTACTCCCGACGAGGCGCTGATTGCGCCCGCCGCTAACTACTTCGCTCAACTGGCCCGCCAGGCGCTGCAACATCTCAGTGCGCGATGTCCGGCATCCCTTCCACTCTGAATAGCATTTATCTGCTGCCGTAACCGCACGACGGTGCTGAACAGCGTCGTCAGGCACCGCGACGACTAAAAAAGAGAGAACATCATGACCACAAGACAACTTCGGCTGGGCACCATTCTGCATGGCGCCTCAGGCAACATGTCCGCCTGGCGGCATCCGGCGGCCCAGGCCGATGCCAGCATCAGCCTGGATTACGCCAAAAAAATCGCCCGTAAGGCGGAGCAGGGCAAACTCGATTTTCTGTTTGTCGCCGACGGGTTGTTTATCAATGAGAAATCGATTCCCCACTTTCTTAACCGCTTTGAGCCGCTGACGCTGCTCTCGGCGCTGGCCGGTGTCACGGAGCACCTGGGGCTGGTCGGCACCGTCTCCACCTCCTACAGCGAGCCGTTCACCGTGGCGCGTCAGTTCGCCAGCCTCGATCATCTCAGCGGCGGGCGCGCAGGCTGGAACGTGGTGACGTCACCGCTGGAAGGATCGGCAAAAAACTTCTCCCGTCAGCAGCATCCGGAACATGCGCTGCGCTACCGCATTGCCGATGAGTATCTGCAGGTGGTGAAAGGGTTGTGGGATTCGTGGGAGCAGGATGCGTTTGTGCGGGACAAGGCGAGCGGGCGGTTTTTCGATCCGGCGAAGCTGCACACCCTGGATCATCACGGTGATTTCTTCCAGGTGCAGGGGCCGCTGAATATCGGCCGCACGCCGCAGGGCCGTCCGATTATCTTCCAGGCGGGCGCATCCGCAGACGGCAAAAAGCTGGCGGCGCGTCATGCCGACGCCATCTTCACCCATCAGCCAACGCGCGAAGAGGCGCAGGCCTTCTATCAGGATGTGAAGCAGCAACTGGTGGCCAATGGCCGTCAGCCGGAAGATCTGCACATCTTTCAGGGTGTAAGCGTGATTGTGGGCGATAACGCCGATGATGTCGAACAGCAGTACCAGACCACTGCGGCGCTGGTTTCGGTGACTGATGCGCTGAACTACCTTGGACGCTTCTTTGACCATCACGACTTTTCGCAGTACCCGCTGGATCAGCCGTTTCCCGATATCGGCGACATCGGACAGAACAGCTTCCGCAGCACCACCGACGAGATCAAACGCAAAGCGAAAGAGCAGGGTCACACCCTGCGTCAGGCGGCACTGGAAGCGGCCACCCCGCGCCCCCTGTTTCACGGCACGCCTGAAGAGGTGGCGGATGGCCTGCAGCTCTGGTTTGAAACCCACGCCACTGACGGCTTCATCATCAATGGCGGCACGCCTGACACCTTTGAACGCTTTGTCGATCGGGTGGTGCCGATTCTGCAGGCACGCGGCCTGACGCGCCGTGACTATCCGGGCACCACCCTGCGCGACAGCTTCGCCCTGCAATCACCCGTTAATCAGTTCACCTCACAATAAGAGTCCGGATCATGCAAAAACCCTTACGTCTCATCGCTCTGCTTATGCTGGCCGCCAGCAGCCACGCTCTGGCAGAGGGCACCAGCGTCTCCTACAACGGCCAGCGTGTCAGCGTGGAAGCCAATAAAACGCCGATCAACACCGCGAAAAATGCGGAGGCCATCGCGCAGCTGCCCGCCGGTCACCATTTTGTGGTGCCGGGCGCGTTTACCGTGGCGGTGGCCGCGCTTAACTCTCCGCCGCTTACGGTCTTTTCTGACGACAACAAAACCCTGCTCGGCAGCGAGGTGGATATCGCCCGGCTGGTCGCCGACAGCCTGGGACTGAAGCTGAATGTCGTCCCGACCTCCTGGGAGGACTGGCCGCTCGGCGTCGCCTCGGGCAAGTATGACGCGGCGATCTCGAACATCACCGTGACGAAGCCACGTAAAGAGAAGTTCGACTTCGCGACCTATCGCAAAGACTCGCTGGGCTTTTATGTCCGGACCGGCAGCCCGATTCAGTCGCTGACCAAAGCGGAGGAGATTGCCGGACTGCGGATCATCGTGGGATCCGGCACCAATCAGGAGGCGATCCTGCTCGCGTGGGATAAAGAGAATCAGGCTAAGGGCCTGAAACCCTTTACGCCGATCTATGCCAAAGATGATGCCGCGCAGACGCTGGCGCTCCAGTCGGGTCGGGCAGACGCCTATTTCGGGCCGAATGTGATCGGGGCCTGGAAGGCGGCTCTGACCGGGAAAACCCGGCTGGTGGGGAGTGTGGATGGGGGCTGGCCAAAAGCGGCTCACATTGCGGTGACGGTGAAAAAAGGCAGCGGTCTGGCCGAACCAATTAGCACGGCGCTGAATGGCGTGATCGGCAATGGCGACTATCAGAAGGTGCTCAACCGCTGGGGCGAGGGCGTTGAGCAGATTGGTCATTCTGAAGTTAATCCCGCCGGACTGGGCGATTAAGGAGCTGAGATGAGTGAATTAACGTTTCGCGAGGTGTCGCCCGAGGCGCCGGAGCTGCAACCGATCCTGGGCGGCCTGTTCGGTGAATATGCCGCACGCTACGGCGACTATTTTGCCCGGCTTAAGGAGCAGGAGCTGACAGAGTGGTATCTGCCGCCGCAGGGGCTGTTTATTGTCTTGGAGCGCGACGGCGAGATCATCGCGATGGGCGCCTACAAACCTTATGACCTGCAGACCGCCGAGCTGAAGCGCATCTGGACCCGCAGCGATCTGCGCCGTCAGGGTCTGGCGCTGGTGGTCCTGCAGGAGCTGGAGCGTCGGGCCCTGCAGGCGGGCTACCAGCGGCTGTTTCTCACCACCGGCTTCCGTCAGCCTGAGGCCGTCCGGCTCTACACCGGCCACGGTTATCAGCCTCAGTTCGATCTCAGCGGCGATCTGGAGCGTTACGGTCAGCCGCCCCACGACGGGCGACTGCGTTTCATTAAAGTGATTGGCGTGTACAACGTCGCGGAAGCGAGTTAAGGATTGACGATGAGTAAACCTCAGCATCAACAGTTACAGGTGGTGCCGGCCCGTTATCCGGCACGCACCGCTGGCGCGATCGTTGCGCTGTTTATCCTGGCAGGCGTCGTGCAGTCGGTGGCCTTTAATCCGCGCTGGGAGTGGGGGGTGTTTGCACGCTGGTTCTTTGATCCGGTGATCCTGCACGGTCTGGGACAGACGCTGCTGCTCACCCTGCTGGGGACGATCTTCAGCCTGCTGGCTGGCGGTCTGCTGGCTCTGGCGCGCCTCTCCTCCTCCTGGCTGCTGAGCACGCTGGCATGGGGCTACATCTGGCTGTTTCGTTCACTGCCGCTGATCGTCGTGCTGATTATTCTTTATAACTTCTCCTATCTCTATGAAACGCTCTCGATAGGGATTCCGTTTACCGGCCTGTCGTGGGGCGCGTTTCAGACCATCAATGTGCTGGGACAGTTTCCGACCGCAGTCATCGGCCTGACACTGGTGCAGGCGGCCTACAGCGCGGAGATCATTCGCGGCGGCATTCTCGGTGTCGATCAGGGGCAGGTGGAGGCGGCTTCTGCGCTCGGCCTCTCTGCCACGCGCCGCACCTTCCGCATCATTCTGCCGCAGGCGCTGCGCACCATTATTCCGACCACGTTCAACGAGATCATCAGCCTGGCGAAAGGCACGGCGATGGTTTATGTGCTGGCCATGCCGGAGCTCTTTTACACCATTCAGATGATCTATAACCGCAATCAGGAGGTCATCCCGCTGCTGATGGTGGGTGCCGCGTGGTATCTGATTATCACCACCGTGCTCTCCGTCATTCAGTACAACGCAGAACGCTGGATGGCCCGCAGCGTGACGCGTGAACCGCAACCCTCTCGCTGGCGTCAATGGCGCAACCGCGTCTCGCCACTTCAACCGACCGAGGAGATCAGCCATGTCCGAAGCCATTGATTATCGTCTTTCTCACACCAGCGGGGCCATCAGCATCACCGGCGTCAGTAAACGTTTTGGCAAACATAAAGCGCTGGATAATGTCTCACTCTCCCTGCCGCCTGGCTCGGTCACGGTGATCCTCGGCCCCTCCGGCTCCGGTAAATCCACCCTGCTGCGCACCATCAATCATCTGGAGCGGGTCGATGAAGGCTTTATTCAGATTGATGGCGACTATATCGGCTATCAGCAGCGCGGCAACAAGCTCTATGAGCTGAAGGAGCAGGCGATTCTGCGGCAGCGCATAAACGTCGGCTACGTCTTCCAGAACTTTAACCTGTTCCCGCACCTGAGCGTGCTGGATAACCTGATTGAAGCACCGATTGCGCATCGCCAGCTCTCCCGGCAGGCGGCGATTCAGCGGGCCGGTGAACTGCTGGACATTGTCGGCCTGCGCCACAAAGCCGATGCCTGGCCGCGCCACCTGTCAGGCGGGCAGCAGCAGCGCATCGCTATCGCGCGGGCGCTGATGCTCAATCCCAGGGTGATGCTGTTCGATGAACCCACCTCGGCGCTGGACCCGGAACTGGTCGGCGAAGTGCTCGATGTGATCAAGAAGCTGGCGCGCTCCGGCACCACGCTGGTCATTGTGACGCACGAGATCGGGTTTGCCCGCGAAGTGGCTGACCATGTGGTCTTTATGGTGGATGGCCGTATTGTGGAGCAGGGCACGACCCAGCAGGTGCTCAGCAATCCGCGTCACGAGCGCACCCGTCGCTTCCTGGCGCGCGTCTTATGAGGCGCCTGACTCCCCTGGCGCTGGCTTTCGTGGGGCTGATCCCGGCGCTCTCCATGGCCGCCCCGGAAAAGCCCGACATCCGCCGCAACGAAACGCCCATCCATGCTCCGGCTAATCCGCTGGCGATCGCTAAAATTCCGGCGAACTATCATTTTATCGAGCCGGGCACCCTGACCGTGGCGACCTCAGCCACAAACTCGCCGCCGCTGGCGCTGCTGGCCTCTGACAACGTGACCCGCATCGGCAGCGATCCCGACATCGCCAGGCTGCTGGCTGACAGTCTGGGGTTAAAGCTGAAGCTGGTGCCGGCCTCCTGGGAGGACTGGCCGCTGGGGATCAGCGCCGGGCGCTATGATGTGGCGATGTTTAATATCGCCGTCACCGAAGAGCGTAAGAAGAAGTTCGACTTTGCCACCTATCGTGCTGACAACCACGCTTTCGCGGTGAAAAAGGAGAGTCCGATCAGACAGATTAGTGCCCCTGCTGACATTGCCGGGAAGCGCATTATCGTGTCGTCGGGCACCAATCAGGAGCGGATCCTGCTGAGCTGGGATGCGCAGAACCGGGCGAAAGGCCTGCCTGCCGTGACGCCAATCTATCTGACCGATGATGCCTCTGCGACGCTGACGCTGCTGTCGGGACGGGCCGACGCCCTGTTTGGCCCGCACTCCATGGCCGCCTGGAAAGCCGCCTCGCGCGGCCAGACCCGACTGGTGGGCAACGGGCCGTTTCGTGCCTGGGTCGCCGTCACCACCAAAAAGGGCAATGGCCTGGCCCCCGCTCTCCAGACTGCGCTGGATGGCACCATCGCGGGCGGCCAGTATCAGCAGGTGCTGGCCCGCTGGGGTGAACAGGATGAGGCCGTCGACCACTCCCTGATAAACCCGCCGGGTATCGTTTACTGACACCGCCAGACCGGTTGCACTGCGCTAACCGGTCTGGTGCACGGCATGCTGATAACCCGATAATTGCACTACACTCTCCGGCGTGACTGTTTTATCCTGCCCCCTCAAACTCATAAAAAATTCTGTTGTGTGGCGGAGTTTCAGCCCTGGAAGCCCATGAAAATCAGATTCCTTTCTGCCAATGAGCAAAAGCTGGCGGAGGTGCGCAAGATACTCGAACCTGTCGGGGTCGAAGTGCTGCCTATCGCCCGTCGCATCGAAGAAATACAGACAGAAAACGAGCTTGACCTGGTGCGTGACAAGCTGACCAAAGCTTTCGCGCTGATCGGGCGGCCGCTGTTTGTTGAGCACACCGGCCTCTATCTGGATGGCCTGAATGGGTTACCCGCGGGTCTGACCCGCATCTTCTGGAATCGCCTCGACGCTGAGCGCTTTACGGCGCTGGTGCAGGGACTCGACAGCCAGGCCGTCACGGCCAAAACGGTGCTGGGTTACTGTGACGGCCGCAAGATGTATCAGTTTTCAGGCGAGCTGCGCGGCACCATCGCGGCAAAACCCGCCGGCACGCGCGGCTTTCAGTGGGACTGCGTCTTTATTCCGGAAGGCTATGAGCAGACCTTTGCGGAAATGGGTGAACTCAAGAATGAGATCTCCATGCGGCGTATCGCGCTGGATCGCTTCGCCACCTTTTTGAAAACCGCCCGGGGAGTGGCATGAAACCTGAACTCAAACGCGCCTATGATTCCGGCAAACTGATCCTGTTTGCCGGTGCCGGTATCTCACGCAATTTCGGCCTGCCGGAGTGGCATGAGCTGATTGCTCACCTCGCGCATGAACTGGGCTACGATCCAAAAATCTTTAATACTTACGGCACGCACCTGTCGCTGGCGGAGTATTACAAACAGAAAAAAGGCTCGCTGGGCCCGCTGCGCAGCTGGATGGATCGCGAGTGGCACCGGCCCGATATTGATGTCCGCTCTTCTGAAATTCACACCATGATTACGCAGGGTAATTTCTCGCGTATCTACACCACTAACTACGATCGCTGGCTGGAGGCGGCGCACGATGCGCACGGGGTTCCCTATTATAAAGTGGCGAATGCCGCCGATCTGGTGTCGCTGACCGAAGAGAAGCGACATATCATCAAACTTCACGGCGATTTCGACGACGATACCTCTATTGTGCTGGATGAAAGCAGCTATTTTGAGCGTCTCTATTTCGACTCGCCGCTCGACATCAAACTCACCCACGACGTGATGGGCAATTCGGTGCTGTTTGTCGGCTACAGCATCAGTGACTTCAACATTCGCCTGCTCTTTTACCGCCTGACGAAAATGTGGGGCCGCACCGGGCTGGCAACGGCCCGGCCAAAATCGTACCTGTTTACCAACCGCAACAACCCGGTGGCAAAAGAGGTGCTGGGGCAGTGGGGGATCGAAGTGATCGTCTCAGAAGAGGATGATCCGCGTAAAGCGCTGGCACAGTTCCTGGAAGAGTTGCTGGTGTAATGCCCGTATCGCCTGCTCAGAGAGTGGCTGCTTACAATCAATCAATGCGTGGCGTTATGATCAGAAGTGTTGTGAAGGGTACAGTGATCGGTTTTACGGGGCTTGTTCTGCTG
This sequence comes from Pantoea sp. Sc1, assembly GCF_000255315.1. Classification (NCBI taxonomy): domain Bacteria; kingdom Pseudomonadati; phylum Pseudomonadota; class Gammaproteobacteria; order Enterobacterales; family Erwiniaceae; genus Pantoea; species Pantoea sp. Sc1. The sequence continues at coordinate 242,628 of NZ_AJFP01000002.1, forward strand.
GCCCTGACAGGGACAGGAGCGCTGATCTATCTGAAAACGGGTGACCAGTACTACAGTGAGGAAAACCTTGCGGCGTGCAAACATTACACGGTTGAGCAGGCAAAACAGACCGTGCTGAGTGCCTGGCTGAGACAGCCCAACGACTGGCAAAACTGGCATGAAGCAGCCGAAGTCGCCCGCCAGCAGGGCATACGGTTCATTGACGCAGAGATAAGCGGCCCGGCTGAGCAATGGCTGGTCCCTTTTTATGCAGAACGCGTTACGGACAGAAAGCAGTACGGCATGCTGGATTGCGGCAAACTCAGCGTTGAGTTCGCGTCAGATTAGCAAACCCTGCGCAATAACAAGGTCTGACTGCCTGTTCCCGTTAAACTCCATTCTCTGCTGGCAAAGCGAACTGAGCATGATATACTGTATGTATACACAGTACCTGAGGGCGAAAAGATGGCTGTTGAAACAAAATTTGTAGTAGTCAGAAAGGGTGAAGAGAAGATGACGTTTGCCAATAAGAAAGAGGCCGATGCCTACGACAAAATGCTCGATATGGCCGAAGCCTTCACCGACTGGCTTTTACAGCATCAGCCCGCGATGGACGAAGCACAGGCGGAAACGCTGGGCCTGCTGATTGCTGAGCAGAAAGAGTCGGTACAGCATATCCTTCGCACCAGCAAACTGCCGGAGGCGACGACCCACGCTTCCCGCTCAGACGATGCTGACAGCCAGGCTGATGAGCCTGCGGCGAAGAAAGTGCGCGCAGTAAAAGCGGCCTAATCTTCACTACAACGCCGGAAGCGAACCTTCCGGCGTTGCTGTTTCTGACTTAAGATTCTCTTCCCGTCTCATCCGTATTAGCTCATTAAATGAGCCCCATCGTTCATCGTTATTCCTGAGCACCCTGATTCTGACAGAACAGGCGGGGGGTAATGCACATTAAAATTCTTTTCTGAAAAATATAAGCTCATCAAAATTCTTTGCCCGCACTCTCCCTCTGCCATTCTGTGCGACCCATCAGTGATGACAGTAGTGCTCAGACAGGGTCAGCATGCCTGTTCCGCCTCTATCAATCTCTCCTGGCAGTAAATAAGGCATCCTGAAACAGAGTAAATCCTGCTTAAGTCCGGAAAGAAAATGTGAAAACCCTTCCGGAACCTCCCCAATCATTGAACAGGAAAGTGCTACTGAATGTTTTAATTCTTTTATGAACCTGTACGTTAAAAACGCGCTTTCCAAAAAAATTATTATATTGGACTTTTTTTAATTAACATCTACCGCCTGTCATGTATAGAAATCATAAAAACGGAGAGGAGGTTCGATTTTGATTATACTTGTGAATAAAAAAACCAGAAGCCTGTTTTGTAAAGGAAAGGTAATTTCCCTCAGCAGGAACGAATTCACACTTTTTATTTTTATGATCAAAAGCAGGAAAGCAAGGGAGATTGATGTTGCCGATTTAATTTTACAGGTATGGGAAGCAAGATATAAATCCATCTCTGCTAATAATATCTCTCAGCTTTTCTATCTGTTGAGAAAAAAAGTTCAGATAATAGACCCCCTTTTGAATCTGACTTACTCAAAAAGCAAAGGCGTTCAGTTTTTTATACCCAAAAGCCTCGTTTTTATCATCTGTAATGAAAAGCTCTACTTCTTTTTACAAAAGAAAATGACCTGGTTCAGGAAATTTACACGCCGCACTCTGTTTTTTATTTGAGCATTGCGCTGATCTTCATTATCACTATATCCACTCCAGTTACGACAGGAGGCGTTAACATGTCAGGGGAGATATATGAGAAATGAACCTGAAACAATCTGGCTGATGATCTTCTTGCTGATATCCTTTTTCGGGGGCGTAACAAGATATCTGTTAAGTGCTTACGCAGGAAGAGCAGCGCCAACGATACAAACACTTTTATCTGCGCTGACCATCTCAATTTTCTGGGGACTTCTTGGAGGTATTATATGTGTTAATTATGGATTAAGTCTGTATGAAGCCATTGTTATAAGTGGGTCTGTCTCATTTTTCTGTGGTGGATGTGTTTACCGTTAAATCTGAAGAGGTTAAATAAGGACATTCTATGAGCAACCAGATTACAACTGCATTCCCGTTAAAAACGTTCCGCACTGATTTTTTAAACTGGTCAAAAGAGACATCCGGGAAAAATATTCTCTCATGTTCACCTAAGACCAGTGCTGAATTACTCGATGTCATTAACTGGGCTGTTGATAATAAATTCAAAGTTCGCCCGGTAGGTATTCAGCATAACTGGTCAAGATTGACTATTGATAATAATGCTGACAACAGTGATGTTGTCCTGGTTGACATGACGAAACATCTTAATGCTGCAACGATAGTTAAACATGGTGATTACGGCTATATCACGGCTCAGACCGGCATTCAGATGGAAGCTCTTGTTACTCTGCTTGAGAAAAAGAAACTAGGCTTTTACAGCATGCCTGCACCGGGCGATCTGACGCTTGGCGGTGTTCTCGCAATAGGAGGACATGGGACCGGCATCGCCTCTGTCAATGAAGAACGCCCCGCAGGGGGGAGTTGGGGAACCGTCAGCAATAACATTGTCGAACTCAAAGCCATTGTGTGGGATGACAAGCTTAAGCAGTACGTGTTGAAAACGTTCGAAAGAACCAACCCGGAGATATCAGCCTTTATGGTGCATGTCGGGAGAGCATTTATTTATGAAGTTAAACTTCAGGTGCCGCGCAACAAGCGTTTACGCTGCCAAAGTTTTGTCAATGTTCCCGCCGTCGAATTATTTGGTCAGGAGGGTGAAGGTATCAGAACCTATACCTCCTATCTGGATAAATGCGGGCGTGCTGAGATCATCTGGTTTCCGTTTACTACCACACCATGGTTAAAAATCTGGACAGAGTCTCCAGCCTACAACAGGATATCTAAACCCGTCCATTCTCCCTTTAACTATCCTTTTTCGGATAATATTCCTGTTCAGGTTTCCGATTTGGTCAGGAAGATTCACAATGGCTTTCCGGAACTCACACCTTCATTAGGAAACCTGATGTTCAATCTGGTCAATATCGGACTTGGTGCGACAATCAGTAGCGACCTGTGGGGGTGGAGCAAAGATGTCTTGATGTATATCAAGCCAGACACGCTTCGGGTGACGGCTAACGGCTATGTCATCATCACCCGCAGAGAGAACATTCAAAAGGTACTCAGTGAATTTAAGGCGAAATATGAGAGCATGGTGGATATCTACAAAAAATCTAACGCTTATCCCATGAATGGTCCGATTGAAATTCGTGTGACCGGTTTAGATAATCCAGCTGATACCGATATTGCTGGTGCTGTTCCTCCTGCACTCTCCGCAGCCCGGCCTGTTGATGCTCACCCTGAATGGGATGTTGCAATCTGGCTGGATAATCTGACGATGCCTGGTACTCCTGACTCACTGAAGTTTTTCAGAGAGTTGGAAGAGTGGGTGTTCAATCACTATTCTGGCGATTATGCAACGGTACGCGTTGAGTGGAGCAAAGGCTGGGGATATTCAGAAAAAGATGCCTGGGATAATGAGACGGTTATCGACACCCTTATTCCTGATAGCTTAACTCAGGGTATCACCGATGGGTATGACTGGCGTTTTGCAAAAGCGACGCTCGATAAGTATGACCCTCACTACCTCTACTCTTCACCTTTAACCATGAGGCTTTTTAAAGCGACCCTGTAGTCATCATTCGGTCGCTATGAATGAAGCCACCTAAACGGTGGCTTCATATCCGGATAGCTTATTTTTAATCACCCCATTCCTCATTGAAATGGTAGTTAATCTGACTGGCATCGCCACCCAGCGCACTGCCTAATGAAGCAATCGTTGTAAATATAGCAAAGCCAATCGAGTCAAGGGCGTGATGAATGCTTCCTAAGCCGATGGCATCCAAAAGTCTCCCTGGAAAAGAGAGCAGGGGGGTATTGAATAAGTCGTTAATCAGCTTTACACCACCAACAATAATTTCACCAACGTTGCCACCTGAGACTGAGTTTACTTCGCTTATAGTAAGTTCACGCATTGAAATTTCCTTATCACAATAATAAATGGCAAATTTATTACAAAATAATTCCGCCTTCAATTGATGGTTGCATAAGCCAGACAGGCTGTCAATAATCCGGAAGACAACCTCTTTTCATGATAAAATAATAAATCTTCTCCAGCCTGATATCCGGAAGGAGTCGTTTAAATTATTTGTCATTATTCAGGATGTCTATTTCCGGTTTTTTATTGTGCCCTCGCGATCTCAGTATCGGTGGCATGTTAATTCGCTCACGCTTTTTCTGAAACAGAAATTCCCCGGCTTTTCACTGCCCGCGTTCGATATTAGTGTGGCCTCATCATCTGCAAGGGGTTATTACTGGTTAACAGGAAAAACCTGAGCGTTTCACGGTTTCTGCCACTGTGAGGCGCTCAGGTTTTTTTTGCCTTGCTCGTCCCTTCAGCTGGCTGGAACTGCAGCCCGGCATTCAGTACTGGCATCGCCCGGCGGGTATCGCCCGCACTCAGGATGCCTGGGTGACGAAACGTAAAACCGTGGAGACATTTTAAGTTTCCCTGTGGAGCAGGATCGCCGTCACGCTTTTCACCTAGGCAGATTGAGGTCCGTCTCAAAAATGGTAGAGTGCGCGTACTGGATTGTTACTGCTCAGGCAGGCAAAACCTGATTTCTGGCGTCAGCCGGAGGTCAGGTTTTTTGTTTTTGGGGTCTGGATGAAAATCGCCAAAGTGCTTAATAACAATGTGGTGGTGGTTCAGGACGAACAGGGACGTGAGCAGGTCGTGATGGGACGCGGACTGGCTTTTCAGAAGCGTGTCGGGGACAGTCTTGATACCGCGCAGATTGAGAAAGTATTCGCGCTGCAAAGCGATCTTCTGGTGCGCCGTCTTGAGGAGTTACTGAACCAGATCCCTGCTGAGGTCATGACGACCTGTGACCGGATTATCAACCTGGCAGCGCAGCGATTAGGGAAACTGCAGGAGAGTCTCTACATCACATTAACGGATCACTGTTTCTTTGCCATCGAGCGGCAGAAGAAGGGGCTGGCGATAAAAAACGTGCTGCTCTGGGATATCAGGCGACTCTATCCGCGGGAGTTCGAGCTGGGTCAGGAAGCCCGCGCCATCATCGCCCGTCGTCTGAATGTTGAATTGCCTGAGGATGAAGCCGGATTTATCGCGCTTCATCTGGTAACGGCTCAGCTCAACAACGAAATGCCGGAAGTGATGGATGTGACGCGGGTGATGCAGGACGTTCTGCAACTGGTGAAGTATCAGCTGCAGCTGGACTATGACGAGTCATCGCTGAGTTACCAGCGGTTCGTCACCCATCTGAAGTTTTTTGCCCAGCGGATGCTGACACGCACCGTCGTTGATGACGATGATGTGTCACTCCATACCGCGGTCAAAGAGAACTATCCCAAAGCGTGGAAATGCGCGGTGAAGATCGCGCAGCATCTGCAGCAAAGCTATCAGCGCGATCTGACAGCGGAAGAGATGATGTTTCTCGCCATTCATATCGAACGGGTGAGAAAAGAGGGGCGTTAACCCCCTTAACCTGGATTGTTACTGCATAGTGCAGGCAAAACCTGAGCGCGGCCTCTGAAAAGAGGTCGTTCTCAGGTTTTTTTATTTTTTGGCTCCCTCAACGGATGTCTGCGGACATTGCTTGTAAGGAAAGAGAGATGGAATATCAGAAACTGGCGCAGGAGATCCTCAGCCATGTGGGTGGTAAAGCGAACATCGTCAGCCTGGAGCATTGTGCCACCCGGCTTCGTTTCAGACTGAAAGAGAGTCAGAAGGCGGATGCGGAGGCACTGAAGAAAAACCCGGGTGTGATTATGGTGGTTGAAAGCGGCGGGCAGTTCCAGGTCGTCATCGGCAACCATGTGCATGCGGTCTGGCAGGCGGTTCGCGCTGAAGCGGGACTGCGCGGTGACGCTCCTGTCGCAACGGATGAAAACGACAGTGGCGGTAACCTTTTCAGCCGGCTTATTGACATCATTTCAGGTATTTTCACCCCTTTTATCGGCATTCTGGCCGCTTCGGGCATTCTTAAAGGCCTGCTGGCCCTGGCTGTGGTCTGCGGCTGGCTTTCCGTTGAGAGCGGCACCTATAAAATCTGGTTTGCTGCCAGTGATGCGCTGTTCTTCTTTTTCCCGCTGGTGCTGGGTTATACCGCCGGTAAGAAGTTTGGTGGCAATCCCTTCATCACCATGGTGATCGGCGGGGCACTCACCCATCCGACCATGATCGCCGCCTTTAATGCCAGCCAGCAGACCGGCGCAATGGCGGACGCGTTTCTGGGTATCCCTGTAACCTGGTTCAACTACAGTGCGTCGGTCATTCCGGTGATTCTTGCTGCGTGGGTGAGCTGCTGGCTGGAAAAACAGAGCAACAGGCGGCTTCCTGCCTCCATGAAGAACTTTTTTACGCCCCTGATCTGCCTGGGCGTTACCGTGCCGCTGACTTTTCTGGTGATTGGCCCCGTGGCCACCTGGCTGAGCATGATGCTGGCCAACGGCTACCAGTGGATTTATGCGCTGGCCCCCTGGCTGGCTGGCGCCGCCATGGGTGCGCTGTGGCAGGTCTGTGTGATCTTTGGTCTGCACTGGGGGCTGGTGCCTCTCATGATCAACAACCTGGCGGTGCTGGGGCACGACTCAATGCTGCCGATGCTGCTGCCCGCCGTCATGGGTCAGGTTGGCGCCGCGCTGGGGATTTTCCTGCGCAGCCGTGATGCCCGGCAGAAGGTCCTGGCTGGCTCGTCCGTGACGGCAGGGATTTTTGGTATCACCGAACCGGCTGTGTATGGCGTCAATCTGCCGCTGCGCCGTCCCTTTATTTTTGGCTGTGTTGCGGGTGCTATCGGCGGGGCGATTGTCGGCTTCAGCCACACACACGTTTACTCCTTTGGCTTTGCCAACGTCTTCACGATTGCTCAGATGATCCCGCCCACCGGGGTCGATGCCACGTTATGGGGCGGGATTGCCGGAACAGTGCTGGCGCTGTTTCTGAGCTGTGGCATGACCCTGCTTGCCGGTATGCCCAAAGCCGCCCCCCCTGTGGCGGCGACAGCCCTCTCCTCAGACGAAAACGCGATCCTTTCCCCGCTGTCTGGCACCGTGCTGGCGCTCGATCAGGTGCCGGACGCCACGTTCGCCAGTGGCCTGCTGGGACGCGGTGTCGCCATCATTCCGCTTGATAACAAAGTCATCGCGCCATTTGCCGGTGAGGTCGCCTCGCTGTTTCAGACCCGGCACGCCATCGGCTTACTGAGTGATAGCGGCGTCGAGCTGTTGATCCACGTCGGCATCGATACGGTAAAGCTCGACGGCAAGCCGTTTATCGCACACGTCAGCGCAGGCGACAAAATTCAACCGGGCGATCTGCTGCTGGAATTTGATCGCCAGGCGATTCTTGCTGCCGGCTATGACCTGACCACCCCCATCATTATCAGTAACAGCGATGACTACGCTGATGTCACCACGGCTGCAGCCAGCACCGTGACGGCCGGACAACCGTTACTCAGCCTCAGCCATCAATAACAGGAGAACAGCATGAAAACTTTCCCGGATTCATTTTTATGGGGCGGCGCCGTTGCCGCAAATCAGGTGGAAGGGGCCTGGCGTGAGGCGGGTAAAGGCCTTTCGACCTCCGACCTTCAGCCGCAGGGGATTTTTGGTCCGGTTTGCGAGCGGGGCCCAGGCAGTCACAGCCTCAAGGATGTGGCGATTGATTTTTACCACCGCTATCCGGAGGATATCCGCCTGTTTGCCGAGATGGGTTTCAGCTGCCTGCGGGTCTCAATTGCATGGACACGCATCTTTCCGCAGGGTGATGAGCAGCAGCCTGCCGAGGCAGGTCTGGCTTTTTATGACCGGCTGTTTGACGAGCTGGCCGCGCACAACATCACGCCACTTGTGACACTGTCACACTATGAGATGCCCTGGGGTCTGGTGACGCAGTATGGGGGCTGGGGCAATCGGCGGGTAATTGATTTCTTCAGTCACTACGCCCGCACGGTATTTACCCGTTACCGGCATAAAGTCAGACTCTGGCTGACCTTTAATGAGATTAACATGTCGCTGCATGCCCCTCTGACCGGGGTGGGTCTGCCGGAAACCGCCAGCAAAGGTGAGGTGTATCAGGCGATTCACCATCAGCTGGTCGCCAGCGCGCTGGCGGTAAAAGCCTGCCATGAAATTATCCCTGACGCCCAAATCGGCAACATGCTGCTGGGTGGGCTGGTCTATCCATTGAGCTGCAAACCCGAAGATGTTCTGGAAGCCCTGCAGGAGAACCGGACATGGCAATTCTTTGGCGACGTTCAGTGCCGTGGCGCTTATCCGGGCTACATGTTGCGCTTCTTCCGCGACAACCATATTGCCCTTGAGATCACCGACGCCGACCGTGAAGCGCTGAAATCGACCGTCGATTTCATCTCTTTCAGCTACTACATGACTGGCTGCGTCACCGCCGATGACGCGCTGAATCAGCAGCTGCGGGGCAATATCCTGAGTATGGTGCCGAACCCCCATCTGCCCGCATCTGAATGGGGCTGGCAGATTGATCCGATCGGCTTGCGCACGCTGCTCAATCTGCTGTGGGATCGCTATCAGAAGCCGCTGTTTATCGTTGAGAATGGGCTTGGCGCGAAAGATAAACCCGATGCCGCCGGGGTCGTGCAGGATGACTACCGCATCAGCTACCTCAACGATCATCTGGTGCAGGTCCGTGAGGCGATTGAAGATGGCGTGGAGGTCATGGGCTATACCAGCTGGGGCCCGATCGATCTGGTCAGCGCATCGAAAGCCGAACTCTCTAAACGCTACGGATTTATCTACGTCGATCGCGACGACAACGGTGAGGGTTCACTGGCGCGCAGCCGCAAAAAAAGCTTCTACTGGTATAAAGAGGTCATCGCCACCCGAGGAGGATCGCTGAAAGGGTGATCGCCGCGGGAAAGCGGCATCGCGCTGCCTGCGGTCTCTTTTCCCTCCGTGCAAAACCGGCTGAGTCAGGGTGTCTCGCCGGTATTAACCTGATAGCGGGTGCTCCTGCCGCCGCCTTCCAGCCGGTAAAGGCACCCTTTTTCGACCAGATCCGCCAGATGTCGGGTTGCGGTCGCTTTACTGACTTTTGCCACCTTCTGATACTGACTGGCGCTGATCCCCTGTTCAAATCCCTGCTCGCCGCCATCCAGCAGCCGGTTCAGCACTTTAACCTGCTCCTGACTCAGTCCCGTTCCCTGATAGCGCAGCCAGAATCGCGCCTTAATCTGCGTGCGGTCAATCACGCTCATCGCCTGTTGCAGGCTCTCATCAAGGATATCCAGGAACCACACCAGCCAGCGGGTGATGTCGGTGTCGCCTTTTTGCGTCTGTTCCAGAATGCGGTAATAGTCCGCACGGTGCGCCAGAATGGCGGGAGACATGGCGTAGAGACGGATACTCTGACTGTCGGCCTGGGCCAGTGCCAGGTCGGTAAGTGCCCGCGTGATGCGGCCGTTGCCGTCATCAAAGGGATGCAGGGTCACAAACCAGAGGTGACAGATCGCGGCCCGCAGCAATGGGTCGAGCATGACGTCCTGCTGGCTCTGGTTAAACCACGCAATAAACTGCGCCAGCTGCGGCTCCAGTCCGTCACGCGGCGGGGCTTCAAAATGGACGGTAGGCCGGTCGATACGCCCTGAGACCACCTGCATCGGCTCGCTGCCACGCAACATCCCGACGCTCAGACGCTGCACCGTCCATTCATCTGCCGGAAACAGCCAGTGATGCCACTGATACAGTCGCTCCATCGTCAGCGGCTGGCTGCGATTGTTGATCGCGTCCAGCATCATCGCCGCCAGGCCCTCTGAGCGGTCAGAGACCGGCCAGGGCTGCTCTTCCGTGACGCCCAGCCGCCGTGCCAGCGACGAGCGGACCGACTGCACGTTAACCCGCTCCTCTTCAATGGCCGATGAGGAGAGGATATTACTGAGCAGGGTATCCAGCGTCTGGCTTTCGCTGTCGGGGTGCAGACTGGCGCGGCCCAGCAGCAGGCCGCGCTGCTGCTGCAGATGGCGCAGGCGCGGTAACAGCACGGCATCCTGCCAGTGAAAGTGGGGCCAGTCGGCCTGTTGCCAGATCCAGTGGGTGTTCATCGTCAGCTCAGGGTCAGGAAATGAGCCGAATCACGCACCTTATTCGGCTCACAGAATGAGGCGATAATAACAAACAATCGGCTCACAGAATACGCTGGCGAACCTGAGGACAGAAAAAAAGGGCCCGAAGGCCCTGTCTGTTTAGCGGGAGAACTGAATAAAGGTGTCTGAGTAGTAATGTACAATCCAGGCAACATAAGCCAGCCAGATAATTAACCCACCTGTTAAACCGAATTTACCAATCATTGATTTCTCTCCACAGTGATAAAGGTCTGCAGCAATGTTTTACATAAACTGACAGTTGTGGAGAGCGGCTGTATTGTCGCAGATCAAAAAAATCCTGTTCATCATTCACGACATAATCCCTTAGCGATCAATTTCCCCGAAATAATCAGGCAGCGTTCTGGGTGCCGCAGGCTTAGCGCAGGGTAAAGTTCAAAAAAACGCCGCCGATAGATGATCTCAGGAGCACTATAACCACAAGGAGGTAAAGAGCAGGATCATTTCCAGGGGAAAAAATTATGTCCAGTTCGTTACTAAAAAAGAAAAAATGAGTACCCGTGCGCAGATGCTGCTCATGGGCGGTTTAACCATCACGCTGGGCTTTACCGTCACCATCGGTGTCCTCAGCTGGCAGTCCGGTAAAGAGCAGAAAGCGCTGGCAGAGAAGTATCTGCAGCAGATTGCCCAGAGCCGGGGTCTGCAGGTGCAGCAGGAGCTGACGCATGCGCGCGATGTGGCCAGTCATCTTGGACAAAGTCTGATCGCTTTACCGCATGCAGGCATTACCGATCGCAAGGCAGCGGACAAAGTGATGGAATATGCGCTGCGCGCCAATCCTGAGTATCTGTCGATGTCAGTGATATTCGAACAGAATGCGTTCGATGGCCGCGATGCGGAGTTCGCCACCCAGCAGGGTCAGGCGCCACAGGGCCGCTATGCCTGGTTTGTTGACCGTGATGCCTCAGGCCATTACGCCATGCATCCTCTGCTTTCTTACCTCACGCCGGGACAGGGCGACTACTATCTCATCCCGCAAAAGTCTCAAAAAGATACGCTTACCGAACCCTATAGCTACGCCTATAACGGCGTGCCGACATTACTCACCTCTGTTGCTGCGGTAATTATGGATCAGGGCACGCTGAAAGCGGTCGTCACGTCAGATATTTCGCTGGCCTCGCTGCAAGCGAAAGTGAACCAGATTAAACCCTGGCAGGGCACCGGCTATGCGCTGCTGCTCTCCAATGGCGGCAATGTGGTCTCATCGCCGGTTAAAGAGGAGGCCGGAAAACCCTGGAAAGGCCAAACCGATAACTTTACCTCGAAGGTGGTGCAGCATTTTGATGGGGTACTGGGTGAAGAGGCGCTGGTCACCTGGCAGCCGGTCGTGATCGGCAACAGCGATAAGCCCTGGTATCTGGGTGTGGTCGCGCCGGTCAGCCAGGTGATGGCCGCCGCCAACCGCCAGCTGATGTGGGCGGTGATCCTGATGGTGGTGAGCATTCTGCTGGTCGGTACGGTGCTGGGTATGCTGTTCAGCCGTAAGGTGCTGCGTCCGATTGGCGGCGAGCCGGTTGAAGCGGCTCAGATCGCGCTGGCGGTAGCCGATGGCAAACTGGATAACGCGATTGCCGTGCAGAAGGGCGATCGCAGCAGCCTGTTCTTTGCCCTTGAGACCATGCAGACCCAGCTGCGACAGATTGTCGGACAGATTAAAGATGCCAGTGAGTCGGTGCGTCAGGGGGCGGGGGAGATTGCCAGCGGCAACCTCAACCTGGCGTCGCGCACCGAGGAGCAGGCTGCTGCGCTGGAGCAGACCGCCGCCAGCATGGAGCAGATTAGCGCCACGATTCGTCTGAACGCCGACAACGCACAGCAGGCGACCAGCCTGACCGAAAACGCCACGCACATCGCCAGCCGCGGTGCCACGCTGGTCGGTGAGGTCGTGCAGACCATGGCGCAGATCGATGACAGCTCGAAAAAAATTGGCGATATCACCACGATGATCAACAGCATCGCTTTCCAGACCAATATTCTGGCGCTGAATGCGGCAGTGGAAGCGGCGCGTGCTGGTGAACAGGGACGCGGCTTCGCCGTGGTCGCCAGTGAGGTGCGTAATCTGGCTCAGCGCAGTGCCAACGCTGTGAAAGAGATTGGCGCGCTGATCGAAGAGTCAAGCGTGCGGGTCGAAAGCGGCGTCCGGCTGGTGAACGATGCCGGTAAGACCATGCAGGAGATGATGCAGGCGGTGAACTCGGTGCAGGGAATTATCGGTGAGATTGTCACTGCCTCTGACGAGCAGGCGCGTGGCATCAGTCAGGTCACGATTGCCGTCAACGAGATGGATGGCACCACCCAACAGAACGCCGCGCTGGTGCAGCAGATGTCCGCCGCCGCCAGTTCACTGGAGGATCAGGCGCAGCAGCTGGCGCAGACGGTGGAGCAGTTTCACCTGGCATAAAACGCACTGACAACGCCGTCGCTGCCGGACAGGGCGACGGCGCAGATGCCTTCCGCAAAGTCGCAACACCCGCCATCCCTGGCGGGTTAGCCCTCTGTGTGGGCTGTCTGATGCAGATTCATTACGCCTCTGTCAGGCGCTCACCGCTGACGGCATCAAACAGGTGCATCTTGTCCGGATTAACCGTTACCGGCAGCGTGCCACCCGGCACGGCATCACTGCGGCCGCTCAGCTGCATATGCAGCAAAAATCCCTGCCACGCCAGATGTAACAGCGTCGACTCCCCCGTAATCTCGACGATATTCACCGTTGCCGGTTGCCCGCTGACATCGGTGACCAGATCGTGAGGGCGCACGCCCAGCGTGACCGGCTGACCCGCCTGCTGCTGTGCGGCACGGTGCCAGCGGGAAGGAAGCCGCAGCCACTGCTCACCACAGCAGACGCCTGGCACGGCGTCCCGTACTTCAAAGCGGGCATCCAGCAGATTCATCGGCGGTGAACCGATAAACCGCGCCACGAAGGTGTTAACCGGGCGATCATAAATCGCCAGCGGCGCACCCTGCTGCACGATAACGCCATCCTTCATCACCACGATCTGATCGGCCAGCGTCATCGCTTCGACCTGATCGTGGGTGACATAAACCATGGTGGTTTTAAAACGCTGATGAAGCGATTTGATTTCGGCGCGCAGCTCCATCCGCAACTGCGCATCCAGGTTCGAGAGCGGCTCATCGAACAAAAATACCTGCGGGTTGCGCACCATCGCCCGGCCCATCGCCACGCGCTGCCGCTGTCCGCCCGATAAAGCCCGGGGATAGCGCTGCAACAGCTGATCGATGCCAAGAATGCCCGCAATCCGGGCGATTTTGCTCTTCTGCTCCTCGCGCTTCACCTTTTTCACCTGCATATGAAACGCCAGGTTCTCAGCAACGGTCAGGTGCGGATAGAGCGCGTAGCTCTGAAACACCATCGCGATATCCCGGTCGGCGGGGTCGAGATCGTTGATGCGCTTTTTGTCGAGCAGGATGTCGCCGTCAGAGACGCTATCCAGACCGGCAAGCAGCCGCAGCAGGGTGGATTTACCGCAGCCGGAGGGACCGACCAGCACGGTAAAAGTGCCGTCAGGAATGGTTAAATCCAGCGGCTGCAGTACGTTCTGTTTACCGTAGCGCTTCGCCACCTGTACAAGTTCAACACTGGCCATGATCAGCGCACCTCATTTGAAAGTTGGAGTTGTTGCCAGCTGGGATAGCGGCGCGGTGAGCTACTGATTGCCTGTGACGCCACGTCAATGCCCCAGCGCAGGGCGGTATGAGAGGAGTGCTGATAGAGCAGGGCGGTGAGAAAACCGGCATTGAAACTGTCCCCCGCACCGATGGTGTCGACCACCGTCACCGGTTGTGCGGCGGCAAATTGCACAGAGGCGGCAGACCAGAGGCGTGCGCCCTCTGCGCCGCACTTGATCACACATCCGCCGCGGCCGCTGAGCCGCGCTGACAGCTGTTTGCCGCTCTGCTCCAGCAGCTCTGCGCCCGCCAGACCCAGCGCCTCCACCTCATTCAGCAGCAGCCAGTCGCAGTCCGCTAACCAGGACGCAATCTGTAAGCGAAGGGCATCGCTCCAGCCCGCTGGCGGCCAGCCGGTGTCCACCGCCACACAAAAACCACGCTGCTGTAAGGTGGCCAGCAGCGCGGGATAGTGTGCATAAAGTTCCAGGCAGAGAAAGGTGCCGCACAGCAGCACGATGTCACCCGGGACGGCCTGCGGCGGCAACTGAGCCAGCACATCGTCGACGGTCAGCAGGGTGATGTGCCCGTAGTTGCTGAGAAAGGAGCGTTCGTTATCGGGGTGAGTCACGCCCACCGTCAGTGACGTCTCGCAGGCGTAGCGCGGCCACTGCTTCGCGCTGTGCGGAAAATGGCTGGCCAGCCAGTGACTCAGACCATCATTACCCTGGTTGGCGATAGCGCGATGCGGCACCTGCATCGCCTCCAGCGCCAGCGCGCAGTTTCCGGCCGAGCCGCCGGGACGAAGCTCACTGTGCTGCAGCATCACTTCGGTGCCGCGCTGCGGCCAGTCACTGAGCGTACTCATGATTAAATCGACGTTGATATTGCCCACCACATAGAGGGTGGCGACAGTGGAATGGTTCATAGTTATCCCTTACTTCCCCCGCTGGTGAGGCCACTGACCAGCGTTTTCTGCAGCCAGATGGCGATAAACAGAGGCGGTACCGATGCCAGAATGCCAATGGCGGCGATCAGCCCGTCATCCGTCGCCCGTCCGGCGGTAAAACCGGCAATGGCGACCGGCAGAGTCTGGGCCGACAGATTGCTGGTGAACAGCAGCGCGTAAAAAAACTCATCCCAGGCGAGCAGCCAGCCAAACAGGGCAGCGGCACCCAGCACCGGTTTTGCCAGCGGCAGCGTGATGCGCAGCAGAACCTGCCAGAAGCGCAGGCCATCCAGCCGGGCTGCCTGTTCAATATCACGGGGCAGGGCGTCGAACTGATTCTTCAGCATCCAGGTCAGAAACGGCAGGATCAGCGAGCAGTAGACCATCACCAGACCGGGACGGGTGTTGAGCAGACCCAGCTGTTGCAGCAAAAAGTAGAGCGGCAGTACAAAGGCCACGGGCGGCACCATATAGATCGCCAGGGCGCCGGAAAGCCAGGCATCGCGACCGCTGTAGCGTGAGAAGCTGAACGCCGCCGGGATCGCCAGCAGCAGGGAGATCGCCGTGGCGACCGACGCGACCAGCAGACTGTTTCCCAGCGCATGCAGGAAAATCGTGCCCGGCTGGCCAGGTGCCAGCGAAATCAGCCCCTGATAGCGGCTGAAATCCCACTGGCGCGGCAGCCATTCTAACGGCACCCGGGAGAGATCGCTGGCGGAACTGACGCTCATCAGAAACAGCCAGCCCATCGGGGCGAGAATGCTGAGGGCGACCAGCAGCGCAGCCCCGTAACGCAGCCCCTGGCGCAGTTTAGTTTTCATAGGCGGAACTCCGGCGGCGCTGATGCCATAACATCAGCAGATAGAGCGTGATCAGCAGGGCGCACATCAGGGTCATCAGGATGGCGTAGGCAGCGCCGCTGCCCGCACGCAGGTAGCTGAACGACTCCTGATAGACGAAGAAGCTCAGGGTTTTGGTGCTGTCCACCGGCCCGCCGCGCGTCATCACATAGATGATGTCAAAAATTTTGAAGGCATCGATGGTGCGCAACACCAGCGCCACGCCCAGCGGCGCGACAATCGCCGGGAAGGTGATCGCCCGGAAACGACGCCAGGCGGAGGCCCCATCCAGTCGCGCCGCCTCAAACAGATCGTCGGGGATCGACTGCAGCGCAGCCAGCACCAGCAGCGTCACCAGCGGATAGTTTTTCCAGATGTCTGCAAACATCACCGCATTCAGGGCGGCATCCGGCGACCCCAGCCAGCTGCGATAGCCGTCAATAATGCCCAGCTGGGTGAGCAGGGCGTTGATGCTGCCGTAGTCGGGGTTGAAGTTCAGCCGCCACATCATGGCGTTGACAATCGTGGGCAGCGCCCACGGCAGGATCACCAGCACCCGCAGCACGTTGCGTCCGTGGAATCGCTGATTCAGCAGCAGCGCCACCAGCACGCCGATGATCCCTTCACAGATGACAGAAACCACGGTGAAATAGAGGGTACGCCAGATCGAAGCCCGGAAATCGGGATCGCTCAGCGCATAGAGGTAGTTTTCCAGCCCGACCCAGCCTGGCGTTTCCCCGCTGCCAATCAGCGCAGCATCGGTAAAGCTGAGCCAGATTGTGCGCACCAGGGGCCAGGCGGTCAGCAGCAGCATCACCAGCAGCATGGGTGCCAGCAGCACCCATGCCTGACGCTGTTCGCGTTGACGCAGACTCAGCATCATCACTCCTTAACGCAGCCGGGCGGCGCTTTTATCAACCGTCGCCATCGCATCCTGAGCCGACGTTTTGCCCAGTAACACCTGCTGCAACTGCTGCTGGAGCTGGTTCGACAGGCGCGAGTAGTCGGCCGTCTCAGGACGTGACAGCATCACGTTAAGCGATTTATCCGCCGCGGCGATCAGACTCTCCTGACCTTTTTTCACCGCCTCATCCTGATAAGACGATTTCCAGATCGGCAGGCTGAGTTTCGCATACTGATTCTGCACCGGCTGAGAGGTCATATAGCGGATGTACTGCCACGCTTCATCCGCATGGCTGCTGCCTTTGGTGATGCCCAGCCCCATTGAGCCGTTGACCGCACCCACTTTGCCCGGTGCATCCCCCGGCGCAGGCATGATGCCTACCTCACCCGCCACTTTGCTCTGCTTGGGATCGTTGGCCATGTTGTACATGTAGGTCCAGTTCAGCGCGAACGCCGCATCGCCATTGGAGAACGATTTACGCACATCCTCTTCCAGATATTCACGCGACGCCGGATTGCTCAGCCCCTGATCGAGTGAGCTTTTCATCAGCGCCAGCGCCTTCAGAGAGGCCGGGCTGGAGAAGCTGAGCTTACCGTTCTGATAGAACTGGCCGCCAAAGCCGGAGACCAGTGTGGTGTAATCGCACACCAGCGCTTCCGCCTGAGACCAGCTCCAGACGAGCGGATAGGTGACGATCTTTTTCTCTTTAATGATTTTCGCGTCATCCAGCACCTGCTGCCAGGTCTCTGGCAGCGTCGTAATGCCCGCTTTCGCCAGCATCGCTTTGTTGTAATAGAGGTACTTGGTGTCGAGGATCCACGGCATGCCGAGCGTTTTGCCTTTGAAGACCACCGTGTTCATCGCACCCGGGAATACCTTCTCTTTTTCGTCAGGGGTAATGCGTGATGAGACATCCTGCAGCAGATCGAAACGGCTGAATTCTGCCGGCCAGATGGCATCGAACAGCACCACGTCATAACCATTGCCGCCCGCACCGCGCGCCGCCACGATCTTGTCATGCAGTGCTTCATAGGGAACAAACTCCAGATTGACGCTGACATCCGGATGCGCTTTCTGAAAGTTCTGCGTCATGGCGCGGATATCATTTTCGCTATAGGCGGCCTGCGTCATAAACAGGGCATTAATCTGCGTGGCCGCCGCGGCGCTGCCTGCGCTTAACATCAGTAAGGCGGCGAAGCCGGCTTTGAGTCGGGGGGTATAACGCTGTGACATGGTCTTCTCCACTATGCAGCAACAGGCTGTCGGTTAATTAAATCAATTTGATTGATTTAATCAGGGGCGTAATGGTCAGCGGGCAGGCTGACCTGTCAGGAATTAAGCAAAGGACGTGCCAGTAAAGGGCGGTAACATTAACAACGTCGTAACAACGCTGGCGCCCAGCCTGCGCTTTTATCGCCGCCTTGCCTATCCTGAACCGCGGAAATTGCGTACACGATCAAAGATATTGTTTGCCTCCATTGCTCCGCATACCAATACTGTGAGGTCGCGCTGTAAGGGAAAACAACATGAGAACCTCAGGCACCAACCTTGAACATGCGCGGGCGCATAACCGCCGTGTGGTGATTGAAGCGATTCGCCTGCATGGTGAGCTGACCCGTGCCGAACTGGCACGGCTGACTGCGCTGACGCCGCAGACCGTTTCCAACATCGTGGCAGAGCTGGAGCAGGCTGAACTGCTGACCAGCCGCCAGCCACGCCGCAGCGGGCGTGGTCAGCCCTCCATTCCGGTCACGCTGAATCCGACCAGTGCCTGGTCGATCGGGATTCACCTCGATCACCAGACCCTGCTGCTGGTTCTGGTCGATCTCAGCGGCGAAGTCCACTTCCGCCGCCTCCTGCTGGTGCAGAAGCCCCAGCCTGCTGCCACCCTGGCGTGCATTGCTGACGTGCTGACGGAGATGCGGGCCTTTCTCGGCGCGCAGTGGCAGAAAGTGTTAGGCATAGGCGTGGTGATGCCGGGACCGTTCGGCGTAGAGGGCATCTCATCAGTGGGCCCGACCACCCTGAACGGCTGGGAGCAGGTCGATATCGAAGCTGAACTTGGCGCGATCAGTGGCCTGCCGGTGACGCTGGAGAATGACGCCACCGTGGCCGCCATTGGTGAACGGTTTCATGGCATAGCCCGTCAGCTTAACTCCTTTATCTATCTCTATATCGGCACCGGCCTGGGCGCGGGGATCTTTACCGATGGCCATATATATACCGGCCATGCCCATAACGCGGGGGAGATCGGCCACATCGTGGTCGAGCCGGGCGGGCGCGACTGCTACTGCGGCAATCAGGGCTGTCTTGAGCGTTATGTCTCGTTACAGGCGGCCTATGAGTTCTGCGGCCTCGATCCGATGCGGGCGCTGCCTGACGACCTGCTGCAAATTGATCCTGCGCGTTTCAGTGCCTGGATTGAAAGCATAAAGACGCCACTGCGCCAGGCAATCAATATTCTGGAGTCGGTGTTTGATGCAGAAGCGGTGATTATCGGCGGGATGATGCCCGCGCCGTTGCTGGAGCAGATGGTCGCGCAGTTACCGCCGCTCTATCAGTCGGTGCGCGGACGCTATCTGAATGCGATGCGACTGAAGACCGGCATGACCGGCAGCGATACCGCCGCGCTGGGTGCCGCCGCGCTGCCCATCTTCGATGAGTTTAACCCGCAGTTTCAGGTGCTGATGAAGTAGAGAGGAAATGGCGCTGTTGCAGACAACAGCGCCACCGGGATCAGCCCGGATAGATCCCGCGATCTTTACGCGCCATCAGAATACGCTCACACGCCACGATGTAGGCCGCGGTGCGCAGTGAGCACGCTTTCTCTTTCGACTTGTCCCAGACGTGAACCATCGCTTCTGTCATGATCTTGTCTGAGCGACGATTGATCTCATCTTCACTCCAGAAGAAGCTGGCCATGTCCTGCACCCATTCGAAGTAGCTGACGGTTACGCCGCCCGCATTGCAGACCACATCCGGCACCACGATAATGCCGCGCGAAGCGAGCATGTCGTCGGCGTCAGGGTAGGTGGGGCCGTTCGCGCCTTCCAGCACGATTTTGCAGCTCAGCACCTCAGCACGCTCACGGGTAATCTGACCTTCCAGCGCCGCCGGGATCAGAATGTCCATCTCCGTCGTCCAGAACGCCTCTTTCTCAATGCTCTGCGCGCCCGGGAAACCGGCGATCTGCTTGTGCGCAATCTGCCATTCCGTCAGGGCTGCCATGTCGATACCGTCGGCATTGAACAGGGTGGCCGTGTGATCCTGAATCACCACCACGCGCGCGCCCGCCTCGTCAAACAGTCGGGCCGCTTCACTGCCGACATTACCAAACCCCTGAACCGCCACGCGGGCACCTTCAATTTCAATGTCTGCGCGACGCGCCACTTCGCGTCCGGTGATAAACACCCCGCGGCCGGTGGCTTTCTCACGGCCCAGCGAGCCACCCAGATGAATGGGTTTACCGGTGACGACGCCGGTGACGGTGGTGCCGAGGTTCATGGAGTAGGTGTCCATCATCCACGCCATCACTTTACCGTTGGTGCCGACATCCGGAGCCGGGATATCTTTCTGCGGCCCGATGATGATGCCAATCTCACTGGTATACCGGCGTGTCAGACGCTCCAGCTCGCCCTCAGAAAGTTTAAAAGGATCGACGCGGATGCCCCCTTTTGCGCCACCGTAGGGCAGGTTGACGGCCGCACACTTGATGGTCATCCAGGCGGAAAGCGCCATGACTTCGTTAAGGTCGACATCCGGATGATAGCGAATGCCCCCTTTGCCGGGACCGCGTGAAAGGTTGTGCTGAACGCGATACCCTTCAAAATGGCGAATTGAGCCATCATCCATCTGCAGGGGAATGTCGACAATCAGTGCCCGCTTGGGATGACGTAAAGTATCTATCCAACGTGAAAGATCGCCCAGATAGGGCGCCACCCGGTCGATTTGCTGCAGGTAGGTTGACCAGGCAGATGTGCTGCTTTCAGACGCATAAGATAACTTATCCATAAAAAACCTTTCTTAATGAAGTTATTTATTGTGTGGAGCCGTGGATGACGCGCGTACTGTTTTGCGCCGTCATAATCTAACACTCCTGAAACAAATAAGATGTGGCAGGCGCCCGGCCCCGACCGGGTTATGCCCCATTCTGGGGCAGACAAAGTGAATAGTTTGCTGATTACACCCCGCACAAGGCGAATAATGATGCGCGTGAAGTGCGTATTTTGTGCATAGCGTGAGAAAACTCGCTATCTTTCAATTCTTTGAAGGCGTTCAAAAAGTTAAAGAATTGATCGACGCGATATTGACTTTATTGCACCAATTAAGTGCATGAGAATAAGTAATCAACCGATTACATTAAGTAATGGATAAAAGGTGAATAGCGGTGATTATTCAGCAGGTTAGAAAACAGACGGGAAAAATTAAAAAATAAGAGGCCAGCGCTGCTGGCTGGCCTTATCAGATTAGTGAGTCAGCGCCTGTTCCGCTTCCTTCAGATCCTGACGCGCCTCAGCAAGCTTCTCTTCACGCTTGCGGATTTTGCTGGCACTGCGTTCTTCGGCTTTCGCCTGAGCCAGTTCCTGTTCACGCTCCTGAACCTTACTGCGCTTTTCGGCCACTTTTTCCTGACGCTGCTTCAGCAGGCCGCTTTCGGTGCAGTGCTCTTCAACCTCACGCCGCGCTTTTTCCAGCCCGGCAATCTGGTGAGAATTATTGTGCTGTCGGGCAAAGGAGAGCTGCGTCTCAATCTCCTGCTTTTTTGCTGCACAACCGGTTAACGCAGAGTCGGCATGCGCCGCCGTGAAGGTCAGGGGAAGCAGGCAAAGGCTGAGGGCCAGTAAGGTCTTTTTCATTGTCGTCTCATCTATGAGTCAGGAGGTGGAGACAACAGTATACGAAGCCGCCTTAAGCGGTTCTTAACAGAAAAAAATATTCACTGGCGCGGAAAAAGCGGAGAGGGGGAAAGGCTGCCTGCTGTCAGGCAGCGCTTGAGGCGTTTGACCGGGAAAGGCTAAGGCGGCAATCAGGACCACTGAGCATGACGGGATGCCCCTGCTGACTCTGCTGTCTGAAATAGTCCTGCATCACCTGACTGATGCCGGCACCACACCACATGACATGATGCGCATGGCGTCCGGTGTTAAACGCCGGTTGTCCGCTGGCACTGGCGTCCACCTCGACAGTAAAACCCATCGCGGTCAGACGAATGGCTTCCAGCCAGATTTCGGTTTTGTCCAGGACGCTCACGGCTTCCAGAAACAGCGGAACAGAGGCGTGGTTTCGCGCCGCGTCACGCATCATCAGGTCAGCCTGCTGCTGCACCGTTTTTTCAAACCGGGCAAGACGGCGTGTGGCCCCCTGACGCCGGTCTGCGTGAAGCCAGACACTCAGAGGGCGCAGCAGATTAATAATGAAGTCATCACCGCTGTAGTTACCGGACATATTGTTCATCTGGCGCGAAAGCGACAGGGGTGTCCCGAACTCAAGCTGCCAGAGCATGTCACCTTTACGCGCCGCCCAGCCGTGGGTCATGATCGAGGTGGCAGTCTGCTGACCCTGTCTGATCTCCTCGGGCGTCGCGCCCGTGGCAGTTAAGTCAACCAGCGTGCGGATTTCACTGAGCTGTGCGTCACTCCAGTGTTCAGCGTGTTGTCTGGGTGTCAGTAACCCCTGCTTCACCCAGCGCTTCAGGTTCGCAGGATGCGTGCCGGTTATTGCACAGACCGTTTCCGTTGTATGAAAAAGCATATCGTGCCCTCTGTTGAGGGAATGGCCGCCGGGGTTAACCGGGGATGAACGTCTACTATGAACCTGATAACCGCTAATGAACAGGGGGGCTCCGGAGGAAAAACAGCGTCCCCGCGGCGTGACGCTGCGTTTATTCGTCGTGAGCAGCCGGGTAAATTGAGGCTGATCAGCAGGTTAAAAAATCTGCGGCTCGTGAAAAAAAGACTGTTTATTTATTCAGTAAAAATTCTTTACGCAACTATACCGGGCAAACCAGGGATATTTTAACTTTTTTAAGAGGATACCGATCTCTCCTCCTCTTTTATCTGCCAGGCAAACGACTAAAATATGGGGTTCTGATGATCAGGAGAAAGAGTGCCCAATGCCTTATCGTTTTACCTTCGCCGCGTTGACGGTTGCTGCGTTATTAACCGGCTGTGCGAAACAGACGCCCAGCGATACGCCAGATGAATTTGCTGCGGGTCCGACGCAGATTGATGTTTCACACGTTAAAACCCGTGCCGATGATGGTTCAAGCGTCTTCCTGACGGTAGATGGCAAAGATGCCGGTAAATTACCGAATGGCGAAAGCATGCTGCTGCACGTTCCGGCCGGAAAACACCAGATTGGCGGTTATGTACCGACGCTGTTCGGGATGGGGCGCGTCACCATCGCACCGGTGGAAGTGACCACGTCACCTCAGGACGTCAAGAAAGTGGCCTATACGGTCACCCGTAACAAAGCCACCTTTGTCGAGAACAAGGACGAGCAGGGCTAAGCAGAGGACAGCGGAGAGCAACGCTCTCCGCTGAACGCGCCACGGTTATAAGCCGAGTTCACTCAGGGAAGGGTGATCGTCAGGCCGGCGTCCCTGCGGCCAGTGGAAAAGCCGCTGCGCTTCGCTGATTTTCAGATCGTTGATGCTGGCAAAGCGCTGCTTCATCAGACCCTGCTCGTCAAACGCCCAGTTCTCATTGCCGTAAGAGCGATACCACTGCCGCCGCTCATCGTGCCATTCATAGGCAAAGCGCACCGCTATCCGGTTTTGATCGAAACTCCACAGCTCCTTAATCAGCCGGTACTGCTGCTCCCGCTGCCATTTTTGCTCCAGAAAGGCGATGATCTCACTGCGGCCGGTCAGAAAGGTATCGCGGTTGCGCCACTGGCTGTCCACAGAATAGGCCAGGGCTACCCGCCCGGCATCGCGGCTGTTCCAGCCATCCTCAGCCAGACGCACTTTCTCTGCCGCCTCTTCAGGCCGGGTAAAAGGGGGTAAGGGCGGACGTGAAGTTTCCAATATTTCTCCTTAACGACGCAAAGGCCCGGATGTTATCGCTGCCCGGGCTCTGTTGCGTCCATATTAAAGTTCAAGCGCGTGGATCTGGCAGACGGCACGGGCCGCTTCCTGACCTTTTTTCACGAAGTGCTGGGTATAAAAGTCGATGAACTCCGCTGAAGGCTGGAAGTTATGCGGCGTCAGGGAGACCGAGAAGACCGGCACGTTGGTGGCCAGCTGGGCCTGCATCAGACCACTCACCACCGCCTGAGCCACAAAGTCATGGCGATAGATGCCGCCATCCACGACCAGCGCCGCGCAGACAATCGCATCAAAGTTGCCGGTCTGTGCCAGACGCTGTGCCAGTAGCGGCATCTCAAAGGCGCCCGGCACATCCCAGGTTTTGATCTCATAGGAGGTTCCCCGGCTCTCCAGCTCCTGTTCGAATCCGGTCAGAACCTGAGAAACGATTTCGCTATGCCAGTTAGCTTTAATAAAGGCGACTTTCAACGGCTGCATGACTTACTCCAGTAAAAGGTAATATCCCGTGGTAATGAGCGCGATGACGTCCCTGAACCCCGGATGAAACGTTAAGCCGGACAGGCCGGTAACCTGCTGACTCTCATCACTATACTGTAATGTAAACAGCCTGTGTCCACCATTGTCATTATGTGTGAATAACCTTTCCTCTCTTTGCGGGGATTAAACTCTGTCAGACAACCGCCAGAGCCGTTCAGACGCCTGATCCTGCCCGCAAAATCACTTTCACCGCCCGGTTTGCGTAACAGCTTCCGGTTATGAAACTGCTTAAATAAAATACTGGATATCTGAACAGTATTTTGTATAATAAATGGACTGCCCGCCGGGTATTGGTAGCGTTAGCGAGGGGTGAACCCATGATGATTTCGACTGAAAGCCTCAAATCTCTGGAACAATCGGTCACAATGAGCAGCCGTGAGCTGGCTCAGATGACCGGTATTACACATGGAGAAGTGAAGCGGTTAATCAAAAGTCTGGAAACGGCTCAGCGTCTTTCTCAGCCGCTCAAAGTGAATGACTATGAGCGCGAAGGGGAGGTGCGTCAGGAGTACCGCCTGAGCAAGCGTGACTCCCTGCTGGCCGTGGCACGCCTGTCGCCAGGCTTTACGGCCGAAGTGCTGGATCGCTGGCAGGACCGGGAAAGAACCACCCATCTGCCGGACTTTACCAACCCGGCTGAGGCTGCACGTGCCTGGGCTGAACAGTTTGAACAGCGTCAGGCGGCGGAGCAGCAGCTGGCTCTCTCCGCGCCTAAGGCCGCCTTCTTTGATAACTTCGTTCAGGTGGATGACTCGCTGGGCTTTCGTCAGCTCTGCAAAATGCTGAAAGCGAAAGAGCCGGAGTTTCGTCAGTTTCTGCTGGAGCGCAATATCATGTACCGCGCCAAAGGTACCCTGACGCCGCAGCATTACCATCTGCAGGCCGGCTACTTTACGCTGCACACCGGCACCGGCGAAAACCAGCACGCCTTCTCGCAGGCGCGTTTTACCGCAAAAGGGGTGAAATGGGTGGCCAGCCTGTGGGCAGCGCATCTTTCCGCTCAGCCAAAAGGGGCCGCTGCGTAGCGGTGCCTCTGGCCTGGCGGGCTGGCGCGGCGTGACTGGCAGAGGTTAAGGCGCAGGCATCCGCTCATACTGTGCTGACATAAAAAAGGCCGCATCGGAATGCGGCCTTTTTTGATTTTTTGATCTCAGGGATGCATTGCGGGCGATTACCAGCCTTTAATTGCATCGCCTTTATAAACTTCTTCCGCTTTAGCCGCGACTTCAGGCGACTGCAGCGCCGCTTTCAGCTTCTGAATTTTATCGCTGTCTTTATTGTCTTCGCGTGAAACCAGCGCATTGACGTAAGGCGAAGAGGCGCTCTCCATAAATAAACCATCGCGGTGAGCGGATAATCCCGCCTGAGCCGAGAAGTTGGTATTAATGATCGAGAACGCCACGTTCGGATCATCCAGCGTGCGGGTCAGCTGCGGCGTATCCACTTCAACCAGTTTCAGGTTTTTAGGATTTTCGATGATATCCAGTGAGGTGGGTAAATAACCCACACCCTCTTTCAGCTTAATCAGGCCCTGCGCCTGCAGCAGCAGCAGGCTGCGTCCCAGGGTGGTAGCTTCGTTAGAGATGGTCACTGTCGCACCATTCTGCAGCTCACTGATGTTCTTGATTTTGTGCGAATAGGCAGCAATCGGGAAGACGAACGTCTTGCCAACTACCGCAAATTTATAGCCGCGCTCTTTAGACTGATCTTCCAGATAAGGCAGGCTCTGGAAAGCATTGGCGTCGACTTCCTTGTTATTCAGCGCTTCGTTCGGCAGAACATAGTCATTGAAGTTCAGCACTTCGACATCGAGCTGATATTTATCTTTTGCAACCTGTTTCACCACCTGCCAGATCGCTTCATCCGGCCCGGTATTAATCGCCACTTTGACTTTGTTATCGTCATCTTTAGAGCAGGCGGATAATAATAAAACAGAACTGGCCAGTAATGCGGCAAACAAACCTTTCATTATCAGAAATCCCTCAGAGAATTGATGGCTTCAAAGATAATACAGAAATGTCAGGTTGCGAACTGACGGTGGGATATATCTTATAACCACACACCGGATATTGTTCATTAATTCACCATGCTGGCGGCTTATGCCCGTGAATTAACCGATGCCATTCACGGCTGTCCGGGCGGTTTTATTCCTCTGGCGCACTCATCCGGTCAACATCCCCTCAGTCAGTCCGCGCATTCTCTTCTACGCTTAAAGCCTGCGGTTCGCAGCATTGCATTGATTGTTAACAGGGAATACTGATGTCAAAAGATGAAAAGAACGGGATCGAAGCGGTTGAAGTCATGCGCAGCGGGGAGGCCTGGAACGGAGAGGTCATTGAATCCTATCCGCACGGCGAGCCGGAACTGACCGTAATGCGCCTGTCACTGCCTGCCCATACGTCATTGCCGTGGCACACGCATCCGATGCCGAATGCGGCGTTTATCCTTTCAGGCACCCTGATTGTGGAAGACAAAGCGAGCGGGGAGCAGCGTACCTTCCACGCCGGAGAAGCGCTGAATGAGACGGTCAACAGTGCGCACCGCGGTTACACGCTGGAGGAGCCCGCCGAGCTGGTGATTACCTATGCCGGGGTCAAAGGACAGGCGCTGACCGAACCACTGCCGGGAGAACCCGAAGAGTTCTGACGCCCTTGCAAAACGGCGGTGCAGCGCGCTGCCGTTATTCATCCCGCCCGTAGCGCCGACGCTATTCACTTCCCTGATAAGCGATTCGCCAGAACCTGCATATCCACATCCTGAAACCGCTGTTTTAGCGACAGGCGAGGCGCGTCACAGCTGAGTTCACCTGCGCTCAGAAATGGCATCGTGAAGAGGAGTGAATCCCGGCACTGATTATGTGCAACGCACGCTGCTGACTCACCATCACGGGGCCTGTCGTTTTACAGCCTTTATAAGTGCATGATTAAATAGAATTTAAATTCTGGTACGCCAATTGCAATAACCCGTTCAGTAAGCAGCGCACTACACAACTGATACTGAATAGCTGGCTAGGGTTCCGGTTCACGCAGGTGAATGTCTGGTCCGAGAGCTGGCGACCTCTGCGAGGTTACACGGCGGGACAAAAGCCCGGGAGACAGCGGCACCATCTGGTGTCTTGCGCTGCTCCCGTTTTTTTGTGCCAACCAGAGGTCAACCATGAAGACATTTTCCCTTCTCCGCACGCTCATTCTCTCCCTGGCACTGCTGACCAGTGTGCCCTCTTTCGCCGCAGTTAAAAAAGAGTTCAACGTCTGCTGGACCATCTATGCGGGCTGGATGCCCTGGGGCACGATCGCTAATGAAAAAATCATCGATAAGTGGGCCAGCAAATATGGCATTAAAATCAATATCGTCCAGCTGAATGACTATATCGAATCGATCAACCAGTACACCGCAGGGCAGTTCGACGGCTGCACCATGACAAATATGGATGCCCTGACCATTCCCGCCGCGGGCGGCGTCGATTCCACGGCGCTGATCACCGGCAGCTACTCCGAGGGTAACGACGGCATCGTTCTGAAAGGCGTGAATAAAAAACTCAGCGACCTGAAAGGCATGTCGGTTTATCTGCCCGCGCTGTCCGTATCGCACTATCTGCTGGTGCGCGGTCTGGAAAAGGCCGGACTGCAGGAGAAGGATGTTAAGGTCGTGAACACCTCCGATGCCGATATCGTCTCCGCCTTCGGCACCAGCGGTGTCAAAGCCGCAGTGGCCTGGAACCCACAGCTTTCCGTCATCAAAAAGAGTCCGCAGACCACAGAAGTGTTCAGCTCCTCCGCCGTGCCGGGCGAGCTGATCGATATGATGGTCGTGAACACAGAAACCCTCCACGATAACCCCGCACTGGGCAAAGCGCTGACCGGTGCATGGTTTGAGATGATGGCAAAAATGCAGGCGGGTGATACCCAGGCGCTGAGTGCGATGGCCGCGGATTCCGGCACTGACCTCGCCGGTTATCAGGCACAGCTCAAAACCACCCATCTGTTCTGGACCCCTGCCGATACAGAGGCTTTTGTCGCCTCGCCCGACCTGGCAAAAACCATGCAGCGCGTGGCCGCGTTCTCTTTTGATAAGGGTCTGCTCGGCGAGGGTGCGCAAAGCGCTGACTTTATCGGTATGGCCTTTCCCGGCAACCAGACCCTCGGGGACAAAGCCAACATCAGGCTGCGCTTTGACGACAGCTATCTGAAGATGGCCGCGGCAGGCCAGCTCTGAATTCCGGGCTGAGGAGCTTACGCCATGCGCCACATTAACCGTTATCCCCGACAGGGAATGCGCCTGACGCTGATGCTGTTGCCGTTTGTCTTGCTGATCGCCGCCTGGTTTATCAGCTCGGCGGTGCGGCTGGAAGCAAACCCGCAGGATAAACTGCTGCCCGGTCTGTCGCAGATGATCGCCGCGGTTGACCGGATGGCGTTCACGCCCGATAAACGCAGCGGTGAGTTTCTGCTGTGGGCGGATACGCTGATCAGTCTCACCCGTCTGCTGACGGGCCTGATGATCTCTGCGCTGATCGGCCTGGGCATCGGTATTGCCGCCGGGGTGTTTCCCATGACCCGCGCGGCGCTGTCGCCGTTTATGACCGTCGTGTCGATGATCCCGCCGCTGGCGCTGCTGCCGATGCTGTTTATCGTCTTCGGGCTGGATGAGCTGTCAAAAGTGATGCTCATCGTCATCGGCATCACCCCGATGCTGGCCCGCGACCTGGAACAGCGGGCTCGGGAGATCCCGATCGAGCTTTTCATCAAAGCCCAGACGCTGGGCGCGAACAGCTGGACGGTGGTGTTGCGGGTGGTGCTGCCCCAGCTGCTGTCGCGACTCATTACCTCGCTGCGCCTGCTGCTGGGTTCGGCGTGGCTGTTCCTGATCTCCGCCGAAGCCATCTCTGCCACCGCCGGGCTGGGTTACCGCATCTTCCTCGTCCGCCGCTACATGGCGATGGACGTCATCATTCCTTATGTCATCTGGATAACCCTGCTGGCCTGGCTGATGGATCTTGCGCTGCGTCAGCTGCACAAAGCCTGTTTCCCGTGGGCGGAAGGAGGCCGGGAATGAGTTTTATCGATATCAAAAACATCTGGCAGGAATATGGCGATCACGTGGTGCTGGAGCGCATCAATCTGCAGGTCAGGGAAGGGGAGTTCTGCTCGCTGGTGGGTGCCTCCGGCTGCGGAAAATCGACCTTCTTACGGCTGCTGCTCGGTCAGGAGCGACCAACGCGCGGCACCATCACGCTCGATGGTGAGCCGCTGCCGGCGGAGCCCGATCGCAGTCGTGGCGTGGTCTTTCAGCGCTACTCGGTTTTTCCTCATCTCAACGTGCTGGATAACGTCACCATCGGTCTGGAACTGCCGGCGTCACCGCTGTGGGGCCGGCTACTGGGCGCCCGAAAACGTCAGGCGCGTCAGCAGGCCAGAGAGATGCTGGAGCGAGTGGGGCTGAGCCACGCGCTCGACAAATATCCGGCGCAGCTGTCGGGCGGGATGCAGCAGCGGCTGGCGATTGCCCAGGCGTTTGTCATGCAGCCACGGGTGCTGCTGCTGGATGAGCCCTTTGGCGCACTCGACCCCGGCATCCGCAAAGATATGCACGCCCTGCTGCTTCAGCTCTGGAGCGAAACCCGCATGAACGTCTTTATGGTCACGCACGACCTTGCAGAAGGGTTCAACCTGGGCACCCGGCTGCTGGTTTTTGACAAGGTGCGCTTCGATCCCCAGGCACCCAACGCGTGGGGGGCGCGTATCACCTATGACATTCCGCTCAACGAAACGCGGCTGTCCCAGCTGGCGACCGGCCGCAAAGACAACATTTACCCCTTAAAGGAGAACGCTCAATGACGGCACTTTTTCACTCCGGCCCCAGCCTGCGCGAAGAGCAGCTTCCTGGCGGCGCGCATACCTCGCTGATCCTGCGTAAGGGCGGGATCCTGCGCCTGACCGATATCGACGGCGGGGCTAACGTCAGCGCCATGATGCTCAATCCGCACGAAAAAAGTGAACGGCTGAACCTGCCCGACACCCTTAAGGGTCAGCACACCGCGCGGCTGACCACCGGCCACTGTTTTTACTCTGATATGGGTCGCGTCCTGGCGGCTATCGTGGCGGACAGCTGCGGCTGGCATGACCCGTTCGGCGGCGTCCTTAACGCCGCCGAGACGCACGACAAGTACGGCAGCGGACGCTATCAGGAACTGCGCAACGGTTTCTACCGTAACGGCGTCGATAACCTGCTGGTGGAGATGGGCAAATGGGATCTCGGCCTGCAAGACCTGCTGATGGTGGTGAACTTTTTCAGCAAAGTCACGGTGGATGAGGCGGGACGCTTTGCCTTCATTTCAGGCAACAGTCAGCCCGGCGATTTTGTTGAGCTGTATGCGCCGATGGACGTGCTGATCGTCCTGACCGCGCTGCCTCACCCTCAGGATCCCGCCACTGAGTATCTGCCGCGCCCGATTCAGCTGAACTGGTATCAGGCCGATGCGGGTCAGGCCCTCAGCGACGCCATTTTCACCCGCGATGAAAATCAGCGCGCCATGCAAAACACCCAACACTTTTCCCTGTAAGGAGGCTGTGATGACAGCGATTACCCCTGATTATCATCCTGAAACGGCCGTCTGGCGTCATGTGATCCCGGCCGGGGAGCCCTGTCTGTTCGAGGTCAAAAAAGGGCAGCGGCTGCGGCTGCTCGATCTCGAAGGTAACCAGGCGATCGATACCCTGTTCTATCGCGCCGATAACCCCCGCGAGCGTTACGATCCCCAGCGCACCCTGCGTCGTCAGGGAAAGGTCTATCTGACTACCGGCAGCGTGCTCTACTCCAATCTCGGTAATCCGCTGCTGACCCTGGTTGCCGATACCTGCGGACGCCACGACACCCTGGGCGGGGCCTGCTCCCAGGAGAGCAACACCGTGCGCTATGCCCACGATAAGCGCTACATGCATAGCTGCCGGGATAACTTTCTCTGCGCCTGCCTGCATGATGGCCGCCTTCACAAGCGCGACATCGGCGCCAATATCAACTTTTTTATGAACGTTCCGGTGACGCCGGAAGGGCGGCTGACCTTTGAAGATGGACTGTCAGCCCCCGGCAAATATGTTGATCTGATCGCGGCGTGTGACGTGATGGTGCTCATCTCGAACTGTCCCCAGCTCAATAACCCCTGCAACGGCTGGAACCCGACGCCTGCAGAGGTGCTGGTGTGGAACTGAATCTGCATCCGACAGCGCAACATCCGGGCCTGACATTCCCGCTCTGATCGATCGCCTGTCTGCCTCTACCGCCGCTGCACTGTTCAGGTGCCGGTCATCCCCGGGGACGGCCCCAGGGAATAGCAAATTCTGCGGGACGACCCGCCTCCCTGTGAGCATCACCTATGTTTGATACGTTACTGATTGCCAATCGCGGCGCGATCGCCTGCCGCATTCTGCGTACCCTGCACGCCATGCAGGTGAAAGGCATCGCCGTTTACTCTGAGGCTGACCTGAGCAGCCTGCATATCCGTGAGGCGGATAGCGCGATCAGCCTGGGCGACGGGCCCGCCGCGCAAACCTATCTGGTGGCGGAGAAGATCATCGCCGCCGCACGGCAGAGCGGGGCGAAAGCGATCCACCCCGGCTACGGTTTCCTCTCGGAAAATGCCGCCTTTGCCGAGGCATGCGAGGCGGCGGGCCTGATTTTTGTCGGCCCCACGCCGCAGCAGCTGCGTACTTTCGGCCTGAAACACACGGCACGCGCTCTGGCAAAAGCCGAAGGCGTTCCGCTGCTGGAGGGAAGTGAACTGCTGGCGGACCGCCATGAAGCCCGCCGGGCAGCGGCCCAGGTCGGCTATCCGGTCATGCTGAAAAGCACCGCAGGCGGCGGCGGCATCGGTATGCGCGTCTGCCGCGATGAGGATGAACTCGCCGACGCGTTTGACACTGTGCAGCGTCTTGGCCAGAACAACTTCAGCGATGCCGGGGTCTTTCTCGAAAAATATATCGAACGCGCCCGTCATCTTGAGGTACAGATTTTCGGTGATGGCAAAGGCGGAGTGATCGCGCTGGGGGTGCGTGACTGCTCGGTTCAGCGCCGTAATCAGAAAGTCATTGAAGAGACACCTGCACCCAATCTGCCTGGCGGCATGGCAGAGGCACTCTGTTCCGCCGCCATCGCCCTAGGCAAAGCGGTGAACTATCGCAGCGCCGGAACGGTGGAATTTGTCTATGACAGCGCGGCGCAGCACTTCTATTTTCTGGAAGTGAACACCCGCCTTCAGGTCGAACATGGGGTCACGGAGCAGGTGTGGGGGGTTGACCTGGTGCAGTGGATGATCGAACTGGCCGCCGGGGAGCTCCCGCCGCTGGATCGTTTAGCCGCCACGCTGAAACCACAGGGCCACGCCATTCAGGCCCGGATCTACGCGGAAGATCCGGGACGGCAGTTTCAGCCATCACCCGGTCTGCTGACCGATGTTTTTTTCCCGCCAGCCGGAGGAAAGACGCTGCGTATCGACCGCTGGGTGGAGGCGGGCAGTGAAGTGCCGCCCTTTTTCGATCCGATGCTGGCGAAAACCATCGCCTGCTGTCCCACTCGCGACGAAGCCATTGCCACGCTGGCTCAGGCGCTGGCGGAAACCCGGTTATATGGCGTCGAGACCAATCGCCTCTATCTGCTGCAGATACTGGCTTTTGCGCCATTCACCACGGGGGAACCCTGGACCCGCTGTCTGGAGCAGCTCGGTTATCACGCGGCCACGCTGGAGGTGCTGAGTGCCGGAACCCAGACCAGCGTGCAGGACTATCCCGGCCGTCTGGGCTACTGGGCGGTGGGGGTGCCCCCTTCGGGGCCGATGGATGACCGCGCGCTGCGCTTCGGCAACCGCCTGCTGGGCAACGCTGAGGGCGATGCCGCGCTTGAGATCACCCTTAACGGCCCGACCCTGAAACTGAATACCGATGTGCAGGCGGTGGTCTGCGGAGCGCCGCTCCCCGTCACGCTGGAGGGGGTCGATCAGCCGATGAATACTGTCTTTACTGTTCCGGCAGGCTCAACGCTGAAGCTGGGCGCGATCGCCGGTTCAGGCGTCAGAAGCTACCTCTGCCTGAGCGGCGGGATTCAGGTGCCGGATTATCTGGGGAGCAAAAGCACCTTTACGCTCGGCCAGTTCGGCGGACACGGAGGCCGGGCGCTGCGCAGCGGCGATGTGCTTCACCTGGCACCGCGCCCGGCCGACGTGACGGGCACATCACTGCCCGCCTCGCTCTGCACGGGGCTGGCCGCGGTGCGCACGCTGAGGGTGATTTATGGCCCCCACGGCGCGCCGGAGTTTTTTACGCCCGACTATATCGGGACTTTTTTTGCCACCGAATGGGAAGTGCACTTCAACTCCAGCCGTACCGGTGTTCGCCTGATTGGACCGAAGCCGATCTGGGCCCGCGAGAGCGGGGGTGAGGCGGGACTGCATCCTTCCAACATTCATGATAATCCTTACGCGATTGGCGCAGTGGATTTCACCGGCGACATGCCGGTCATTCTCGGTCCCGATGGCCCCAGTCTGGGCGGCTTCGTCTGCCCGGTGACGGTCATCGAAGCGGATCTCTGGCAGCTGGGGCAGCTTAAAGCCGGTGATAAAGTGCAGTTTGTGGCGGTGGACATTCCCACCGCCCGCCGACTGGCCGCAGGAGGACGTGCCGAGCTGGCAACGCTCGAGCCACAGGCGATCGCCTGGCAGCCGGCACCGCTCACGTCGCCTGTCGTGATGACCTGCGGTGAAAAGGATAAGCGTCTGGTGGCGCGTCTCTCAGGCGATACGCATCTGCTGCTGGAAGCTGGCGAGCCGGAACTGGATCTGGTGCTGCGTTTTCGCATCCACGCGCTGATGCAGGCGATGGAAGCGCAATCCCGTCCGGGGGTCGTTGATATCACGCCCGGCATCCGCTCCCTGCAGATCCATTTCCAGCCGGAAACCCTGACCCCGGAGGCGCTGCTGGCGTGGGTGCGGGAGGCGTGGGAGGGGGTCTGCACAAGTGATGACCTTCAGGTGCCGACGCGCGTGGTGCATCTGCCGCTCTCCTGGGACGATCCCGCCTGTCAGAAAGCGGTCGAAAAATATATGACCACCGTGCGGCAGGACGCCCCCTGGTGCCCGGACAACCTGGAGTTCATCCGCCGGATCAACGATCTGCCGGATAAACAAGCCGTATGGCAGACGGTGTTTGATGCCCGCTATCTGGTGATGGGGCTGGGCGACGTCTATCTCGGCGCGCCCGTCGCCACACCGCTGGATCCCCGCCATCGTCTGGTCACCACGAAATATAATCCGGCACGCACCTGGACAGCCGAAAACTCGGTGGGCATTGGCGGGGCTTATCTCTGTGTCTACGGCATGGAAGGGCCTGGCGGCTATCAGTTTG
The DNA here is from genome assembly GCF_000255315.1 of Pantoea sp. Sc1. Taxonomy (NCBI): domain Bacteria; kingdom Pseudomonadati; phylum Pseudomonadota; class Gammaproteobacteria; order Enterobacterales; family Erwiniaceae; genus Pantoea; species Pantoea sp. Sc1. The sequence continues at coordinate 277,147 of NZ_AJFP01000002.1, forward strand.
TTGGCCGCACGCTGCAGATGTGGAATCGCTATCGCGATGTCGCCGATTTTGGCGGTAAGCCCTGGCTGCTGCGCTTTTTCGACCAGATTCGTTTCTATCCGGTTTCGGCTGATGAGCTGCTGCAGATCCGTCGCGATTTTCCCGTAGGACGCTATCCGCTGCGCATAGAACAGGGCACGCTGCGGCTGGCGGAATATCAGCATTTCCTCGACCGCGAAGCCGGAAGCATCAGCGCGTTTCGTCAACATCAGCAACAGGCGTTCAATGCTGAGCGTGACCGCTGGCTAGCCAGCGGACAGGCACATTACACCACGCAGGAGAGTGAGGTGGCGGAAACGGGAGACGCGCCGCTTCAGGCCGGGGAGCAGGGCGTTGAAAGTCCGGTTTCCGGCAACCTTTGGCAGGTTCAGACGGCAGCGGGGTGCCGCGTGAAGGCGGGCGATACGCTGGTGGTGCTGGAATCGATGAAAATGGAAATTCCGCTGCTGGCCCCCTGTGACGGGGTGATTCAGCAGGTCAGCGTGCAGCCGGGCAGCGCCGTGCGGGCAGGACAGCGGGTAGCCATCATTCTTGAAGATCGGTCTTAACAGTCCTGCGTGACAGGGTCACCTGTCACGCAGAACACTTCTTAGCCTGCGCCCGCTTCACGCAGCCAGCCGATCAGCGCCTCGCTGCCCGGCTGACTCAGCGTGCGCTGCGGCCAGGCAAGATAATAGGGTTTGCTCAGCGGCAGACTGAAATCGTCGACAATCACCAGTTCGCCCCGCGCCAGCTCCGCCGCGATCAGGCGGCGCTGCCCCAGCAGCAGACCGGCCCCCGCCACGGCAGCATCAATTGCCAGCGAGGTCAGATTGAAACTGAATGCGGGCTGCGGAGCCGGTTCGTCCACGCCTCTGGCCTGAAACCAGCTTCGCCAGTCCGGCAGAAACCGGCCCTCATTGCCCCAGTCGAGGTGAATTAAAGGTGCCTGACGGAAGATCGTTTCTGGCGTATAGCGCTGGAGTAAGGCGGGGCTGGCAACCGGCAGCACCTCATCATGGAATAACCACTGTTTGTCCAGCTGCGGATAGCGATCTTCCCCAAAGCAGATGACGAAGTCTGCAGGCATCGCCGTGAAATCAACCTGCGCGTGCGTGCCGTGTAACGACAGATCGCTATCGGGGCAACAGGCGCGCCAGCTCGCCAGCCGGGGCAACAGCCATTTGGACGCCAGCGCCGGTAAGGCATAGAGCGTGAGTGTCGGCGCTTTCGCCGCATGGCGGATATTCTGCTGACCCAGGTGCAGGATATCAAAGGCTTCGGTGACGTAGCGCAGATAGGCCTTGCCGGTGTCAGTCAGCATCACGCCGCTCTGGGTGCGTAAAAAGAGCGCACTGCCGAGCTGCTCCTCCAGCTGACGAATCTGCTGGCTCACCGCCGCCGGCGTCAATGCCAGCTGGGCCGCCGCTTTCGCCAGGCTGCCCAGTTCGGCGGCCACTTTAAAGGACTGGATAACACTGATTTTGGGCAACCGGGGTGAGTGGGCAGGCATTAACGCTTCCTTATCAGGGTATTAAGTTTTTATCGTTACACAGGCTTAGCAGGCGACAGGTAGAGTAGCATCACTCCTGCTCATGATGAGAACTGTTGCTATGACTGACTCCCTGGTTCGTCTCGATCTTCATCCGCTGGCCGATCGTGGCTGGCGTCACCGCTGTCGTGAACAATTAAATCACGCTGGCGCGCTGGTCCTGCGTCAGTTCTTACAGACCGCCGCTCTGGAAGCGATAGTTCAGGAGGGCAACGCGCAGCGTCACCTGGCTTATCACACGCTCAGCAAACATAACGTTTATCTGATGAAACCTGATGCGGCCTTCAGCGCCGATCATCCGCGCAATCGTGACGTGATCAGCACCAAAGGCTGCATTACCGATGACGCTATTGCGACCGACTCCCCGCTGCGTCAGCTTTATACGGATGAGCTGTTCAAACAGTTCCTGTGCGACGTGCTGGGAGAGGACGCGCTCTATCCCTATGCCGATCCGCTTTCGTCGATCAACCTGCATTATGCGCCTCACGGCCAGGAGCTGGGCTGGCACTTTGACAACTCCTCTTTTGCTATCACCCTGCTGGTGCAAAAACCGCAGGCGGGCGGAGTGTTTCAGTATGTGAAGGATCTGCGGGATGCCGATGCCGGTGAGATGAATTATGCAGGCGTCGCGGCGGTGCTGGATGAACGCCAGCCGGTCGAGGCCCTGGCGATTGAGCCCGGCGATCTGGTGCTGTTTCGCGGGCGCAACGCCCTGCACCGCGTGACCCCGACCGAAGGTGAGGTGACCCGCATGCTGGCGGTGCTGGCTTACAACACGCAGCCCGGCATTGCGCTATCCGAAACCGCGCGGATGACTTTTTACGGCAGACTGTGAAATCAGGGCACGCCAGCCGCGCTCAAAGATTTGCTGCGTGCGGAAAGCCACTAACGCCCGCCAGTCTGCATCGCAGGGCCAGAATCCTTCGACAAGGTTTGCTTTGATCCTCTGGCCCTCTGCACTGGCGGGGTCGCCAGAGAGATGAAGCCAGTGATCGTCCCGCACCCGCCGATGCATCTCTTCCCCTTCATAAGTTCCGCATTCGACCACCAGCGGTAAAATCAGCGTACCGTCGAGGGCGGTCAGCAGATACTGTGACAGATAGCCTGTTGCGGTTGCCGTAATGCCGGTGGCGCTGTCCCGCCCGGCGCCGGTATAGAGCAGCGTCAGCCACTCGCTATAAATGTCTTTGCCCCACTCATGGGCGGCATAATGCTGCTCTGCAATGGAGAGCAGCATGGGATGGCCCCAGGCTCCGGCTCCGGTGTGGAGATCGAAGCTGATGATGGTTTTCGCCACGGAGAGATGCTGCGCAACGATCTCCGCCATCGTGTTAAAGGACCAGGCGGGCTGTGTTCCACCAAAGAAAAAGCCTTCAGCAGACGTATACTGCCCCGCTTCTGCAATGCGTTTAACTGCCTGCCAGCCGGTGTCACGCAGGACTTCGGCCAGCTGCCGATCAGCGCTGTCACGGTCGCCATGATATAGGGAGTGTAACCCGGCGTAGGCGGGGTTAGCGGGCAGCGGCTGGCTGAAGTCGATAAAATGACGGTTAAGATCGATATTATCTTCATTGACGCGCCGCAGATGAGCTGCGCCCCAGGGATTAAGCAGATGCACCAGCACCAGCGCCGTGTCAGCAGGGAGCGCGTTTTCGTCGCGCGTCTCCAGCCAGTCTATCTGGCAATCCGAACCATAATAACCTTCGACGCCGTGTATGCCGGAGATAACCAGCATCACGCGTGACGCGTCGGCAGGACCCCGTCGGGCCACATCCGTATAGAGCGCCTCGCCCTGCGGGCCAGGCAGGGGATGGCGGTAAGAGGTCACCACCGCACCTGTGCGCTCTGCAGCCACCAGAAAGCGTGCGCGCTGAACCTGATAGTCGGGCAAGGCCATAGTATCCAGACGCCTGCAATCGTCGCGCGGGACCGTCACGGGTAAACCCTGAATCTGAAGTACTTTCTGGTCAGCTGGTCGTAGGTGCCGTTGTGATGAAGCTCCGCCAGCGCCGCGTTGATCATCTTCAGGTTAGCATCATCGCCCTTGCGTAACGCGATACCCACACCATCGCCAAATATCGCTTTATCCACCAGGGTGCCTTTAATGGCGTAGGGCTTGCCTTCCTGAGTGGTGAGAAATCCCTGCTCAGCGGAGACCGCGTTGGCCAGGCTGCCATCGAGACGCCCGGCAACCAGATCGGGATAGACCTCCATCTGATTAGGGTAAGAGATGACTTTCACGCCCTGGCCTTCCCATTTAGTTTTGGCGTACGTTTCCTGAATGGTGCCCTGAGCCACCCCGATCGTCTTGCCGCGTAATGTGGCAACGTCGGTCGTCAGATTACTGGCCGCCGGTGCCAGTAACGCACTGGGGGTGTTATAGAGCATGTCACTGAAAGCCACCTGCTGGCGACGCTTATCGGTCATCGACATCGCTGACAGGATGGCATCAAATTTCTTCGCCTGAAGGGCAGGGATGCTGCTGTCGAACCCCATCTGCACCCACTGACACTTCACCTTTGCCTGCGCACAGATGGCATTACCAATATCAATGTCAAAACCCTGCAGCGACCCATCTGCCGCCTTAGATTCAAAAGGGGGGAATGTCGGGTCAACCCCGAAGCGCAGCGTCTGCTGCGCCAGAGCCACCTGTGAGAAAGCGGTGAGCGAAAACAGTAACGCGAGAGAGACGTTCTTTTTCATGTTTATTTCCCCGAGTCAGGTGAATGTCATAGTGACCTCAGATTTAATAGCATGGGGGTTCTCTCATCACCAGCGAATAACCGCACTGAACCAGAGCAAAATCTTATAGTAATAAAGGGGTTAGCGGGTTTTTATGCGGTATTAACTTTTGCTTAATGACGGATCATTACCCTCTGAGGGACGTGAGCCGCTGATGCAGGAAATCGATAAACGATCGGACTTTCTCAGGCACATGGCGCGTATTGGGGTAGAGCGCATAAATCCCCTGCTGCGGAAAGTGATGATCGGGCAGCAAGCGAACTAATCCGCCATTCGCAATGTCATCTGCGACAAGCCACTCAGGCAGGATCGCCACACCTGCCCCTGATAACGCAAAAGCCCGTAAAGATGAGGCGCTGTCGGCGACAATCCTGGCGGGGTGACGGGCGCTCAGAAGCACACTCTCTCCGTCCGGGGTCACTATCTGCCAGCTTAAGGGCGTCGACAGACGACTGTGCGCTATCCATGTTGCTGACGCGAGCTGTTCGGGATTCTGGATGGCGGAGTCAGCCAGGGTGTTGAGATAAGAGGGCGCTGCGACCGCATAAATCGCAAACTGATCGAGACGTCGCGCATGATGAGTCGAATCGGCAAGATGACCCAGTCGTATCGCCACATCAAAGCGCCCGGCAATAAGGTCATCGGTCTGAGACGATGACACATGCTGTATCCGCAGCTGAGGGTGTTTTTCCGCAAACGCAGCCAGGGCTGGCACGATGACGCGCGCACCATACTCAGGGGTAGTCGTAATCCTTAGTGAGCCGCTTAATCCTGTGTGATCGCCGCGAACATCCTCCAGCACGCTTTCCGCATCCTGAAGCAGCTGAAGGCAGCGATGATAAAATCGTTCGCCGGTATCGGTGGCTGAAACACGTCGGGTGCTTCTGACGAGTAACGAGACACCCAGCTCTTCTTCAAGCTGTTTGATGTTGAAGCTCACGACGGCCCGGGTAAGTCCGAGCGTCTGAGCGGCCCCGGTAAAACTGCCAGCCCCGACGACGGCGACGAAGATTCCCAGCCGCTGCATATTGATCATTGTGCTTCCTTTGGGTGAGACCATTGTCAAAATAATTTTGACAGTGTAACAAGCGGGAGTGAATTTATCCCCATACTGGCTCCCCCTATACTGCGTGCCTCCTGTTCTCTACGCCGGAAAAAATATGAGTTATCGCGGGCGCGTGGCCAGCCTTTACCTGCTGGGTTTTTTCGTCGACTTAGTGAATATGTTTATCGCCAATGTGGCATACCCTGAGATCGGCAGACAGTTTGATGCACCGGTGAGCCAGCTGGCTTGGATAAGTAATGGTTACATCCTGGGTCTGACACTGGTCATCCCGCTGAGTGGCTGGCTGGCCAGACGTATAGGGTCCAGACGCCTGTTTATGCTTTCACTGCTGGTTTTTATGGCTGGCACCTGTGGCACAGGCGCATCAACCTCAATGGCTCAGCTCATCCTATGGCGTTTCATCCAGGGCCTCGGTGGTGGACTGTTGATCCCCCTGGGTCAGACGATGACTTATCAGCTCTACAGGAGCAGTGAACGCGCAAAGTTATCGTCTGCCGTCATGCTGGTAGCTTTGCTCGCACCTGCACTTTCGCCTCTGTTGGGGGGTGTGCTGGTGGAGAGCCTGAGCTGGCGCTGGGTGTTCCTGATCAGCCTGCCACTCGCGGGTGTGGCGTTTGTCCTGGCGGCATGCTGGCTGAAAGCAGAGAGGGTGGTGGAATCATCTGAAGCTCTGGACCTGGTGGGTTTAATCAGCAGCTGTACCGCACTCACGCTGATCCTTCTCGGACTGACCGTGCTGGGTGAAGCTGACCGCTTTGCTCAGGGGGCAGGGATGCTGCTAATGGGTGTGATAACGCTGGCTGGCTACGTGAAGAACGCGCTGGGAAAGCGCCATCCCCTGATTAACCTGCACCTTGTCAGGGAGCCGCTTCTGCAGACCGCCATGCTGATTTATCAGTTCATACCCGGGGTGTTCACCGGGGTCAGTATGCTCACCATGCTCTATCTGCAAAACCAGCTCGCTATGCACGCAGGCTTTGCGGGCGCACTGATGCTGCCATGGTCACTGGCTTCCTTTGCCGCCATCAGTCTGACCGGCAGGCGATTTAACCTCTGGGGACCGCGCCCGCTGTTTATCGCTGGATGTCTGGTGCAGGCTGCAGGTATTGGCATGCTGGCAATGACAGACCAGACAGCAGATGCCGTTGTTTTTGTCATCGCATTCACGTTGATGGGATTGGGTGGCAGCTTGTGTAGCAGCACGGCTCAGAGTTCTGCATTTATTCAAATCACCCATAACGATCTGGCTGATGCCAGTGCCATATGGAATATCAACCGGCAACTCAGTTTTTGCCTGGGTGTCACACTGGTCAGCCTGCTGTTTAACCTGCTGGTGAATACAGGCTTCCCGGTGATGCGCGCTTATCATCTCTGTTTTGTTATAGCGGCATGCAGCGCTGTCATCCCTGTGCTGTGCTGTTTTCGTATTTCAAATCAAAAGGTTGTCAGTACACTTAATGAGGAGTGAAAAATGAACCGTTACTGTCAGGAAGTTCTGGATGCCCATACGCTGATCAGCCGCTGGCTCGGCGATGAAGCGGCTCACGATGACGTTTGCGAGAAACTGCTGGGCCGTTTTAGTCCTGCGTTCTCCATGGTGACACCGGGCGGCGCCGTGATGGACTTTGCTGCTCTGAACACTTTTTTCCGCACGCAGCGCGGGGCAAGACCGGGTCTGAACATTGATATCGGCGATATGCAGGTCATTGCTGAAGGCGAAAAATCTGCCACCGTCGTCTATAAAGAGTGGCAGCAGCTTCCCGGACAAAGCGCCACACTCCGTTTTTCTACGGTGGTGTTTGAATCAGAGGATGATGGCAATATACGATGGCGCCATCTGCACGAGACAGCGTTGCCGCAGGCATAAAATCAGATGGCCGCTAAATGCGCATAATCTATCTTATGTTAAATAGGGTCTCTCAGACATTCAGGGGGGTCGATGCGACATCAACTCACCTGCTGTTCAGGTTCTTTAGTCACATGGAGGCAGTAGCGTTACTACTCCGGAAGAGTTTTTATGATTAATTTCAGCGGTGATGTACTCAGTTAGTCCGGTCAAAATTAGCTTTCTGGCGGCTCCCGCTCAGATAAAAGCGTAATAACATCCCGCGAGCTATGCAGAAATCTTTCTATACGTACTTCGTAATCCATCACCCTGAACACAATAAGATATCGTCCGTAAGCACAACTTCTGATGCTCTGACCCAGTTCCGGTCTTTCCCGGTAGATAGCTGGGGACTCCGCTATCAGCAGACACTGCTGATACAGTTCTTCCATAAAACTTATCGCACGGATCGGGTTATCCTGCGCAATATAGTCACCGATGGCCTCCAGATCCTGTTCTGCCAGAGGCGACAGACCCAGTTTCATTACGCTTTACCACCCTCGGCCTGCCGCCGATATTTCTGCGAAAGGCGACTAAACACCTCTTCCGCGTTTTTACTCTCGCCGCTCTCTATGCCAGCGCTGACTGCTTTTTGCAGAGCATCAAGTTTCATCTGTTGCTCACGTTCTTCAAGCGCTCTGAGTCCCGCACGGATCACTTCACTGGTGTTGTTATATCGCCCGCTTTCTATCTGGTCTCGTATAAATGCTTCAAAATAAGGGCTTAGGGCTACGCTTGTTGGCATGATGACACTCCCTCCGGGTTACTATCAGTTAATAACTATTAGTATTTCAGAGTTATCTTTCCCCATCAACTTTCGGCTTCATGAGTTCCGGCAATTTTGCCGAATAAGTAACTTTGCATCGGCCAACGGTGTGCTCTCGCAATGGCACTGCTGATACATAACGTTAAACCCCGGCAATTTAGCCGGGGTCAGAATCACGCGTTACTCTTTCGCGATCGGCGTCTCGCTCTCGTCAATCTTCGTCTCGCCCTGAATGCTCCTGATGCGTTTCTCTACGTCACTGACCTGCTCGCTGCTGTGCAGCAGGGTGTAAGTCAGATCAAACGCGGTGCTGGCACCCGGCTGCAGCTGCTTCACGCGCTTCTGCTCACGTTCAATCGTCACCGGATAGGCATAACTGGTACCGGGTTCAATGCCGGTGACATAACCCTGTTTCAGGGTGTCGGTATTTTTCCACAGGGTCAGCAGCGGCAGCTGGCGGGTATCAAACTGAATTGAGGCACCGCCCGTCCCGGCTTTATTGATGACTGCGGCAACGGTCTGGTGATTGCTGTCCGACAGCGGCTTGATGTTAAACACCATCTCATCAAAATCTTTGGTCGGACCTTTATAGGTCTGCCACTCTTTTAATCCGGCTTTGGCATAGTCGTTGAACGGACTGATACCGGACATCGGTGCCAGGAAGCGTGCGCCCTCTTCCAGAATCGGCGTGCCGAAGTTGCTGTGATAGATGATCTGATAGTCGTGCGGATAGTCAGCATGGTTGGTCAGCACATCATGCAGGCTGAAGCTGTTACTGCCCGGCACATAGCGCAGTTCGGTCAGGGTCTGCAAATCGGCTTTCTTAAAGGTGCTCTCTTTAATCAGACCCCGAATGCGGATCTCATGGGGTGCCGCGTCAGCCACCTCAACTTCCAGCTGAGAGACGGGTGTGTTACCGGCTTTGCCGTGCAGCGTATAGATGCGCCCTTCGTCCGTCACCGGATGACCGGTCCATTCATAGCCGCAGCGCACCATCATCTCATTAAAGCCATCCAGCCAGCCCAGGCCATTACGGCTTTCAAGATTGATGTAAGCCGGGTTGACCACCTCTTTCACGGGAGAATCCCAGCCCATACGGGAACCAAAACCTTCCACGCGCAACAGATTCATCCCGCGGGTCGGACTCAGCGTAATGGTCAGGCCATCCTGACTGCGAATCGTCAGGATCTTACTGCCCTCCTGCTTACCGCCATGAAGCACTTTCTGTTCGATGCTGAACGGTTTACCCTGCAACTTCAGCTCACCGCTGGAAATCTGCCAGTTTCCCTGCTCAGTGCCCTGTTCAGCACTCGTCAGCACCCAGGTTTTTGCCGCAGCAGAACCTGAAACCAGCACCGCCAGTACCGTTAACGCCAGTTTAATCTTCATTTATAGCTCCGTTAGCTGAATCGTTTTTTCATAACATAAGTAAAATTTACTGACTGAAGGTTAAAAGAAACGTGACGATGCTCACCTGACGTGAAATGGCTCTGTTTTAGCGACAGTAATGCGGGCTGAATCACATAAAAAGCGTCCGGAAATGAATAATCACGACGGATTTTGTGAAATTGAACTTGCCTGGCTTTACTCGATTCAGCGTGTGACACGCACTGTTCGCATAACCGGCAGATAACAGTGGATTAAAAAAACGATAAAAAAATTTTCAGACGCCGCAACTTTTTCCGTTTTTAAACGAACCTGTTAACAGGGACGTCAGACAACCCCGTCTGATCGTCAATGGAGAGAGTAAAGCCAATGAAAAAGACCCTGAAAACCCTGGCTGTCGCGACGCTGCTGGCCCTTAGCGTTCCGGCAACCTCCGCCTTTGCGGCATTACAGGCTGGAGAGAAAGCGCCAGATTTTAAACTGGATGCGGCCCTCGCGGGTAAATCCACCACCTTTTCACTGCAACAGGCCCTGAAAAAAGGCCCGGTTGTGCTCTACTTTTTCCCTGCGGCCTTCAGTGCGGGCTGTACGCTGGAAGCGCACGATTTTGCTGAAGCGACCGACGAGTTCAGTAAACTGGGTGCGACCGTCATTGGCGTGACCGCGGGTAACACCGATCAGATTGCGAAGTTCTCTCAGCTTGAGTGCCGTGACAAGTTTACCGTTGCCGCCGATCCGGGTGCGAAAGTTGCCGCAGAGTATAAGAGCACGATGGAGATGAAGGGGCAGAAGGTGTCAGACCGCACCTCTTACGTCATCGCGCCCGATGGAAAAATCCTGCTGAGCTACACCGATAAAAACCCTGACGCGCATATCCAGAAAGCCATGGATGCCGTTAAGAAATATCGTCAGGCCAACCCGGCATAACTTCATCATCTGAGCAGGTAAATCATGCTGACTGCGATTGCAGCCGCCTTTCTGGGCGGCATTATACTGAACCTCATGCCCTGCGTGTTTCCGGTGATTTCACTGAAAGCGCTGAGCCTGATCCGCCATCATGCCACCCCTTCGCACGCCAGAGCGGAGGGCGTGGCGTTTCTGCTGGGCGTCGTGGTGACCATGGTCGCCCTGACGGCGGTGCTGCTGCTGGCACGGGCAGGCGGTGCATCGGTGGGCTGGGGCTTTCAGCTGCAATCGCCACTGGTCATTGCTGCCCTGATTCTGGTGATGCTGGGTTCGGCGCTGAACCTGCTCGGACTGTTTGAAGTCGGGCTGTCGATACAGCGGGTTGGCGGCGTGGGAAGCGACCGCGGTGGTCTGGTGGGGTCGGCACTGACCGGCGCGCTGGCTATTATCGTCGCCACGCCCTGTAGCGCACCTTTTATGGCGAGCGCAGTAGGCTACGCGCTGACGCAGCCCCCGCTGGTCAGCCTGGTGATCTTTATCGCGCTGGCGCTGGGCTTCGCTGCCCCCTTCACCCTGATCTCCTTTTTCCCGGTACTGGCGCGGATTCTGCCAAAACCGGGCGCCTGGATGAACACGCTCAAACAGGGCCTGGCCTTCCCGATGCTCGGCGCGGTGGGCTGGTTGATCTGGGTGCTGGAACGTCAGGCAGGCTCAGCCGCTCTGGCCGCAATTCTGGCCTGCTGCCTGCTGCTGAGTTTTGCAGCGTGGCTGTATGGCATGGCGCAGAAACGCCGTATGATGGATCAGCGTCACGGGCTGCTGCATGTTGCCACCGCGTTTTTTCTCGCGCTGGTCGTGGTGCCTTTGATGAACCTTAACAGTTTTGCCGCCGCGCCTGCCGACACAGATACCGCCTCACAGGCGGCCGCTGCCGTTGCCTGGTCACCGCAAAACGTTGACGCGATCAAAGGCCAGGGCAAGCCCATTTTAGTGAACTTCACGGCCTCCTGGTGTATCACCTGTCAGGTCAACGACCGCACCTCGCTGTCGACGCAGGCGGTAAAAGCCGCGATGGCGCGCACCAGTACGATCTACATGGTGGCGGACTCCACCCAGTACAATCCTGATGTGGAACAGGCACTCAGCGACTTCGGTCGTGGCGGACTCCCGCTCTACGTGGTCTACCCGGCTGACGGGGGGAAACCGGAAGTGCTGCCACAGGTGCTGACGCCGGGGATTGTCATATCAGCGCTGGATAAGGCGACGGAAAAAGGAAAGAAAACCTGAGACAACTAATAAAACGCGCGCCCGGGGCGCTGACCGGCTGATGTCCGATGCCAGAAACTGATCGGCGCGCACAGCAGTGGCCAGCGCTGATGGCACGCGCACAGGCGGGCGACAGAGCGGCCTATAACCAGTTACTGAAAGCGATGGTTCCGGCCATCCGGGCACTGGTGTGCAAAAAAATCCGCGACGAGGCCCTGGTTGAGGATGTGATTCAGGAGACGCTGCTGGCGATCCACCGGGTGCGGCATACCTACGATCCGCAGCGGCCTATCCTTCCCTGGGTAGCGGCTATCACCGCTGCCCGGACCATTGATGCGCTGCGTCAGCATGGCCGACGTCAGGAAGTCCAGGATGAGGAGGTGCTGCAACGCCAGCCTGCTGCAGGGGCTGACACCGCCGCGGATGCCGATATCCTCTCGGGTTATCTGGAAACCCTTCCGCTGCGTCAGCGGGAAATTGTTGAATCCGTACATCTGCGTGAGCAGAGCCTGGCGCAGGCGGCCGCTGAAACGCATCAGTCGCTCTCTGCGGTTAAATCCCTGTTGCATCGCGCAATGGTTAATCTTCGTAAATATGGACGGGGTCATCATGAAAAATCATGACCAGTTAATCAATCAGCTCAGCGCCTCTGCGCAGCCGGTACGACGGGTGTGGCCAACACCCTGGCGGGTGGCGGGCTGGATCGCGCTGGCCCTGCCATGCGGTGCGCTGAGCAGCTGGGCATTTCACACCAGGCAGACAGACTGGTCACAGCCCGGCGCGTTACTGGCGCTTGCCGGCCTGGTGCTGTCACTTATCATCGCGGGCAACATGCTGGCGGCAGCCTTTACACTGAGCATTGCGGGAAGGAAACCCCTCAGCCTGCGCGGTTCGGCGGTGCTGACGGCGATCTGGCTGGCGCTGAATCTGATCAACATGTCATCGTCGGAACCGCCAGCGGCAGCAGGCCGGTTTGGTGAAGGGATACACTGCTATCTGTTTATGCTCTCTGCCAGTGTGCCGATGATGCTGATCTCCGTGGTTGCCCTGCAGCGCACCCGATCACTCCATCCGGCGCGCAGTCTGGCCCTGACCGGCTGCAGCAGCGCATTCACCTCATCTATGCTGCTGTCGCTATGCCATGAAACCCACCTGCATGCCATCGACTTCTCCATGCATCTGGCCGCAGGCCTGACCATCGTGGCTCTGACGGTGCTGGCGGGCCGCCGCTGGGTCAGGCTGGAGAGGTAACCGCGACGGCGTTCACTCTCAGCAGCCACTTTACCCCGCGCTGACCACCCCCGCTCTCCGTGTTAGCAACAAATCCGGCGCGGAGGCTGCCAAAACTCAGGCTTTGGCGTAGGCTGAAAGCTGGCTGGAATTACGACACGGGAGAAGGCAATGCACGAAGAACTAACGGCTCAATGCCACTGTGGCGCAGTGGCATTCAGGGTGACGCTGAAAGATGGGTTTAACACGGTGCGCCGCTGCAACTGCTCATTTTGCCGCATGCGCGGCGCAGTCGTGGTATTTGCCACTAACGTGGCGTTAACGCAGGGTGACGCGCAGCTCACCGAATATCGCTTTAACAGCAAACAGGTGGGACACTACTTCTGCTCGATCTGCGGCATCTACACCTTCCATCAGAGCCGCTCGCAACCCGATCAGTTCGGCGTGAACGTCGCCTGCCTGGACGGGGTTTCGCCCTTTGATTTCACCGACGTGCCGGTCTCCGATGGCATGAATCACCCCAAAGATGGCGGTGCCGGTGGGATCGCGGGTCATCTGGTTTACACGCCGACCCGCTGAGCCAGCCGGGAAGCACTATTCCCGGCTCGGTTTGCCGCTGAAACGGGTGATGGGCTTCTCCTCTTCCCTGTCGATCTGCTGAGAGAAGACATCCAGCGCCGTCAGGAGAGGTCGCAGGCCGCGCCACAGCTCCTCATCATTGAGCAGACGGATGATGCCGCGAATGCCCGGCGCGGCTTTTTCCTGACGGGCCTCTTCCCGCGCCGGTTTGACGGCCATTGCCGCCTCACGCACTGCCTGCAAAAGATGATTGAACCGCTCGGGCGGTACGCTGCCCAGCGTCATCATCAGCAGCGAAATGTTCTGAAGGGCATTCTGCGTGTCGGGCTGATTAAGGCCCGACACCAGAATCTTACCCACCTCGCTATTCGACTTCACCAGATCGTTCGCCAGGCGCAGAAAACCGTGCTGGTGGAGATTTTCAATCAGCTCATCCATCGCCTCTCTGGCGGTCGGTTCGGTTCGCGCAGGCGTGACCTGATATTTTATCCGTTCAGCCATTAAAATTTCTCCGGTTTTTCAACATGTTCAGGTGGCTCACGATAGCCGGCCTGCTGCCACTTTTGCTCAATGGGCAGATGATCGAGTGGGGTCCGGCTGCCGTGCCGGAAGTTGTGAAGCGGCATCGGATCGGGCTGCGGCCGGCGGTCAATGCGCTTCATATTGACGGCAATCTCTTTATAGGCGGGTGTGTTGACATCAGGATCGTGATGTTCCCCGGTCAGGGCATTAACGCCATCCTTTCCGTGGTGGATTGGCATAAAGAGAATATGACCGGCCACGCGTTCGGTAATGACAACCGGCACATCGACCGAACCGCGCCGCGAGGTGATACGCACCCACTCCCCTTCGGTCAGGCTGCGCGACGCCGCCAGCGCCGGTGAGATCTCCACAAAGGCGTTGGGCGAGAGTGAGAGCATGCGTCCGCCCTGCCCGGTCTGATTCATCGACTGAAAATGCTCCAGCATCCGGCCGTTATTCAGCAGCAGATTATATTCCGCATCCTCCTGCTCGGCGGGAGGCTGCCAGCTCAGCGGATAGAGCCGGGCTTTGCCATCCGGGAAGTTAAACCGCTCGGTATAGAGCCGCGGAGTGCTTTCGCCCGCCGCGCTCACCGGCCAGAGCTGCGACTGCCAGCCGACCAGCTGTTCATAGCTGACGCCTGCAAAGATTTCTGCAATCCCTGCTGCCTCCGCCATGATCGCCCCGGGATTCGGATAGTGCCACGGGTGGCCCAGACGGGCGGCGAGTTCGGTGAAGATCTGCCAGTCAGGCCGGCTGTCACCCAGGGGTTTCATCGCCGGAGAGAAGTGCTGGATACGCCGCTCGGTGTTGACATAGGTGCCCTCTTTTTCGACGCTCGGGCAGCCGGGTAAGACGACATCGGCAAATTCAGCGGTGCGCGACATAAAGATGTCCTGCACCACCATAAATTCCAGTTTACTGAAGGCAGCGTGCACCGACGCGGAATCGGCATCGGCAAACGCCGTATCCTCCCCGGTGATGTACATTGCGCGAATCGTGCCCTCACCGGCCTCTTTCACCATTTTAAAGTTATCGGCCCCCGCTTTGTCGGAGAGCGCTTCCGGTGCCACGCCCCAGGCACGCGCCCATTTTTCACGCATTGCCGGATCGGTCACTTTCTCATAGCCAGGGTAGAGATTACTCAGACAGCCAAAGTCACTGGCGCCCTGCACATTGTTATGGCCCCGCATCGGATAGCCACCGGTGCCGGGCCGGCCATAGTTGCCGGTGACCAGCAGCAGATTCGACAGTGCCGTGCTGGTGTCAGCGCCGTGGCTGTGCTGCGTGATGCCCATCGCCCATAAAATACAGGCACTGCCCGCCTGGCCGATCATCTCTGCGGCTTCGATCAGCGCTGGTTCGCTCAGGCCACAGATCTCGCTGGCAAAAGCCAGGGTAAAGGGAGCCAGTGAAGCCCGGTACGCCTCCACCTGATTAACCCGCTGCGCCAGAAACGATTCATCGGCATAACCGTGGTCAAACATATATTTCGCCATCGCTGAGGCCCACACCAGATCGGTGCCGGGACGGATGCGCAGATAGCAATCGGCACGCTCGGCCATTTCATGACGGCGCGGATCGACAACCAGCAGCTTCTGACCGCGATGTTTGTGACTCTGTTTGATGTGAGAGGCGATAACCGGGTGATTTTCAGAGAGGTTACTGCCCACCAGGACTATCAGTTCCGTCTGCTGCAGGTCTGCAATCGTGCCGGCGTCACCGCCATAGCCCACCGTGCGAAACAGTCCCTCTGTCGCCGGGTTCTGGCAGTATCGGGAGGAGTTGTCGACGTTGTTAGTGCCGAAGATCAGTCGGGCAATTTTCTGCGTCAGATAGGCTTCTTCGTTGCTGGCTTTACTGGAGCCGATAAAGCCAATCGCATCCCCGCCGTGACGCCGCGCCACGGCCTGCAACCCCTCCGCCACCCGTTGCAGCGCCTCATCCCAGCTGGCGGGCCGGAAACGTCCGTTCTCACGGATCAGCGGGGTGGTCAGTCGTTCAGGACTGTTCACGAAGTCCCAGCCGAATTTGCCTTTCACGCAGGTCGAAATACCGTTGGCGGGGGCCTCTGCCACCGGCTGAATTTTCAGGATGTGGCGATCGCGGGTCCAGATTTCAAAACTGCATCCGACGCCGCAGTAAGTACAGACCGTTTTAGTCCGTTTGATTTCCGACTGCCGCAGTGCCACATCAATTTTTGAAACGCCGGTGATCGGCTCCATGCCGATGCTGTTCTCCAGCGCTTTTACGAAGTCGATAAGCGGGCGCTTCAGCCCTTCATCCATCGCCGTAAAAGGCCCCGCATCGGGCTGCATGGTTTTTTCCAGCAGCGCATTACAGGGGCAGACGGTGACGCAGTGACCACAGCTGACGCAGCTGGAGCCGGCGATTTCGGTGCCGCCATCCCACAGCACACGCGGGTGCGCCTGGGTGTAGTCAATGGAGAGCGTCTCGTTAACCTCGACATTCTGGCACGCTTCAACACAGCGGCCGCACAGGATGCACTGGTCAGGGTCGTAGGTGTAAAACGGATTAGAGTGATCTTTCGCGTAGGGCTTGGGCTGATGAGGATAGTACTGAATCGGAATATGCATATCGGCCACGGCGTTATGCAGCGTGCAGTCCCCGGTATTGTGTTCACAGACGGTGCAGTAGAGTTCATGACGGTTAAGCAGGCGATCCATCCCCTCCTGCTGCATCGCCTCCAGCACCTGGCCTTCACTCTGCACCGTTAAGCCCTCTTCGGTTCGCAGCGTACAGCCCCGCACCCGCTCACCGTTGGCTTCCACCCAGCAGACATCACAGCTCTGTAAGGGCGACAGCGCCGGATGGTAACAGACATGAGGCAATTTTTTTCCCTGGGCATCCAGAAAATCGATCAGCGGCTGGTCGGCCAGGCCCTGCATCCGTTCACCATTGAAAACAATAGTGCAGTAATTTTCACTCATATAAGCCCCATGGCGACATTGCGAATAGCTTCCGGCTGGAAAAATACCCCTGAATTTATAGGGTTGCCTCACAAGCTTAGTGAGGATTAGCCACTACGCCATCTGTACGGCTACGCTTATCCGGGTTAATCGCTGACAGTTAAGGCTTTTTTTAAATGTAATGACTTTTTACCAGACAGAATCAGCGCGCCTGATGAGACAGGCGTCGGACGATGCCCGGCTCAATGGGGTTCCGCTGCTGAGCGACATTCATGCCGCTGCTGAAGAAGGGTGTTCAGGCTTCTTATTAAGAATGTTGTAACTATGAAAAAGTGAGAAGCCATTTATCTGAAACGTCACGCGCGTTTTATCCTGCCTTGCATAACGCTTTTTTCGGCAGAAAACGTCTCCGTGTTTATCTGACAGGTGCCGGTTTACCGTACCGCTTATTAACTGAGTGTAATAACGCACCGTCACTTCATTATTTCAGACGAAATAAGGCTGAAACGATTTTATCGTCTCGGCCGCTCTATGGATTATTATGATGCCGCAAAAGTCCTATTCTCCTGTCCGCTGGTCACTCCTCTCAGCCTGTTATAAACAGGAGGATGAACTGAGCCTGTCCCGATATTGCCCACCGTGAAATTCGCGATCATATCAGGCGTGGGCGCTCATCATTTAGCCATACCAATCAGCCATTTATCCGAATCAGTGCGCCCCTGCAATAAAAGGATGATAATGATAATTGTTATGGTAATATCCTGTTAACCCTGCCCGTGACTTTCTCATCAGGGCCTTCTGGTACGTCATGATTAATTAACTGACCAGTAAACAACTGGCTGGAATGAGGTTCCAATGAATCCCATCGTATATATCGTTGACGACGACGCAGCAGTGACCTCTGCATTGTGCAATCTCTTTATTGCTGACGATTACACGGTTATCGCTTTTTCTTCTGCGCAAGCGTTTCTGGCGCATACGCTGACGTCCCTGCCCTGTTGCCTGATTCTGGATATTAATCTGCCGGACGCAGATGGGTTTGATATCGCCCGGTCGTTAATCGATCGCGGATATGCCATTCCCACCATCTTTCTGACCGGCTTCGGCACGATTCCGGTCACGGTGCGGGCGATGAAAACCGGCGCGTATGAGTTTCTGACCAAACCGGTCGATCCCGACCGTATATTGCAGGCGGTCTCGGAAGCCTTACGCATCGCTGAGCAGAATATGGCTTCCTCCGAGGAGCGGCGTGAGTTACTGCAGCGACATCAGACGCTGACCCCGCGTGAAAGTGAGGTGATGCTGCTGGCAATCAGTGGCCTGCTGAACAAGCAGATTGCCGCCGAGATGGGCGTCAGTGAAATCACGGCAAAAGTCCACAAGCGGCGGGTGATGGAGAAGATGAATGCGCGTTCGCTGACCGATCTCGTCCGGGCGGCAGAACGGCTCAACATCGATCATACCCGGCGTCGCTGAGTGCCTGCGCAGCGACGCCGCACCCTTATCCCAGCGGAAGCGTGAACCAGAAGCGGCTGCCGCCTTCCGCCCGGTTTTCCGCACCTAACTCACCGTGATGCTTTTTGATGATCCCTTTGCTGATGGTCAGCCCCATCCCCATGCCGCTTTTTTTCGTGGTGTAGAACGACTCAAAGATCCGCTCACGCACCTCATCCGGTAAGCCGCAGCCGCTATCCTGCACCTCAAACCGCAGCGTTTCCGGCGTCGGGTTTTCGGAGGTGAGACGCAGCAGGGCTGCGCGGGGTAATTCATCGGACATGGCATCGATAGCATTGATCACCAGATTCAGCAGCACCTGCTGAATCTGCACGCGATCGCAGAAAATATCCGCTTTTACGGCCCTGAACTTCAGCTCCAGGGAGATCCCCCGTCGCTCCAGTTCAATCCTGGAGAGCGCCAGTATATCCCGGGCGATCAGATGCAGATTCTCAGAGGCGAAGTTCGATTCGTTGTTGCGGGTCAGCGCCTGCAGACCACGAATAATCTCTCCGGCTCGCTTACCCTCATTGATAATCTCATTAAGGCCGCTGGTAACATTTTCCAGCATCAGCGGTTCCCGCTTTAACCAGCGCAGGCTGGCTCCGGCGTTAGCGACTATCGACATCAGCGGCTGATTAATTTCGTGCGCGATGGACGCAGTGAGTTGCCCGACCGTGTTAGCGCGTGTTACCCGCGCCAGATCCGCCTGCGCCATTCGCGCACTATCTTCAGCCGCGCGCTGTGAGGTGATATCCGTAATCGTGCCGAAGTACTCTTTAACGTCGGGGTAGTTTTCCACCGGTTCGCCGATGCCTTTGATATAACGACACTCACCGTCCGGTCTGAGCACGCGGAACTCAGCCTGCATACTGCGTCCCTGACTGACGCTGTGCGTGACGAGTTCGCTGATACAGGTGTGGTCATCGGGATGCACCCGGGTCAGAAAGTCAGCCATCGACAATCTTTTCTGGCCGGCGGGCAGGCCCATAATGCGGCCATACTCATCGGATACCCGCATCATGTCCTCAGTGACCTCCCAGCGCCAGGTGCCGGTATGGCTGATCTTCTCGCCGAGCATCAGCGAGGTTTTACTGGCGCGCAGCTGTTTCTCTACCCGTCGCCGGTGGTTGTTCTCCTCCAGCAACTCGGCATAGAGCCGTGCCGTCTCCAGCGAGACGGCTGCCTGCGCACTCAGGGTTTTGACAATGTGCGAGTGTTCAGCGGTAAACGCGTCGGGCATCAGGCGATTTTCCAGATAGAGCACGCCAACCAGCGTCGCCTGCCTGAACATCGGCACACACAATACGGCGGCACCCGACGCCACCAGATAGGGGTCCTGACTGAAGGGGCTGAACGCTTCCGGTTTGCCGGTGCGGATCTCCTGACCGGTGCGGATGACGGCAGAGAGAACCGACAAAGGGAGATCGGTCGCGACCGGTCGCTCTTTGACTATCTGCACCCGCACGCCATCGGCCGTACTTTCGGCCCAGGCCTGCGTCTCCGGAAGGCTGCCCTCCAGAACCCGGATGAGCCTGCAACGCTGGGCCCCGGCGCGTTCCAGCAGCATACGCATCAGGGTATGTACCAGCCGATCCAGATTGATCTCCTCGGTCAGGGCACGCACGGCCGTCAGCATGCTCTCCAGATCGTAAAAAGAGGCATTCTGCATAAAGGGGATGGTGGTCAGCGCACTCTCCGGCACTGGCACGGTCTGATGCGGAACGTGCTGCTCCAGCTGGTGCACCAGCGCCTGCGCACCCCAGTTTTCCCAGCTCGCCATCGCCGCTTTAAGATAGGCGTCCGCGGCGGTATCCAGCTGCAGAGTTTTGCAGCAGCGGCCCGCCAGCTGATTCGCCAGCGCATGAATGTGCAGATAACCCGCCTGGCGTGAGAGCCGGATCGCCTCCTCGTACAGCGTCAGCGCGTCACCTGTCTCCTGCCTGAGGCGCGCGCGCTCTGCCCGCAGCAGGGCAACTTTGTCAGCAAACAGTCCCGGGTTGAGGCGAGCCCAGCCCGAAAACGTCTCCAGATGGTGATCCAGCGCCGCGCTGTCTGCTGACCGCGGCTGCTGACACAGTGATAAGGCGCTGTAAAAATGCAGATCCATCAGGTAGATATAAGCCGGAACCGCGCTGATCAGTGGGCGAATCTCCGTAAAACAGCGCAGTGCGTCATCATATTCAGTGGCATAAAAATGCGCCATGCCCTGATAGAGACCGGCCCAGAAGCGCACCATCGCTTTAGGGCCGGCGACCGGGCCCGGTTCACTGCCCGCCACCAGCGGCAGAGAATCGGCGCGATCCCCGTCCCTGAACCCATTGCGGTCACGCAACTGCACCACCAGGTGCTTCTGCATCACCAGCACGTTTTCGACGTCGGGATAATGCGTTTCACGCGTAAAGGCGAGGCCCCGCTCAATGGAGGTCTGCACCGACTCAAGATGATCGCCACGCGTCAGCATGTTCATAATCTGATGACGCAGCGCAAGGCAGGCAAAGGAGCGATCGCCATGCTGCACCGCAACACGGAAGCTCTCCCGGGCAGATTCCACCGCAACGTCAATGGGCTGTGTCCAGATCCCGACCTGATCCAGCGGCAGCATCGTGCGCGCTTTATAGCGGGCAAAATCATGCTGCTCCACCAGTTCACGGGCCACCCGGCCACAGGCATAGGCAAACTGCCACGCCTGATAGCGTTCGCCAATCAGCACGCTCAGCCAGGCCAGGCTGAACGCAGAAGCGCCGGTCATGCCGTGATCCAGCGTCATCTCCAGCATACGGCAGACCAGTAACAGATGCAGTTGCGGACAGTCGTAGGCGGAGACATAAATGGTGCTGGCCATCAGATCGAGCACCGCTTCAATGTCACGATTCTCGTTCAGCGGCAGGCGGGAAAAGGCGGCATGCGGCGAGTCGCCCATTCTCGCCCTGAGCGCCTGCCAGGCGGCGTCAATCTCCGACTCATCCGGGTCACGCCTGAAGTGCACGCCGGAAACTGCCAGCCAGGCGAGTGCGGTTTCCAGCGCGAGATGGTTGTCAGACTGCCGCATATGAATTTCGGTAGCCAGACAGGCTGCCAGCGATTTCTCACTGAGCGTGCCCGGTTTGCTCAGCAGCTGGCTACAGAGCATTTGCGCGGTGGCGAGATTGCCCTGTAAAAACTCGCACTCCGCCTCATCGATACGCAGCATAAAATCACGCCCGCTGACGCCCTGCTGACCCAGCCGTTGCGCAGTGCGCAGATAGCGCAACGCTGAAAGATAGTCCCCGGCGCGTTTCGCCGCCTGTGCGGCACGCAGGCAGAGCGGATAATAACGCTCGCAGTCGGTGGCGCAGAGCGGCAGTTCAGCAATTCTGTCCACGTGATAAACCGTTCTGAAGAGCGCCTCATGACTTTCAGCGGTAACGGCGGCGGCTGTCAGCCAGGCCGCGGCTTGCTGATGAAGATGCTGTTGCTGCCGGAGATCGAGCAGTAAAAACGCCGCGTGATGGACCCGGTCATGGGTAAAGGCGTACTCCCCGCCCGTCAGGGTAATGAAGCGACCGCTGACGGCCGGTTCAAGCCATTCGATAATTTGCGCCACAGGATGCGCGCTGATATGAGCGATCAGGGCGAGCTCACCACTGGCACCCAGACAGGCCAGCGATCCCAGCAGCTGGCGGGTGATCGCCGGGAGCTGCGCCAGCTGATCGAGGACCAGACCGGCGACATTGTCAGTGTACTGTCGCGCAATCAGCTGCCCGCGGTCGTAATGCCACTTCAGCGGGCTCTGACGCACCGCAATCACCCCATCCTCAACCGCCTGCCGAAAGAAGGTCTGAACAGAAAGCGGATTGCCGCCGGTTTTCTCATAGAGGATCTGTGCCAGTTCGCGATGGCCGCAGGGGCGGGAATGCAGCATGTCAGCCAGCCAGCGGGCGATGCCTTTAACGCTGAGCGGCTGGGGCGTCACCACCACCACCCGCGCCGCGGAGGCTCTGATCCGCAGCAGAAATCCGGCCACCATCGGACAGGGCATCGCGTCTCCCTCCCGGAAGGCCAGCACCAGCATCCAGGGCAGATGGGCATTACGGGTGACCAGATGCTCCAGCAATTGCAGCGTGGCATTGTCTGCCCAGTGAACATCATCAATCAGCAACACCAGCGGCCGCTCAGGCGTGGCAAAAGCGTCAATAAGCGCAGAAACCATCAGATTGAACTGATCGCGGGCCTCCTGGGCAGGGCGCACCACCGGCTGCACCGCCCGGAGGTTGAGCAGCTGTTTCAGCTCCGGCACCAGTTCAATGGCCAGATCGGCATAGCCGCTCAGGCGCTGCCGCAGGCGAATTCGCCATTGGCTGACCTCCGGAGCGGACAGTCCTGACAGGTAAAGCGTTACGCTGCGCAGCGCGGAGGCGAGCGGGGCATAAGGGGCCATCGGCGAAAGCGGGTCGGCCTTGCTTGCCGCCAGCAGTACCTGTCGGCGCTGCAGGTTTTTCAGAGCAGAGGCGATAAGGGCCGATTTGCCTGAACCGGGCGCGCCGCTCAGCATGACCAGGCGCTGCGTACCGCTGCGGCTGACGTCATCCAGCGTTCTCAGCAACTGATGCGCCTGCGGATGCTGCATAAACAGACCCGTGGCGCGAAACCCGGCGATAAACGGTTCCTGCAGGCCGGGCGTGAACGGTTCGATGGTGTTCTCTGCTGTCAGCGTCGCCTGACAGCGGCGTAAGTCAGCCATCACGCCCTGAGCCGTCTGGTATCGCTCAGCGGGTGATTTGGCCAGCAGGCGCAGCAGAATGGCAGAGAGAATGGCTGGCACCGCCTCTCTGACCTGATCGGCGGGCCGGGGAGCGGTGGCAATGTGATGGTGGATCCACTCCGCCTCACCCGCACAAGGAGAGCCAAAGGGAAGCCTGCCGGTCAGGCATTGATAGAGCACCACGCCCAGGCTGTAGAGATCGCTGAGCGTGCTGACCGGATGGGGTGTCCGCCCGGTATGTTCAGGTGACATGTAGGCCAGGGTCCCGCCAGAGGCGCGCAGACCCTCCGCCGACTGCCCCGCCAGGGTGGCGAGCCCGAAATTGCCCAGCAGAAAGCGGTCATCGTCACCGATGAAGAAATGGTCTGGCTTGATATCCCCATGGACGATGCCCTGATGATGCGCCTGACTGAGCGTGGCGCAAAGTCGCAGCGCCACCTCGAGAAAATCCGTCAGGGTGCCAGGAGGATGCGCCAGCCTGTGCGCCAGGGTCTGAAAGGGAAAGGCGGGATAAACGAGCGCATAACGATTCTGGTAGCGGGTGGAGCCTGTGGCGGTGATGGCCCAGCGTGGCGAAAGATATCCCGCCAGCGCCCGTTCATTCTTAAGCCGCTGCGTCGCCTGATACGTAACCTCGTCACTTTGAGGCGTCGCGATAATGAACGCGTCGCCGGAAGGACGGTGAACCGCTATCCAGCACAGGCAGCCATCCTGCGCCAGCGTGGTCAGCGTGTCGGTTTCGTCAGGGGTGGAACCCGCGTCGTCACCCTCATGAACAGTGAGTGAAAGAGTGCTCATCAGCGCGCTTCTCCCTGAGATAACGCACAACGGATCAGCGTCAGCAGCGTATCAACATCGATGGGCTTGCGCAAAAAGGTCACGGCACCCAGTGCCACGGCATACCAGAGCGTGGTCTCTTCCTGATCGGCCGAGATAAAAATGACCGGCGGCAGGCCGGGCCGCTGTTTCAGAAGCGTAAACAGCTCAAAACCGGACATCCCCTTCAGTCCGATATCAATAATCAGCATCGCCGCCCCGGCCAGCGCATCATCATCGTTCAGCAGCGCCTCACCTGACTCAAATAATCGGGTGGCGTAGCCGTCTGAATGCAACAGATTGCTCAGTCCACTGCGGACCGCGCGTTCATCATCAACAATGATAATACGCTGTGACAGCGTCATGCAGATATCCTCTGGAACGCCTCACCCTGTGGCAGGCGAGGACTTAGGGCGTTTTATCGCCGTCGGGCGGCGGTGTGCCACTGATTTTTGGCACACATTCATGGCGAAACCACCTCAGCGTGACGGGCTGGCGGCGGCACAGACGCGTCGCCAGCGGAACCAGCTGCTCCCCCACCAGCATGCCAAAGAGTCCCAGCAGCGCCATGACAGGCGGTGCCGGTGAATTGACGTTGATCAGGGCATAGATTACCCCAGCCAGCAGACCCACCGCGAGAGAAATAATGTAGGATTTCAACATGATCGGCTTATCCCGTTGTGGCTGTCACAGGCCGTGCAGGACTCTGCTGCTGGAGAGTGGCAGGCTGCTCAGCAGGCAGGATCGCATCGATCAGCGCCCCGCCCAGCAGCATCCCCAGCAGTCCCACCAGCGCAATCGCTGGCGGAGCGGGCGAACGCACCTTAAGCAGGCCATAAAGCACGCCGATTACACTCCCTGCCGCCAGAGAAAGAAGAAAAGGATTCATCACCGGACTCCTGTTTTGCCACGCTGCTGACCGGAACAGGGGCACCGATCAGCAGCACGCGACTTAGCGGACGGGTGCGTGCACCGGGGCCAGGGTACGGTGTTCACTCTTCTGACGGGATGGCGCTTTGTGCACCATGGTATAGGCGTAATCCACACCAATGCCGTAGGCACCTGAGTGTTCTTTGGCAATGTTCATCACCGCATCGTAAGTGTCACGGTTGGCCCAGTCACGCTGCCACTCCAGCATCACCTGCTGCCAGGTGACCGGCACCACACCCGCCTGAATCATGCGTTGCATGGCGTAGTCGTGCGCTTCTTTGGTGGTGCCGCCAGAAGCATCCGCCACCATGTAGATCTCGTAATCCCCTTCCAGCATCGCGCACAGCGTAAAGCTGTTATTGCACACTTCCGTCCAGAGGCCTGACACCACCACCTTTTTCTTTCCGTTTGCCGCCAGCGCGTCACGCACTTTCTGGTCATCCCAGGAGTTCATTGAGCTGCGCTCCAGAATATCCTGTCCCGGGAATACATCCAGCAGCTCCGGATAGGTATGACCGGAGAAACTTTCCGTTTCGACCGTCGTGATGATGGTGGGGATATTGAAGACTTTCGCCGCCTTCGCCAGGGCGACCGTGTTGTTTTTCAGCACCTGACGGTCAATGGACTGCACACCAAAGGCCATCTGCGGCTGCTGGTCGATAAAAATAATCTGGCTGTTATGTGGCGTAAGGACTTCAAGCTTAGCGTTGGACATGCGTTCACCCATAGAGGTTAAGTAACGGAATTCCGCCAACCGGCGCGGAGCAAAAGGAGCAGCCTGTACCGGGTTAACACCCCGCAGCTGGCTGTCTGAACCCAGTTTAGGGTGAGCTGTCACGGCAAACTATTATCTCTGCGTATAACTATACGAAGGTATAGGTATCCCTCTGTATAACTAGACGCGCCCTCAGCCCGCTCACCATAATCCGCCTGATTCGAGGCCGCCTGTCTGCGGCACTTCCTGTCCGGCGGGATGCCGGACAACCCCGTTGAGGAGGATCTATGGTTACGCTGGGTAAAGCTGAACTGATACTGACCCATGGCAAATTTCATACTGTTGACCGCAGCAATCCGGTGGCAGAAGCCGTTGCGATTCGTGACGGAAAATTCGTTGCGGTGGGGACGCTTGCCGACGCGATGGCGTTTCACTGCGACGGCACCCGGGTGATCGATCTTAAAGGTCACACCGCCGTGCCTGGTCTTAATGACTCTCACCTGCACCTGATCCGCGGTGGCCTGAACTACAACCTTGAGCTGCGCTGGGAGGGCGTTCCCTCTGTCGCTGATGCGCTGAGGATGCTGAGAGATCAGGCGCTGCGAACCCCGACGCCTCAGTGGGTACGGGTCGTGGGCGGCTGGACGGAATTTCAGTTTGCCGAGCGGCGCATGCCGACGCTGGATGAGATCAATGAAGCCGCGCCCGACACACCGGTCTTCCTGCTGCACCTCTATGACCGCGCCCTGCTCAACCGCGCCGCGCTGAAAGCGGTCGGCTACACCAGAGAGACGCCCAACCCGCCGGGGGGAGAAATCCAGCGCGACAGCAACGGTAATCCTACCGGCCTGCTGATCGCCCGTCCCAACGCCATGATCCTTTACGCCACGCTGGCGAAAGGCCCGACGCTGCCACTGGAGCAGCAGGTCAACTCAACCCGGCAGTTTATGCGTGAGCTGAATCGCCTGGGGCTGACCAGCGCCATTGATGCGGGCGGCGGCTTCCAGAACTATCCCGAAGATTACGAGGTGATTGCAGAGCTGCATCAGAAAAAGCAGATGACGGTGCGCATCGCCTATAACCTTTTTACCCAGCGTCCGGGCCATGAGCTGGAGGACTTCGAAAAGTGGACTGACATGCTGACGCCAGGTCAGGGCAGCGACTATTTCCGTCACAACGGCGCAGGTGAAATGCTGGTCTTCTCAGCCGCCGACTTTGAAGACTTTCTGGAGCCGCGACCCGACCTGGCCCCCGGCATGGAGGATGAGCTGGAGCGCGTGGTGCGTCATCTGGTGGAACATCGCTGGCCTTTCCGCCTGCATGCGACTTATGACGAATCGATTAGCCGGATGCTGGATGTATTCGAGAAGGTCGACCGTGACATTCCGTTCAACGGGCTGCACTGGTTCTTCGATCACGCGGAGACGATCACGCAGCGAAATATCGACCGTATCAAAGCGCTGGGCGGCGGCATTGCCGTGCAGCACCGCATGGCCTTCCAGGGGGAATATTTTGCGGAGCGTTACGGCATTGAGGCGACCCGCCATACGCCGCCGGTGCATAAAATGCTGGAAACCGGCGTTCCGGTCGGACTCGGCACCGATGCGACCCGCGTGGCCAGCTATAACCCCTGGACCGCGCTCTACTGGCTGGTTTCCGGCCGCACCGTGGGCGGCATGCAGATGTATGACGTCAATGCCCGCCTTGACCGCGACACGGCGCTGATGCTCTGGACCCAGGGCAGCGCCTGGTTCTCCAGTGAGCAGGGCAAAAAAGGTCAGATCCAGGTCGGACAGCTGGCGGATCTGGCGGTGCTGAGCAAAGACTACTTCGGCGTGCCGGAAGAGGAGATCAAGGGCATCGAGTCCGTGCTGACCGTGGTGGATGGCAATATCGTCTATGCCGCCGGTGCATTCAGCACGGAGGCACCGCCCGCCATTCCGGTTCTGCCAGAGTGGTCGCCGGTGGTCAGGGTTCCCGGCCACTATCGCAGCGCGCCGCCGGTGGCACAGAGCCGTGCCGGGATGATGCCTGCCGCGCACCATTGCAGTGGCCCGTGCGGTGTCCATCGCCATTCGCACGAAATTGCCCGTGGTGCCGGCGTGCCGGTCGCTGAGGATAACGCCTTCTGGGGGGCGCTGGGCTGCAGCTGCTTTGCATTCTGATGATGAAGAACGTATCTGCTTACTCGCCCCGTCTTAATGCGGGGCTGTTCTTCCTGCGCCTGACCGGCAGCCTGCTGCTGTTACAGGTGCATGGCGTGCCGAAAATTCTGCATTTCAGCGAAGAACTGACGCGTATCGAGGACCCGTTTGGGCTGGGCCCGATGATGAGCCTGCTGCCGGCCATTCTGGCGGAAGTGATCTGCCCGATCCTCATTATCTTCGGCTGGGGGAGTCGGATTGCCTGCCTGCCCATCATCGGGGTTCTGCTGGTCGCGATGCTGGTGGTGCATCCGGACTGGTCACTGGCGGAGGGCCAGTTCGGCTGGCTGTTGCTGATCATCTTTACCACGCTGGCACTGACCGGGCCGGGCGACTGGCGGCTGGGCGCGGCAAAACCCCGGGAGGTTCGTCATGGCGCAGGCTAAGGATATTCAGCTGTCTGAACAGGCCCTGCCTGGTGAACAGCCCGCTGGCGAGGTGTCGCCCTTAGCGCCACTGCGCCAGCCGGTGTTCCGCATGCTCTGGATTGCGACCGTGGTTTCCAATATCGGGTCATGGATGAACGATGTGGGGGTCAACTGGAGCATGCTGACGCTGAGTGCTGACCCGCTGGCCGTCGCGCTGGTTCAGGCGGCCAGCAGCCTGCCGATGTTTCTGTTCGCGCTGCCTTCCGGCGTCATGGCCGATATCATTGACCGTCGTAAATACCTGCTCTTTTCTCAGATCTGGACATTTATTGCCGCCGCCGGTCTGACGCTGCTCGCCTGGACCGGACAGGTGACACCGGAATACCTGCTGGCCGCCGCCTTTTTACTGAGCGCCGGGGCTGCCATGAGTTCGCCCCCCTTCCAGGCAATCGTGCCGGATCTGGTCGCAAAAAAGGAGCTGGGTGCCGCGATTGCCCTTAACTCGCTGGGTATCAATATCAGCCGCGCGATAGGTCCGGCGCTGGGCGGCCTGATCCTGTCGTTTACCGGCCCGTGGATGGTCTTTCTGCTCAATGCGCTGTCGGTGCTGGGTGTGACCTGGGTGCTCTGGCGCTGGAAAGCGGAGCCGGCCATTCAGCGTCTGCCCCCTGAGCACTTCTTTTCAGCGGTGCGCGCCGGTCTGCGTTATGTTCACGCTGCACCGGTGTTGCGAAACGTCCTGGTTCGCACCCTGGCATTCTTTCTGTTTGGCAGTGCGGGCTGGGCGCTGCTGCCGCTGGTGGCGCGGCGTGAACTCGGCCTTGGCCCCGGCGGCTACGGCATTATGCTGGCCTGCATCGGTGTCGGCGCGATTACCGGCGCGGTGCTGCTGCCGCGTCTGCGGCGTCATTTCAGTTCCGATCGCCTGATGGTCATCGCCAGCCTGATCTTCGCCCTGACCCTGCTGGCACTCGCCTTTGTGCGTCACTTCTGGCTGCTGAATGCGTGTGAGTTTTTCACCGGGCTGGCCTGGATTACGGTGCTGTCGACGCTGAATCTCGGCGCACAGCGCAGTGCCGCGAAGTGGGTGAAAGCGCGTGCGCTGGCGGTCTATCTGACGCTCTTCTTCGGTTCCATGACCGCAGGCAGCGCAATCTGGGGACAGCTCGCCTCCCGCTTCAGCATTCCACTGTCACTCTGCATCGCCGCGGCAGGGATGGTCATCGCCAGCGCGACCGTCTGGCGCTGGCGGCTCGATCAGGACCCCGATCTCAATCTCGACATAATCGGGGATGGCGTCACACCCCCCGCACTGGATATCCGCCATGAACGCGGACCGGTGATGGTGAATTACGAATATCGGGTTACGCTTGATGATGTACACGCCTTTACGATCTGCATGCAGGATATGCGGCGGGTCAGGCGTCGCGGCGGCGCCATCAGCTGGTCTCTTTATGAAGATATTCTGCAGCCCGGCATTTTCGTGGAAACGTTTGTGGTGGGCTCCTGGGTCGAACATCTGCGGCAGAAGGCGCGCTACACCATGAACGATAAAAAGATTGAGCGGCGGGTTTTCGCCTTTCATCAGGGTGAAACCGCCCCTGAAGTTCGCTATCTGGTGGCCCCGGTTTAACGGGCGCATCACCGACATATCATCCATCACGTCAGACAGAGGGCAATATCATGAGCACGTTTAAAGCAACCGACGGCACGCAAATCTATTTTAAGGACTGGGGCACCGGCAAGCCTGTTTTATTCAGTCACGGCTGGCCGCTGGACGCGGATATGTGGGATAGCCAGATGAACTTCCTGGCCGGGCGCGGTTATCGCGTGATTGCCTTTGACCGCCGCGGTTTTGGTCGCTCCGATCAACCCTGGAACGGCAATAATTACGACACCTTTGCCTCAGATATCAACGATCTCATCACCCATCTGGATCTGCAGCAGGTGACGCTGGTCGGCTTCTCTATGGGTGGCGGCGACGTGACGCGCTACATCGGCCAGTATGGCAGCGAGCGCGTGGCGGCGCTGGTGCTGCTGGGTGCCGTCACACCCATCTTTGGTAAAACGGCAGACTATCCGCAGGGGGTGGATATGTCGGTCTTTGAAGGTATCCGTGACGGCCTGCTTAAGGATCGCGCCCAGTTTATTAAAGAGTTTGCCACCCCCTTCTATGGCACCAACGCCGGGCAGACCGTTTCCGAGGGCGTCCTGACGCAGACGCTGAACATTGCCCTGCTGGCCTCGCTGAAAAGCACCGTGGATTGCGTAACGGCTTTTGCCGAAACCGATTTCCGTGCCGACGTGGCGAAGGTGAAGGTGCCGACGCTGGTGATTCATGGCAGCAACGATCAGGTCGTTCCGTTTGAGTCTACTGGCAAAGTGGCGGCGGAGATGATTGAGGGGGCGGAACTGAAGGTTTATGACAATGCGCCACACGGTTTTGCGGTAACGCATCAGGATCAGCTCAATCAGGATCTGCTGGCCTTCCTGAACGCACTCTGACCCATACAGGGCGCAGCCGCGACTGCGCCCTTTTCACCCGCCTGCGCGCCTTGCCTGCGGCAGCCGGTTCATGCCGGATTGTCACGCGCTGTCGCTTCACCTCACGTCATTGTGCCGGAATCCGCATCTTTAACCACTGACCCGCACCACCAGCTCAGCCGGCATCACTACCCGCTGCGGCGGCACATCGGGCTGGGCAATTTTTTGCAGCAGCAGCTCGCAGGCCCGGCGCCCCATCACGCCTGAAGGCTGTGCCAGGGTCGTTAACGGGGGTGACACCATCTCCGCCAGGTCGCTGCCATCGAACCCCACCACGGCAATATCCTGCGGGATCCGCAGGCCCGCCTGCTGGATCGCCGCCATCGCCCCTGCCGCCAGCGTGTCAGACACGGCAAACACCGCATCGGGCCGCGTCTCCCCGGCCAGCAGCGCAAGCATCGCCGCTTTACCGGCGCTGAAACTCAACGCGCTGGCGCAGATGATGGTCTGCCATTCCCGCTGCTCCTCTTCCAGCTGCCGGAGGTAGCCCTGCTGCCGCAGCCGGGCATATTTGTAGCTCAGATCATGATTGATCAGCGCAATACGCTGGCGTCCCTGGGCGGCCAGATGTCGCACCACAGCCTGCGCGGCACGCTGATCGTCAATGCCGACGCAGGAGACCCGCCCCTCATCATCGTGTTCGGCGCACTGCACCCAGGGCGCAGCGCCAATCAGCTGACTCAGCTCCGGCAGCTTACTGAAAGCGTCCATGGTGATGATGCCATCCACCATCTTGCCGGAAAGCAGTTGCAGACTGGAACGGGATCGGGCGATATCGGCCCCCGAATTACAGAGCAGAATGCGATACCCCTGTTGCTCCGCCTGCGCCTCAATGCCTTTCACCACTTCAGCGCAGAAGGGGTTAGAGATATCGGAGACCAGCACCAGAATCATCGAGCTGCGGGCGGTGCGCAGCTGTCGCGCCAGCAGATTGGGCTGATAGCGGCTCTCTTCTATCGCCGCCAGCACTTTCTCCCGGTTGGCCGGTTTAACCCGGTCGCTGTTATTCAGCACTCTGGAAACCGTGGCGACGGACACCCCGGCCATCCGGGCGATTTTCTGAACAGACATAGCGCTCCCTGTTTTAATCCTGGGCGGTTCCGGTTATCCGCGCACTTCACGCGTCGCGATCCAGCCCCAGCTGCTGACGCACTGACGGGCGGTTTTCACCGGACGCGGCAAAATCATCAAAGGCGCGATCGGCCACCGGAATAATATGACGCTGGATAAACGCCGCACCTTCCCGCGCGCCCGTCTCACCCGCCTTCAGGCAACACTCCCACTCCAGTACCGCCCAGCCGTCATAGTCATACTGCGCCAGCTTACTGAAGATGCCGCCGAAGTCTATCTGGCCGTCGCCCGGCGAGCGAAAACGCCCGGCGCGCGTCAGCCAGGGCTGATAGCCGCCATAGACCCCGCTACGCCCGTTAATCTGATACTCCGCGTCCTTGACGTGAAAGGCTTTGATGCGTGAATGGTAGTGGTCGATGAACTGCAGATAATCGATGTGTTGCAGGTGAAGATGGCTGGGATCGAACAGGATATTGCAGCGGGGATGATGATTGACCTCAGCCAGAAAACGTTCAAACGTGACACCGTCATGCAGATCTTCGCCGGGATGGATCTCATAACAGAGATCAACACCGTGCTGGTCAAAAACGTCCAGCAGCGGCATCCAGCGGCGCGCCAGTTCGGCAAAGGCTTCTGCAAACAGCGCGGCATTGTGGGGCGGCCAGGGATAGAACCAGGGCCAGGCAAGCGAGCCGGAGAAGGTGGCGTGAGCGCGCAGGCCGAGCCTTTCCGACACGGCTGCGGCACGTCTGAGGGTGGTCATCGCCCACTCCGTGCGCCGGGCCGGATCGCCACGCAGCGTTGCCGGTGCAAAATTATCGAAAGCGCTATCGAAGACGGGATTGACGGCAATCAGCTGTCCTTCGAGATGCGTCGACAGTTCGCTGATTTCGAGGCCAGAATCGGCCAGCAGCCCCCGCACGTCATCACAGTAAGTCTGGCTCACCGCCGCCTGTTCAAGGTCAAAAATGGCGGGCTGATGGCAGGGGATCTGCAGCGCCCGGTATCCCAGTCCCGCCGCCCATTCCGCCAGCCCGGCCAGCGAGTTGAACGGAGGCTGAGAGGTAATGAACTGTGACAGGAAAAGTCCCGGCCCTTTAACTGTTTTCATCTGTCGCTCCTGCGCGCCGCCAGCGCTTATTCACGGTATCGGAATGAGAAGAAGAAAATAATCGCGATTAGCGCGGCGGCGCCCGCCGGGATCCACCAGAACAGCGCCCAGTTCTGCGCACTCACCTGACCCGCAACCAGATGGTTGTAGACCGCGCCGGAGATTTGCGAACCCAGCAGCATGCCGATGCCATAGGTGAACATCACCACCATGCTCTGCGCCTGTCCCTTGACCTTTTCACCGGCGATGCGATCGGTGTAGATAAAACCCACCACAAAAAAGAAGTCGTAGCAGACGCCATGCAGCAGAATGCCGAGGTAGATCAGGGTGCGCGTCTCATCACTCATGCCCAGTGCAAACAGGGCATAACGCACAAACCACGCTGACATGCCAATCAGCAGCATCGCCTTCACGCCGAGGCGGCGAAACAGCAGCGGGATGATCAGCATGAAGAGAATTTCAGACATCTGGCCCAGTGACATCAGTGTGCTGACGTTGCGGACACCGGCATCCGCCAGCCAGGAGGCGGTGAAGGCGTAGTAGGTGCCCAGCGGAATCGAGATCAGGGTGGCGCACAGCGCGAAGACAAAGAAATGACGCTGTTTAAGCAGGGCAAAGGCATCCGCGCAGAAGAGATCGCGGACTTTCAACGGCAGACCTTTAGCCGGCGCTGGCGTGTGCGGCAGCGTCAGGCTGTAAAGAGCGAGCAGCACGGAACAGAGTGCGGCCAGCTGGAACACGGCCACACTGTCGGCAATGGCGGCGACACCAATAAAGATCCCCGCCACAATCCAGCCGATAGTGCCGAAAACCCTGACGATAGGAAAACTCTTCTCACTGCTGGCGAGGCTGTGAAAAGCGATATTGTTTGCGAGCGCCAGCGTCGGCATAAAGCAGAGCGTGTAGCCAAATAAGAGCGCGATCAGCAGCGCCCCGTTCTCTGCCATAAGTGCCTGTGGCACAAACCAGAGAATCATCGCACCGGCCAGATTCATCACCGCCATCACCTTCTGGGAAGGGAAAAAGCGATCCACCAGCATGCCGAGCACAAACGGCGACAGAATCGAGGCGATAGGCCCGGCAGAGAAGGCATCCCCGATCAGCAACGGCATGTTGTGGCGGGTCATGACCAGGCCCAGCGTCACCGACCAGCTGCCCCAGATAAAGAACTGCATAAACATCATCAGAGAGAGGCGCGGAACCAGCAGCTTATGCTGCACCCGCTGGCCTGCACTCTCCTGCACCGTTGCAATCATAGGAACCTCACCCGTGAGTCATCGATTACCTTGTCTGAGTGTAAAAGTAATCGATTACAAAATGAGCTTCTCTCGCCGGGATCACAAATTATTAACGCTGCGTTATCATTGCGCACTTTACACACGCGCGCGGGATGCAGCAGATCACGAGCTGACATTTACTATCTGCGTTTTGCGGAAACGATAACGCTCATAGAGCACGGCGTAGAGACCCCCTGTTACCACCAGGATCGCACCGACCACGGTGGCAGAGTCCGGCAGGCTGCCCAGTAGCAGATAGCCCACCGCCACCGACCAGATCAGGGTGGTGTAGTCAAACGGGGCCAGTAGTGAGGCCTCGGCGTAGCGCAGACTCAGCGTCATCAGGATCTGGGTGATGCCGCCCAGCAACCCGCAGCCCACCAGCAACGCCAGTTGATTGCCCTGCGGCACCTTCCATCCGGCAGGCAGCGTAACCAGCGACGTTAAGGCGGTGGTGATGGCGAACCAGAAAGCAATAGCGCCCGGTTTCTCTTTGCCGTTAAGAAAGCGGATCTGAACCAGCGCACAGGCGGTGCAGAATGCGGCCATTAACGCCAGCAGGATCCCGGCCGACGCGGAGAGCGAGAAGCTGCCCTGCTGCGTCAGCGAGAGATGCCCGGAGAACATGACCAGAATGCCGGTGAATCCCATAAACACGGCAACCCAGCGGTGATGACGGACTTTTTCACGCAGCAGCAGTGCCGCCAGCAGCACGGTAAACAGCGGCGCGGCATAGTTGATCGCGGTGGCATCGGTCAGTGAGATATAAAGCAGCGAAAGATAGCTGAAATAGAGCCCACCGGTCCCCGCCAGCCCGCGCACAACGTGGCCGCCAATGTTACGGGTGCGGATGCCGTCCAGCACGCTGCCCTGGATACGCAGCCAGATTAACAGCGGCACCAGCGCCAGCAGCGAGCGAAAAAAGATCACTTCGCCAACCGGTATCGCCCCATCCAGTTGTTTTACACAGGCCAGCATCAGCGTGGAGCTCAGCGCAGCCATAACCTTCATTGCAATGCCAGCAGAGGCGTTCATAGAGCAGATAACCTTCCGGGTGGTAAACGTCAGCAGGAGAAGTTCTTTGCCTCTATAGTCGCACAGCGATAAACGGCTATCTGCCGCGATAAGCCTGCTGACGGCATTTTATCTTTTTTTCTCACCGTTTTACGGCATGAAGAGGTCAGCGGCTCATCCGCTGTCAGGAGGGAGTGGCTTAATGGCAGGCTTGATGACGTTTACAACGAAACAGGAGTCAGTGAGGTGTGTGCTGCGGTTGGATCGATTCGCCTGACCATTTTCACAGGTTTTCTTTCAAAATGAATCGTTTGTTGATTGCAGGCACGAGGGCCATTGACAGAAACACGTAGCTCACGATGATGCCACCCATTGCGCTTTCAGACAGGTTAAGAGCGGCACATACCATACCTACAGGAATGCAAAATAAAAGAAACAGCAGTTCGATAAACAGCAGTGAAGCAAACTTTTTCATCGGTTAATCCCTTTTATTATCGTTACTTCAACAGGTCAGGAACATCATCGGTAAGCGGTGACATGGCCTGATTGATAAAATACAAATCCTCACCTGGCTTCGGGAAGCAGATAAGGGTAAACAAATATTTTTACGCGTCTGTGTGCATCCCCGGCATTGAGCACATCTTCATTAACGCAAAAAACCCGCACAGGGCGGGTTTTTTCAATCATCAATGCTCGCTTAACTGCTCAGGCTGTTGCCGTCATCGCTATCGTAAGCCGCATTGATTATCAGATGTTACATCGGGACAACGTTTGCCGCTGATGGGCCTTTCGCGCCGTTTTCAATGGTGAATTCGACCTGCTGACCTTCATCGAGAGTTTTATAATCGTTGCTCTGAATGGCAGAGAAATGAACAAATACATCTTTGCTGCCATCCTGCGGGGAGATAAAACCAAAACCTTTGCCCGCATCAAACCATTTTACTAAACCAGTCATTTTATTCGACATCGATACTTCCTTAATAATGAGCCACAAGGTGGCAGAGATGGCCTGTCTTCCAGAAATAAACTTACCAGGATTTTAGGAGGAGACTCACGAAGAAGGGGTATCTTGAGATATCGCTTGCACTGAGGACTGCTTGACTAAAACTGCTTTGATAAGGTCTGTGTTCCAAACCGATGACGCTATTAAGTCATGCCTGCCCGACATTAGCAAACATTATTTTAATTTAATTTTAACATCCAGACGGCCAGGCATCTTTACTGATTTGTCTGGCCTTTTTTATTTCCCGAACGGCGGAAAAGATAACGAACGCTGAATCTTCATAGCCGCAACCCGATTCTGAGGCTGGCTGCACCCCGTTTCCCACGGGTTTCAGCCAGCCCCGCGCAGCGACAACCCCGGCTGCCGCTGCGCCCTGCCCGGCGGCTATCAGGCCAGTTCAGCCTGCTGGCGGGCGGCATGCCGCGCCGTCATCACAAAGACCATCAGGCCGCCGACCCCCAGCGCCACGCCAACCCACGCCGTTGACAGCCAGCCATAACCCAGCGACACCGTCAGGCCACCGAGATAGGCGCCCATCGCATTGGCGATATTCAGCGCCGAATGGTTCATCGCGGCCGCCAGGGTCTGTGACTCATTGGCAACATCCATCAGGCGGATCTGCAGTGATGGCAGCAGCACTGAACAGGTGCCGATCAGGAAGGTCGCCAGCAGGCCGGTTGCCACATGCTGGACCAGCACCGGGAAGGCCAGCATCACCAGCACGTTCCAGAGCAGTGTCCAGCCGATAATGTTCAGTACCGGCCCATCCGCCAGACGGCCACCGACCAGATTACCGATGATCATCCCCAGCCCGAACGCCACCATCGCCCACGGGATCAGCGAGGGAGAGATACCCGCAATATTGATCAGCGTCGGGGCGATATAGCTGAAGATCGCAAACATGCCGCCAAAACCGACGGCGCCCACCAGCAGAGTCAGCAGCACCTGCGCGTTTTTCAGCGCACCCAGTTCACGCAGCGGATGAGCCTCTGAATCGCCGGGTGTATAAGGCACATAGCGGCCAATCAGCAGACAGGTCAGCAGACCAATCGCGCCAACAAAGGTGAAGACCACGTGCCAGCTGAACAGCTGACCTATCCAGGAGCCGAGCGGCACCCCGATAAGGGTGGCCACCGTCAGTCCCAGCATCAGCGAGGCCAGCGCACGCCCCCGCCGCGCCGGCGACACCAGTGACGCCGCGACCAGAGAGGCCACGCCAAAGTAAGCGCCGTGCGGCAGGCCGGTCAGAAAACGCGCCACGATCAGGCCGTGATAACTGTCGGCCATCGCGCTGGCGACGTTGCCGATGCTGAAGAGTGCCATCAGGATGAGCAGCAGCGATTTACGCGCCATCCGCGCCGCCAGCACCGCAATAAATGGCGCGCCAACCACCACCCCCAGCGCATAACTGGCGATGGCGTTGCCCGCCTGCGGTTCGGTGATAGCGAGCGAGCGCGACACGTCCGGCAGCAGGCCCATCATGATGAATTCGCCGGTTCCGATGCCGAAGCCGCCCAGTGCAAGGGCCAGCAATGCCCAGCGGACAAAACCGGCATCGTCGGTTTTATGATCTTTTCTTAACAAAATGGATTCCCAATGGCCTGAGCTGAAAAACTGAAGTGAGCCGGAGGAAGGAAGCAGAGCGTGTTCCGTCCGGATGAAGCGGCCAGACTATAAAAAGTCAGGCCGCGCATGGCAACCCATTTTGTGATCTGGCGCACATTCCATCCGCACAGGCGACTATGGCATGCCGGTATTCACCCGACGGCCGATGTCTTTCAGCTGGGAATACTTCTCCAGCAGCTGAGGGCCATCATCGAGGCTCATGGCAAACATCCACATATAGGTCATCACCGAATAGATGTGACCCGCGCTGGTGCCACCCCGGCCCGCCATTAACGCGATGGTGCCAGCAAACAGCAGCGCGGCCATGCTGCCGATGGCCAGATAACCGCAGGCTTCCCGATTAGAGAGACGGATACGCAGGCTGGCTAAAACCCCATAATGACGGCTGAGTGAAGCGGCGTTCGCATGGGTAACGAAATTCACCTCTTTCTCCAGCCGGTTGTTAAGACGATTAAACAACACATCATTTTTGCGGGTAAAGCCTGGCAGAAAACAGGCGAAAAACAGCAGGATCGCCAGACACCCTGCGCCAGTCCAGAACTCAATGGCCAGCAGCATCACCGCCGCCCCGGTCATCGACGCCAGCGAGGTAATCAGCACCGGCAGATGCTTCTCAAAGAAATCGACAAACTCGCGTGATAACGCCACCCTTGCCGCAATCGTCGACGCGCTCTGATTTTCGCTGCGCTGCGCCACAATCACTGGCACCGCCAGCTCCGCATAGATGCGGGCAAAGGTGTGGGTGTCGACGCTGCGCCGGGCTGCGCCAATCGCCCACATGGTAAACACCATCGCCGCATAGAGTATCGCCTGCCAGGTTCTGCCGGAGAGGATGGCATTGATAGCAAAGCCCGCCAGCAGCGGATAAAGCAGATACATGACATTTTCCGCGACCACCAGCAGCAGCGTAAAGAAGAGCTTGCGGCGATGGCGACGGCCGAGCGCTTTCAGTGTCAGAATAGCGCTGCGGGGAGCCGCAACGGGAAGGATAAGTTTAGAGGAAGACATCGTTTCTGTTTCTGATAGTGTTATCCTTGAGCGGTTGCTCAAGTATGAAAAAGAGTCTATTTGAGCATTTGCTCAAAGTCAATGTGAGAGTCATGATGAAAGCGTCAGCAGAAGCACTGAAGACAAAAATCCTGGATGCCGCGATAGCATTATTTATTGAGAAAGGGATAGAAAAGGTCACCACCCGCGAGCTGACCGAGTCGGTGGGCATTTCACGCAGCCACATTTATCACTACTTCAGTAACTGGCAGAGCCTCTGTCTGGCCGCACTGGAGCGCTTCATGCGGCAGGATTATGAAGCCTTCGCAGATTCCCTGTCCGGCCTCATGCCGCGTCAGAAACTGCTGCGCCTCTTTGAAAGCCATCTGCCCGCCGCACCGGATGCCACCTGGCAGCTTTATGCCTCCTTCTGGCAAAGTGCGGCACACTATCAGCCCTATGCCAGGCTGGCGGAGACGATGACGGCAGAGTGGCAGGAATTGACGGAAACCATTATCCGTGACGGCGTCACTGACGGGACACTGCGCTGCGCCGATGTTGCCCGCACCGCCAGACAGATCAGCGCCATGCTTAACGGTTATGCCGACTTACTGACGGTTAATCCCTCAGAAGCGAAGGCGCGTGAAGCGCTGGCGGATTTAAACCAGTTTATAGATTGTGTGCTGGGATAAAGCGAATAAACCGCGCACTGACCCAACTGCAACGGGACGTTTTTAATTAAATGTTAAAAAAAGGTTTATTATTTTAATTGGTCATTACATCTATAGCGGGATATATGCAGCTTCGCTAATTAAACTGACTTATGCTTTTTCTGTCTGAAAAGCGCCCTTTTTGATAGCGTTTCGGCTCCGAAACAGCTGTTTACACAGATTATTATCATTGACTTAGCACAGGCTGTGAGCTGTAAGCCGGTGTTTTTTCGCCATTTATTATTTAACCATTAGCGAAGCGGCAGTAAAGCATGCGGTCACAATCTCAACAACTGGTTGATAACTATAGCAAAGAAGTACTTTTTTTCTGATCAAATTAATCATTGAGTCGGACCTTAAAAACCCCTATATTGGCCGCGCTTTAAACATACCCATGACTTTTTTAATTCATTTATTCAACTGAGACGTTACTCCCGTCGCGGTTGTAGGAGAGATATGATGACGGATAAAGTCCGTATTGACAGTTCGAATGCACAGACATTAAACGCAACCAATGAGACCTATTTAGCCCGTCAGGCCGAATTTGAATCTAACGTTCGAAGTTATCCGCGCAAATTGCCGTTCGCGATTGCGAAAGCACAGGGTGTCTGGATCACCGACGTCGAGAACAATCAGTATCTTGATTGTCTTGCGGGTGCCGGAACGCTGGCATTGGGCCATAACCACCCAGACGTTCTGCAGAGCATTCAAAATGTCATTACCAGCGGCTTGCCGTTACATACTCTGGATTTAACCACGCCGTTAAAAGACGCGTTTTCTGAGTACCTGCTCTCCCTGTTACCAGGCCAGGGCAAGGATTACTGCCTGCAGTTTACCGGCCCGTCCGGCGCCGATGCCGTGGAAGCGGCGCTGAAGCTGGCGAAAAAGCACACCGGCCGTTCCGGTGTTATCAGCTTCTCCGGTGCCTACCACGGTATGACCCATGGCGCGCTGTCAGTGACCGGTAACCTGTCACCGAAAGAAGCCGTTGACGGCATGATGCCGGAAGTGCAGTTCATGCCTTATCCGCACCTCTACCGCTGCCCGCTGGGCATTGGCGGCGAAGCGGGCGTGAAAGCGCTGACCTACTATTTCGAAAATCTGATCAACGACGTTGAGAGCGGTGTGCGTAAACCTGCGGCGGTCATTCTGGAAGCCGTTCAGGGTGAAGGCGGCGTGAACCCGGCTCCGGCGGAATGGCTGCAGCGCATCCGTAAAGTCACCCAGGAGCACGGCATCCTGCTGATCCTCGACGAAGTTCAGGCAGGCTTTGCCCGTACCGGCAAATTCTTCGCCTTCGAGCACGCGGGTATTGAGCCAGACATCATCGTGATGTCCAAAGCTGTGGGTGGCGGTCTGCCACTGGCCGTGCTGGGCATTAAGAAAGAGTTCGATGCCTGGTCACCGGGTCACCACACCGGCACCTTCCGCGGAAACCAGCTGGCGATGGCAACCGGCCTGACCACGCTGAAACTGCTGAAAGAGAACAACATCGCAGATAAAGTCGCGGCACAGGGCGAACTGCTGAAAGGCAAACTGAACGAACTGCAGCAGCGCTACCCGGTGATTGGCAATGTCCGTGGCCTGGGTCTGATGATCGGTATCGAGCTGGTGAAACCTGACGAAGCCGCTGATCACATGGGCAGCTTCCCGGCTGACGGCGAGCTCTCTGCGCTGGTACAGAAGAAATGTTTCGAGAACGGCCTGATCCTGGAGCGCGGCGGACGTCACGGTAGCGTATTGCGCCTGCTGCCTTCCCTGCTGATCACCGATGCTGAACTTGACGTGTTTATGGATAAATTTGAAAACGCCCTGCTGTCAGCTGGCGTGAAACCAGTATAAGTGGAGTGAATGCAATGTCCCGGTTAAACCCAATCCTGGCGGCCTCATCTCAGAGTACCGAGGCCTACCAGCAGGCGATCGCCCAGAGTAGCGCGGCGGTCGTTAAGTGGCTGGAACAACCTGAGATGTATCAGGGAAAAACCGTCGCAGAGCTGCGCGAGCGTATTACGCTGGACTTCAATCCTGACGGCCTGGGCAACCAGGCTGCGATTGAACGTGCCATTGAGTACTTCCTGAAAGACAGCCTGTCGGTGCATCACCCACAGTGCGTGGCGCACCTGCACTGCCCTAGCCTTGTGATCAGCCAGGCGGCGGAAGTGCTGATCAACGCCACCAACCAGAGTATGGACTCCTGGGATCAGGCTCCCTCTGCAACCCTGATTGAGATGAAGCTGATCGAATGGCTGCGTACCCAGGTGGGTTATCAGCCGGGCGATGCCGGTGTCTTCACCAGCGGCGGTACTCAGAGCAACCTGATGGGCCTGATGCTGGCGCGCGACGCGTGGTATGCCCGTCAGGGTCACTCTGTTCAGCAGGATGGCTTAACCGGTGACCTGAAGAAGATGAAAGTCTTCTGTTCAGAAAATGCGCACTTCTCCGTTCAGAAGAACATGGCGCTGCTGGGTCTGGGTTATCAGTCCGTCACGCAGGTGAAAACCGATAGCTTTGCCCGCATGGATATGGATGACCTGCGTCACAAGCTGGCCGCAGCCAAAGCCAACGGCGAGCATATTCTGGCGATTGTTGCCACCGCAGGCACCACCGATGCCGGTGCGATCGATCCGCTGCGTGAAATTGCCACGCTGGCGGCTGAAGAGAACATCTGGGTTCACGTGGATGCGGCGTGGGGCGGCGCACTGCTGCTCTCCGAGCTGTATCGCGACTATCTGGACGGCATTGAGCTGGTGGACTCCATTACGCTGGACTTCCACAAGCAGTTCTTCCAGACCATCAGCTGTGGCGCTTTCCTGCTGAAGGAAGCACGTCACTACGAGCTGATGCGTTACCAGGCTGCGTATCTGAACTCTGAGTTTGACGAAGCGCAGGGCGTACCGAATCTGGTGTCGAAATCCCTGCAGACCACCCGCCGTTTTGATGCACTGAAACTGTGGATGGGTCTGGAAGCCCTGGGTCAGAAACAGTATGCCGCCATCATCGACCATGGTGTGACGCTGGCACAGCACGTGGCAGCATATGTGGATGCGCAGCCGGCGCTGGAGCTGGTAATGAAGCCGCAGCTGGCAAGCGTGCTGTTCCGCTACCGTCCGGCGCATCTGGTGCACCTCAGCGACGCGGATATCGCGCTGCTGAACCAGCGTATCGGGGATGCCCTGCTGGAGTCGGGCCGTGCTAACGTCGGCGTGACCGAGCACGATGGCGTGACCTGTCTGAAGATGACGCTGCTCAACCCGACCGTGACGCTGGAAGACATTAAAATCCTGCTGACGCTGGTAGAAACCACGGCTCAGCAGCTGGTTTAACGGTTCTGCTAAAACTCTGAAGGGCGCCTGAAGGCGCCCTTTTTTTATGCCGCTGTTTCCCTCTTTTCCCGCTTTCCGGTCAATTCAGTATCAGGATCAAAGAATGCGATCCCGCCATCAGGCACTCTCTATGGGTGTTGTAATTAAAGCCGAGCTGGTCAGCCGTTACGGCCCCGGTATCAGACCTCACTGAACTGTCAGGAATACACATTTACTATCATGCGTAAAATCTTCATCCTCCTTCTGGCGTTAGCGATGGCCGCCATCATCCTGATCGCCGATAGTCACGGGACCAAGGTTCACAACCGCGATCAGATTTTCAGCCTGAATGCCCCCTCCGGGCGCTGAGCCTGCGGTCACCCCTCATCCAGCGCTCGCTTATGATCGTCTTTGTTCAGCGTTATCAGCGCCACAATACTGACCAGTGCGGTCGCCATGACATACCAGGCGGGAATATCGGGATTGCCCGTCTCTTTAATCAGCCCGGTGATGATCAGACCGGCACAGCCGGAGAAGAGCGCGTTAGAGAGTGAATAGGCCAGGCCCAGACCGGTATAACGCACCCGCGTCGGAAACATCTCTGACAGCATCGCCGGTCCCGGCCCGGCCAGCAGGCCCACCACACCCCCTGCGATAAAGACCACCAGCCCTTTCAGCCCGGTTGCGGTGTTCTCAGCCTGCAACAGGTTGAGCAGCGGCAGAGAGAGCACCAGCAGCAGGATCGCCGCCGAGACCATCACCGTCCGGCGGCCTATCCTGTCGCTCAGCATTCCCGCCGGAATAATCGTGACGGCAAAACCGAGGTTCGAAATCACCGCAATTAGCAGCGCCTCATTAAAGCCGGTGTGCAGTGAGGCCTGCAGGTAGGTCGGCATGATCACCAGCCAGGTGTACCCGGCCGCCGACCACACCATCAGCCGGCAGATGCCGAGCAGAATCGTTTTCAGGGTGTCACTCAGGCTGGCGGTCACTTTTTCGCGGGGCCGCGTCTGCTGCCGGATAAACGCCGGAGTCTCCTCCATGCCAGCCCGCAGCCAGAGCGCGATGCCCCCCAGCGGCAGGGCAACAAAGAACGGGATGCGCCAGCCCCAGCTCTGCATCTCTTCCGGCGTCAGCAGCCGCGAAAGCAGCGCAACAATCGCTGCACCCGCCAGCAATCCCAGCGCAACGGTAAAGGATTGCCAGGCACCATACAGGCCACGCCTGCCGGGCGGAGCAAATTCGGTCATCAGCGACACCGCCCCGCCATACTCGCCTCCGGCAAACAGCCCCTGCAGAATACGCAGCCCGGTAACGATCAGGGGAGCCAGCACGCCCAGCTGGGCATAGGTCGGCACCAGGCCGATAGCCGCGGTGGCCAGCGTCATCATGATCAGCACAAAAATCAGGGTAGGCTTGCGCCCAATCCTGTCGCCCATCCGGCCAAACAGCACGGCGCCAAGCGGACGGAAGAAAAAGGCGATGGCAAAAGAGGCGTAGGTCAGCAGGATACCGGTCAGCGCGGATTCGCCCTGAAGCCGGAAGAAGTTCTCCGCAATCAGGGTAGCCAGGAAGCCATAAACGGCAAACTCATACCATTCAATGAAATTTCCGACCGAACCGGCAATCAGGGCACGTTTGCGGCGG
This sequence comes from Pantoea sp. Sc1, assembly GCF_000255315.1. Classification (NCBI taxonomy): domain Bacteria; kingdom Pseudomonadati; phylum Pseudomonadota; class Gammaproteobacteria; order Enterobacterales; family Erwiniaceae; genus Pantoea; species Pantoea sp. Sc1. Next base: position 321,558 of record NZ_AJFP01000002.1, read on the forward strand.
GGGGAGCTGAGCAGATCAGTATCGGAAGCGGACATGGCAGGCGATCCTCAGTCAATCATGGGTCGCTTATGATTAGCACAACTGCTGCCCGGCTGCGCACGCTTCTGCCCGTCACGTTAGCGCGTACACAGAAAAAAGGGTGATAGCACGGTGCGACAGACCTTTTTCATCCTCAGCCCTTGCACATCCGCTTTACCGTTGTCAGGATGTGCGCCATTGACTGAATCAGGCGAAAAGATAATGAACGCGCACACCTCAAAAGATCCTCTGCACGGCGTCACCCTGGAGATGCAGATCAACCATTTAGTCGCGCAGTATGGCTGGGCGGAACTGGGAAATCGGGTCAACATCAACTGCTTTAAAAACGATCCCAGCGTGAAATCGAGCCTGAAGTTTCTGCGACGCACCCCCTGGGCGCGGGCGGAAGTGGAAGCGCTCTATCTCGCCTCGCTAAAAGCGTAACGCAGCACACTTGTTTCTCTTAAGCATAACCGGGGTGAGTCTGAGCTTATCCACTGTTGTTACTGATGCTGCACATCCCGGCATTAACAAGCCCGCGGGTGAACATTATGCGCAGCATTACGTTCAGCGATAGCCCGGACAAGGGCAATCCTTCGCCCTGCCAATCTTAATCCTGACGATGAGCAGTCTCTCTGGCTTTCCACAACGCGAATAGCGTAATCGCCAGTGCCAGACTGACGTACAAAGAGACCCACAGCGTGCTGCCCATTTCTTTAAATAACGTGGTGATGATCAGAGGCGCAAAGCCCCCGCCGACAATGCCCGCCAGGGTATAGGCCAGGGATGAACCCGCGTAACGCACATGTCCCGGAAACTGCTCAGTGACAAACGCGGCCTGCGGCCCGTACATCATCGCATGGATCAGCAAACCGCCAATCACCGCCAGCACGATCAATACCGGATGCGCGCTATCAAGCAGCACAAAGAACAGAAATGACCATACAATCGCCAGCAGCGCGCCGGTAATATAAACCGGGCGTCGTCCCCACCTGTCTGAAAGCGCGCCAAACATCGGCACCGTAATCGCGTTAACTATTGCGCCCAGCATTGTAGCCATTAACGCCAGCGGTCGCGGTAATTGCAGCACGGTGGTGACGTAGGTCAGCGTAAAAACGACCACCAGCGCGTAAAGGACATCAGAGCCGATACGCGATCCTCCGGCAATAAAAAGCTGTTTCGGATAGTTTACGAAAACCTCTTTTAACGGGGTGTGCGTGGTTTTCTCCTGTTCCTGCATTGCGACAAAGGTGGGTGTCTCTTCCACACCGCGACGCAGCCACAGGCCAAATATGACCAGTACCAGGCTTAGCAGGAACGGAATGCGCCAGCCCCACGCCTGAAACTGATCGGCGCTCATCATCACCGTGACCAGCGTAATAAAGCCCGTGCCGATCAGCGTGCCGCAGGATGGACCAACCTGCGCAAAGGAGGCGTTACGCCCGCGTTTATTCGCGTCGCCATGCTCCATCGATAACAACACGGCCCCTGCCCATTCGCCGCCCAGCGCGATGCCCTGCACAAACCGCAGTGCGACTAACAGAACCGGACTCCAGATGCCCCAGACGGCATAGCCCGGCAGCAGGCCCATTAGCGCCGTGGTCACGCCCATTATCACCAGCGTGATGATCAACACCGCTTTGCGCCCCGCGACATCGCCAAGGTGGCCGAACACAAAGCCCCCCAGCGGACGTGAAATGTAGCCTACCGCGTAGGTCGAAAACGCCAGAATGGTGCCGACCAGCGGATCGAAGCTGGGGAAAAAGATATGGTTAAACACCAGCGCGGCCATGATGTTGTAAACGGTAAAGTCGTACCACTCAAGCGCGGTGCCAATCGAACTGGCCGCAGCCAGACGCCCGGTCTTCGATTTGGTGCGCACGGCGCCTGCTGCATGTTGCAGAGAATCGGTATCAGCCATGGGTCAGCTCCTGTTTTGTTAACTGCCAGTTGAGGGCATAACGCTGTATCTCTCCCGCAAACAGCTGTGCCGCGGCCGCAGCGAGGCGATCGCAGCTCCGTGCATCGCTGCAATGAATCAACAGCATCGGCTGCATTTTCCGCTGATCCTGGCTTTCCTTCGGTAACGGCGAACTCAGGACGCTGTCTGGCATCAGGACGCAGGAGGAGATGTAGCCCGGTGTCTGGCTTATCTGCTGCTGCCAGGCGCTTAGCGCACTGCCATCGATCGCCTGCAGCGTCAACACCGCTAACTGATTGCCCGTGCCTTTGCCATGCTTGTGCACGACCGTGCTCACCCGGCGCATGGGGTTAACCATTCTTTGCAGATTCTGCACCGACCATGCCGTCTGGTGCGTGAATGCGGCGTGATAATCGGCGCTGGTAAAAGCGTCCAGCGAGTCGGTTTCATATAAACCGAGATATTGATACTCAGCGTTAACTGCCTGATAGCGTGTACCGCTCAGGAATCCCGTAATGGCTACACGCTCCTCTACGTGTTCATGGTCATACCACTGGTTAAAGTCAGCCTCATCTTCAGCGCCAATGTTGGTGGCGACATACAGCATGCCGTGGGGTTGAGTCATCATCAGGATCTCCGGTTAAGGGCAGTTTCCACGGCAAGCGACCAGCTGATTAAGCGGGCGTCATCACCATGAGTCGAAGCAAGGCTCAGGCCAACCGGAGCAGAGCCCGGTTGATGGCAGGGTAAAGAGAGCGCACAGCCGTCCAGCATGTTGATAATGCTGGGGTTGCGCAGCATCAGCGCGTTGATCTCCATATAGCGCTGCGCATCACTGAGTGACGCGATAGTGGGCGCGACAAGCGGAACGGTTGGCATGAGTAACGCATCAAAATCCCCTAGCGCTGCGTTGATGCGCTGTTGCCATGCAGCACGCTGCTGGTAGAGCTCGGTGGCATCCTGCACGGTGAGATGGCTGCCACGCTGGATGCGCACCAGCACCTGGGGATCGTAAGCTTCAGGGTGTGCCTGCGCGCTTTTTTTATGCCATTGCCAGGCTTCATAAGCCGTAATGCCGCCACGCGCATTCATAGCATTCAGCTCATCCAGCTCAGGCAACGTGATGTCGGTAACCATCGCACCCGCCTGCTTCAGAAGCGTGATGGCATGCTGCCAGGCCTGCGCCACATGCTGATCCAGACCATCCAGTACGCGCGTTTGTGGCACAGCAAAGCGCGCGTTTCGCACATCCAGCGACTGTAACGCCAGCGGCCGATCGGCAATGACGCTATCCAGCAGCCAGCAGCTGCGTACGTCGTCCGCGATCACCCCGATGCTGTCGAGTGAGGTCGAAAGCGGCAACGTTCCCCGCTGGTTGATGCGCTTTGCCGTGGGTTTGAAGCCGGTCAGGCCACAGAGTGCAGCAGGGATCCGCACCGAACCGCCGGTATCGGTGCCAACAGCAGCCAGACACATGCCCTCAGCAACCGCCACGGCCGCGCCAGAGGACGATCCGCCGGGGATACGCTGCTGTTCGCGCTGCCACGGATTGACTGGCGTGCCGTAATGGGGATTGATGCCTAAGCCGGAAAAAGCGAACTCCGTCATCGTGGTTTTACCAACGATGGCGGCGCCCGCCAGCAGTAGCTTATCGACGACGCTGGCATTGGCAGCCGCCACGGGCGCATCGGCCAGTAAGCGTGACCCGGCCCTGGTCGCCTCTCCCTCGACATCGAACAGATCTTTAATGCTGACTGGCAGTCCATCGATGGGACTTAGCGCCTGCTTTGCCTGCCAGCGGGCGTTTGCCGCGCTACAAGACGCGGCGTAGCGTTGCGTGAACACCAGTGCCCCCTGTTGTTCAGGATCCTGCGCGGCCTGCAACGCGGATTCAGTAAAGGCTTCGGGCAGAGCATCGCCGCTCTGCAACTGCTGACTGGCTTGCCAGAGTGTGGTCATCGGCGCTCTCCTCATGCCACCACCGGCAGCGCGCCGGTGGTGTAAGTGTGTTCCAGCGTGCGATTAAGCACCGGGTCATGCAGCGCCATGCGGAACTGGCTGGATGGCCGGATGCCGCCAATGGCGCCCAGCGTGCCGCAGGACATAGCAACGCCCTCTTCCACGACACCGCCAGCAAAATAGCGCGCGAGCAAATCCTGTGGTGTCAGCAGTGAGGCCAGCGTGCCCTGTTGATAGATGACCCATTTACCCTGCTCTTTAATCCATGAGCTGAGTTCAAGCACATCCCAGTGTTCGGTAACGTCGCTCATGCGCCACGCGGCGCTGGCAACCGGCTTGATGCACGCCTGCTTAGAGAGCGCGACGCTAAAAGTTTCCAGATGGCGGTCGGTATGATCAGACGTGAGGGACACCCACAATTCGCCGCGATGCGAGAAAACGAAGGGTTCGGCTTCGCCGGAGGTCTGCTCGCCTACCACTTCAAGCTCTGATTGCTGGCTGAGCTGATTAACCGCAACCCGGTAAAAAAGCGGTACTGCACCGGGTGCGGGCACACCGAGGGCTTCTAATTCACGAATATGGTGCAATACGGCTTCCTTATCGCGGCCGGCCCAGCCAGCAATAATGAAATGCGTAATGTCCACGTTCAGTGTGGTCGCGGCTTTGTCGCCCGTAGAGAATCGCAACTGCATGAGAAAACCTCCGGTTGAAAATCACAGTGAAATTTCACAGTAATTTTAAACTAGCGATTTTCATGCCAGATTTTTGTGTAAGATGTCTTACAGGTAAAAAAGGAACGTGGTGATGAGTGAATCAGTGGCGAAAAATGTGAACCCAGGCAGTGCAGATAAAAGCCTTTCTCTTAATGAACAAGCCTATCTGGCTTTCAGGCACAAGCTCATTACGTTGCGTTACAAACCTGGCGAATACCTTAATACCGCTCAGGTGATGGATGATCTGGCGATAGGCCGCACACCGGTTAATCAGGCGGTACATCGCCTCGCAACCGAAGGTTTACTGCAAATTATCCCGCGTAAAGGTGTCATGGTGGCGCCATTATCGATTGATGACGCACTGGAGTTGATTGAAGTACGGCTGGTAAATGAAACGCTCTGTGTTGAGCTTGGCAGCCAGAAGGTAACGGATGCGCAGCTTGAGCGTCTGCGTCATCTTAATCAGCAAATTGATGAGGCGAGCCAGTTACGCAGCCGCGAACAGATGATGCTGCTGGATCGCGAGTTTCATCAGGTCCTGGCCGAGATTGCCGGTAATCGCCATCTTGCCGATATCCTTAGCGTGATTCATGCACAAGCGCAGCGCTTCTGGGCCACCACTCTTTCCAACGTGGCGCATATGGATGAAGTGATCGCTGAGCATAATGAAATCATTGCCGCGCTGGAATCAGGCGATACGCAACGTGCAGCCGAAGCCGCACGTGCGCATATTTTCTCATTTAAGCGCGCCCTACTTTCCGCTTAAAGACCAGGCCACGAGCCGTCGCAAGTCCCCTTTCTGACAGCGCCTGATCGATTTCAGTTTATGCATGACCCGGTTGCTGCGGGGGCACGCTAATGATGGCTGGCGGCTGATAAAGTTTTCAGGGCAGCAGCGGCGCTCGCGAACATGATATGCCCGTTGGGGAGTGTTGCCGGTTCGCTGTTTAGCCTGGGGCAATCGCGTTGAAACGGGGGCACGTCCGCCTGGTGTCAGAAGCGGACATTGCTGACATCGGGATGAATTAATCTGCGGGGAGCAGCTCAACAGGTGTTGTGTCAATTTAATGCCTGAACCAGTAGAACACTATAAAAGCAATGTCAGCCATTTCCTGAAAATGAAGGTAAGAAGAGTGACATTAAAAAACGAAGAGTTTGTTTAATACGGGTACATATAGCACTTTCCGGGCCGTCACGCGAAAATGACAGACAGGGTATATCATAGAGATGTTACATTAATTGAAAACATTGATTTGATGTTTCGTCTTCATAAATTCAATAAATTCGTCAACAGGTAATGGTCTGGAGTAATGAAAGCCCTGCAGGATAACATTTCCCATGTTAAATAAGATCTGTGCGACCTCTTCAGTTTCAACCCCCTCTACAACAACGCTCATTCCAGTTTTTTCTGCCATTTCAATTACGTTCTCTATAATTATAATGTTCTTCGAATTATTAATTCCATTTTTCAAAAGCGCTCTGTCTATTTTGACTTCATCGAATGGCATTTCGTTCAAAACATTGAGTGAGGCATAACCAGAACCGAGATCATCAAGAGACCATGACACTCCTTTTTTTGAAAGATCATTCATAATGATGGCTACTTTTTTCTTATCGTAAAGAAATGTACTTTCAGTGATTTCCAGAGTTATGTCTTTGAATGATATTAATTCTTTGCCAAGTATATTTTGGGTATTATAATCAAAATCTGGCTCCATTAACTGTAAAGGGCTTAAATTAACAGATACTTTAATATTAATGTTATGACTATTCATTGCCCGCATATCTCTGCAGACCTGTTCCAGAACCCAATACCCTAAAGGTATAATTAGCCCTGAAGCTTCAGCTACGGGGATGAAACTATCAGGCGGTATAAAACCTTTAGTCGGGTGCTTCCATCTTAGTAGCGCTTCTGCTGATCGAATATGTCCGTTATTATCTATCTGTGGCTGATAGCAGACAAATAATTCTTTCTTTATCATTGCCTTAGTCAGCGCTAATTCAATATATTTCTCATTAGAATAATCACTACGATATATAACAAGAATACCAGATATCAGAAGAAGGCAAAGACCATAGTTAACATATACGCCATTGATCATTATCGACACGGGAGGATGAAATTTTTCAGAGGTAAAGCTAATATCAGAGACGGAAAAGGTGAAGTAAAGCAACAGACTGAATAGTGGGATAAAGTTTTTAAAATAAGCAGATTCATTCCTGAGAAATAACAACCCACCTATTGAATAAACCAGCAAATATGTATGAGATGAACGAGGGATATTAACCAGTGGATAATCAGTAAGGGAGATAATTATGCAAATGAAAAGAATAAGATGGCAAAATATAGAGACATCTCTTTTTCGAAGTCCGTTATATGCTGTATATAATGAATAAATTCCTAGCATGACAACAGATGAACATATTGCGGCCAGATATGGTTTATCATTATAAATATAAGCACCAGACCAACCAACCCCACCAACGCAACAAATGATGCCGGTAAGAAAAAGCAGGAAACACTGACGTCTTTTATGATTCTCGTGGGGGAGTCGATGAATATATGATTCCACAAAAGATGTCGCACTTTGAATTCTTTCCTGCATACAAATTTCCTTTACCAGATACATATTTAATCTAGTTTACAACTATACCTGACTTCCGCGAACAATTAAATTGACCCGTTTCACCTGGATTAAAAGACTGCTATGTCTGCAATGACAACACTTGTTTTGAGCGAAACACCTGACCTCCGCTTCTCGCTCAAATCAGACATCCATTACCTGAAACCACCACAAGCCTTAAAACACCCGCTTTAGTTGACACTAAACACAACTGCTCGCCTGCCGGGAACCCGTCACGCGGCAAGCCGTCAGCCTGAAGCACTGAACAGCACGCAATAAAAAAGCCCGCGCAGGGTCACCCGCGCGGGCTTTTCACATCAGGACGCGATTACAGCGCCATGTCGTGTTTGGCTGAAGGCGCTGCCTGCTCAGGCTGAGCCGCTGGCGCCGGTGCTGATTTGCCATCCATGTTGATCACAGGCGGCGTGGTCAGCTGCAGGGTTGCCGCAGTGTCATTCCACACCTGCTGCAGCAACGGCACGTTGTCGTTCAGCTTCTGGCCATAACCAGGGATCATTTTGTGGATCTTGGCCTGCCATTCTGCTGACTTAAACTCTTCCGGGAACAGTTTCTGCATCACGCTTAACGCGATAGGAGCAGCGGTTGACGCGCCAGGCGAGGCACCCAGCAGGGCTGCGACAGTTTTCTGCTGATCGGTCACAATTTCTGTACCCAGTTTCAGCACGCCACCTTTCTCAGCATCTTTCTTGATGATCTGAACACGCTGACCGGCCTGAATCAGTTTCCAGTCCTCTTTCTTCGCGTCCGGATAGTACTCTCTCAGCGCGTCGAATCGATCTTCATCACTCAGCATCACCTGACCGATCAGGTATTTCACCAGGTCAAAGTTATCGATACCGACATCGGTCATTGGCACGATGTTATGGGTCGTGGTGGTGCTCAGCAGGTCAAACAGCGAGCCGTTTTTCAGGAACTTGGTAGAGAAGGTCGCAAACGGTCCGAACAGCACGACGCGCTTGCCATCCAGATAACGGGTATCCAGATGCGGAACAGACATCGGTGGTGCACCGGTTGAAGCCTGACCATAGACTTTCGCCAGGTGACGATTCGCAATTGCGCTGTTTTCGGTCACGAGGAACGAGCCGCCAACCGGGAAGCCAGCGTAGTTGTCCGCTTCCGGAATGCCGGTTTTCTGCAGTAACTTCAGCGCGCCGCCACCGGCACCGATAAAGACATATTTCGCATCGACCGCGCGCTCGCTGCCATTTTTGACATCTTTAATGGTGACGTGCCAGGAGTTGTCGCCGTTGCGCTTGAACTCGGTAACTTCAGAGGAGGTTTCCAGACGGAAGTTGTTATTCTTCTTCAGGCTGCCGATCAGCTGACGGGTAATTTCACCGTAGTTAACATCGGTGCCGACCGGGGTCCAGGTTGCCGCGACTTTCTGCTGCGGATCACGACCTTCCATAACCAGCGGCGCCCACTGTTCGATCTGCTTGTGATCGGTGGAGAATTTCATGCCCTGGAACAGCGCGGTTTTCTGCAGTGCAGCATAGCGCTTGGTCAGGAAGTCGACGTTGTCGCCCCAGACGAAGCTCATGTGTGGTGTAGAGTTGATGAAAGAGCGCGGATCGTGCATCACGCCCTCTTTAACCTGTGCGGTCCAGAACTGGCGTGAAACCATAAAGGCTTCGTTAATTTCCAGCGCTTTGGACACGTCGATAGAGCCATCTTTACGCTCAGGCGTGTAGTTCAGCTCCATATTGGCAGAGTGACCAGTACCGGCGTTGTTCCAGCCGTTTGAGGATTCCAGCGCCACGCCATCCAGCTTCTCAACCATGATCTGTTTCCAGCCAGGCTGCAGCTCTTCCAGCATGGTGCCCATGGAGGCGCTCATGATGCCGCCGCCAATTAACAGAACATCGGTTTTTTCTGGTGAGGTTTCAGCGTGAAGTGCGGATGAAACTAACAGGGCCGCAAGAGACAGCGCGGGAATAACTTTTTGTGAATTCATCATTTTAATCTACAGCTCGGACCGTACTGGTTAAAAAAAGTCCTCAAAGTTTAAAATAATGTTATTTACGAGTTAATGCGAAATTAGTTATAAAATTAAAAATAGCAATTTAGCCTTAATTTAATTACAAAAGGCTTACTTTATTGAGCGATTATTTTAACCACACATTAAGGGTGTCCTTTGAATTATACAATCCCCTAACACAAATATTCTTACTGAAACCGACGGCGGTCAGGCCGCTAAAACTGTACTGATGCGGCGAGTTAGCGTATGTTTCCCGGCGATCTCCCATCCGTACTGAAAGCCTATGACAAGCCAACCACAGAACCGACACGCCGTGACGAAACGACCCATGAAACTCAGTACCCTGACCACACTGATGATGACCGCGGTTATCTTCACCGTACTGCTGGCTGTCCATCTGCTCTATTTCGTTCAGATCGATAACTTTGCCCAGTCGCACCTGAAAGATAAGGCGATGGCGGTCGCCCGAACGCTGGCGGACAGCCCGGAAATTCAGCGGGGATTGCTGTTGCCTGACGGCAGCAGCCAGATCCAGCCGCTGGCCGAGGCGGCGCGTAAACGCAACGGCCTGCTGTTTGTAGTGGTGACGGATATGCGCGGCATTCGCTTTTCGCATCCCAATGCTGCGGTGATCGGCAAGCACTTTGTCGGTAACGATATCTATCCCACCCTGAGCGGTCGGGAGAATGTGGCGGTCAATCATGGTGTGCTGGTGGAAGCGTTACGGGTCTTTACGCCGGTGTTTAACGCGCAGCATCAGCAGATCGGCGTGGTGGCGATCGGCATTGCGCTGAATGATGTGGCGGCGCAGATTGCGAAAAGCCGCTGGAACATCGTCTGGACCAGCCTGTTTGGCGGCGTGGTCGGGCTGCTGGGTATCCTGATTCTGGTCCGGCGGCTGAAAACCATCCTGCTGGGTCTGGAGCCACACGAGATTTCCAGCCTGTTTGAGCAGCGCCAGGCCATTCTTAACTCCATCAAAGAGGGGGTGATCGCGGTAGACGATCACTCCCGCGTCAGCCTGATCAATCAGGCCGCGCAGCAACTGCTGCATGAGACCACACAGAAAACGCCAGCCAGCGGCGATCTGATTGCTGAAGAGAGCGTGATGCACCGCCACCAGCAGGATGCGCTGCATGCGGGGAAAGCCTGGTATGATGAAGAGCTGACGCTGGGAAATCGCATCCTGATCACCAACACCGTACCGGTGCGCAGCCGTGACCGGATTATCGGGGCGGTGACCACCTTCAGGGACAAAACCGAGATCAGCCAGCTGATGCAGCGTCTGGACGGCATGGTAAACTATGTGGATGCGTTGCGTGAGCGGTCCCATGAATTCATGAATAAGCTGCATGTCATTCTGGGCCTGCTGCATATGAAAAACTATGCGCAGATGGAAGAGTACATTCTCAAAACCGCCAACGCCTATCAGACGGAGATCGGTTCACTGCTGCAGAAGATCAAATCGCCGATCATTGCCGGTTTCCTGCTCAGTAAAATCAACCGGGTTACCGATGAGGGCCATCAGCTGATTATCGATGAGGCCAGTTTTTTGCCCGACTGCGGCAGTGAGGAGCAGAGCGCGGTGCTGATTACGGTGCTGGGCAATTTAATTGAGAATGCGCTTGAGGCGCTGGACCCGGAGACTGAGGGTGAAATCCACCTCATGCTGCACTATCAGAATGGCTGGTTAGCCTGCGAAGTGAGTGATGATGGTCCCGGTATTGATGCCGCGCAGCTGAACACCATCTTTGAACGGGGCGTCTCCACAAAGGGTGAGGATCGCGGTGTCGGACTGTTTCTGGTCAGACAGCAGACCGAAAGCCTGGGGGGTAGCGTCAGCGTCGAGTCAGAACCCGGCGTCTTTACCCAATTCTTAGTACAACTTCCGTGGGAGAGAGGAATGATTACCCAATGATTAATGTGTTAGTTGTCGATGATGACGCCATGGTCGCGGAGCTGAACCGCTGCTACATCGGGCAGATCCCGGGATTTACCTGCTGCGGAACGGCCTCGACGTTACAGCAGGCGAAAGAGCGGCTGGCCCAGGCCGAGCCACAGGTGGATCTGATTCTGCTGGATATCTATATGCAGCAGGAAAACGGCCTCGACCTGCTCCCGGAGCTGCGCAGCGCAGGCCGTCCTGTTGACGTGATTATTATCTCGTCTGCTGCCGATGCCGCCACCATCAAAACCTCACTTAACTACGGGGTGGTCGATTACCTGATCAAACCTTTCCAGTTTGCCCGGTTTGAAGAGGCGCTCACCGGCTGGCGACAGAAGAAGTCGCTGATGGATAATCATCAGTTTTACCAGCAGTCAGACGTGGACCAGCTTCTGCATGGCAACCCGCCGGGGGCCAGCGAACAGAAACGCCTGCCGAAGGGACTGACGCCGCAGACGCTGCGGACGCTCTGCCTGTGGATCGACGCCCATCCGGGTACCGAGTTCTCGACCGACGAGCTGGCAACCGAGGTGAATATCTCCCGCGTCTCCTGCCGCAAATACCTCATCTGGCTGGCGCAGATCAATATTCTGTTCACCAGCATTCACTATGGCGTCACCGGTCGCCCGGTTTACCGCTACCGCCTGCAGCCGGAATATCACACCCTGCTCAAACAGTACTGTCAGTGAACCAGCCGGTAATCGTCATCCAGCAGCTGAAACGAAAAGTGACGTTGTGACGAACAGATGACCCGCCTGTCGCGGGTCACAAACAGGGCTTCAATACCCGGTTTGTCCGCCAGACAGGCAATGCCCTGTTCCACGCCCAGACCATACAGCAGCGTGGTGTAGATATCGCCATCCAGCGACCGGTCAGAAATGACGGTAACGCTCAGCAGTTCGTTATCCAGCGGATACCCGGTACGCGGGTCCAGAATATGGTGATAACAGATCCCGTTCAGCTCGAAGTAACGTTCATAGATGCCGGATGTCACTACGGAGCGATTGTTCACGCCAATCACGCCGATCAGCTCGTCGGCTGCGCCAAACGGTTTTTTCAGGCCGATTGCCCAGCCCTGTTCATCAGGGGGTGCCCCCACGGTCTGCACGTTGCCGCCCAGATTGATCAGCGCATGGCTGACCTGCTGCTGGCGCAGAAAAGCCTGCACAAGATCGGCGATATAACCTTTGGCGATGGCCCCCAGGTCAATCTCCATGCCCGGTCTGGCCAGCATTACGCTGCGGCCGTCGGCGTCAAGCATGACCTCATGGGGATCGATGAGCGCCCTGCGAGCCTGAAGCTCCGCTGGTGACGGCACGCTGTGCCCCTGAAAGCCGATTTTCCAGCACTTCACCAGTGGACCGATCGCCAGATTAAACAGGCTGTCGGGCAGCAGGCTCACCGCATGCGCGCAGGCGATAAGATCGAACACCGGCTGGCTGACCACCACCGGATGCTGCCCTGCCGCATGGTTGATCGCCATCACCTCAGAGGCGGCGCGGTTCACGGTGAAGAGATTCTCCTGCTGTCTGATGAGCCGGAAAACCTGTGCGGCGAGGGTCTGATTGTCTTCGAAGAGTTTGAGCAGGATGGGTGACCCCATCAGGACGGCGGAGTAAGCATAGACACGCGCTTCAGTTAACATAGGCGACTCTGCTTCAGAATGGGAAAACCGGCACCCGCCAGAGGCGGATGCCGGAGAGGACCGTTAACGTCGGGCGTAAGCGGCGGCGTTACCACCGGCCAGAATACCAAAGATGATGATATCGGCGACGGCGTTCCCGCCGATACGGTTTGCGCCGTGGATACCGCCAACCACCTCACCGCAGGCCCAGGCACCGTTGATCACCTGTTTCTGAGTGTCCAGCACCGCTGTCGTGGTGTCGATGGTCACGCCCCCCATGGTGTGGTGAACACCCGGCGCGATACGAATCGCGTAGAAGGGGCCTTCACTCAGCGGGTGACGCAGCGCGGTCTGACGACCAAAATCTTCATCTTTCTGCTGGATAACAAAGTTGTTGTAACGGGCCAGTGTCGCTTCCAGGGTGTGATGTTCGCCCATGTTAAGTTTCACCGCCAGCTCCGCCACGGTAGGCGCGCTGATGACAAAGCCTTTAGCGATATACTCGTCGGCCGCTTTGTTATTCATCCGCACCTGTTCGTCAAACACAATCCAGGCGCTCTTCTCAGGCAGGGCGATAATCTGCGCCGAGACTTTGTCGCGGGTTTCCATTTCATTATAGAAGCGCTTGCCCGCCTGGCTGACCAGGATAGCACCGCCGCCGCGAATGGATTCAGAGACCAGATAAGAGGTGGTCTGCTCCACCGTTGGGTGAATCTGGATCTCACCCATATCCACCGTGCCCGCGCCGATTTTCTCCAGCATCGCAATCCCGCTGCCGGTAGCGCCTTTATGGTTAGTGGTGACAAAGCCATCGAGTTCTGGACGGTATTTCACCACCAGCTCGCGGTTGGCACTGAATCCGCCGGTCGCCACAATCACGCTTTTCGCGTAGAGGATGCGGCTGTCGTTGTATTCATCGACCACCTTCACGCCGGTGACCGCGCCATTTTCATACAGGATTTCTGCGACCGAGGTCTCCAGCAGGACTTCGATGTTACGGCTGTTGATGTTTTTCACCAGACCGCTGATCAGGAAGCCCCCCACCGCGGAACGGTCAGCCGGACGGTGAGTCCGGTCAATGCTCATCCCGCCGGTAATGGTAATGTCGTTGAGTTCGATGCCGTGGTTAGCCAGCCATTCGATCGCTTCCGGTGCCAGATCCACAAACTCACGCAGCAGCACCGGGTTGTTTTTGAACTGACCGCCCTTCAGCGTCTCTTCATAGAACAGCTCTTTGCTGTCCTCGATGCCTTTGAGTTTCTGGAAGCGGGTTTCGGCAGCATTCATACCGACCGACGCCTTGATGGTGTTACCCCCGATGGTCGGCATCTTCTCGATGATGACGACGCGAGCGCCCTCGTCGTGCGCCTGAATCGCCGCAGCCAGACCTGCCCCGCCACTGCCGACAATCACCACATCGTAATTCTGCGGTGCATTCGGGTTGCCCCCCTCTTCAATCACATGCGCTTTGCTGGAGGTGGTCATGGCGCGTGAAACCGCTTTTTTCAGCGCCTCACTCTGGGTGGTTGCGCCGGTAATGGCGTCGACGTGCGGGCTGTTCGCTACCAGAATGCGGTTACGCAGGCTTTCAAACGTGGTGGTGAAATCGACATCCAGGGTGTCATCCGGCACCAGTGAAATGTCGGTGATACGGTCCGTGTCGAGCGTCACGTTGATTTTCAGCTTCAGCGCTTCTGCTTCCACTTTTTCCTGATAAACGCCCGCTTTGTATTTACGGCCCGATTCGCTCATGTCGCGGATCATCGCGTCGACCAGCGAGAAGCGCCACAGCGGTTCCGGGATCTGCAGCTCTTCGCGTTTGTTGCTGTCGATATAGAGTTCAAGGTGCTCGTTGTTGATGATCCGGTCAGCCCAGTTCGGGTAGGCGATACAGGCTTTACCAATCGCCACCAGATCGTAGCCTTTTTCCAGCGCCATCTCGGCATCGGCCCGGTTTATAACGCCGCCGACGCCAATCACCGGCACTTTTGCCAGTTCAGGCGACCGCATGGCGAGGTACTTCTCGATCAGCGGCGTCGGGTCCTGGGTATCCACAATCGACGGACGCAGCAGCTGGCCCACAGAGAAGTGGACATAATCCAGGCCACGCGCGGCCAGTTTTTCCAGCAGATAGAGGGTGTCGTCAAAGCGAATGCCGGGCACTTCGATCTCTTCAGGCGAGAAGCGATAGCCGATGATGAAGGAGTTGTGGGCGAAGCGCTCCGCCATCTTGTGGGTGATTTCCAGCACTTCCAGCGGGAAACGAGCGCGGTTGTCGCGGCTGCCGCCCCACTTGTCATCGCGCTGGTTAGAGTTGGGTGAATAGAACTGCTGGATCAGATAGGTATTGGCGCCATGAATTTCCACACCATCGAAACCCGCCTTGATCGCACGGTTCACTGCATCACCAAATTTGGTGATCATGGTATCGACTTCTTCAGCGCTGAGCGCCAGCGGTTGGGTGGCACCTTCACGCGGCGCCGCGATGGCGCTCGGCGCAACCGGGGTTTTCCCGCCAATCAGCTCCGGCTCGACCATACGGCCGCCGTGATAGATCTGTAAAATGGCGGTAGAACCTTCAGATTTGATCGCGTCCGCAATGCGTTTCAGACCGGGGATTTTGTTGTCGCTGTCGATAGCAATGGCACCCGGAAAGGCCGGGCCGCGGTTATCGATAAAGCAGCACTCGACAATCACGGTTCCGATGCTGCCTGCCCGTGCGCGATAGTATTCAACCAGTTCACTGGTGACCGTGCCGTCATAGAAACCGGTACAGGTGGTCATCGGGGCCATCACCAGTCGGTTTTTTAACACGGCGCCATTTGGCAGGGTCAGTGGATTAAGGATGGGAGTGAGTGTATTCATTGCGATAAACTCCAAGATTTAAAAGTCTGGAAATTTTTTAGCGGACGCAAATTATCGCTTAATTAAGTGGTCCGATGTCATGCAGTTAATATACGCCTTTCTTTGCTTACGTAAGCGATAAATTTACTTATTTAACTTTTAAAGCATCTGGAGTTTTTATTTGCTGAATGGCGGAACTAAAGTTATATTTATTGTTAATCAAGGGTAACCAAAAATCAACCATTTGTTTACATTGAAATAAAATCATTCATTATCAGAAAGTTATGTGATAACCTCCTGCTTTTCCGCCCTGCTCATTTGTTGACCCGCTTCACAAAAGTGTCAGAATGCCGGTGGCAGAAATATAAATAGAAAATAAATGTTAAAAAATCGCGAATAATGAATTAATTTCTTTGATCTGGATCAAAATTTATATTTTCAGAAATCGCATCATATTTACAGGCTTTTAAAAATGCTGCTCAATCCTCAGGCAGCGGATTAAACAAATCAGTGCATCGCGGTTTATTCACACTATCAAGAATAAGAACGAAATTCATCAGTGAAGGTCCGGGGCGCAAATCGTATTCTTCTTAACTTGCAGATAAAACACTATGAAAACACTCTCAGCTGTAACTGAACCCCCAAAAGCCGCACCTGCGGGTGCGGGGAAAAAGAAAGCGATCATGCTGGCGCTGCCGGTGCTGGTGGCCGTGCTGCTGTTACTGGTGCCGACACCTGCGGGCCTTGAACCCTACGCCTGGCACTTCTTCGCCATCTTCGTCGGCGTCATCGTCGGCCTGATCTTTGAACCCCTGCCCGGCGCCGTGATCGGCCTGACGGGCGTTGTCGTCATCGCGCTCTTCAGTCAGTTCCTGCTTTTCAGCCCGGCAGAGCTGGCTAATCCGAAATTCAAAGTCGCCAGTGAATCCTTCAAGTGGGCGGTCAGCGGTTTCGGTAACTCCACGGTCTGGCTGATCTTCGGTGCCTTTATGTTCGCCGCAGGGTATGACAAAACGCAGTTTGGGCGTCGCCTGGCGCTGATCCTGGTGAAATATCTGGGTCGCCGTAGCCTGACGCTGGGTTATGCCATCACCTTTGCTGACCTGTTGCTGGCACCCTTTACCCCGTCGAACACCGCGCGCAGTGGCGGCACCATCTATCCGATTATCGCCAACCTGCCTCCGCTCTACGGCTCTAAACCGAATGACCCAAGCGCCCGCAAAATCGGTTCCTATCTGATGTGGGTCGCCATTACCGCCGCCTGTATCACCAGCTCAATGTTCCTCTCTGCACTGGCACCCAACCTGCTGGCCCTGGCGCTGGTGAAAAGCATCATCGGTTTTGATATCTCCTGGGGCATGTGGTTCCTGGCCTTCCTGCCGCTGGGTCTGCTGCTGATTCTGACCATGCCGCTGCTGGCTTACTGGTTCTATCCGCCTGAAGTCAAAATCAACGATGAAGTGCCAAAATGGGCAATGGCTGAACTGGAGAAACTGGGCAGACTGACCCGCAATGAGATCCTGCTGCTGGTGTTCGTGGTCTGCGCCCTGCTGATGTGGATCTTCGCGACCTCGTGGATTGAGCCCGCCCTGGCGGCACTGCTGGTCGTGGTCCTGATGTTATGGACAGGAGTGCTCAGCTGGAACGATATCACCAGCAATAAACCCGCCTGGAACACCTTTGCCTGGTTCGCTACCCTGGTGGCGCTGGCGGACGGTCTGGCTCGCGTCGGTTTCATCACCTGGTTAGGTAAAGAAGGTGGCATGCTGCTGCAGGGCTACGACCCGCAGATTTCAGCCGTCGTCCTGTTAATCGCCTTCTTCCTGCTGCACTACCTGTTTGCCAGTACCACCGCGCACACCACCGCGCTGTTACCAGCCATGCTGACCATTGCCGCCTCGATTCCTGGCATCAATATGCCGGTCTTCTGCCTGATGCTCTGTACCTCTCTGGGTGTGATGGGCATCATCACCCCTTACGGCACCGGCCCAAGTCCGATTTACTACGGCAGCGGTTATCTGCCGACTAAAGACTACTGGCGTCTGGGTACCATCTTCGGCGCTATATTCCTGGTCTCCATGATGGTGATTGCCTATCCGTGGATGGTGTGGATGTTCTGACGGATACAACATGCAGATCAACGCGTTATAAGATACCATTCCTGCACTTCCCCGCTGCACCCGCGGCGGGGAAGCATAATAAACGATTAATTCGCCTATGATGTTGCGCCCCGCAGCCTGCTCGCGGTGGTTCAGCCGGTCATTAAGTGAGAAAAAATGTCGAACAAACCTTTTGTCTATCAGAACCCTTTTCCGCTGTCCCACGAAGAAACCGAATACTATCTGCTGAGCCGTGAGCATGTCTCAGTCGCCGAATTTGAAGGTCAGGAGATCCTGAAAGTTGACCCGCAGGCGCTGACGCTGCTGGCTCAGCAGGCCTTCCACGACGCCTCTTTTATGCTGCGTCCGGCTCACCAGCAGCAGGTTGCCTCAATCCTTGCTGACCCGGAAGCCAGCGACAACGACAGATATGTCGCCCTGCAGTTTTTACGCAACTCTGAGATTGCCGCCAAAGGCGTGCTGCCAACCTGTCAGGATACCGGCACCGCTATCATCATGGGTAAAAAGGGTCAGCGCGTCTGGACCGGCGGCGGGGATGAGGCCGCGCTGTCGCAGGGTATCTATAACACTTACATCGAAGATAACCTGCGCTACTCCCAGAACGCCGCACTGGATATGTACAAAGAGGTGAACACCGGCACCAACCTGCCTGCGCAGATTGACCTCTACAGCGTGGATGGCGACGAGTACAAATTCCTCTGTATTGCCAAAGGGGGCGGTTCTGCTAACAAGACCTATCTCTATCAGGAGACCAAAGCACTGCTGAGTCCCGGCAAGCTGAAAAATTACCTGGTGGATAAGATGCGCACCCTGGGCACGGCCGCCTGTCCGCCGTACCATATCGCATTTGTTATCGGAGGCACCTCAGCGGAAAGCACGCTGAAGACGGTTAAGCTCGCCTCGACCCACTACTACGATGGTCTGCCGACCGAAGGCAACGAACATGGTCAGGCATTCCGTGATGTGCAGCTGGAGCAGGAACTGCTGGAAGCCGCGCAGAAGCTGGGTCTGGGCGCACAGTTTGGCGGCAAATATTTCGCGCACGACATTCGCGTGATTCGCCTGCCGCGCCACGGTGCCTCCTGCCCGGTCGGCATGGGCGTCTCCTGCTCCGCTGACCGTAACATCAAGGCGAAGATCAACCGCGAAGGCATCTGGATTGAGAAACTGGAAGCCAACCCGGGCCGACTGATCCCGGAAGCGCTGCGTCAGCAGGGCGAAGGTGAAGTCTTACAGGTTGATCTGAACCGTCCGATGGAGCAGATTCTGGCGCAGCTCTCCGCCTACCCGGTCTCTACCCGTCTGTCTCTGACCGGTACCATTATCGTGGCGCGTGATATTGCGCATGCGAAGCTCAAAGAGCGTATCGATAACGGTGAAGGGTTGCCGCAGTACATTAAGGATCATCCGGTCTATTACGCTGGCCCGGCCAAAACGCCTGAAGGTTACGCCTCCGGTTCACTCGGCCCGACCACCGCCGGGCGTATGGACTCCTACGTGGATCTGCTGCAGGCACACGGCGGCAGTAAGATCATGCTGGCAAAAGGCAACCGCAGCCAGCAGGTGACGGATGCCTGTCACAAGCATGGCGGCTTCTATCTCGGCAGCATCGGCGGCCCGGCAGCGGTGCTGGCGCAGCAGAGTATTAAGAGTCTGGAGTGCGTGGAGTATCCGGAGCTGGGGATGGAAGCGATCTGGAAGATTGAGGTCGAGAACTTCCCGGCCTTTATCCTGGTCGATGATAAAGGTAACGACTTCTTCCAGCATATTGAGCGCGCGCACTGCGCGAAATGTGTGAAGTAAGAGATGCGGTAAAAGCCCCCGATTTCGGGGGCTTTTTTTTGAAGATCTCAAAGGAAAATCTGGCTGTGGTAGCGAGCCTGCGCAGGGAACGGGGTCAGATCGGAAAGACGCAAAAGCCGTCATCCATGACACGCTCGGCCCGCGCCGTCCTGGCGCGGGACGCTTTCCTCCTCTGACCCCGTTCCCCACGCCCTGAGCGAATTTACTGCTGTCAGATTCACCCTGCTTTGTCTTCAGCGTCGGTCTGCAAAAAAGGCTATCGAAGCCTTTTTAGCCACGCTGCAACCGCTGCAACGCCTCATCGATCGGGCTGTCGCCCTGAGTCAGTTCGATGATCTGATATTTAATGGCTGGCTGTTCGATCAGCCCGACCAGGGTTGCCGCCACATCTGCCCGCGGCACCACGCCATAGGGGATCGCCAGGTCGGCATGAATCCGTCCGCTGCCCGCTTCGTCAGTCAGCGTGCCAGGGCGCAGGATCACCCACTCCAGGCGGCTCGCCACCAGCTCAGCATCAGCCTGTCGTTTGACCCGCATGTAGTTCTCAAAGCCCTCTGAAGGGGTTTTGCCGCGACCTGCATCGGGAAAAGCCGAAACCAGCATAAAGCGTGGAACATCTGCCTGCTCTGCTGCCGCCACGGCCAGTGTCAGCCCCTCACCATCAATGGCATTGGTCAGCGCGATCCCGGCACCACCGGCCCCCGCCGTAAACACCACGACATCATGCTCAGCCATCAGCTGTGCCAGCTCCGCCGCGCTCAGCTGCTGAAGGTCGCCTGACACAGCCGTTGCGCCTGCTGCCTGCAACGTCTCAGCCTGCTCCGGTTTGCGGTGAAGTGCCGTCACCCTGTGCCCCTTGCTGCTCAGCTGACGGGTCAGCTGCTCACCCACCTTGCCCGCAGCCCCGATAATGAAACATCTCGCCATGGGTTCTGAACCTCCACTGAATGATCAAATATGCCGGAAACAAAACAGGCGCCGGATAGGGCGCCTGCAGGTTTTTACTCAGGGATCACTTTTTCCGCTTTCAGCTTATCGAACAGCTGGGTGAAGGAGTCCAGCGTGCTGCGGTAGCCGGTAAAGCCCGCTTTGCGGCTCTTACTCATGTCGGTAAAGGCTTCCATCGGACGTCCCAGATCGGCATCGGTGTGCCACCAGGAGGCGAGTTTATTGATATCCGCCTCACGCAGCTGATGCTTCTCTGCAATCGCCTGCCATGCGCTGGCGGCCTCATCCATCCGCCCTTCCAGCGGCATCATCTGCGCCGGATAGTCCGCCGCCTCGATACCAAAGTATTCTGCCAGTTTCGGCCACATCCAGTTCCAGCGGAAGACATCGCCGTTTACGGCGTTAAAGTCCTGGTTAGCGGCATTGGGCGAGGTGGCGGCCCAGAGCAGCTGCTCAGCCAGCAGACCCGCATCGGTCATATCCGCCACACCGTTCCACTGCTCAGGCGAACCCGGGAAGATAAACGGCCAGCCCTTCTCTTTACACAGGGTGGCGTAAACGGCCAGCGTCTGCCCCATGTTCATCGCATTACCCACCGCGTAGCCGATGATGGTGTGCGGACGATGCACGCTCCAGCGATAGTCATACTTCTCAGCGCCAGCGAACAGTTCATCTTCCTGCGCGTAATAGAAGTTATCAACCGGCTGACGGCCCTGCTCTTCGCGGAATGGCGTAACCGGCACCGCACCTTTACCGTAGGCTTCAAACGGGCCCAGATAGTGCTTCAGTCCGGTGACCAGCGCCACGTGAGAACCCTGCAGGCGATCGCCCAGTGCTTCGATCACGTTGCGCACCATGCCGCCGTTGACGCGGATATTCTCTTTTTCATTCTCCTGACGCGCCCAGACACTGAAAAACAGCGCATCCGGTTTGACCGATTTCAGCGCGTCACGCACCGCATCGGCGTCGGTCAGATCGGCAGTCAGGCTGGTCGCGCCCGCTGGCACGGCACCACGGCCGCGTGACAGGCCGCTGACCTGCCAGCCTTCCTGCTGTAATTTGTCTGCCAGTGCGCGACCGATTACGCCGCTGATGCCCACAATCAAAGCGTGCTTTATCATTTGATTTCTCCTCAATTTGCGTAATGCTAAGCCTAATAGAGAATTCAGTTCTTATCTCTGTCATTTATTCACATCATTCTCAACCTGAGTTCACGAATCGATGCACGATCATCGCCTGAAAGACATCCTGCCGTTTGTTGCCAGCGTCGAGTGCGGCAGTTTCACCGCGGCGGCCGAACGTTTGCATGTCACCGGCTCGGCGGTCAGTAAAAGCCTCAGCCGGCTGGAAACACGCTTAGGCTCGCGCCTGCTGGAACGCACGACGCGCAGTCTGCAGCTCACCGACGCGGGCAGCGCCTATTACCAGACCTGCCTGCGGGTGCTGGAGGATCTGGCCGAAGCAGAAGCGGTGCTGGCGGCGCAGCGCACCATTCCTTCCGGCCGCCTGCGGCTGGCCGTGCCCACCACCTATGGCCGCCTTAACGTCATGCCGCTGCTGATGCCCTTTTGTCAGCAGCACCCCGAACTGGCGCTGAGCCTGAGTCTGTCCGATCGCTTTGTTGACCTGTTTGAAGAGGGGGTGGATGTTGCGGTACGGATTGGCGGGGCACCTGACCTGCCTGCCTCTCTGGGCTGGCGCAATATGGGTCGCGAGAAGATGCAGTTCTGTGCGTCACCCGCTTATCTGGCACGTGAGGGACGCCCGGAAGATGAGGCGGCGCTGCTGAATCACCCCGCCATCCTTTATGAGCGGGTAGATGGCAGCACCAAACCCTGGCTGTTTACTACTCAGGATGGGCAGGCGCACTGGCGGGAGGTGCCCTGGCGGCTGGCTGTCGGGGACGTTGATGCGCAGTTGCAGGCGGTTATCGCCGGGCTGGGTGTCGCACAGATGCCATCCTGGCTGATCCAGCGCGCCGTGGACGCGGGTGAACTCGACATTATTCTGCCGGAACTGCAGCCTGACGGGCTGACGCTGAGCGTGGTATGGCCACGGCGCAAACAGTTTCTGCCCAAAGTGGATGCGCTGCTGTCGGCGCTGAATGAACTGACCATCCGCTAATCTCTCTTCGTGCGCCAGGCGCGCCACCCTGCCAGCGTCGTGTCATAGCGAGGCCGGAACCCTGCGTCCGGCCTGCCGGGAGAATTACGGCGCCGTGATGACGATGGCCACACGGCGGTTCTGCGCCCGCCCCTGAGGAGTGCTGTTGCTGGCCACCGGGGCGCTCATGCCTAACCCGCGTGTGATGATATTCTCAGGGGGGATCGCCGCGCCCTGCGCCCACTGCGCCGCGACCGCGTTTGCCCTTTTCAGTGACAGCTGCTGGTTGTAATCCGGTTTGCCATAGTTGTCGGTGTGCCCGTCAATGCGCACATGCTCAATACCGGTCGAGGCCAGATTTCTCGCCATCGTCTGAATGGTCGTTTTGCTGGCAGGAGTCAGTTCGGATTCGTTGATACCAAACAGGATTTTATCGGACAGGCCCAATCCCCAGCCCTCCATGTTCTGCGTAAAGCCGGCGCTTTTCATCGCAGCGATCTGCGCCTCACTGAAGCGCGAAGTCGACTGACAGCCCGCCAGCGCCATCACAAGTAATACCAGGGAAAATTTCATTCTCATCTTTTCGCCTTACCTGCTCGTTTATTCCTGTACATGTTCATATCGGCACGTTCGAGAATGGCCGCGACCGTGTCACCCTGCTGTGACCAGGCATAGCCAACGGTCACCGAGGTCGTTATCTGCGTATCCCCGGCAAGCGTGATCGCCTGCGTGATAACCTCATGAATGCACTGCACCAGACGCTGAAGCTCCTCCTCACTGACGCGACTGCTCACCAGCATGGCAAACTCATCTCCCCCTAAGCGGGCAACCAGATCCTGATCGGCCGCCAGAGACAGGAGGCGTGAGCCTATCGCTTTTAAAACGTCATCGCCTGCGGCATGACCCCAGCTGTCGTTGATGCTCTTGAAACGGTCGCCATCCAGAAACAGCAGAGCAAAGCGCCCCTTCTCCTGCTGTCGATCCAGAAGCCGGGCGAGATGCGCCGTAAAGGCGCTGCGATTGGCCAGCCCGGTCAGCGGATCTTCCAGCGCTTTGGCCGCCAGCGAGCGATTGTCACGGATCAGCGAAGCCTTCAGCGACTGCATCTCCTTCAGCAGCGAATTGAGATCATCGGAGAACAGCTGAAACTCACTCGTCGGGCTGCCGGGTATGCGCAGGGAAAAATCGCCCGAATGAATCACATAGTGAATGGAACTGGTAATGTTGCGCAGCGTCGCGACGATCCCCCGATGCAGGAAGGCGCTCAGCATCAGCGAGACAATCAGCACACACAGCATTCCGCTGGTCAGGATCAGGAAAGAGTAGCGAATAAAACGCATCGCGCCGGTCACGGTCCCTTCCAGCGTCAGTGTGCCGACCGTGACGTCAGCGTGATTGATGGCGACATTAAGCGGTTTGCTATACATCCACTCGCGTAACCAGTGTGAATACCAGCCCGTCGGTTCCTGCTGCGCATGCCAGCTGACCAGTTCAATATTATCCCGGGTGACGAGCTTTGCAGAGGCATAAAGGCCCTGTTCACCGAGCTGTTCAATTTTATTACGCGCATCATAGCTGTCGGCAAAAACGGTCGCGGCGGTCAGCGTCGTGCTGAGCGTAGAGCCAATCAGTTCAAGATTACATTTCTCATAATTTTTAATGAAGAGCAGCGAGGTCGAGGAGAGCAGCAGCCAGCACAACAGTAATATTACCGCCGCATTGATGGTGCTTATTTTCTGCAGCTTATTACGTATTGATGATTTGTCGTTTCTTACTTTATCGAATTTCATATTATTCGACTCTCTGGCGGGAGAGCAAAAGCACATCCGGACTCACCCTGACGCCACTTCTGGCGAGCGAGTCAAGATTAACGGAAAAAAGCGTTCGGTCCGGTTGAAATATCAGGCAAAAAGCGGCCCCCACGGTGCACTCCGGGCTGCTCTCTGCAAGGGTAAGCACCGCTCTGCCCTGTAGCTGCTGAATAGTTTTTGCCTGCTGCTGCGAGGTTTCCGCGCCAAAATAGAGTGCATCGCACCGGTGCGTCGCAAGCTGGCTGACAGTCGCTATATAGACAACGGTAAAGGTTGCAGCAGGCGAAGTGATATTTTCCGGCAGGGAGAGATGCCGTGCCGATGAAAAGACACATAACTGGGGCGGACTGTTCAGGCCGGGCCAGTGGCTGAAGCTGATAATTCCGCTGACGATACGATTGGCTTTGCCATCCCGTATTTCGCCATAAGCCAGATGAGGAATGAGCAGCAGCAGAATAATGAGTGTCAGGACGCTTCTGCAGACAGGGCGCAGGGAATGCAGCAAACAGGCATTCAGATAAAAAGGATATTTTACGGTCATACTGCGTTCCCGGAAATAGATCGCTCGGCAGGACGCCTGAATAAGCGCCGGAATATTAACACAGCGTTAATAAGAATTGTACCGGATGAATAATTAAACAGGGTGGTGGAAAACTATATTGTCTTTCTGTCACAGGGACTGTGACGCGATGCTGACCGGAAGACGGACATCGCGCCAGACGTCAGACATAGCCCATCATTTTCAGCAGCGACTGCACCTGGTTCATCGCTTCACTGCGGTGAGAAACGCCCAGCTTCTGATAGAGATTGCGGATATGGGTCTTGATGGTGGTGGAGGCCACAGCCAGCTCCCCGGCAATCTGATCGTTGCTGTAGCCCGAATAGATCAGCCCCAGCACCTGCCATTCACGCTGTGTCAGCGGGCTGGTGCGGATCAGCTCCGGCACGTCAGGATGGTTGAGCAACCGGCTGACAAAACCCTCATCGAAATGGGCAAACTTGTGACGGTGATATTTATTGATCTCCAGCAGGATGCGGCGGGCGCGATGGCTGTCCAGCTCATTCAGGGTATTCAGCTGAATCAACTGCCGCAGCTGTTGTGCCATCATCTCGCCTTCAATCACAAAGTGACTGATAAAACCGGTACTGCGCGCCAGTTTCAGCGCCTCGATCAGCACACGCTGCGCCTCCGCTTTGCGTTCAGTCTGCCAGTAGATCTGATTCAGCAGCAGCAGGTTGCGGTTCAGATCGCTCATCAGGCGGAGGGCGCGGGCATTCTCGTTCAGCTCTTCCAGCACCACTTCTGCCTGGCTGACATCGCCCAGCAGGATCTGCGCACGGGCAATGTTGCGCCACTGTCCCTGCAGAAAATGGTTGTTGGCAAAGGCAGGTTTTGGCGTCTGGCGCATCCAGTCGCGTGCGTTCTGACTGTCGCCGGTCATCTGCCAGTAGATCACCCGGACCTTATCGGCATTGGCAATCCAGTCGCTGTGCCAGTTGCCGTTGTTCAGCAGGTTTTCCAGCCGGTTCAGGTAGCTGCGGGCATTATCCAGATTACCCCGCGCCAGCGAGCACTGCACCAGCAGGCCCAGACACTGGATCTGCTGCTGCGGCTGAAAACCGTTCAGTACGCTGATGCCGTCGCGGGCGGCCTGTTCCGCCTCTTCCAGCCGCCCCCAGGCCCACAGCAACTGAGCGCGAATGCGCAGCAAAAACTCATGCAGCGGGAACTGTGCCAGATGCTGCTCTTCCACCAGCACAAAGGCGCGACTCTGGATCTCATAGGCTGCCTGCAAAAAGCCCTGCGCAAACAGAATTTCGCTCTGCTGAATCAGGCTCCAGAGGGCGTAGTGCCACACCTCATCGCGGCGCGCCAGCTGCTCGGTCTGACGCATCAGCTTGAGGGAATCCTCCAGCTCGCCTTTGCAATGCATCACTTCGCCATGCACCGACATCGCCACAATACGGCTGTAGTGACGATTGCCGGGCAGCGTGTCGAGCGCCACTTTTGCCAGTCGCTCCGCTTCGTCGATGTTGCCGTCGTTAATCGCTACCTGAGCGCGTAATGCATTAAATTCGCCGCGCAGCGCCGCGTCAATCTCGCAGCGGCTGGCCTGTTCAAAGCGTGCCAGCAGGCTGTCCACCTCGGAAAAGCGATGCTGAGTCTGCATCAGCCAGGCCTGCAGCAGCACCAGCATCGGGTTCTCCAGCATCATCTCCCACGGCAGCGCCCTGAGGGAGTTCTCCAGCAGCGGCAGCTCACTCTGATTGAACAGTGTCCAGGCGTGCTCCAGCAGCACGTCGCGCAGCATGCTGGCGTCGCCGGACGCCAGCGCATGATGAATCGCCTCGCCAGGGAAACCCTGCGCCATCCAGCTCTCAGCCGCCGCCCGGTGCAGCGCGGGCAGCTCCGCCGCCAGCTCCCACTGACAGCGCTGCCGCAGGAAATTACCGAACAGAGGGTGGTAACTGAACCAGCAGCCGGAATCATCCATGCGCTGCAGGAACAGCCCCTGACGCTCGATCTCTTCAAGCCGCATCTGGCCGTTCTCTTCACAGGTAACCCGGGCGATGAGTTCATCATTCATGGAGCGCAGCAGCGCGGTTTTCAGCAGGAAATGGCGGGTGGGGAGATCGACATGATCCAGGACCTCCTCCACCAGATAGTCAGAGAGGTGGCTGGCATTGATGCCGGAGAGACGCCGGGCCGAATGCTGAGCCGAACTGGCTCCCTGCCGCGCCGACAGCACAATCAGCTGCAGCGCGGTCGCCCAGCCCGCCACATCGTCACATAACCGGCTGCTCTCTTCGCTCTCCAGCGGGGCCGCCAGACGACAGTCGAAGAATTGCCGCGCCTCCTGATGGGTAAACGCCAGCTGCTGACTGCCCAGTTCAATCAGTTGCTCGCGCACCCGCAGGTTGGCAATACCCAGCTGGGGCAGATTGCGCGACATCAGGATCAGCGTCAGATTTTCAGGCTGGTGACGCAGGAAAAAACGCATCGCATCGTGGATCACCGGATTGGTGATGAGGTGGTAATCATCGACGATCAGCCACAGCGGCTGCTGCCACTCCACCAGCTCGATAAAAAGCTGTGAAAACAGGGCGTTAAGATTGACATACTGCCGCTTCTGCGCCAGCTGTTCGCTGCGCGGACAGCCACCGTGGGTGGCCTGCTGCAGGGCCGCAATCAGGTAATCGGCAAAACGCTCCGGCTGGTTGTCGCCCTCATCCAGAGAGACCCAGCCCAGATCGCTTTTCCCCGCCGCCCACTGTGACACCAGCGTGGTTTTGCCGTAGCCCGCCGGACTGGTGACCAGCACCAGACGATAGTTTCCGGCTGCGGTGAGCTTTTGCAGCAGGCGCTCACGGATGACGGTGCCATCAAGACGCACCGGGCGGCTGAGTTTAGCGGGTATTAACATGGGCGCGCGTATCTCCGTTTGTCGAGCGCAGCATTATTTTACGCTTCGTAATTATTCCTTACACAGGTTCAGCATTTCGTCAGATGAATGCAAGCAAACCCATTAATTAAACTTTACAAAAGTGTGCGCTATCACACTCCTGAACCGATTTCGGATTAGCCTCATCCTCTCCACCCTCCCTATCCTCCTGCGCTAATTCTGTTCAGGAGGAGGAGCGCCAGCTTTCGCGCGGGCACACTGTCGCCATATTGACCCCTTTTTCTGTTTTTCCAGGAGATCAACCATGACGACACAGCCCGAATTTAACCCGATTCAGTTCAATGCCGCCCTGACCCGTCAGTGGCAGCGTTTTGGCCTGCGCGAAGCGCAGGAGATGACCCCGTCACAGTGGTGGCAGGCGCTCAGCGGTGCGCTAGCGGATATGCTGGCCGCACAGCCAGGCGCCCCGGCACCCGCCACACAGCGCCACGTTAACTATCTGTCGATGGAGTTTCTGATTGGCCGTCTGACCGGTAACAACCTGCTGAATCTGGGCTGGTATGACGCGGTCAATGACGCGCTCTCTGCGTGGCATATTTCGCTGACTGACGTGCTGGAAAATGAGACGGATCCGGCGCTGGGCAACGGCGGACTGGGGCGGCTGGCCGCCTGTTTTCTCGACTCTATGGCCAGTGTGGGCCAGCCTGCAACCGGCTATGGCCTCAATTATCAATATGGCCTGTTCCGCCAGCGCTTCGAACAGGGGGCGCAGCACGAAACGCCGGATGAGTGGCAGCGCGATCGTTACCCCTGGTTCAATCATAACGCGGCGCTTAACGTTCGGGTCGGACTCGGCGGCAAAGTGGTCACCACAGAGGGGCAGCCTCAGTGGCAACCGGCGTTTGAACTGGTGGGTGAGGCCTGGGATTTACCGGTCGTTGGCTACCGGAATGGCATTACCCAGCCGCTGCGTTTGTGGCAGGCGAAACACGCTGAGCCGTTTAACCTCAATCGCTTCAACGACGGCGACTTTCTGCGCGCAGAGCAGCAGGGCATTGATGCTGAAAAACTGACGAAGGTGCTCTATCCCAATGACAATCATCAGAACGGTAAAAAACTGCGTCTGATGCAGCAATATTTTCAGTGCGCCTGTGCGCTGGCGGACATTCTGCGCCGCCATCATCAGGCCGGACGGTCAATTGAAACCCTGCCCGATCATGAAGTCATTCAGCTGAATGATACCCACCCTACGCTGGCGATCCCGGAGCTGATGCGTCTGCTGCTGGATGAGCACCAGCTGAGCTGGGATCAGGCCTGGCAGATTACCCGCCACACCTTTGCTTACACCAACCACACGCTGATGCCGGAAGCGCTGGAGTGCTGGGATGTCCGGCTGGTACGCAGCCTGCTGCCGCGCCATATGATGATCATTAACACGCTCAACGCCCGGCTGAAAGCCGTGGTCTCAGCACGCTGGCCGGAGGATGAGGCGAAATGGGCTAAGCTGGCGCTGGTCCACAATAATCAGCTGCGGATGGCGAACCTCTGCGTCACCAGTGGTTTTGCGGTAAACGGGGTGGCCGCGCTGCATTCGAAACTGGTGGTGCAGGATCTCTTCCCGGAGTATCACCAGCTCTGGCCGGAGAAATTTCACAACGTGACCAACGGCATTACCCCGCGTCGCTGGATCAATCAGTGCAACCCGGCGCTGAGTGCCCTGATTACCCGAACCCTGAACACACCCTGGCTGAACGATCTGGATGCGCTGCAGGGGCTGGAAGCCTTTGCGGATGACGCCGCGTTCCGCGCCGAATACCACGCCATCAAGCAGCAGAACAAGCAGACGCTGGTCGGCTGGGTCAAAAACCGCACCGGCATTGCGATCGACCCCACGGCGCTTTTCGACGTGCAGATTAAGCGCCTGCATGAGTACAAACGCCAGCATCTGAGCCTGCTGCATATCATCGCGCTGTGGCAGACGCTGGTGATCGATCCGCAGGCGAATCGTGTGCCGCGCGTGGTGCTGTTTGGCGCCAAAGCCGCGCCGGGTTACGCCCTGGCGAAGAACATCATCTATGCCATCAATAAAGTGGCTGAGGTGATCAATCACGATCCCCGCATCGGCAACCGTCTGAAGGTGGTCTTTATCCCCGACTACAACGTCTCCGTCGCGGAACGGCTGATCCCGGCCGCCGATCTCTCCGAGCAGATCTCGACCGCCGGCAAAGAGGCTTCCGGCACCGGTAACATGAAACTGGCGCTGAACGGTGCCCTGACCATCGGCACCCTCGACGGCGCAAACGTTGAGATCGCTGAGCAGGTTGGCAGTGACAACATCTTTATCTTTGGTCATACCGTGGAACAGGTCGTGGCCTTAAAAGCTGGCGGATATGATCCCGCTCAGTGGCGTAAAAAAGATCCGCAGCTTAATCAGGTGCTGCGGGCGCTGGAGGATGGCACCTTCAGCCAGGGCGATCGTCACGCCTTTGACGCGATGCTGCACAGTCTTGGCCCGGAGGGTGGCGACCCCTATCTGGTGCTGGCCGACTTCCAGCCCTACCTGGAGGCCCAGGCGCAGGTGGAAGCGCTCTGGAGCGATCAGGAAGCCTGGACCCGTGCCACTATCCTGAATACCGCGCGCTGCGGGATGTTCAGCGCCGACCGCGCTATCCGCGATTACCAGCAGCGCATCTGGCAAGCGAAACGCTGAGGAACGCCATGAAAACGAATCCGGTTAAGGATGATTTTTCCGTGGCGGGTATCGCTGCGGAATATATTAACGCCCACGGCAGGCCGCAGGCGATCCCGGCCCTGACCCGCCAGCGTCTGCTGGCGGTGATGCAGCCACCGCGTCAGCAGAGCACGCCGCTGCCGCCAGTAGTGATCTTTCGCAGCGGCGATCTGCTGAGCCTCTCCCCTCAGCTGACGCAGGATGCGCAGTGGCAACTCACCCGTGAGGCGGGAGGAGTCACTTCGGGTCGCTGTCATCCCGCTCAGCCGCTGCATCTGCCGCCGCTGCCGGAGGGCTACCATCAGCTGACGCTGCATCAGGGTGCCCGACAGTGGTCGTGCCGGATCATCATTGCTCCGCCCCGCTGCTATGAGCCGCCAGCGTTGCAGGCGGGGGAATCGCTGTGGGGAGCCTGTGTGCAGCTCTATACATTACGTTCGGCGGAGAACTGGGGCATTGGCGACTTTGGCGATCTGCGCCGGATGCTGCCCGCTGTCGCGGCACGCGGCGGCGCGTTTATCGGGCTGAATCCCATTCACGCGCTGTTTCCCTCCAGCCCGGAGAGTGCCAGTCCCTACAGCCCCTCCTCCCGCCGCTGGCTCAATGTCCTCTATATTAATGTGAATGCGGTCAGTGACTTCCGGCAGAGCAGCGCCGCCCAGGCCTGGTGGCAGCAGCCGGAGACACAGCAGGCGCTGATGCAGGCGCGCGCCGCGGAGTGGGTCGACTATGCGGCGGTCACCCGCCTGAAAATCACGGCGCTGAGCCTGGCATGGCCGCAGTTCAGCCAGCGTGAGGCCACCGATCCTGAGGTGCAGGCATTCCACGCCTTTATCAAAGAGGGTGGCGTCAGTCTGCAGCATCAGGCGCTGTTTGATGCCCTGCACGCCGATCAGATTGCGCAGGATAGCCAGCGCTGGGGCTGGCCGGTGTGGCCGGAGGCGTTGCAGGACCCTGCAAGCCCGGCGGTGAAAACCTTTCTGCAGCAGCATGCCGATCAGGTCCGTTTCTGGCTCTGGCTGCAGTGGCTGGCCGCGCAGCAGTTTGCTGACTGCTGGCACGGCTGCCAGCAGCAGGCAATGCCCATCGGCCTCTACCGCGATCTGGCGGTCGGGGTGGCCAAAGGAGGAGCCGAGACGTGGAGCGATCGCGACCTCTACTGCATGGAGGCCAGTATCGGAGCCCCGCCCGATATCCTCGGCCCGCGCGGTCAGGACTGGGGACTGCCGCCGATGGACCCGCAGGTCATGCAGCAGCGCGCCTGGGAGCCGTGGATTGCCCTGCTGCGCGCGAATATGCGCCACTGTGGCGCACTGCGCATCGATCATGTGATGGCGCTGATGCGACTCTGGTGGATACCGGCCGGCGAACCGGCGATGCACGGAGCCTATGTTCACTATCCCATCGACGACCTGCTGGCGATTCTTGCGCTGGAGAGCCAGCGACATCGCTGCATGGTGATTGGGGAAGATCTCGGCACGGTGCCGGAGGCGATTGTCGATAAGCTGCGGGATGGCGGCGTTTACTCCTATAAAGTGCTCTGGTTTGAACAGACCTCTCCGTCGGGATTCCGTCCACCCGCCGCCTGGCCGCGGCAGGCGATGGCCGTCGCGACCACCCACGATCTTCCGACGCTGCGCGGCTGGTGGCAAAGCGACGACCTGACCACGGGTGCCCGGCTGGGCCTCTACCCGGACAAGGTGGTGCTGGCCGGGCTGTATCAGGATCGGCTGCGGGCAAAGCAGGCGCTGCTCAACAGCCTGCATCAGGTGGGCGCCCTGCCGAAACGGGCCGGACGGTCTGCCGGACGTACCGGGATGAGCAAGGCGCTGAACCGGGCGATGCAGCGCTATCTGGCGGACAGTCACAGCGCCCTGCTGGGTCTGCAACCGGAGGACTGGCTGGATATGGCCACGCCGGTCAATATCCCCGGCACCAGCGATGAATACCCGAACTGGCGACGCAAGCTGAGCGTCACGCTGGAGGCGCTGTTCAGCGATGCGGAAACCCGTGCACTGTTGCGGGATCTGACGGCGCGACGGAAGCGGTCAGCATGAATCAGGGGAGATGAAATCAGCGCGGATCAGGGATGACCGCGCTGTATTGCATGAATAACGCTTTAACCTTAATGGCAGACAACGGCTCTTTCTCCTGACATCTCTGTCACTGAATCCGCTCACAGGTCATATCTCCCCCTCATTCAACATTATTTCAATTCAAAAAAAAGGTGCGCCGGAGCGCACCAGATGGGACAACATCCCTGGTGTCGGGGCGGTTTCACCCCTTGCCTTTAACACCACGGATAAAGGTTTGCCGGGCGGAGGTGGAACCCAGCCGTTCAGCTTCATCCAGCAGCTTCAGCGCTTTGTCAATATTGCCGCTGTTAATCGCCTGAGTGATCTGCTGATTAAAGTAGCGCTCAGTGTCACTCATGATCGGTTCTGCCGCTGTTTTCGTCGCGGGTAAAGGCGCGGCCGTGGCGGCAGGGGCCGAACGATAAGCAGGCGCAGGCGCGGTGTTACCGACGGTGACCGGGCCGGGACCGGACGATCCAAACAGCGGCCCGACCAGAATGGAGGAGCCGGAACTGGTCTGCATTTTCAGTTTGAGGGTGCCCTCCCGGCTGTGGCTGGCGATGGGATCGGGGATGTCCGGCACAGCGTGTCCGGTGCCCTGCGCGTAGGCTTTAGCCGGATCGAGCAGGGTGGTGGTCTGGGTCAGATCGCTGTCGGTGGTGAACACCAGCAGGTAAATTTTTTGCTGGCCCAGCGCCGGGGTCAGTTTCATCACCCCTTCCAGCCGGTCTGCCGCCATCACGCCTGGCTTCTGGTAGGTAAAGTAGCGGCTCGGGAACCAGGCGGCGGGCCGCAGAGTTTCATCCAGTACCAGCACGTTAGGCGCAAAAACCTGCCCGTTGACCACTTCACTGCTCAGCGTCAGCGTCAGTTCGCCGATATTCGCTGGCAGGCTGTAGGCCGCCACCGGTCCGGCAATGTGCGGCGCGTTGAGCGTCTGCCCGCTGCTGGCGAGTTTTGTCGTCTGGGTCTGTGAGGCGGCCAGCGGCTGCCAGCTCAGATGTTGCAGGGTTTCAGCAGGGACAACCGGGGCGGAGGTGAGATCCTGCGGCACCAGGTTGACGTCCGCCAGGGCGGGCAGGCTCTGTCCGGCCAGTAATGTTGCACTCAGGCAGAGTGCAGTCAGCGTCTTTTTCATTTTCATTATGCGTACCTTATTACAGGTCGCGGCATGCACCAGGCAATGGCACACCGCGACCAGAGAGATTCATCAGGCGTGCAGGCACGCCTGTCAGAAACGGTGCGGGTTTACCACCAGATTTCCATCTGCGCGCCGAAGGTAAATTCATCGTTATTACCGCGGCTGTTGGTCAGGATGCCGTTGCCGGTAGAGTCAGCCGAGGCGAAGGTGGTGAGATCGCCGGCGCTGTCTTTGTTGTAGCCCCACTTCTCATCCCATTTGGCATAGGTCGCAAACAGACGCAGCGCCGGACGTGACCAGATGCTGTCACCCGCCTGCCACTGCTGTGCCAGCGTCACTTTGTACTGACCGTTGCGCTCGCTGGCCTGCTGTGACTTCACATTGTCATAGCCCAGTTCCAGCAACGTACTCATGATCGGCGTCCATTTGTACATCGGACGCACGCCGACGGTATACCACTCGGTGCCGCGGTCGTTATCCAGATCGATGTTCTGATACATGGCGACGTACATCAGGTCCCAGCGTTCTGCCAGCGAGATCGCCCCGTGGTCGAGGATGCGGTACATGTCACCATTGTTATTGAGACTGGTGCCCTGCGGCACCCCTTTGCCCTGCGAGGTCATCGCGTCGGTGGCGTACTGCAGTACAAACTTGTTGTAGCCCTTAAGCATGCTCTGGGTATGTTCGGCGGTGAACATCCAGCCATCTTTTGAGGCGCCATCTTCCAGACGGTAGTCGTCACGGGCATTGGCACGACCATAATCGACCCCCAGCTCCAGCACGCCATCCGGGTTGGTTTCCAGGCCCGCCAGGCGCACATCAAATACGTCATTCGCGGTGCTGGTGGCGAAGTCACGGATACGATCGCTGGAGAAGGTGTAAGAGCCGCCCGCTTCCGAAGAGCGGGTTGCCGCGAAGGAGAGTTTACCGAAGCCGAGATCGACATCTTCCAGACCGGCACCCGGTCCGGAGATATCCCAGTAGTAGAAGTCGATCATATGAACGTCATGACGCTGATAGAAACGCTTACCGGCCCAGAGGGTCGATCCTGGCAGCGCATCGATCAGGTTTTTCCCTTTTACGTTGGCTTCACGGAATGCCGGTGAGGTGGCTTCCCAGTCGTTCTGCTGGGCTACGGAGTAAGCCACGTTGGTGTCGAAATAGAAGCTTTTGTCGCCCTCTTTCCACACTTCCTGACCTAATTTCAGTTCGGCGTAGGTTTCACATTCGTTGCCCAGACGGTATTTACTTTGAGCACCGGTAGCCTGGAAACATTGCTGTTCGCCACCGCTGCCCGTCCAGCCGATGCCGGAACGGGCATAGCCGGTGAAATCGACCGCCATCGTCGGGGCGGAGAGCGTGCCCACCGCGACGGCAACGGCAAGGGGAAGTTTGCGCAGAGTTAACATTTTCTATCTCCTGAGGTCATGGCTTTTATTGTTTTGGCAGGGCTACACACCCGGCTCCTGGTACAGCCTGCGGCACGCGCTCCCGTCCTCGCGGAACAGGTGACAACGCTCGGGCGGCAGGCCAATCGCCAGGATCGCGCCCTCTTTTACCAGCACGACGTCCTCCTGGCGGTAGACCAGGTTCTGACGGATTGCGGGAATCTCGATGTGGATCTGTGTTTCATGCCCCAGCTGTTCCACCACCTGCACTTCTCCTTCAAGGGTGACGTCGGCGATATCGCTGGAGAGCAGATGTTCCGGGCGAATGCCCAGTGACATATTGCTGCCGACCAGTACGCCGGCGCTGTCAACCGGCAGCCAGACCAGCTGCTGATTCGGCAGACGGACCTGAACCTGATCGAGGGCGGTGGCGGTCACTTTGACCGGCAGGAAATTCATTTTGGGTGAGCCGATAAATCCGGCGACAAAGCGGTTGGCGGGATAGTGATAGAGCTCCAGCGGCTTGCCGACCTGCGCGATGCGCCCGGCATCGAGTACCACAATTTTGTCAGCCAGCGTCATCGCTTCAATCTGATCGTGGGTTACGTAAATCATGGTGCGCTTCAGGCGCTTATGCAGACGAGAGATCTCAATGCGCATCTGAACGCGCAGGGCTGCGTCGAGGTTGGACAGCGGTTCATCCAGCAGGAAGACGCGCGGTTCCGCCACCAGCGTGCGGCCGATGGCGACGCGCTGACGCTGCCCCCCTGAGAGAGCTTTTGGCCGGCGATCAAGCAGGTGCGCCAGCTGCAGAATTTCGGCCACCTGATTGACCCGCTGATGGATTTCAGCCTTTTTTACCCCGGCCAGTTTCAGGCCAAAAGACATGTTTTCCGCTACGGACAGGTGCGGATAGAGCGCATAAGACTGAAACACCATGCCGATGCCGCGCTCGGCAGGCGGCACCTCATTCATGCGCCGGTCGCCAATGAGCAGCTCGCCGCTGGTGATGGTTTCCAGTCCGGCAATCATGCGCAGCAGCGTCGATTTGCCACAGCCCGACGGGCCGACGAAAACAACAAATTCCCCTTCACGAATGGTGAGATCGATCTCTTTCGACACCACCGTTTCGCCCCAGGCTTTTGTGACATTGCGTAGCACAACGCTCGCCATGATCCCTTCCCTCTTAGCTGCACATTCGTGTCTGCTCAGCGGCAGACGGGTTCCGGGGCTCACTATGCGAGAGGAAACCGGCGGTCACATCCTCCACCGCAGCGCAATCCACTGGGGGAGGAGACGGGAGGAGGAGAAACCGCGGCGGACGAGTCAGCCAGCGCGCCGCCGCGGTTTTTTGTGATCGTTCACGCAGACCTGCACGATTTTTTGCCGCGCCATCTCCCGCTCCGGACGCTTTTTGCCAGCGCGATCACAGTGATGGGCGGCGGGGCGTAGAGCAGAGGAGGATGAGATGCCGGTGTGGATACGCACAATGATGCCGACAGAGTCTTCACCACTTCCGCTAACAGGATGAATTTATGACGATGAAAACCGGAGCAAGAATTCTGGCCCTCTCGGCCCTCTCTGCCGTGCTCTTTTCGGCCAGCGCGATGGCAAAGATTGAAGAAGGTAAACTGGTCATCTGGATCAACGGAGACAAGGGCTATAACGGTCTTGCTGAAGTGGGTAAGAAATTCGAGCAGGAGACCGGTATCAAAGTCACCGTTGAACATCCTGACAAAATGGAAGAGAAGTATCCGCAGGTAGCGGCGACGGGCGATGGTCCGGACATTATCTTCTGGGCGCACGACCGGTTTGGCGGCTATGCGCAGTCGGGCCTGCTGGCGGAAATCAGCCCGGATGCCAGCTTTCAGCAGAAGATTTTCCCCTTCACCTGGGATGCGGTTCGCTTTGACGGCAAGCTGATTGGCTATCCGATCTCGGTCGAGTCACTCTCGCTGATCTACAACAAAAAGCTGCTGCCCAATCCGCCAAAAACCTGGGAAGAGATGGCCGGTCTCGATAAGCAACTGCGCGCTAAGGGCAAAAGCGCCATTATGTTCAACCTGCAGGAACCCTACTTCACCTGGCCACTGCTGGCCGCTGGCGGAGCCTACGCCTTTAAGCTGACCGACGGGCGCTATGACGTGAAAGATGTCGGCGTGGATAACGCGGGCGCGAAAGCCGGGATGCAGTTCCTGGTCGATCAGGTCAAAGCTAAAACCCTGAATGCGGATACCGATTATTCGATTGCCGAGGCGGCCTTTAACAAAGGAGAAACCGCGATGACGATCAACGGCCCCTGGGCATGGAGCAACATCGACAAGAGCGGGATCGACTATGGCGTGACCACGCTGCCAACGCTGAACGGTAAACCCTCTAAGGCGTTTGTCGGCGTGCTGAGTGCCGGGATCAACGCCGCCAGTCCCAATAAAGAGCTGGCGAAGGAGTTCCTGGAGAACTACCTGCTGACCGACGCCGGCCTGGATGCGGTCAATAAAGATAAGCCGCTGGGCGCGGTGGCGCTGAAATCGTTCCAGCAGACGCTGGAGAAAGATTCCCGTATCGCCGCCACCATGACCAATGCCCGTCAGGGTGACATCATGCCGAATATCCCGCAGATGGCCGCATTCTGGTACGCGATGCGCACCGCCACGCTGAATGCCCTGGGCGGTCGTCAGAGCGTTGACGCCGCACTGAAAGATGCCCAGGCGCGTCTGAAGAAATAATTTTTCCCTGCCGCCGGGGCAACCCGGCCTGAGTGACCGTTAAGGAAAACCGCATCATGTCAGGAAAACCGAAAACGCACAGTCTGCTGTTAAAGGGCGTTCTCATCGGAATGGGCTGTCTGCTGGTCGGCTATCTGCTGGTGCTGATGTACGCGCAGGGCGAATATCTGTTTGCGCTGCTGACGCTGATCCTCAGTGCCACCGGGCTGTGGATTTACGCCAACCGTCGCGCCTATGCGTGGCGTTATGTCTATCCCGGCGTGGCCGGGATGGCGCTGTTTGTCCTGTTCCCCCTCGCCTGCACCGTGGCCATTGCGTTCACCAACTACAGCAGCACCAATCAGCTGACCTTTGAGCGCGCGCAACAGGTACTGCTGAGCCGCACCTTCCAGTCGGGGGACGCCGTCAGTTTCGCACTCTTCCCGGCTGGCGACCGCTGGCAGCTGGTGCTGAACGACGGCAAAGCAGACTTTGTCTCGCCGCCGTTTCAGTTTGGCGCTGAACAGACGCTGAAAATGGCCCCCGCGACGCCACCAGCGGGTGAGCGGGCGACCCTGAGGGTCATCACCACCCATCGCCAGGCGCTGAGCCAGATCCATGCTGAGCTGCCGGATGGCCGTCAGCTGCGGATGAGTTCGCTGCGCCAGTTCTCCGGAACTCAGCCGCTCTACCGGGTGGGCGCGCCGGATGAGCTGATCAATCAGCAGAGTGGCGTGCACTATCGCGCCAATCCGCAGACCGGTTTTTATCAGGCCGTCAACGCCGCGAACAAATGGGACAACGAAACGCTGAGCCCCGGCTTCACCGTGAATACCGGCTGGAAAAACTTCGCGCGGGTCTTTACCGACGAAGGGATTCAGAGACCGTTCCTGGCGATTTTTGGCTGGACGCTCTTCTTCTCGCTGATCACCGTGGTGCTCACCGTCGCCGTCGGCATGGTGCTCGCCTGTCTGGTGCAGTGGGAGGCGCTGCGCGGCAAAGCCGTTTACCGGGTGATGCTGATCCTGCCCTATGCCGTGCCAGCGTTTATCTCAATTCTGATTTTCAAGGGGCTGTTTAACCAGAGCTTCGGTGAGATTAACGTGATGCTCAGCGCGCTGTTTGGTGTGAAACCCGCCTGGTTCAGCGATCCGACGCTGGCGCGTACCATGCTGATCATTGTGAATACCTGGCTGGGCTACCCCTACATGATGATCCTCTGCATGGGGCTGCTGAAGGCGATTCCGGACGATCTCTATGAAGCCTCGGCGATGGATGGCGCAGGCCCATTGCAGAACTTTTTCCTGATCACCCTGCCGCTGCTGCTGAAACCGCTGATGCCGCTGATGATTGCCAGCTTTGCCTTCAACTTTAATAACTTTGTGCTGGTGCAGTTACTGACCAACGGCGGGCCCGATCGTCTCGGTACCACCACGCCAGCCGGGTATACGGATCTGCTGGTGAACTACACCTGGCGTATCGCCTTTGAAGGCGGCGGCGGGCAGGACTTTGGTCTGGCGGCGGCGATTGCCACCCTGATCTTCCTGCTGGTGGGTGCGCTGGCAGTGATCAACCTGAAAGCCTCGCGGATGAAATTCGACTAAGCGTCTGGCCCGACAGGCGCAGACCCGGACCGTGAGGATGATAAGCACGATCCGGGTTCAGACTGACAAATCAAATCGCCTGAGGAACCAGGTTTAAGGAGCTGTTATGGCTATGGTACAACCCAAATCGCAACGGCTGCGTCTGCTGACCACGCATCTGCTGCTGCTGTTATTTATCGCGGCGATTCTCTTTCCGCTGCTGATGGTGGTGGCGATTTCGCTGCGCGCCGGTAATTTCGCCACCGGCAGCCTCATCCCGGAGCAGATCTCATGGGAGCACTGGCGTCTGGCGCTGGGTTTCAGCGTGGAACATGCGGATGGGCGGGTCACACCGCCGCCCTTCCCGGTGCTGCTCTGGTTATGGAACTCGGTTAAGATCGCGGCCATCAGTGCGCTGGGCATCGTGGCGCTCTCCACCACCTGCGCCTATGCGTTTGCCCGCATGCGCTTTACCGGCCGTGCCAGCCTGCTGAAGGGGATGCTGATTTTCCAGATGTTCCCGGCGGTTCTGTCGCTGGTGGCGCTCTATGCGCTGTTTGATCGTCTCGGCCAGTAT
This sequence comes from Pantoea sp. Sc1, assembly GCF_000255315.1. NCBI lineage: Bacteria > Pseudomonadati > Pseudomonadota > Gammaproteobacteria > Enterobacterales > Erwiniaceae > Pantoea > Pantoea sp. Sc1. The sequence goes on from NZ_AJFP01000002.1 coordinate 361,594, forward strand.
CTTCCGTTCATCGGGCTGAATACCCACGGCGGCGTGATCTTCGCCTATCTTGGCGGCATTGCGCTGCATGTCTGGACGATAAAAGGCTATTTTGAAACCATCGACGGTTCGCTGGAAGAGGCGGCGGCGCTGGATGGTGCCACCCCGTGGCAGGCGTTCCGGCTGGTGCTGCTGCCGCTGTCGGTGCCGATTCTGGCGGTGGTGTTTATTCTTGCCTTTATCGCGGCGGTGACAGAGGTGCCGGTCGCCTCGCTGCTGCTGCGCGATGTTAACAGCTACACCCTTGCGGTCGGGATGCAGCAGTATCTCAATCCGCAGAACTATCTGTGGGGCGACTTTGCCGCCGCCGCAGTGCTCTCTGCGATTCCGATTACCCTGGTCTTCCTGCTGGCCCAGCGCTGGCTGGTCAGCGGCTTAACCGCGGGCGGGGTGAAAGGCTAAACGATCATCATTGTACGTTGCCACTGCTTACACAACCTCTGTTGTGGTTGAAGGATTCGGCGGCCTGCGGGCCGCCTTTTTTTACGCTTCCTCTGCCGGACGGCTGCCTGCCACCAGCGCCACGACAAGCGCGGTTATCGCCTGCTCCCCTGCCTGTTTATCGATATCGCCCCGTGCCACCGCGCCTGCGATAGCATCCGCACCCCCCAGCAAGCCCCACATGCCTGCTTCGGCCATTCCGCTGCTGCCCGTAAACGGAGCAAACCAGCGCTGACAGCGGGCGATAAAGTCGAGCTGATAGTGACGTTTTACCGCAGCGAGTTCAGGCGTGGTGCTGAGCGCGGAAAGCAGTTCAGGAATTTCACGTCCTTCCGTCATCACACAATCCACGTAACAGGCTGCGAGCACGGCCGCTTTTTGCTGCATCTGCATCGGCGCAGCCTCCATGGCCGCTTCCATCCGATCGGTCTGGCGGCGATCGAAATCGTCATACAATGCCGCCAGCAGACCATGACGGGTCGTGAAGTGATCGTAAACGACGGGCTTACTGACGCCCGCTGCCTCACCCACCCGGGCCAGCGTCAGCGCCTCGCTGCCCTCGGCCTGCATGATCTGCCAGGCGACTTCTGACAGCTGTCGGCGACGGGCCTCGCGTGACAGACGTTTAGGGGCAGACTTTTTCGCGGTCATGCGGTTTCCTCACGGGCAAAAATCCGTTGCCCCCATTGCTGCGCCCGCTGATAGTGTGACTCAGGAAACCCCTCGTCGCCGGTCAGTAGCAGCTCGCTGGTAACCACCGGCGCGCCACAATAATCAAAGATGCCGTGATCGATCAGATTCCGCATGCTGCCGAAATAGCCGCGGCGCATGAAAGTTCGCGTATCGGCTGCACCCAGCGCGATCAGATGCACGGGAAGATGTCCGAGGCGCTTCACTATCCGGTCATCCTGCTCATCAAAGGCCCAGCCTGCAATAAAGACCCGGTCGATCCAGCCCTTGAGCTGTGCCGGAAATGACCACCAGTAAATCGGGTAGACCAGCACCAGCGCATCAGCGCGATCCAGCCGCTGCTGCTCGGCCAGCACATCCGGCGGAGTTGCAGCCTCACCATTGAAACGCTGGTGATCGCTGAGCGTAAAACGCGGGTCGAACCCCTCAGCGGCGAGATCGGCCTGTTCAACCGTGTGGTGGCCTGAGGCCAGAACCCCCTGCGCAAGCTGGTCCGCAATGCGGTGGGTGTGAGCATCATGATTGGGATGGGCAGTTACTATGAGTGCATGCATCGTCGTCACCTTACCTGATTAGCCATTAAGCTACTAAAGGTAGGTTACGGTTAGTAGGTTAGCAAGTGGCAACGTATGCAGAGATTCTGCTGACCGCATTTACTGTTCAGGTGAAGCTGTCGCCAGCAGGGATGTTTCAGGGACGGTTAAACGTAAAAGGGAGAAGCGCCAGGCGGTCGGTTGATTAAAAAATTGTGTAAATCAATCGCATCATCAGTTCAGGCTCCCTGAATAAGAGTCAGAAACATACAAAGGCAGGCGCTATAACTGAAACAGGATAACTAGCTTCTCTTATATTTAACGTTGATGATCAGAAAGATAACCGTGTTCAAACAGATTGAGAATAAAAAACTCACTAAACAATAAAAATAAAACGAATCAGACAGGGTATATCTCTGTGTCAGATATACACTGGTTAGTGGATACAGGAAACAGACCAGCAGAGTGACAGGCAGTGAAATCAATAGCTTCCTGTAATTTGTAACAGGTTTTGATTTATTTAGTAGCTGAATGCAAAATGCAAAAACAGAAAGAAAAACAGGTCCGAAAGCAAATTCACCCAACGTCATTACGTAACTCCCTCTCCTTAGCCAGGGAAAATTATTCCCTTATCCTTATTTAGCGACACGCCATCGTGACGCTGATAACAGATAACGTCATTATGAATTAATATGATTTTGCTGGTCACTCTGCACTATATCCCCAGACATCTTTTTTATTCTTAAAAGAAACGCCGGATTATATATGTGTTAATGATGACGGAAACAGAGGCGGGGATTAACGCTTTCTGCGGCGAGATTGGCCTGTTCAGCCGTATGGCGGCCTGACGCCATACGGTCAGCCGTTAACGACGATAAGCCAGCGAGCGCACCAGCCAGTCGCCCAGTTTCTGAATCAGCATTACCAGCGCCAGCAGCACGACAATGGTCGCTGCCATGATCTGATTGTCAAAGCGCTGATAGCCGTAGCGAATCGCCAGATCCCCCAGTCCGCCGCCGCCGACCACGCCGGCCATCGCCGAGAAGCCGATCAGCATCACAATCGTCAGGGTGATCCCTGCCACCAGCGCAGGCAACGCCTCCGGCAGCAGCACGCGGCTGACAATATGCCACAGATTGCCCCCCATCGACACCACCGCCTCAATGCGGCCGCGATCGACTTCATCCAGCGCGTTCTCCACGATGCGCGCAAAGAAGGGAAACGCCCCCAGGGTAATCGGTACGATCGCAGCGGTACTGCCCAGCGTGGTGCCAACCAGCAGGCGGGTAAAGGGGATAAGCGCGATCAGGAGCACGACAAACGGCAGCGCGCGTCCGGTATTCACCAGCGTATTCAGCAGGAGAGAGATGGCGCGATTGGGCAGAATACCCTGTGGACGGGTCAGAAACAGCAGGACACCCACCGGCAATCCGATAGCGACGGTAAAAAGCGCTGCCAGCAGCACCATATAGAGCGTTTCGCCCGTGGCATTCAGCAGCAGTTCCTGAAAACGATCGCGGGTCATGCTACGCATCGGGTAAGAGCCTCCCGCTGATATTTTTCGATAAACGCCCTGTCCGCCTCGCCATCCTTCAGCAGCATCGTGCGGAGACGACCCTCTTCGCGTCCCATGATCTGGCTGAGGGTGCCGCTTTCCACCAGCTGCCCCTTCTCCAGCAGCGCGGCACCGTCACAGATACGTTTCACTACCGCCATCTCATGCGTGATCAGGACGATGGTGATATTCAGCTGCTGCTGAATATCTGCCAGCAGATCAAGAATGGAGAGGGTGGTTTCCGGGTCCAGTGCGCTGGTCGCCTCATCGCACAGCAGATAGCGGGGACGGGCCGCCAGCGCGCGGGCGATGCCGACACGCTGTTTCTGTCCCCCGGAGAGCTGTGAGGGCCAGGCCGTTGCAAAGGCTGTCAGTCCCACCAGATCCAGCAGCGAAGTCACGCGGGCGTGGCGTTCGGCCCTGGGTATCCCGGCAATCTCCAGCGCCAGGTCAATATTGTCCCGCACGTTGCGGGAATGAAGCAGATTAAAGTGCTGAAAGATCATCCCCATCTGCTGCCGTTGCTGCCGGAGCTGCGCCAGACTCAGCCGGGAGATATCTTCCCCATCGATCTCAATCAGGCCGCTGGAGGGGCTCTCCAGCCGGTTCAGGCAGCGCAGCAGCGTGCTTTTCCCCGCCCCGCTTCGCCCCAGTATGCCGAAGATCGACCCTTCACTGATGGTGAGAGAGATATCGTCTAACGCTGGCGCGGGTGCGCCAGCATACTGTTTGCTGAGGTGACGGATATTAATCATGCTGATTATCCGCGACCGGAATCACGGAGCCCTGGTAGTTTTTCCGGATAAACGCGGCCACCTGCGGCGAACGCAGATCCTTTGCCAGCTGCACGACGCGGGGATCTTTTTCCAGTGCCGGGGTGGTGACCAGCAGGTTGGCATACGGGTTATGCGCAGCGGACTCCAGACCCAGCGCATCTTTGGCCGGATTCAGCCCCGCTTCCAGCGCATAGTTGCCGTTGATGATCGCGGCATCAACATCATCCAGCGAGCGAGGCAACTGAGGCGATTCAATCTCGATAATTTTGATTTTCTTCGGGTTTTCGCTGATATCTTTCGGCGTCACCAGCGTGGAGCCCGCTTCACCCTGCGCCCGGAGTTTAATGACCCCTTTATCCTGCAGCAGCCACAGCGCACGGCTCAGGTTGGTGGTGTTGTTGGGTACCGCAATGCTGGCACCCTCTGGCAACGCCGCCAGCGACTTCACTTTGCGCGAGTAGATCCCCAGTGGCTCAATGTGCACGCTGGCGACAACGGCAAAGGTCTTACCCAGCGCCTTTTCCTGATCTTTCAGGTAGGGCAGATGCTGGAAGTAGTTCGCATCCACATCCCCGGAGGCGAGCAGTTCATTGGCGTTTACCCCACCGCTCAGCTCCACGATCCTGATGTCGAGTTTGGGATCCAGCGTCTTAACGTACTCCAGAATTTCGGCATGCGGCACCGGATCCGCAGCCACGCGCAGCGGCGCAGCCTGCAGACTTTGAGCAATCAGCAGTGAAAGACCGGCCAGAGCCAGAACGCGCTTTTTAATCATCATCATTTATCTCTTATGGTTTTAGTGGGAGGTGTGTTCAGGATAAAAACGCTCTGCAACTTCCGGATGCGAACGCAGCCGGCCTTTGAGGTAATTCCAGCCGACTTCACGCAGCAGCGGGTTGAGCGGATCGCTGCCCGGTCCCTGAGCCAGCCCGGCCAGTTGCGGGGGCAGCGGGTAGATCGGCACAACGGCATCGAGCTGCGCACCGAGGAAAAAGGCGATAGAGAGGCGCTCGCGGCTTTGCGGGGGCGATACCACCCGATGAACGGTGGCGCGCAGATAGCCATTGGTCGCCAGCTCCAGCAGCTCGCCAATGTTCACCACAAACGCGCCCGGTTTGGGTAAGGCGTCGATCCAGTTGTCCGGCGTCACTTCCACCTGAAGACCCGGCTGATCGTCCTGCAGCAGCATCGTCAGGAAGCCGGAATCTTTGTGCGCGCCGACGCCCTGGCGGGATTCGCTCTCGCTACGGCCGGGGTAGCGGATAAGCTTGATATGTTCGTTCGGATAGTCGCCATAGAGATTGTCGAAGGCGTTGCGCGGCAGATGGAGCGCTTCGGCAAAGGCGCGCAGCAGCTCCAGCGCAACGGCGGTCATCTGCTGCTGCCAGCGGGTGACGACGGTCTGCAGTTCCGGCAGGGCTTCAGGCCACTGATTGGGGCCCTGCATCCGTTGCCAGGTGGGCGAGTCGGCGGTTACGGGCAGCGCTTCGCGTTCAGCACCAATGTCAAACTGCTCGCGAAAATCGGGCTGGCTGCGGGTTATCTCCACGCCGGCCAGGTTATAACCGCGAAAATGAGGCGAATTGGCCATCCTGACGGCGCTTTTGTCCGCCTGTGGCAGGGCAAAAAACTGGCGTGCGACCTGCTGAACCTCATCGGATAACGCGCGGTCGATCCCGTGGTTGATCAGATAGAAGAAACCCACCTCACGCGCCGCCTGGCTGAGTTTCTCGCGTGACTGTTGCTGCTGCTGTTGATCTCCCGATAACAGTGCGAAATCAATAACCGGTAATTCTGCTGATGTTAACGCGCCCATGTTTAACACTCTGTTGGTCTGGAATAGCAGTACACTGCCACTGCATTTATGCGTTAACTACCAACTAATCCTGCTATGGATATGCGGCGAACGGAAATATCGCGCTGCACCCCAGTCAAATGATCCGCAGATTACTCTGGTTGCCGGATGAGACATTCTGGCGCGCGTCAGGCCTGGCGACGCCTGCTGGCCGGAATCATCCTGCGCTGGATGTTACGAAATGTTTATGGCCGTAAGCAGAGATGAATAAGATTACTATGCTGACTTTGTCAGTAAAAGTAGTTATTTAAGCTGAAAACTTGCAATACCTTACAATTGTGGTCTAAGGTTTGCCCCTGCGGTTAATTGCCGCTTCACTTAAAACTTATTCGGCTTCTTATAGCTTTCATTTCCACGGTTTCTTCTGACCCTTATTTTCGGCTGCGAAAGCTATAAGACTCCTTCATTCAGCAGTTGAGGAGTTTATGGACACCAGAAACAGATCGTCTGACCACGCAAAGAAACATTTCTGGAACAGGAAGCAAAAAGAGCTGACTGTTGATGACATTACCGTGATCGATAACGACATGCTGAAGCGTGCCGTTGGCGCAGCCGCGTTAGGTAATGCGATGGAATGGTTCGACTTCGGCGTTTACAGCTACCTCGCCGTTATCATCGGCAAGGTCTTCTTCCCGGACGCCAACAACGCCGTGCAGCTGATCGCCACCTTCGGTACGTTCGCAGCGGCCTTCCTGGTCCGTCCGATTGGCGGCCTGGTGTTTGGCCCGCTGGGTGACCGCATCGGCCGACAGAAAGTGCTGGCGATGACGATGATCATGATGTCGATCGGCACATTCTGTATCGGCCTGATCCCGGCCTATTCCTCCATTGGCATCATGGCACCGATCCTGCTGCTGGTGGCGCGTCTGATCCAGGGCTTTTCGACCGGCGGCGAGTATGGCGGCGCAGCGACCTTTATTGCGGAGTACTCCACCGATAAACGCCGTGGCTTCATGGGCAGCTTCCTGGAGTTCGGCACCATTGGTGGTTACCTGCTGGGTGCCAGTCTGGTGACGGTGATGACCACCCTGATGTCAAACGAGGCGATGATGTCCTGGGGCTGGCGCGTGCCCTTCTTTATCGCCGCGCCGCTGGGTCTGTTTGGTCTCTATGTGCGACTGAAGCTGGAAGAGACTCCGGCCTTCCAGCAGCACATGGAAAAACAGGAGGCGCTGGAGCAGAGCAAACCGCGCCTGACCCTGATGCAGATGCTGAGCAAATACCGTGCGCCGATGCTGAAATGTATCGGTCTGGTGCTGCTGTTTAACGTCTCCAACTACATGCTGACCTCTTATATGCCAAGTTATCTGACCGGCGTACTGGGTCTGCCTGAACTGAGTGGCCTGCTGCTGGTGATGGTGGCAATGTTTGTGATGATGCCGCTGACGCTGCTGTGGGGCCGCTGGACGGACCGCATCGGGCGTCGGCCGGTGATTGGCTTTGGTGCGGTGGGTCTGATCCTGCTCGCGATTCCGAGCTTTATGCTGATTGGTTCCGGTAACATGTGGGCTGTATTCGGCGGCCTGCTGATTCTGGGCGTGCTGCACACCTGCTTCAGCGGCACCATGCCTTCTACGCTGCCTGCGCTGTTTACGACCGATATCCGTTACAGTGCGCTGGCCATTGGCTTTAACCTGTCGGTCTCCCTGTTTGGCGGAACCACCCCGCTGATCACGGCGTGGCTGGTCGATACCAGTAAAAACACCATGATGCCGGCCTACTACATGATGGGTGCGGGTATCATCGGTCTGCTGACTATTCTGACCGTCCGTGAAACCGCCCGGCAGCCGCTGACCGGTTCATCGCCAGCGGTGGCGACCAAAGCGGAAGCGCATCGCCTGATTGATAAGCTGCGCAAGCGCTCAAAACCTTCAGCGCCCGCCGCGCATTAAGCCTGAAAACACCCTGCTCTGCAGGGTGTTTTTTTATCTGACGCCTCTTCCTCTTTTTCCGGCATCACCTCAGCGCCCGGAGTCGTCATCCCTCTGACTTCACGCCCTGCCGGAAACGCGCCACTTTCGCCCGATTACCGCACAGCGCCATGCTGCACCAGCGACGGCGATGCGCTTTGGTACGATCGTAAAACCACAGGTTACAGGCGGGATGTTCACAAGCGCGTACCCGGCTGAAATCCGCCTGGGCCAGCAGGCTGGCAGCCTGTTCTGCAACCCGCCCCAGTCGCTGCATTGCGCTCTGAGCAGGATAAATCCGGCGGATCTGCAACGTCCCCTGCTCTGTGACGAGCTGCATATGGCTGATCGCCTCGCCCAGCCAGGCATTCAGCACCCGCACATCTATCGCTTCACCCGCCTTCTGTTGCTGCACCATGTCGCGAATGTTGTCCCGCAGCTGACGGGCAGCCTGCAACAGCGTGCCAGCTTCAGAGTGCGCTGCCGGGTTGTCTGTAGCCAGTCCGGCCTGCTGAAGCCATGCGTCAACATCCTCATCGGTTTGCCAGAAATCGTGCGGCTGACCGTCCACGATGGCGACGGTATTAATGAAGTCCAGCGCCGGATGATCGGCCAGAAACCACGGCCCCTGCGCGGTGGATGATTGTGTTTCTGCCATGTTAATGCCTCTCCTGGGAGTCTCGCCTGACACCAGTGTCACCGATAAAAGACGCATTATACAGTTACAAACAGACTGTGTAACCACTTAAATCATCATTGACAGGTTACCAAAAGGCAGCATAATCAGCATTAGTAACCCCTAATAAACGAATTTACCAGTTACAGGAGTGTCAGCTATGACCGACCACGCTATTCAACATCGCTATCTGCAGGCCGATGGGGTCAATATCTTCTATCGGGAAGCGGGCGATCCTTCCCACCCGGTACTGTTACTGCTGCATGGCTTTCCCACCTCGTCACATCAGTTTCGTCACCTTATTCCTCTGCTGGCTGACAGGTTTCACCTTATCGCGCCCGATCTGCCCGGCTTTGGCTTTACTGACGTTCCCGCTGAGCGTCACTACAGCTGGACTTTCGACGCACTCGGTCAGACGCTGACCGCTTTCGTGGATGCGCTGGGTCTGAAACGTTATGCCCTGTATGTTTTCGACTATGGTGCCCCTGCCGGTCTGCGTCTGGCCCTCGCCCGGCCTGAGCGTGTCAGCGGACTGATATCGCAAAACGGCAATGCCTATCTGGAGGGACTGGGAGAAGCCTGGGCGCCGGTGCGTGCTTACTGGGACGACCCCAGCGAAGCTAAGGGTCAGGTGGTGCGCGATACCGTCCTGACGCCGGAAGCGATCAAGTGGCAATACACGCATGGCGTCAGCGATCCGCAGTTAATTGCGCCGGAGACGTATACGCTGGACACCCTGCTGATGGAGCGACCCGGTAATAAAGCGATTCAGCAGGCGCTGTTTCTCGATTACGCCAGTAATTTGCAGCGCTACCCGGAATTTCAGGCCTTTTTCCGTCAAAAGCAGCTGCCGACGCTGGTGATCTGGGGGAAACACGATCCCTTCTTTATCCCGCCGGGGGCAGCAGCCTGGCAGCGTGACAATCCGCAGGCGGTGGTTGAGATGCTGGATAGCGGGCATTTCGCGCTGGAGACCCATACTCAGCACATTGCAACGCGTATCCGGGAGATGTTCAGCGGCGACTGACAAAAGGGGCACAGAAGCTATCCGATACCGCCTCTGTGCCTCTCCCTTCCTTTATTCATTACTGAACCGGCCGACCGTACTGGCCGCGCCCAGCGCATGCCCTTTCAGCTGTGCAATCAGTTCCGCCTGGGTTAAACCCGCTTTTAACTGGCCCGGCGGCAAATCGGTGGCGATCAGCACAAAGTTATAGTGGTGCAGACCGCTACCCGCTGGCGGACAGGGGCCATAATAGTGTGTGGTTCCCGGCGTATTCTTTCCGCCGGTATACCCTTTCCCCTCCGTCAGAGCGCCCTGAGCAAACGATGAACGCGTGGGGGCAATATTGTAAGCCACCATATGGGTGACGCCGAGTCCCCTGGCCCCCACCGGATCGGTCATCAGCAGCGCCAGACTGCGGGTGCCCGCCGGAATAGCCGACCAGTTGAGTTCAGGAGAGATATTCTCCCCGGTACAGGAAGGATTACTTTTATTGGCACCGGCAAACTTTTTATCGAGCAGCGCATTGTCGCTGAAGTCCCGGGATTGCAACGTAAATACGGATGCCGCCAGCGTGGTCATGGGCAGAACGGCCAGCGCCGCCGCGCAGAGTAATTTTTTCAACCGTCACTCCTTATCAGATAGCACCTGAGAAAATTGTCCCGCTACATTTTGTCATTGCCTGCTTACTCTGACGGCTGCGCGACAGAGGCCGCACAGCAGCGTCAGCATTTTTACTTCGCCTTTTGCACGGCCGCAAAGACGCGTGCGACCGCGACGGCCCCCGGATCGGGCACGCCATTGAGGTTTGTGCTGTTCAGATAGGAGGAGCGACCCGCTTTTGCAGTTCCCATGGTGGCCGTCGCCTCACTGCCCTGCTGCGCCGCTTCTGCTGCCGCCTCCAGTGACTGGCCCGCCACCAGCGCCTCAATGGCCGGTTGCAGTGCATCGATCAGTGTCCGATCACCCGGCTTTGCCCCGCCATACTCCTTCATCTTCTCCAGCCCCTGCTGCAGGGCGACAGGCAGGGTATCGCCCTCCGCCAGTTGCTGAGCGGCAGCTGTAAAAAAGATCGCCATCAGCACGCCGCTGGAGCCGCCCATCACCGTCGCCAGCCGCTCTCCCGTGACCGCGAGCAGCTCGGGAAGAGCATTCAGTGGCAGCTGATTATCATCACATTCGCGCTGGATCTGACGCGCGCCCGCGGCAAAGGTCGAACCGGTATCACCGTCCCCGACCTGCGCATCCAGCCGGTTCAGCTCACTTTCGCAGGCCATCAGGGTTTCACAGATAGTGTTCACGTAAGCGGCAACCTGGGGGTTTGCAGAGGGCTGGACCGGGTGGGCTGAAGCCGGAGTGGCGGCACTTACCGGTTCCAGTGGGGCGATTTTCACCGGGGTTACCCAGCCGGTGACCTCAACCGGCGCGCAGAGGGCCTCTTCGAAGAGGGGAGTCAGCCTCATGCAGGTCACGGAAAACCCTTTCATGTCCAGTGCGGTCATCAGCGGCGCAGGCCCCATCAGATAGTTACTGCCCCGGCTGAGCGGTGACGCAATCAGGTCCCGCGTCACCAGACTCATCTCCAGCGCGGACATACCGCCCAGATTATTCACCAGCAGCGCGCAGGGTTCCTCATTCTCCGGCATCACCTTCTCCAGCAGCTGCTGAACAATCTGCTGACTGTTCTGGCTCTGCATCACCTCAACACCCGGTTCTCCGTGAATGCCCAGTCCCATTTCGACACTGCCTTCCGGCACCCGCTGGCTGACCGGCTCATCCGGCAGATGGCAGCCGGAGAGTGCCACGCCCATCGACGCGATGGCCTGGCTGGCCGCCTGCGCGGCCGCGGTGACCGCCGCCAGGTCATCACCCCGTTCGGCGACGAAGCCCGCCACCTTGTGCACCAGCAGGGTACCGGCCAACCCGCGCGGCTGAGGATTCTCCGGCAGGGCCACATCATCACCGACAATCACCATGTTGACGCTGTATCCCGCCTTACACGCCTTTTCTGCCGCCAGGCCAAAGTTAAGCCGATCGCCGGTGTAATTTTTTACAATCAGCAGGCATCCGGCTTCCCCGGTAAGATTGACGATGGCGTGATACACCGCGTCTACGCTGGGTGAAGCAAAGAGATCGCCACAAACGGCGGCCGTCAGCATCCCTTTACCGATAAATCCGACATGCGCCGGTTCATGTCCGGCTCCCCCGCCGGAGATCAGCGCCACCTGCTGTTTCTGCCAGTCCCTGCGCATGACAATGCGGATTCGCGGCGCGACCTGTAGCCGCACCAGATTGCGCCACGGGCTGGCGTAAATCATGCCATCTAACGCGCTGTCGACGAGGTCGTCCTTGTTATTCAGTACAAATCGGGTCATCTCTTCATTCCTCATGGGCGTGCGAAGGGGAAGTAAACAAGTGTTGCACATAACCGCCATACGGGGAGAAATCCACTGCGAAACCCGGCGTATCAGCCCGTCTCGTTCAGCGCCCGGCGCGGCATCTGGCAAAGGCATCGCGCCATTACGGACTAATTTATTGATTTCTATCAAATATTTTTATCCGAAACTGAGAGGTTCTGCGCAGAACCCTGATAGGGAATGGTGGAAGTTAGAGCGCATTCACAAACAGAGGATGTTTTTATGACTCAACGTATGATTCTGAATGAAACGGCCTGGTTTGGTGCCGGCGCGTTACGCCATCTGCCGGAAGAGGTAGAGCGTCGTGGAATGCGCAAAGCCCTGATTGTTACTGACCGTGCACTGGTGGCAGCCGGTGCGCTGAAGCGGGTGACCGATCGGCTGGCCAGCCACCAGCTTGCCTGGGCGGTGTACGATGAGGTGGTGCCCAATCCCACCATTCGGGTGGTGCAGCAGGGCGTGGCGGCCTTCAGGGCATCGGGCGCAGATTATCTGATAGCGATCGGGGGCGGTTCACCTCAGGATACCAGCAAGGCGATCGGTATGATTATCAACAATCCCGAATTTGAAGATGTGCGCAGCCTGGAGGGCGTGGCCCCCACCCGCCATCCCTGCGTTCCGATTATCGCTATCCCGACCACCGCAGGCACCGCCGCTGAAGTCACCATCAACTACGTTATTACCGATGAAGAGAAACGCCGTAAGTTTGTCTGTGTCGATCCGCATGCCATTCCGAAAGTCGCGATTGTTGATGCGGAAATGATGGCGAGCATGCCCGCCTCACTGAAAGCCGCAACCGGCATTGATGCGCTGACCCACGCGATTGAGGGCTATATCACGCGTGGTGCCTGGACGCTGACCGATATGCTGCATCTCAAAGCCATTGAGATTATCAGCCAGTCACTGCGCAAGTCGGTGGCGGGGGATCCCGACGCAGTGGAGCAGATGGCACTGGGACAGTATGTCGCCGGGATGGGTTTCTCCAGTGTCGGACTCGGGCTGGTTCATGGCATGGCCCATCCGCTGGGCGCCTTTTATGATGTGCCACACGGCATTGCTAACGCCATTCTGCTGCCGCAGGTGATGGCGTGGAATGCCGCCTGGACCGGCGAAAAGTATCGCGACATTGCGCGCGCAATGGGCGTGAAGCAGGTCGACACCCTCTCGCTGGAGCAGGCGCGGGAGGCCGCGGTTGATGCCGTTCGTCAGCTCTGTCGGGATGTGGGCATCCCGCGTTCCTTGCGTGAAGTGGGTTTACAGCAGGCCGATATCCCGGCCCTGGCGCAGGCCGCGCTGGATGATGTCTGTACCGGTGGCAACCCACGCACGCCCGATCTTGAGGCGGTGATGGCGCTCTACCGTCAGAGTTAACGCGCGCCAGCTTATCCGCCGCTGACGTCAGGCCCGCTCACGCCAGCGGGCTTTTTTATCGCGCTGGATCTGTCGCGATTCGCCAGGGCGGATAAAGCCAGTCAGCGCGGTGACGGCCGGGGTTTTCTCGATTTTCTGATGCCCGTTTCAGCCTGAAATCGCCCGCGAGTTTTCTGCAGGTTCCGGTGCATGCGCCACCTGACCGGATAATTTCTTTAGATGCTAAACCCTGAGTCACTTGATCTGGATCACAAAAATCCGCATCATGCGCAGCGAAAACCTTTACGATGCTGCGGAGATATTGATGACACTGTACCAGGGTATGCTGATTTTTTATGCCGTTGTTGCACTGTTCGCTACGCTGATCACCTTCTTCATCGCCAAAGATAAGCTCAGCATTAAACTGCTCAGCGCCTTTCTGGTGGGTGCCACCTGGCCGATGAGTTTTCCCGTCGCGCTGATGTTCGCGCTGTTTTAATTGACATTTTCGCCTTACCGACCACACTCAGATTAGACGTCACTGACCCGCTCTGCGCCGATCGCTGATGTCGGCTTGCTCATCACTTATATAAGGAGCGGATATGCGCGTAATCGGTGTGGCGATTCTGATTTCCCTTCTCAGTGCCTGCAGCGGACCCTGGGGCGCCGAAAAACCGGTCCCGGCGGCAGAAACCCGTCAGCAGACCTGCCAGCCTGGCACCAATCCCAGCCAGAATGACTGCGGTCACTTTCCCGAACCGGAATTTCACTGACACACCCGCACACTGTGTTACGGGATCGCATTTGCGCTATTTCATCGCATAACAAGGCTTTACACGCCGATGGCCGGTCAGTAAAGTAGCGCCCAGACATCATTTCTGATGCGTAAGCGTTAACGTCAACCAACGCCCCCGCAGCGCTGCTGCCTGTGATGATCCCTGCCATGAAGCCTCTGCAACCAAGTGTTAAACCTCATGCTGCGCTCTCCGGCGCCTCATTTTTTTTATTTGTGCTGCTGCTGACCGCAGCCAACCTTCGCGCACCGGTGACTGTGGTCGGCCCGGTTCTGCAGGATATTCGTCAGACCTTTGGACTGAGCGCCGGTGAAGCGGGTCTGTTCAACTTTATTCCCCTGATGCTCTTTGCCCTGCTTGCGCCACCAGCCGCCTGGCTCGGCAATCGCATCGGACTCGAACGCAGCCTGTGGGGCGCACTCTGCTTAATGACCGCGGGTTCCCTGTTGCGCTGGCTGCCTGTGGAGGCGGCGTTATGGGGCGGGACCCTGCTGCTCAGCGCCGGGATTGCTGCCGCCAACGTCCTGCTGCCCCCGCTGATCAAACGCGATTTCACCGCCCATACCGCCCGCTATATCGGGCTTTACGCCGCCACCATGTCGATTACTGCCAGCCTGGCCTCCGGGATTGCCGTTCCGCTGAGCCAGCTTTCCTCCGCAGGCTGGCGACTGTCGCTGGTGGTCTGGGCGATCCCAGGGCTGATTGCGCTGCTGGCCTGGCTGCCACTGCTACGCCAGCGTCCGTTAAAGCAGGCATCCGGCGAGACGACAGTCCTCCATCGCCATCCGTGGCGCTCGGCAGGCGGCTGGCAGATTGCCCTGTTTATGGCGCTGCAGTCGCTGGCGTTTTATACCCTGATCGACTGGTTTACGCTGTTCGCCCAGGACCAGGGTTTCAGTCAGGCCACGGCGGGCTGGCTGTTGTTCTGGTATCAGGCCATCGCGATTGTCGCCAATCTTGGCTGCATGATGGCGCTGAAGCGGGTGAAGGATGCCCGCCTCACCGCCTTCATCGCCTCGTCGGCTATCTTTCTCGGCATGCTGGGGCTACTGCTTAACCCGCTGTGGGCGGCGATCTGGCTGACCCTGGCCGGTCTGGGCGCAGGCGCCTCACTGGTGCTCTGCCTCTCCCTCTTTAATCTGCGGGCCAGCAATCATCGTCAGGCTTCACAGCTCTCCGGTATGGCCCAGTGCGTCGGCTATGCGCTGGCCGCGCTCGGTCCTTTGTTGTTTGGCGTGCTCCATGAGCAGAGCGGAAACTGGACGATCCCCTTCAGCGTACTGGTGCTGCTGAGCCTGTTTCAGATGCTGCTGGCCCCCCTGGCCGCACAGTCAAAACCTATCAGCTGAACGTGCGGTCATGCCGCCATCGGCCCTTAACAATATGATCTGCCGGTCGCCGATGCACAGCATCAGCGTCCGGCGGGAAGCGACAGGAGAAGCGAGTGTGTCTGAACTGAATAATGCGCTGTTGCAGGCGATCCTGGATGAGGTGCGTCCGCTGGTTCATCAGGGAAAAGTGGCGGACTATATCCCCGCGCTGGCCGATGTGGCCGCAGACCGGCTGGCTATCGCTGTCTGCCTGCCTGACGGCACCCTCTTTCAGGCGGGCGATGCCCAAACGCGCTTTTCGATTCAGTCGATCTCTAAAGCGCTGTCGCTGACCGTGGCGCTGACCCGCTATGACGATAGCGAAATCTGGCAGCGGGTCGGAAAAGAGCCGTCGGGTCAGCCTTTTAATTCGCTGGTGCAGCTCGAACTGGAACAGGGTAAACCGCGTAATCCCTTTATTAATGCGGGAGCCCTGGTGATCTGCGACCTGCTGGAAACCCGGCTGACCGCGCCGCGTCAGCGTATGCTGGAGATTGTCCGGCAGCTGAGTCAGCAGCCGGACATCAACTATGACCGCCACGTTGCCCGTTCCGAGTTTGAACACTCGGCCCGCAACGCGGCGATTGCCTGGCTGATGAAGTCGTTCGGGAATTTCGATAACGACGTGACCAGCGTGATGCAGACCTATTTTCACTACTGCTCACTGTCAATGAGCTGCGTTGAACTGGCACGCACATTTATCTATCTGGCGAATCAGGGCCGGACGCTGGATGGCAGCCAGATGATTACCGCGCGTCAGGCGCGCCAGATTAACGCGCTGATGATCACCAGCGGGATGTACGATGGCGCAGGCGAATTTGCCTGGCGGGTCGGTATGCCGGCAAAGTCAGGGGTAGGTGGCGGGATCATTGCCATTATTCCCGGTGAGATGAGCATCGCCGTCTGGTCACCCGGACTCGATGGCGCGGGTAATTCCCTGGCGGGCACGGCGGTGCTGGAGTTACTGACGGAAAAGCTGGGCCGCTCTATTTTCTGACCCTGGGTCCCGACGAAGTAGAGTAGTCGTCTGTGCAAGGCGGTATGATGATGAACAGGCACGACGACTCCGGACGCCGGGGAGTGGGATCATAGCCTGCATAACAGACTGAGAGATTCTCTCAGTCTGTTTGACGGATATCCGCCAGCTCCGCTTCGCTCAGCCCGGTCATTTGCAGAATGGTATGGCGGTCCATACCGCTTTTCAGTGCAGAAAGCGTCTTGCGCCGCCCCATGCCGAAACTGCCGAAGATGCCCCCACTCAGACCAGGTTCAGCTCACTACGTTAATCGGCTCGCCCTGAAGAGAAGCGGCGATATTTTTCATCACGCCCTTCACCAGATTCTCTGCGCCGCTGCGGCTTGCCCAGGCAATGTGCGGTGTCAGCAGCAGACCCGGCAGATCCGCCAGCAGCGGATTATCGGCAGCAGGCGGTTCGCTACTCAGCACATCCAGCGCCGCTCCGCCGATAACGCCCTGCGCCAGGGCAGCCGCCAGATCGGCTTCATTGATTAATCCGCCACGCGCGGTGTTGATCAGCAGCGCCTGCGGTTTCATCTTAGCCAGCGCCTCACGATCAATCATCTGTCGGGTCTGATCGCTTAACGGACAGTGCAGTGAAATCACATCGCTGGTGGCCAGCATCTGCTCAAAGCTGACATAGCCGTCACGTACTGTCTGACTCCCTTTGCGCTCGGCGAACTGGACCTGCATCCCCAGCGCCTGCGCCAGCCTTCCTACCGCCTGACCGATTTCGCCCCGGCCCGCGATACCCAGCATGGCCCCGCCGATATCCTGAATCGGCCGAAGATGCAGACAGAAGTGTTGCGCCTGCGGCCAGTCCCGGCGGGTGGTGCTGGCATAGTCAAATAACTGCCGGCGCAGCGCGAAAAGGGCTGCAATTACCGCCTCGGAGACGCTCTGCGTGGAGTAGCCGGGCACATTGCTGACGGTGATCCCGCGTTCGCGACAGGCGTCGAGATCGATACAGTCATAGCCGGTTGCGGCAACACAGACAAAGCGCAGATCCGGCAGTTGCCTGAGTGTGGCGGCGCGTAACGGAACTTTATTGGTGATCGCGATAGTCGCCCCCTGCAGGGCAGACACGATCTCATTAACCGGCGTGTGTGTGCGGATCTCCCACTCACCCTGGAGCTGTTCGATCGGCAGTGAGAGCGGCAGCGTATCGCCATCCAGCATAACTATTTTCATTATCTGTCCTTAATTGCTCAGAGTGTCATCCACAGGCTCAGCCGTGATGTTACCTGTATGTGTTCAGCGGGTAACAACTAAGTTAAATGAAGCTGAAATTAAAGTGAATATGTTCAAAGAGTGCGAATTTCTTTGCTTCAGCAGCCACTTTATTTAACCCTTTTATTCCCTTCGCGTTACAC
This sequence comes from Pantoea sp. Sc1, assembly GCF_000255315.1. Classification (NCBI taxonomy): domain Bacteria; kingdom Pseudomonadati; phylum Pseudomonadota; class Gammaproteobacteria; order Enterobacterales; family Erwiniaceae; genus Pantoea; species Pantoea sp. Sc1. The sequence continues at coordinate 379,393 of NZ_AJFP01000002.1, forward strand.
TGCCGCCCGGAAATTTGTCCCATTGTGCCTGTGTAAATGATGCCGAAATGCTTATTCAGACAACGACTCACAGCCGGTATTGCGATACTGGCCGTGCTGCTGTTGTTTGTTGCACCGATGGTCTCTAAAAACCTTGCGGCAGATCATGCCAGGATGCAGCACGTCAGCATGAGCGCAGAGATGCCGATGATGCATCATCACGGCGAGATGTCCATGATGGACCCTGTGATGATGTCCGATGCAGGCTTTGCCTGCGGATACTGTGATTTACTGGTGCATGTGCCCCTGATGCTCTGGAACTTTGTCCCGTTCATCTGGTGGATGTGCCTCATCAGTCGCGCCCCGCCGCCCCGTGCGGTCACGCCGCTCCGGCGGCGGCGAACGTTGCGCCTTCATCGCCCCCGGGCACCGCCCTGTTACGCATCACACTGACGCCATAACATTTCGATTGCGTGACAACGTCACCCGATCGCCCCTGTCTTTTGAAAAGTGTGGAATGCTATGTCCTCTTATCAGGAAACATCCCCTGCACCACGCGGCACGCTGTTTAATCTGCTACGCCGCCTGCATTTTTATATTGGTCTGTTTATTGCGCCGTTCATTTTTATCGCGGCCCTCACCGGAACGCTCTACGTTCTGACTCCGCAGCTGGAACAGGCGATCTATCACGATGCCCTGACGACCCGTGCGCAGGGCGAGCCGCAGCCGCTCTCCGCGCAGATTGCCGCTGCACGGGCCTGGGCAGGCCAGTCAGTGCACATCTACGCCGTACGTCCCGCGCCGGGTCCCGGGGATACGACGCGGGTGCAGTTCACTGCCGCTGATGCGGGTCCCTCTGAGTCACGCTCGGTGTTTATCGATCCCTATACCCTGCAGGTCAGGGGAGATATGACCGTATATGGCACCAGCGGCGTGCTGCCGCTGCGCATGTGGCTGGATCAGTTGCATCGTGGCTTGTTACTGGGCGATTTCGGCCGTAACTACAGTGAACTGGCCGCGTCCTGGCTCTGGGTCGCCGCGCTGGGCGGGCTCATCCTGTGGGCCGGTACCCGCCCTCCCCGTACCCGAAAGAACGTCCGCAGCGGGTTTGCCGCCGTGCGTCACTGGCACGTCACGCTGGGACTGATGCTGGCCCTGGGCCTGATCTTCTTTTCGGTGACCGGGCTGACCTGGTCGCAGTGGGCGGGCAGCAACATTGAAAAGATGCGCAGCGACCTGAACTGGAAAACGCCGCAGGTGAAAACCGCGCTGAACGGTGACGCCCCGGCTGAATCTGCCGATCCCCACGCAGAGCATCGCGGCGCAGTGGAAGGGATGACCATGTCGGGCATGACGATGCCCGCTAAGACTCCCGCGCGGGTCATTCCTAATCAGCCGGATGCCCGCTGGGATCAGGCCCTGTCTGCCGCCCGTCAGGCAGGACTGAAGGCGGCAAAACTCGAACTGCGCCAGCCTAAAAACGCCGGACAGGCATGGACGGTTTCGGAGATTGACCGCAGCTGGCCAAGTCAGGTGGATGCCGTTTCACTCAATCCGGCCGACTTTACCGTGGTCGACAAAGTGGCGTTCGCCAGCTTCCCGCTGGTGGCAAAACTGACCCGCTGGGGCGTCGATGCGCACATGGGTGTGCTGTTCGGCCTGCCTAATCAGCTGATTCTGGCCCTCTTTGGCTTCGGACTCTGCACGATGATTGTGCTGGGCTACCGCATGTGGTGGATTCGTCGTCCGGCGGTGCCGCAGCTTAACCCTTCACAGACGCTGTTAACCACCTGGCTGGCGCTGCCACGCTATGCGCAGGGCACCAGCCTGATTGTGATGCTGGCGCTCGGTTATGCCCTGCCGGTCATGGGCATCAGCCTGCTGCTGTTTTTGCTGCTGGATATTCAGCGCTGGCGCAGCGCCCGGCGTCGCAGCCAGGCCCGCACCGAGATTGCACCCGACAAGCAGTCGCCGCTGGCGATCGTGCAGTCCCGCTTCGCCGTGAAGCGCAAAGAGATGCGCTATTTTCTGCGCAGCGTGACGGTTCTGGCGCTGATTGTGATTTCGGTGATGGCGAATGCGATGATAGGCGGCGTGATTGATCAGTATCAGATCCCCTTCAGCCACTGGTCGCTGACGATGTATATCACGCAGGCGATGATGATTCTGCTCTACTCCACGGTCTTTACCGGACTGCTGTCGATTCCACTCTGGTATTTCTTCCTGGGTGAAAGCGATGAGCAGGGCAAATAGGCTGTCGCCTCCGCTGGCAGTCTCTCCTTCAACATAACTGACGAAGCCGGGCAAATTTCCCGGCTTTTCATTCTCTCACTAAAGGCTATGATCGTTGTCACTGACCCTTCTGTTTAAAGGCAAATCATGAACATCCTGCGTGCTAATCCTGAACAGCTGTTTGAGTACGGCCCCTTTACCGTCCGCCGTCAGCGACCTGGCGAGGCGCTAAGCCCGCTGGTCAGCGTTGATCTGATGTCGCTGAAACTGGATGCCCGGATCCCGATGCAGCAGCACTGGAATGAAGAGGTTTTTACCTATCTGTGGCGGGGATCGATGCAGCATCAGGACAGTAACGGCGAGCGGACCCAGCTCTCGGCTAAGCGGGTGATGGTGGTTAATGCGGGTGACGGCGTTCAGTACGAAGAGTCGGTGCCTCTGTTTGAAGCGGAACTGTTACAGGCGGTTATCCGTCCCGCCCAGCCCGGGGGTGAAGCAATGACCCAGGTGCTGGAGCGCGATCAGGGCATTATGATTAATGGCTGGACCGAACTGGCCGGGCCGGAGGAGTCAGACGCCCCGCTGGAACTGCGTCAGGCAGCCTATATCTATGACACCCTGCTGGAGCGCAACCACACGCTGGACGTGCCCGCTCTGCCGGGCTTTGTGGCTTATCTCGTCGTGCTGGAAGGCAGCATTCGTATCGGCGAGGCGCGACTGGGTCGGGGTGATGCGGTCAGCGGGCTGGCGGCCGGGAGTGAAATCACGGGTGATCGGGATGCCAATCTGGTCTGCTTCCTGATCAAGCCCGATAACGCTGCATAAAAAACGCGCTGCCTTTCCCGGTGAGGTCGCGGGCAGCGCCACGCTTCAATTAAAAGCGCCGCGCGGGACGATTCCCGTGCGGCGATCATCGTCCTTACTCCCGGTTACGGGGCTGCTTCGCCTGAACCCGTTTATAAACGTGGTCAAACTGACGCACATCGTCGAGTAACCAGTGGCGCTGCGTCAGCGGCGCATCATCCAGTGCCTGCGGCAGCGGCACCCCATCCAGTGAACCCCGACAGCAAAAGGCGCGCGCCAGGGTCGGCGTGGCAATACCAATGTAACGGGCAAATTCGGGCAACGTCATCAGTGCAGCACTCATCTTCCACCTCCGGCAATTAACTTTACTCTGCATTCTCAGGCTAAATCTTTACTGCTTTTATTGATCTGAAACATGGATGTGGTACTAATCTTCTGCCTGCTGATGAGAAAGCTCGCCTCGCCCACCGCAAACCGAGAAAGAAGTGAGGAACCTGTGCGCCATTATGGATTGATGATAGCCCTGCTGTTTTCCGGCGTTGCGTCCGCCCACACCCTGACACCCGGCCAGCCGGTTCCGCCGGTCTTTGTGGCCGATAAAGGCGAAATGGTGCTGAATCAGGGCGATATCGGCTACCAGCGCTGGAACAGTCAGGCGCTGACCGGCAAAGTGCGGCTGGTGATCCATGTCGCGGGCCGTCTTTCAGCCAAAGAGCAGAGTGCTGCCCTGATTGAGGCCGTTCAGCAGGCCAGTCTGCCGCGCGATCGCTTTCAGACCACCACCATCGTGAATACCGACGACGCCCTGCCCGGCAGCGCCATTTTTGTGGTGCGCAGCATCGCCTCCAGCAAAAAAGCCGCTCCCTGGCAGCAATTCATCATCGACAGTAGCGGCGTGACGGCGCATAGCTGGCATCTTCAGCCAGAAAGCGCAGCCGTCGTGGTCGTTGATCAGCAAGGTATTGTGCGCTTCGCTAAAGATGGCGCATTATCTGCTGACAACGTCGCTAGCGTGATGAAACAGCTACGGGCATTGCTGGGCTGATAACCGCTGAGTTTACACCCGGCTGACGCCGCAAATCGCGGAATGCTCCTGAATTTCCCGACATTTTTTATTACCGTAAGCTACGCTTAGTTGTAATGGATTTACCCGCCGTTCTTTGAAAACCTGCCCACTATGCCGGGGCAGCCGGGGACGATGATTGAAGATGGCATCGAATCATTTCGACCTGCTGTGACTTCCTCTGTAGATAAGGACAGCCCTGATGACGGTCTGCGCAGAAAAACACGTCAATGTCATACACAGCGATGCAGCGATTCTGTTGAACGATATTGAGCAACGGCTCGATCAGCTTTTACCGGTCGACAGTGAACGTGACCTGGTCGGCGCGGCAATGCGCGACGGCGCGCTGGCGCCGGGAAAACGTATTCGTCCGCTGCTGCTGCTGCTGACCGCGCGCGATCTGGGGTGCAATGCCAGCGCAGCCGGTCTGCTTGACCTCGCCTGCGCGGTTGAGATGGTGCACGCCGCTTCGCTGATCCTGGACGATATGCCCTGCATGGATGATGCGCAGCTGCGGCGCGGACGCCCTACCATCCACTGTCAGTATGGTGAACATGTCGCCATCCTCGCTGCCGTGGCCCTGCTGAGTAAGGCCTTTGGTCTGGTCGCCGTGGCAGAGGGCTTAACTGCCAGCGCCAGAACGGACGCGGTTGCAGAGCTGTCTCAGGCGGTTGGGATGCAGGGGCTGGTGCAGGGGCAGTTCAAGGATCTCTCGGAGGGAGATAAACCCCGCAGCGCCGACGCTATTCTGATGACCAATCACTTCAAAACCAGCACTCTGTTCTGCGCCTCCATGCAGATGGCCTCTATCGTCGCGGAAGCCCCCAAAGAAGCCCGCGAACAGCTGCACCGCTTTTCGCTGAATCTCGGTCAGGCGTTTCAGCTGCTGGACGATCTCACTGACGGTATGAGTGACACCGGTAAAGATGCCCATCAGGATGAGGGAAAATCGACGCTGGTGAATCTTCTCGGCGCAAAAGCGGTGGAATCGCAACTGCGCGACCATCTGCGCTGCGCCGGAGAGCACCTGTTGTCCGCCTGCCGCGACGGTTACGCCACCCATCATTTTGTTCAGGCCTGGTTTGAGAAAAAACTCGCTGCCGTCAGTTAAGGATGCTGCATGAGCCACTTTGCGGTTATTGCACCGCCCTTCTATAGCCATGTGCAGGCGCTTCAGCATCTCAGCCAGGCCCTGATAGCACGCGGACACCGTATCACCTTTATTCAGCAGACGGACGTCAGCGCACTGCTCACCGACCGCCGCATCGGCTTTTTTCCGCTGGGCTTAACCTCGCATCCTGCCGGAAGTCTGGCGCATACCCTGCAGCTGGCTGCACACCCCCTTGGCCCGTCGATGCTGAAACTGATCAGTGAGATGGCGCGCAGCAGCGATATGCTCTGTCGCGAACTGCCGGTGGTGCTGAATACGCTGGCAGTGGATGGCGTGATTGTCGATCAGATGGAGCCGGCCGGCGCGCTGGCCGCTGAAGCACTCGATCTGCCTTATGTTTCGGTGGCCTGTGCCCTGCCGCTTAACCGTGAAGCGGATTTCCCGCTGGCAGTGATGCCGTTTGATTATGGCACCAGCGACCAGGCGCGCGAACGTTATCGTGCCAGTGAAAAAATCTACGACTGGCTGATGCGCCGCCACGACAGGGTAATCGCACGTAACGCCCATGCAATGGGGCTGTCACCGCGGGAAAAGCTGCACCACTGTTTTTCTCCGCTGGCACAAATCAGCCAGCTGATCCCGGCGCTGGATTTTCCCCGTCAGGCGCTGCCCGACCATTTTCATGCTGTTGGTCCGCTGCGCGCCCCGGACGCGCCCCAGGCCGCACAGCCGCGCTATTTTCCGCATGGCAACAGGCCGCGCATTTTTGCTTCCCTCGGCACCCTGCAGGGACACCGTTACGGCCTGTTTAAAACGATCGTCCGCGCCTGTCAGGAGATCGACGCGCAGTTACTGCTGGCCCACTGTGGCCGCCTGTCGCCGTTTCAGGCGGAGAAACTGGCGCAGGCCAGTCATGTTCAGGTTGTCGATTTTGCTGACCAGGCCGCCGCGCTGGCCCAGGCCGACCTGGCCATTACCCACGGCGGCATGAACACGGTGCTGGATGCGATTAACCATCTGACGCCACTACTGACAATCCCGCTGGCCTTTGACCAGCCGGGCGTGGCCGCCAGGGTGGTCTGGCACGGTATCGGCCGCCGCGCCTCACGCTTTACCACCAGTCACGCCATGGCCCGCCAGCTTCAGACCTTACTGACGGATACGCACTATGCTCAGCAGATGAAGCCCCTGCGCGCCGCGCTTCGTCAGGCGGGTGGCGCCTCGCTGGCAGCGGATATCGTCGAGCAGGCGATGCTGACCCGCCAGCCTGTGCTGAACGGGAGTGCCTATGCCACGGTATGATCTGATCCTGGTGGGCGCGGGGCTGGCCAACGGGCTGATTGCGCTGCGCCTCCGCCAGCAGCGGCCGTCGCTGCGCATACTGCTGATTGACGCGGAGAGTCAGCCTGGCGCCCATCACACCTGGTCTTTTCATGCAGACGACCTGACTGAAGCGCAGCACCGCTGGATCGCCCCGCTGGTGGTGCATCACTGGCCCGGTTATGAGGTGCGCTTTCCGCAACGTCAGCGCCATCTGAACAGTGGCTATTTTTGTGTCACAGCAGAGCGCTTCGCTCAGGTCATGCGCGATCACTTTGCCGCTGACCTGCTGCTGAATACGCGTGTCGCAACGCTCGATTCACACTCGGTCACGCTGGACGATGGCCGGGTAGTGGAAGCGGATGCCGTGATTGATGGCCGGGGCTACCAGCCCGATGGCGCGCTGCGCATGGGCTTTCAGTCGTTTGTCGGACAGGAGTGGCAGCTGAGTGCTCCACACGGGCTGACCGCGCCGATCATTATGGATGCCACGGTTGACCAGCAGGCAGGCTATCGCTTTGTCTACAGCCTGCCCTTTTCGGCCGATACGCTGCTGATTGAAGACACCCATTATATCGACCGCGCCACGCTGGACGGTGAACGCGCCCGCCAGAATATTCGTGACTACGCGGCGCAGCAGGGCTGGCAGCTGGCCCGTTTGCTGCGCGAAGAACAGGGTGCCCTGCCCATCACGCTGACAGGCGACGTTGACGCATTCTGGCAAAAGCGTGACCTGCCATGCAGCGGCTTACGCGCCGGGCTGTTTCATCCCACCACCGGCTACTCACTGCCGCTGGCAGTGGCGCTGGCTGATCGGCTGGCGGAGATGCCCGCAATGACATCGGCCTCACTCAACGCCACTATCAGACAGGTGGCCTCCCAGGCCTGGCAGCAGCAGCGCTTCTTTCGCATGCTGAACCGGATGCTGTTTCTGGCGGGGCCAGCCGGGCAGCGCTGGCAGGTGATGCAACGTTTTTATGGCCTTCCCGAAGGTCTGATCGCCCGTTTTTATGCGGGAAAACTTACTTTGCCTGATCGGCTGCGTATTTTAAGCGGCAAGCCCCCGGTCCCCGTACTGGCGGCGTTACAGGCTATCATGACTCCTCACCGTCAACAGGCGATGCAATGAACAGAACGACAGTAATTGGCGCAGGCTTTGGTGGTCTGGCGCTGGCGATTCGCCTTCAGGCGTCAGGCATTCCCACCCGACTGCTGGAGAAGCGCGATAAGCCAGGCGGCCGGGCGTATGTTTATCAGGATCAGGGATACACCTTTGATGCCGGCCCGACGGTGATCACCGATCCCAGCGCGATTGAAGAGTTATTTACGCTGGCGGGCAAAAAGCTCGCTGACTATGTTGAGCTGCTGCCGGTCAGGCCCTTTTATCGTCTCTACTGGGAGTCAGGGAGGGTGTTCAGTTATGACAACGATCAGCCCGAACTGGAAGCGCAGATCGCCGCCTTTAATCCGCGTGATGTCGAAGGCTATCGCCGTTTTCTGGCTTACTCCCGCGCCGTGTTCGCCGAAGGCTATCTGAAACTGGGCACCGTGCCGTTTCTCTCGTTCCGCGACATGCTGCGTGCCGCGCCGCAGCTGGCAAAACTGCAGGCCTGGCGCAGTGTCTACAGCAAGGTGGCAAGCTACATTGATGATGAACACCTGCGTCAGGCGTTCTCCTTTCACTCGCTGCTGGTGGGCGGCAATCCCTTTGCCACCTCCTCTATCTACACGCTGATCCATGCGCTGGAACGTGAATGGGGGGTCTGGTTCCCGCGCGGCGGCACGGGCGCGCTGGTGCAGGGCATGGTGAAACTGTTCGAGGATCTGGGTGGCGAAGTGGAACTGAATGCCAGCGTGGCCCGGCTGGAAACGCAGGAAAACCGGATTACGGCCGTCCATCTCGAAGATGGTCGGGTACTCCCGACCCGCGCCGTCGCCTCCAACGCAGACGTGGTACACACCTATCATGATCTGCTGCGTCAGCATTCCCCTTCTGTGGCTCAGGGAAAGACACTGCAGAACAAGCGCATGAGCAACTCCCTGTTTGTGCTCTATTTTGGCCTGAATCATCATCATGACCAGCTGGCTCACCACACCGTCTGCTTCGGCCCGCGCTATCGTGAACTGATCGATGAGATCTTCAATCGTGATGGCCTGGCCGAGGACTTCTCGCTCTACCTGCATGCCCCCTGCGTCACCGATCCCTCACTGGCTCCGGAAGGCTGCGGCAGCTACTACGTGCTGGCCCCGGTACCGCATCTCGGCACGGCTGATATCGACTGGGCGGTTGAAGGTCCGCGCCTGCGCGACCGTATTTTTGACTATCTGGAACAGCACTACATGCCGGGCCTGCGCAGTCAGCTGGTGACGCACCGCATCTTTACGCCGTTCGATTTCCGCGATGAGCTGAACGCCTATCAGGGCTCCGCCTTCTCGGTTGAACCCATCCTGACCCAGAGCGCCTGGTTCCGGCCACATAACCGCGATAAACACCTCAGTAATCTCTACCTGGTCGGCGCAGGCACGCATCCTGGCGCAGGCATTCCTGGCGTGGTGGGCTCGGCGAAAGCCACGGCAGGATTGATGCTGGAGGATCTGGCTTGAACAGTCCGTCACTGCTCGATCATGCTGTAGAAACCATGGAAGTGGGTTCAAAAAGTTTTGCCACGGCATCGAAACTGTTCGATGCCAAAACCCGACGCAGTGTGCTGATGCTCTACGCCTGGTGCCGTCACTGTGATGATGTGATTGACGATCAGGTGCTGGGTTTCAGCAACGATACGCCGTCGCGGCTCTCCGCCGAACAGCGTCTGGCGCAGCTGGAGACAAAAACCCGCCAGGCTTATGCCGGGTTGCAGATGCATGAGCCTGCCTTTGCGGCCTTTCAGGAGGTGGCGATGGCGCACGATATTCTGCCTGACTACGCCTTTGCTCATCTGGCCGGTTTTGCGATGGATGTGCGTGAGACGCGCTATCAGACCCTGGACGACACGCTGCGCTACTGTTATCACGTGGCGGGGGTGGTCGGTCTGATGATGGCGCAGATCATGGGGGTGCGCGACAGGGCCACGCTGGATCGCGCCTGCGATCTCGGTCTGGCGTTTCAGCTGACCAACATTGCCCGCGACATCGTCGAAGATGCGACCGCAGACCGCTGTTATCTGCCTGAAGCGTGGCTGGCTGAAGAGGGGCTTACACGGGAAACTCTGGCCGCGCCACAACATCGTCAGGCGCTGAGCCGCGTCGCACGTCGCCTGGTTGAAACGGCGGAGCCCTACTATCATTCGGCCACAGCAGGTCTGCCAGGCCTGCCGCTGCGATCGGCATGGGCAATCGCAACCGCGAAGCAGGTCTATCGTAAAATCGGCATGAAGGTGATTCAGGCAGGGCCAGCGGCGTGGGATCAGCGCCTGTCCACCAGCACACCCGAGAAACTGGTCATGCTGATGGCGGCGTCAGGTCAGGCGGTTACTTCCCGGATGGCGCGTCCTGCTCCACGCCCCGCTCACCTCTGGCAGCGCCCCGTTTAACGCCGTGACGTTCACGCAGCGTCGCCTGCAGTTTTGACAGCGGTGGCGCATAGAGGAAGCCAAACGAGACACACCCCTCTTTTCCGCGCACCGCGTGATGCATCCGGTGCGCCATATAGAGCCGACGTAAATAACCCCGACGCGGAACATAGCGGAAGGGCCAGCGCTGGTGAACCAGGCCGTCATGAACAATAAAGTAGAGCAGGCCATAAAGCGTCATTCCGGCGCCGATCCACTGCAACGGCCAGACGCCCGTGCTGCCCAGCCAGATCAGTAAAATCGACAGGCCCGCGAACACCACAGCATAAAGATCGTTAACCTCGAACCAGCCCTTGTGCGGCTCATGATGCGACAGATGCCAGCCCCAGCCCCAGCCATGCATAATATATTTGTGCGCCAGCGCAGCCGTAATCTCCATGCCGATCACGGTGACCAGAACAATCAGGGCATTCCAAATCCACAACATAGCTTCTCCCGAACATGCATCCTGCAAAGTGGCGCAGAGGTTCAATTTTAACAGAGAATGGCAGAAACAGCGGGTTGGGTTTGGCGGGTTTTAACAATTACTGCAGATGATAAAGCGGATAAGCCAGGTAGCCGGACCCGGAAGGGAGACCGGTCGCCATAACCGGTGAATCCGCGTCAGCAGCAACGGCTCAGTTATACACCAGATTAAAGGTGACGGTCCCGTCCGCTTTGCCCGCCATCACCTGGCTGTCGGTCTGAATATATTGGGCATTAAACGACATCGACCTCGCCTGATCGGGTGAGGAGACGGTAGTCAGCACCGGCAGCTGATCGGTCGGCACATTCAGCGGCACGCGCTGGCCTTCTGCGACCTGCAGACCGGGGCCATAGGTCAGGGCAATGCCCACCCCTGACGCGGCGTTACTCTGTGGTGTCAGGCTGATGGCATTTTTGTCGCCAGCGGTCGCCATGCCAAAAAAGCCCACTTTGACTGCGGCGCTGTGTTCGCACATCACCTGAATCCGGAAACTTTTTTCGCTTCCCGCCCGACTGCCGATGCCGGTGAACTCCGCCTTACTCACTTTTCCCATCCCGACGTTAATCGCAGACTGGGATGTGACAACGGCACAGCTGCCATATTGCACCGTAAAGCTGGAGAGAAAGAGCTGCGGCCTGTCGTTGATCGGCTGGCTGCTGACCGCACTGTTCCCCACCTTCAGGCTGGCATTACCGATATTTACCTCACCGACATTCGCGGGTTGGTTGCCTGGGTTCAGCGGGGAATGCTGCCCCGGAATTTTGTAAAACACCACATAGGACTGCAGTTTGATGTCGTGTGCCGCGTTGAACTGTGGACTGACCTGCGAGTTACAGATCGAACTGGTTTTGCCTTTGCCGGTGGTGTCGAAAAAGCCGCTGTTGCAATATGAAGGCTCTTTAAATCCAATCGCGAATCCGATGCTCTCAACACCCGGTACGCGATAGATTGGCGTCGTGTGCCCTCCCGCAATTGAGGTCTGTAATCCCGACTCTTCAGCATTAATCTGAAACCCCATATCTTTCCAGGCATAGCCCTGCTCACCGCTGTTTTTATTGCAGGTAAACGCATTGGTACTTTGCACGGGCATCTGCGCGGAGATGGGGGTGCCGTCAGCGGCGCCCGGGACATAGTTGACATTATGCACCTGCACGACCACCTGACTCACCCCCTGACACGACTCCTGGGCCAGAGAGGGCCAGCAGACCAGTGCCGGGATGAGCAGCACGATCCCTTTAATGACACGCTGAACTGATTTCATCTGAAACTCCTGTGAATTACTGGCAAACCGCAGAGACCAGTCTGACCGGATTCGTGCCGCTGGCGTCAGACAGGCGGAACGGCGCGCGACAGCTTTTCTGTTTCCCCTCCTCCTGCCACTTCACTTCAACCGTCCCCTGAGCGGGCACACCGCTCAGATAGAGTTCGCCCTTTTCTGCGACAATGCCGCTTGTGCTGCTCTGATTCCCCCCGGCATGGATTGCAATCTGCCCTGTGGCACCAAAAGGCGGGAAGGTATGCTGCCAGGTAAGCGTGAACAGCACCCGGTTCCCCACATGGGTCGCGTAGTCAGCCAGCACAATCGCCCCGCGGGTCGGGATAGCCGTTTGCCCATCCAGTTCCACGTCTACATTGTCGGGCAGCGTTTCAGTTTCCAGCTCGATGGCATTTTCATGATACGGCGAGAGTGAAGGCACAATTGCATAGCCGCGGCCGTCCGTGAACACATTGCTGCCGCTCTGGATGCCCACATTGGCGGTATCCGGAACCCGGACAATCGCGAAGGTATCCCCCAGCGGCTGGCTTAGCGTCACGCCGTGCGCATGGGCCACGATCCCGCCCGAGAGTCCATAGCTGTACTGCGTACTGTGACGGTCATGACCAACTCCGACACTGACGCTGCCCTGACTGCCGCGATAGTCCAGCGAGCCGCTACTGTTCACGTTCTGCCCCTGACTGTCGTGGCCCTGCTGCAGGGTGTAGTGCAGGTTATTGTTCTGCAATGCACTGCCTGACAGGCCGACCTGCTGCGAGACATCCCCGCGATTGCTGGCATTCATGCTGTAACTGACCGAACTGTCCGGCAGTAAGGCACTCAGTGGAACCGAAATATTGAAGGAGATAGCGCGGTCAGCTTTACGGGCCTGGGTCGAGTCGGTGTAAAACCAGGCCACGCCCCAGGAGATGGTTTTATAATTGCTGTAGAAACCCAGATGCAGGGTGCGATCGTTTCTGTTTGATCGCCAGTAGCGCTGCATATAGGCAGACGCACTGAGACTGCCCACGTCACCGATACCCTGGGAGACGGCAATTTCTGAACGACTGCGCTTGTTATCGACATAGCTCGCCGGGCTGGTGAGGGCATTGGCTTCGCTGAAGGCATAAAATCCGCTGGAGGAGTAGCGATAGCTGGCCATGCTGAAAGTGGTATTCGTGGAGGCAAAATTTTTCTGATACTGCGCGCGCACTGACTGACCACTTCGGCTCAGCCCCTGCGGTAACCGGGTGCTGGCGAAGGTCACATCCATTCCCAGCGAGCCGAAATCACCCAGACTCTTGCCCAGACCCGCCGCCACAGCATGATAGTTTTGCGCGAGCTGTACGCCACCAAAGGCGGTAAAGTCATGCGGCAGTCCGTAAAACAGCGTGGACTGGACAAATTCAGGTGAGCGCAGATTGTGACTGCCTGAATAGTGATAACGACCGCCGCTGACGCTATATTTCAGATGTCCCTGACGCAGCATATAAGGCACCGCAGAGTAAGGCTGGGTGAAGGTGCGCACCGAACCATCGCTTTCATGGATAGTGATATTAAGATCGCCGCTCTGAGCGGTGGGATAGAGATCTTTGATCTCGAAAGCACCCGGTGCGACCACGGTTTCATAAATCACATAACCCTGCTGACTCACCGTCACCCGCGCATTACTGTGGGCGATGCCATGGATCACCGGGGCAAAGCCGCGCTGACTTTCGGGAAGCATGGTGTCATCAGACATCATCTGTACCCCCCGAAACTGCACGCTGTCAAACACGTCACCCGAGGTGTAGGTATCACCGACCCGGAACTGGCTTTTCAGCGTCTTAAGATCCCGCTCCAGCCAGGTCGTCTGAGACTGCCAGTGACTGACCAGATCGTAACGCCAGCTGGACGTGTTACGCAGACGCCATGCGCCAAGATTAGCCCCGCTGCGCAGGCTCAGCAGCGTCGAGTTCCAGCGGTCATTCTGATTGCGGCCGCTGCTGCCAGAGAGGTTATAGTCAACGAAAGCCGCTGATACGCCCTCATCCCAGCTGGCGGGATCGACATAGTCACGATCTTTCATCTTCAGGGCAATCTGGGGAATGGAAAGGTTTAACTGCTGGTGCGCAAAATCAAAGTCACTTGAGGCATCGGGAATGTAATCGCCCAGCTCAGCAATCGCCTCATCTTTCTTCAGGTGGCTGAATGCAGAGAAACCCTCAACGTTTACCCCCATCGCGGAGAGATCGGCTACCGTCAGCTGTGGAATCAGCCCGTTTTTGCCCTCAACAAAAGAGACATCACGGCTATCGATCACTTTGTCGTTGAGCAACAGCGAGACATGATAGGTGCCGGGCTGCTGGCCGCCCTCACGGGCGAAATAGTGCAGATCGGCGGCCGTGTGTTGATCGGATGAAAACTCCAGCGCCGCCGGATTAAAGTAGTCGTCGGCGCGGGCAGCCCGCAACGGGCAGAACACCATCAGTATCACTCCCGGTACACCCGCCAGCCATGAAGAGGCATGCTTCGTCTTTGCATATTTTCTCTTCTTTAACTGCGCGTGCTGCGTCACTTTCACGGTTAAGGCCCCGTCATCAGATAAGTAAAACCACAACAAAATCCATCAGCGTGTACGTTCTTCAGTAACGCCGCCATAGTCATTGATGGCAGACCAGCTCACCGGGCCGGCATGGCTGACTGTCCAGTGACGATCTTCACCCGGACCAATCATGCCGGGATCGTTGATCGCCTGATGATTCACGCTCAGCGTATAAAAGGAGACGAAATAGGGCGTTGGGTTATGCGCAATCAGCTGGTTGCCCTGCTGGCGAAACGCGATGTCCTGCCAGGCGTCAGCCGGATTTCCCGCCAGCCCTTTTGGCCGGAAAAAGAGTTTAAATTTCGATTTAATATTGACCTGCAGCTGATTGCTTTTATCGCGCGGTGTGGGTGAGATCGATTTGACATTCAGCCAGAAAACAGACTCCCGATCTTTCGGCAGTGGCATGCCCAGATAATTAATCCTGAGCAGGTTCTCTTTATTGGCATCCAGGCGAAACAGCGGGGGCGTCACAATAAAAGGGACGCGGGTGTGATTATTTTTATCGGCATTCTCGATCCAGGATTCGATCAGATAGGGTGTCGTCTTATCCTGATTTGTTACCGACAGCGTGGCTTCCTTTTTTCCTTCAGCAAAAATAACCCGGGTCCCTCCCATCACCACACCTGCATGCGCCGCGAGATGAAGCAGACACGCCGAAATGAGCGAAATAATTCTTATTACCTTAATCATAGAGCGTTACGCCATTGAATTACGGAGGGAAAGCAGGGTTGCCCCTGCTATGAATCAGTTATAAACCATCACAAAATTTGATACGGCATTGGCCGCGCCCACATTAATAGCGGCACCGTCACTTTTATAATCAGCATAGAATTTTAAATCGGCGTGCCCCCCCGTGCTGGCTGCCACTACATCAACGTTTTTGGAGACGGCGCCGATAGCCACCTGAGTCTGACGGTCAGCTTCATAAAGTTTCACGCCGACACCGGACGCCCCGCCGCTGGCAACTTTAAGCAGGGTACTGTCGCCACTGTCTTTATCGCCATCGAACAACACCGCCACTTTTTTGACGGATGTCGGGCAGTCTGTGACTGAAATAGTGAACGGCGTTTCAGTGGTTTCCGTACGGCTTTCGAAATAGGATTTGGCCCATTTGCCTAAATCAATACTCTGCTTACTACTGGCGGTTGTCACGTTGCAGGATACATCGGTAATTTCACCGGTAAATTTAACTTCACCACCGGCTCCCTGCGTTCCCGCTGCCGTTCCCGGATTCGTATTAATAGGGGATGGGCCGTCAGTCGGGGTGGCGAATGCTGATCCGGAAATCATAAGGCCCGCCAGCGCCACTGGCAGAATACGTTTTCTGATATTCATCAACTGTTTCTCTTTTCAGAACATGCAAAGTGGCCGCAACCAACCACCTGATGGATAAATATGCACCAATAAGAATGCGCCAACATAATAACGCGCTGTTTATTATGTTGCGGGTATATTAATTAAACAAAGGTAGACGAAACTTAAACGAGCAGATTTATCCGGGGCTGAGATTTAATATTGAGGAAGTTAATTGAGCAGGATCAATTCCAGCAATCCCGACTTAAATAGTCGGAAAATAAACGACAGGATGTGATGAATAATATGATCACTTTAATTACCCATTATATTTTCAAAAAATATTTATGAATTCCAGAATGGGGATTTTTAAGCAGTCCATCGTTAAATCAGGTATGAATGGGCGCTCTGCGCTATGACCCGCAGGGATCTCTCTCCGGTTCAGGCGTCGCCCTTTCTGTTATGTTCACGGCTGACGCGCACCTGTCCGCTTCACTCAGGGCAGATCGTTATCCAGCGGCGCACGAAAAGCATGGCGGGCAGCCAGCATTAACTGGCTGGCAGTCACGGTGGCAGGTAAACGCCTCAGTATTTTGCAGGCCTGCCAGTAGCAGAGCAACATCACCTCATCCTCCTCTTTTTCCGCCCGTTCAAGCAGACGGGCGCGCAGTGACAGGACATCCAGGGTCTGCTGTTCATCCAGCATGTCCGCGATCGTCTGGTTAATAATGCGATAGAGTGTTTTCCAGGTGAGATCGGTATACAAATTTAGCCTCTTCTAACACGTATCCGCTTCCCGTGTATCCCCGACAGGGAAGTCACAGAAAGGATCTTCTCATTCAGGCGAATGAACGCTGCTGATTAACTATAGCGACTCGCCAGCGGCCGTCCAGAACCGGCGGCGAAGATTGCCAGAACGGATAATTCTAACGATTCAGAGGCCTGCCTGTCGCCTGTTACCTGCGGCTCCGCTTCTGATTGCCGATTTTTGTAACAATTGAGCCCCATTCTTAACTGGCTGCTGTGCCGCAGATTTGCCAGAGTAAAACGACTTCCCGTTACGTTTAAACTTAAGGAGTGGTTAATGAATCAGCACGCTGATGTTCTGGTCTGGGGTCAGGGTCCTGCGGTCTTCGAAGTCTTTCTGGAACCTACCTGTCCGTTTTCCGTTCGCGCTTTCAATAAATTCGACGCCTTACTGGCGCACGCAGGCGAAGAGAACATCACTCTGAAGATCCGTCTGCAGTCCCAGCCGTGGCACCTCTATTCGGGTCTCATTGTGCGCTATATCCTCGCCGCGGCCTGCGAAAGTAAAACGGCCGCCAGACAGGTGATGCAGGCCGTTGCCGATCACCGCGAAGAGTTTGAATTTACCGACCACTGCACCGGTCCGAACCGCGATGCCACCCCGAATCAGATTCTGGAACGCCTGAAAACCTACAGTGGCGTCGACGCCATGGCGGCATTTGATCGGCCCGATTTGCAGAACGCCATCAAGTGGCATTGCAAATACGCCCGCCAGAATGGCATTCACGTCTCTCCTACCTTTATGGTCAACGGCCTGGTGCAGCCTGAGATTAGCAGCGGTGATGACATTGAGCAGTGGGCGAGCTTCCTGAAACGCTAGTTCGTCTCTCCTGAGTCACTGCTTTGCCTGACAGCGGCGCTTGTGCACGACATCGGCGGGCGAAACGGCTTATCCCGGAGATTCGCCTGTTTTCCTGCCGGAATGCCGGGTAAGCTGTTCGGCGACAAGCAGCCTGCTCCGCAGATAACGCTGTTGCAGAGAGAACGGCTGCACACCTTTTCGGTGCCTCTGCAATGATGCAGGCAGGCACGCACCCACTTTCATAAGGATTTGCTGATGGCGATGACGCTGGAACAACTGCAGGAAAAATATCCGGATGCGATGGTCGATGCATTTGGTGATTCACCCGAGCTGGCGAACGCGTTAAGTACGCTGATTATTGCGGGTAAAAAAGTGGCCACCTGTGGGTCGGCAGCCAACTGGCAGGATCAGGAAAAACTGCCCCAGCCGGGCGGTTACAGCATTGTTCTCAACGGTGAACAGCAGCCCGTCTGCGTGATCCGCACCACCGGGCTGTTCCTGACGCGCTTTGACCGGGTGACGCCGGAGATGGCGATGCTTGAAGGTGAAGGCGATCTCAGCCTCGACTACTGGCGTCAGGAACATCAGCGATACTTTCAGCGGGAAGGCTCTTTTCACCCTGAGATGGAGCTGATTTTCGAAACGTTCCAGCTGGTCGAGGTGATCTGAACCGGCAGTTACAGCGCCTTTGCCGCCATCAGCGCCAGACGCGTGACCCCGCGTGCGGCAAGATTTTCAGCCGCACGCGCGGCCCGCATTCCGCTGGCGCACACCAGGACCACGCGTCGATCGGCAGGCGGCTGCCAGCCGGCGATCTGCTCTGGCAGCATGCGCAACGCCCCTTCCGCCACGCTGACCGGAGCCTCTTCGGCGCTGCGCAACTCCACAATGCAGTCCTCACCGGTGAGCATGGCCAGGTCGATGAACGGCGTGCCCGGCGCCTCCGGTTCCGGGGCATCGTCAAAGCGGAACTGTCGCATATGCCACGAGGCCAGGTCGCAGTGGATCATACAACCCAGCGGTGAAGGCGTCAGTTTCAGCAATACCGTGAGCACCATCTGTGCCTGCATGGCCCCCAGCGTGGCCACCGCAGGCCCCATGACGCCCGCGGTGTTACAGTCAGCCGATGCAGTGGGCAAGTGCGGAAACAGCGCTCGATAGCCAGGCGCACCGCCGCAGAATCCGCCGACATAGCCTTTACGCCCCAGCACTGAGGCGCAGATCAGCGGCAGGCCGCGCGCATAACAGGCGTCCGAAAGCTGATAGGTAATGGCAAAATTATCCGCCGCATCCACCACCACATCAATCTCCGCCAGCGCCTGCGGCAGCAGACTGGCGCTCAGTGACTGCGGATGCGCGTCGACTTCACACTCAGGGTTTCGCTGCGCCAGTGCCCGCTGTGCGCAGAGGGCTTTTGGCTGCCCGACATCGTCCACGCCAAACAGCGTCTGCCGGTGAAGGTTATGCAGTTCAACCCGATCGCCGTCGTAAAGACGAATGAACCCTACCCCGGCACCTGCCAGCAGGGGCAGCAGCGTGGCACTGAGACCGCCCGCCCCCACAACCAGCACCCGCGCCCTGCTCAGTCGCTGCTGCCCCGCCTCACCAATTTCCGGCAACATCGTCTGTCGCTGATAACGATTCATTGTCGCTCCTTAACTGAACTGTGCCAGACCAAACAGGGGCGTGGAGGCCGACGCCATATCGCGCTGCTCCATCAGCCCGGCCTGAAACGCCTCATGTCCCCCATGGATCGCGGCGGCAAAGGCACCGGCCATCCGGACCGGATCGCGAGCTTTTGCTACGGCCGTGTTGAGTAACACGCCATCAAAGCCCATCTCCATCGCCTGAGCCGCCTGGCCCGGTGCGCCGATCCCCGCGTCAATAATCAGCGGAATATCCTTAAACCAGGCACGCATGGCGCGCAGCCCCTCGATATTGCGCAGTCCCTGGCCGGAGCCAATCGGCGCCCCCCAGGGCATCAGCACTTCACAGCCGGCTTCCAGCAGTTTTTCACCGACAATGAGATCTTCCGTGGTGTAGGGAAACACCTGAAATCCGTCAGCGCAGAGAATGCGGGCGGCTTCCACCAGGGCAAAGGGGTCGGGTTGCAGCGTGTCGGCATGACCTATCACCTCCAGCTTGATCCACGGGGTATCAAACAGTTCACGCGCCATCTGCGCCGTGGTCACCGCCTCCTTTACCGAATGGCAGCCGGCCGTATTCGGCAGAATCCGTTTGTTGAGCTGTTGCAGCAGCGTGCGAAAGGCCGCGCCTTCCCGCCCCTCCCGTCGCAGGCTCACGGTAATGATCTCCGCGCCTGACGCGTCGATCGCCTGATGCAGAATCTCCGGCGACGGGTAACCGGCGGTGCCGAGCAGAAAACGGGATGTCGGTGCAAACTGATAGAACATGATTAACCTCCCTGCATCGGGGACAGAATTTCCAGCTGATTCCCGGCCTCAAGTCGCTGGCTGGCGTAACGGGTGCGCGGCACAAACTCACCGTTCAGGGCGGTGGCGACGGTGCGCGGATCGATCTGCTGCTCCTGCATCAGCTCCGCCAGGGTCGTTGCGCCGGTTTCAATCGCGCGTCCGTTGAGTTCAATTCGCATGGGGTGTCTCCTGAGTCAGTCGCCGCATAAGGTTTTCAGCCATTATCGGGGCCAGTAAAAAGCCGTGTCGGTAGAGGCCGTTGAGCGAGAAGCGGCCATTTTCGTAGCGCACCTCTGGCAGATTCTGCCGGTAAGCAGGACGCAACCCGGTACCGCTCTCGACGATCCGCGCTTCAGCCAGCGCCGGATGCAGGCTGTAAGCGGCGCTCAGCAGCTCCATCATCGCTTTCGCGCTAATCGGGCTGCTATCATGGCTTTCGACCATGGTGGCACCCAGCATGAAGTGCCCATTGGCACGAGGCACCAGATAGCAGGGAAAGCGCGGATGGAGCAGCCGGACGGGACGGGAGAGGCAAATGTCGGGGGTATGGAGGATCACCATTTCGCCGCGCACGGCACGCAACGCGGGCTGCTGATCGGCGGCGTGGATGCCGCGACAGTCGATAATCTTTCCGCCGGGCTGACCGCTGTGAAACGGCACGCCCGCCTCTTTGAGCCTATCCTGCAGCTGCTGCAGCGCCCGACGCGGGTCGAGATGCGCTTCCCGGGCAAAAAAAAGGCCGCGTGCGAAGCGGTTTTCCAGCGCCGGCTCAACGTCGCCGGGGGCCACCCACTGATGCTGCTGCGTCATGCTGGCAAAGCGCGTCAGCTCACGGCTGTCACGCGGCGGTGCAACCACCAGCGTGCCCTGCTGCACCACGCCATCCACACGCTTTGCCCACCAGCCCGCGGCATGCTGGCCCCATTCGATCACCTCTGGCGGTGCACTTTCTGCCTCGCACCAGGGCGCGAGCATGCCGCCCGCCCAGTGCGAGGCTGCCCGGCAGTCAGGCTGAGTAATAATTTCGACAGCTTCTCCCCGTTCCGCCAGCAGGGTGGCGACACAGAGTCCGGCGACGCCGCTGCCCAGCACCGACCAGCGGCCCTGGCTGCCCGCCACAGAAGAAGAGAGATTCAGGATTGAGTGGGTCACATTCGCCTCGTTATCCGTTAACGAAGACCCGTGATACAGAGGGAATAGGCAGAAGCGACGCGAATGCGCTCCTGCGGCAAGTATCTGATGCGATACCCGTCTTCCTACGCCAGTATCAACTGGGTCAGGTTCTAAGGGTCGCTGAGCCGCGCGGGTGCGCTATCAGCCTCTCAGTCTCTCCGGCGAGACTCCCCTGACGGGTTTAGTTGTAAGTGAAGCGAACAGCTTCGTCAAGCAGTGTGCAGGGGCGCGACGCAGAAAGAGAGAGACAAGGAAAGATGTCGCTACCGGATCAGAGGCGCGCGGCGACGTCTATAGCAGCGCCTGCAGGGAGTGCGTCACCGCGTCGGTGACTTCCCGAATACGCGGTTCGGCGCGGCGATAGTAGGTCCATTTACCCACTTTGCTGGTTTCCACCAGTCCGGCACTCTGCAGGGCTTTCAGGCATAACGAGGTGGCGGGCTGCGATAAGCCCGCCTTGTCCTGGATGAGACTGGCACAGACGCCATACTGGTCGAAGGGATAGAGCTGGGCATAGCCCGCAAACGCTTCGTCAGGGTTTTTGAGCCACATCAGCACGGCCATTCTGGTGGGATTGGCCAGTAACTTCAGGGCCTCTTCGGGTGACATGCCGCCTCACAAAACATCAGGATGGATAAACAGGGTAGTCAGTATACCCTTTCTCCGTTCCGCCATACAGGGAGGTGTGGTCCACAGGATTCAGCGGATTGCCTGCTTTAATCCGCGCGGGCAGATCGGGGTTGGCGATAAAGGTGCGGCCAAAACCAAACAGGTCACCCCAGCCTTTATCCAGCATCCGCTGGGCTTTTTCGGCGGTGTAACGGCCTGAGTAGATAATGGGCGAGCGGAAGGTTTCCCGCAGCGCAATCCGGAAACTCTCCGGCAGGTCAGGACTGTTATCCCAGTCCGCCTCGGCGATAGAGAGATAACCAATTTTCAGCTCATTGAGCAGCTGCGCAGCGCGGATATAAGTCGCATGCGGATCGCGTTCGACCAGGCCCAGATAGACGCGATCTTCGTCCGTGCTGCTGAAAAGCGGGGCAAACCGGACGCCGACACGATGACTGCCAAAGACCGAACTTACTGCTTCAACCACTTCACGCAGAAAACGCAGACGATTCTCAGGCGAGCCACCATATTCATCCGTACGGAAGTTGGTGTGCTCAGAAATAAACTGATTAATCAGATAGCCGTTGGCGGAGTGAAGCTCAACGCCATCGAACCCGGCCGCTTTGGCATTTTCCGCCGCCCGCCGGTAAAGTGCCACAATCTCTTTCACTTCCGCGTTCGTCAGCGCCCGCGGCTCGCTGGGCGCGGTTAACATTCCGGCACCCGGTCCGGTTTCAATAAAGACCCGGACGTTATCGGCGGCTATCGCTGACGGCGCAACAGGGGCCTCTTTTCCTGGCTGAAGTTCATTATGGGACACCCGCCCCACGTGCCAGAGCTGGCAGAAAAGAGTGGCACCTTCCTGATGCACTGCTTCGGTGACTTTTTTCCACCCCGCAATCTGCGCTTCACTGTGTATCCCTGGCGTCCATGCATAGCCCTGCCCGCGAGGCTCAATCTGGGTGCCTTCAGTGATCATCAGTCCGGCACCGGCGCGCTGGCGATAATATTCCACCATCATCGGACCGGGAACATTGCCCGGCTGCTCACTGCGGCAGCGGGTCAGCGGCGGCAGAACGATGCGGTTACGGAGCTGAAGGTCGCCCAGGCTCAGGGGGGTAAAAAGTGATGGCATGACAAAAAAATCCTCTGGTGTTTGAAGAGGCGATATTATATTTACACATTTAAATTTGTAAATGTGTTTGTGGGCTTTTTATTTGTCCTGTGCCTGATTTCATCAGGTTATGAGAGACTTATCGCCAGGCGATGAACCTGTGGGGTAGGATTGCTGTTCCGGATGCAGACGCAACCCCCCTCAGCGCGCATTTATCGGATTTTAACAGGGAGCTATCTGTGAACAGGCTAATCTCGTCAGACGCGCTGGGACCACGCATCTGTATTCTCGGGCCTTCTAACAGCGGAAAATCCACGCTGGCTGAGGCCCTGTCACGCAAAACAGGTCTGCCTGTGGTGCACCTGGATCAGTTGCATCATATTCCAGGCAGTCAGTGGGTGCCCAGGGAGCCGGACCTGTTCCTTCGTTTACACGCCGAAGCAGTCAGTCAGGAGAGATGGATCATGGAAGGCAACTATACCAAGTGTATTGAAGCACGGCTCGCCCGGGCCACCGGACTGATTCTTCTGGATGTCAGCGTGCCTTTAGCGCTGCTGCGCTATGTCCGGCGATGCTACTCCTCCACGCCGCGGATCGGGGGACTCAGGACTCACAGAGAGCCGGTAAGCCTGGCGATGATAAATTACATTGCCCGCATCGCCCCTCAGAACCGGAAGCGGCACAGGCAGCTCTATGACTCGCTCACGCTGCCAAAACTGCTGCTCAGTTCTCCTCGCGCCATGAATATCTGCGCGGAAGAGTGGGGACTTCAGCTAAAAAACTCTGGAGCATAACCAGCCAACGGCCAGGAATGCAGACAGAAACCGTCAGAGAAACTATGGCGATTCATCAGCAAGTTTCAGATGGGTCAACAGCGCCGTCAGCGACGGCACCGGTCCGGCATGGGTGGTTGCTGAGCGGGTCGTGTCCCAGGGCATCGCATCATCGGTGCAGAAGTCGCCGACACACTGCATATCCACCGCCTCATTGAGTAAACCCACAGGAATCCAGACATAAGGCCTGTCCCGCAACGGGTTGGGCACGGTGGAGCCACAGCGGGTGCAGAAATCGTTGCGATAACCGCTGGCTTTTTGCCATGACGCCAGGTGATCTTCTCCGCCAGTCCAGCGGAACTCCCCCGCTTTCACCAGCGTCGCCAGGTTATAGCCGGTTCCGCTCTGCTTTCTGCACAGCGAACAGTGACAACGGTAGTAAAGCGTGGGTGGCGCTGCCAGCTCAAAAACCACCGTTTCACACAAGCACGAGCCTTTCATTTCACCGCCTTGTTGATGTAATGAGAGAGGCCACCGCTGCGGATGCCCCCTGATTGCAGTGACACCCTGGCGAAACCGTTGTTTGCATCAGCACAGGGTGTGCCATTTTCATGCAGAAGTCGCGAACGGCCATCCCCGACTTAGTGGCGACTGAAAACCAGTTTCAGCCCCGCCAGCGCAAAGCAGCAGGCTAACAGTGCCTCCAGTCCGCGACGGATGCGGCGATAGAACGCGCTCATCACCGCCGTCGAGAAGAGCAGCGCATATCCACCGAACACCAGCAGACAGATCGTTGCACAGCCAGCGATGATCAGCGGTACCGTGGAGGCAGCCATATCGGGCTTCAGGGCAAAAGACATGATCGCCACCCAGGTGAGAATCGCTTTGGGATTGCCGACATGCATGAGTATTCCCTGGCGAAACAGTCTGCCCCAGGCGACCCGCTCAGTGCTGGCATCAATGTCTGTCGCTTCCGTGCGGCGCAGGGCCGATTTACCCGCTTTAAATGCCAGCCAGAGCAGATATAACCCGCCGCCAACCTTTAATACAATCAGCAACTTTGCGAAGGTGGCCAGCACCGTCAGCACGCCACAGGCGGCCAGCAGCGCCCAGATCATGGAGCCGCTCACCACACCTGCTGCCAGCGCCAGGGCGGCCCCCCTGCCCTTTTTCATCGCCGTTCCCATTATCGCCATATTGCTGGGGCCCGGGCTGGCCGTGGCGACAAAGTAGGTGGTGAAAATCAGGAGTAATTCATGCGAAAGTGCCATAACTGCCTCTGAGATTGATTGTTATCAATCTGTTATATCGGTTGTGACGAACATTTACCAGTGATGCTGTCGTCCGCCTGATGAGCGGAATCTCATTCAGCGACGATAAAGATCAGGCCCAAGGGTGAAATCCGGCAGGTTGAGCGGTTTATATGCGCATTTGTCATCGCGCACGGGCGCAGTGCTGAAGAGGTTTAGCGGGAAATGACACGGGTAAAAGCAGGGTTAAGATTCAGTCCGGCCGATCGCATTGTGAAAATGAAATCATTCGCCGGACTGAACGGGCTCAGGAAGCGCTTATTTACCCAGAATTTCTCTGCGGACAATCTCTGCGCCTGCGCTCAACGCGTTGAGCTTGCCATTGGCAACATGACGCGGCAGCGGGATCATGCCGCAGTTGGTCGAAGGATAGAGATTTTCGGCATCCACAAACTGCAACGCCTTGCGCAGCGTACTGGCGACCTCTTCCGGCGTCTCAATATTATGGGTTGCCACATCGATGGCGCCGACCATCACTTTTTTACCGCGAATCAGCTCGATCAAATCCATCGGCACCCGCGAGTTCTGGCACTCCAGCGAGACGATATCGATCGATGAGCGCTGCAGTTTCGGGAAGACCTCTTCATACTGGCGCCACTCGGTTCCCAGCGTTTTCTTCCAGTCGGTGTTCGCTTTGATGCCATAGCCATAGCAGATATGCACGGCGGTTTCACACTTCAGCCCTTCGACAGCGCGCTCTAGTGCCGCAATGCCCCAGTCGTTAACCTCGTCGAAAAAGACGTTAAAAGCCGGCTCATCAAACTGAATAATATCCACGCCTGCGGCTTCCAGCTCTTTTGCCTCCTGGTTGAGGATTTTTGCAAATTCCCACGCCAGTTTTTCGCGACTTTTGTAGTGGTTGTCGTAGAGGGTATCGATCATGGTCATCGGCCCCGGCAGCGCCCATTTAATCGGACGATCGGTCAGCTTACGTAAAACCTTTGCATCTTCGACAAAGACCGGCTTCTGACGGGAGACTTCACCCACCACGGTCGGGACGCTGGCATCATAACGATTACGGATACGCACCACTTCGCGCTTTTCAAAATCCACGCCGCTGAGGTGTTCGATAAAGGTCGTGACGAAGTGCTGACGGGTTTGCTCACCATCACTGACGATATCGATCCCGGCCCGCACCTGATCGTCCAGGCAGAGACGCAGCGCATCTAATTTACCCGCCACTAACTCATCATCCTGCAGTTTCCAGGGTGACCAGAGCACCTCTGGCTGTGCAATCCATGAGGGTTTTGGCAGGCTGCCAGCGGTGGATGTCGGTAATAAGGTTTTCATAGCAGGTGACCTTTTAATTTTAATTAAAGAACGGATTCAGCGGACCATTGCGCCAGCAGGGTCTGATTCGGCTTAATGAAATGGGCCTCAGTAAATTTCCCCTGCTCAACAGCCAGCCGGCTGCGCTCTTCACGATCGTAAACAATCCGGGTTAAAGAGTAATCCTGATGCTGCAGCGTCGGCTGATAGCAGTGACCGGCAGCGGAATTCGCGTTATAGATTTCAGGGCGATAGATCTTCTGGAACGTTTCCATGGTGCTGATAGTGCCGATCAGCTCAAGGTCGGTGTAATCGCTGAGCAGCTCACCGTGGAAATAGAACGCCAGCGGCGCAACGCTGCCCTGCGGCATAAAGAAACGCACTTTCAGGCCCATTTTCCCGAAGTAGAAATCGGTCAGTGAGGGCGCATCCTGCTGATATTCAATGCCCAGGATGGGATGCTGATTGCCGGTACGCACATAGGTGTTTTTGCTGGACACGCTCAGGCAGATAACCGGTGATTTGCTGAAATTCTCTTTATAGACCGCTGAGTTAACGAAGCTTTTAAAAATGTTGCCGTGCAGCTGGCCAAAATCCGCGGGCGTGCTGAATTCAGTCTGCCCTTTATTAAAATCTGCCAGCACCACGCTGAAATCATAATCGCGCACGTAGGATGAGAAATTATTTCCCACAATGCCCTCGCTGCGCTCACCGGTGTGATGATCCACGATATAGGTTTTTAAAATTTCGATAGCCGGAAACGCTTCGCCGTCAGCGCCACCCTGAAGATTCAGCTCCGCAGAAATGATCTCCAGTTCAACGGAATAGCGGTCAGCCTTTGGATTGTCCCAGTGCGCCAGCGAGTTAAAACGATTATCGATCATCACCAGGGCGTTGCGCAGATTTTCCTGACGCTTTTCGCCACGCGCTAAATTCGCAAAGTTCGTCGTCGCGCGCGTATTTTTTGAAGGGTTATAGTTTTCGTCGAAACGAATACGCTTGATGGTAAAGGCAAAATCGTTGTTCATCGCTATCGGGTATCCTGGTCGCTGATATGAATTGTTGCTGAGAGGGTTATGCAGCTTTGCTATCCCTTAACAAGCATTCATATTTCTCAAAGTTATTAACAATTCTTACTTTATGCCTCAACGGGCGGGTGAAAAAAAGTGATTAAATTTCAACGAACATGAAGGAAATTCATGTTGAGACGGGAAAGCGGGGGATTTTTCACGATCGGGCGGGACATTCATTTACCCGCACCCGTGCGCGGGCCTGTCACCTTCGCACAGAACCCGGCGTCGCGGCAAATCTGCACGGGTGCCGGGCTTATCTCACCAGCGGTAACGTTACCGCTGGTGCGCTGCGCTAGATCTTATAAAAATCATCGCAGAAGGCTTTTCGCGCACCCGATTTCAGGGAAAGCCTGTGCGCCGCCTCTTTCATCAGTTTACCCAGACCGCCGTCGCGTTTCGCCTCTGTCAGGCGTGAAGCGGGTCCGGTCAGGGCCAGGGCCGCGAGCATATTGTCGCCCTCACCAAACACCGGAAGTGATAATGAGGCGATATGCGGATCGCGGATACCGGAGGTAAACAACGGAAGTTCCGGCTGAGTCTCAAACAGCGGTTCTCTGCGTCCCCAGCAGCGGAGCACCTTTCCGATGGCTGAATTGTCCAGCGGCAGAAACGTTCCGGGCAGACGCGTTTCCCGCAAGCCTTCTGACGGTTCCGCGCGGAACAGACAGAGTCGCTGATCCTTCTCGATGACATACCAGGTGGCGCTTTCACCCGTGGCCGTCGCCAGGGCATGAAGCTCAGGCTGGACGATAGTGGCAAGATGAAAGGATTGTTCATAGAGCTTGCCCAGATAGAGCAGTCTCGGTCCCAGGGTATAAACCCCGTTGTCGCGCCGGATGACGTAATTCATGCGTTCCAGTGAGTTCATCAGGCGATAAACCGTCGTTTTGTGATACCCGGAAAGCTGGGCCAGCGCGGTCAGCGTGAGTGACTCTTCGCCAGGCCTGAAACAATCCAGTAGCGCCAGCGCTTTTTCTACGGCAATTACGCCTTCATTCCCCATTAGCAGGTTCTCCTGTTTGCGACGGCAGGCAGTTTACCCTGTAATTTGTGATTCACATCGTATTTACATCACAAATGAATGCTTAACACTGGTGTGATCCAAATTAACATAGATATAGTAGTTTTATATTGTACAACAAAGTTGTACCTGGTAAAACGAAAGAGGATGATCTATGCCACATGCAGATAATACCTTCATCAATCGCGACATTACCCGTATCGCGCCAGAGCTCGTAAAACAGGCTGCTCAGTTTCAGGCCGCGATACTGGCAGATGTTGCCGGGCGACGCGGAACGCTGCACGGACGCGTAAAACCGCTTTCCCACACCATGAAAGTTGCCGGCCCCGCTATCACTGTTGAAGTCAGACCGGGTGACAATCTCGCTATCCACGCCGCACTGGCTATTGCCCAGCCGGGCGATGTGATTGTGGTTGATGGCAAAGGCGACATCAGCTGCGCATTAATCGGCGAAATTATGTCTACTCAGGCGCAGGCCTCTGGCATTGCCGGGATCATTATTGATGGCGCGGTTCGTGATGCCGATGCACTGAGCACCAATGGCTTCCCGGTATTTGCCGTGGGCCTGAATCCCTGTGGCCCGACCAAATCGGTTGCGGGACGGGTTAACTTCCCTGTTTCAGTAGCAGGCGCAGCGATTCAGCCGGGCGATCTGGTGATTGGCGATATCGATGGCGTGGTTGTGCTGCCTCGTGAAGCCGTTCCGGCCCTGATCGAACTGGCGCAGAAAAAACTGGATTTCGAAACCAGCCGCATCGCCGCCATTCGCGATGGCGATCTCCGCGCGCCCTGGTTAGAGAAAGCGCTGCTTACGGCTGGCATGCTGGTTGACGGGGAGGTGCTGTAATGACGACCTCTTCTCCTGTCATTCTGGTCACCGCCAGCGATCTGGCGCCGCAGGCAGTCAGCCTGCTCGACGATTTCACGATTGTGTATGCAGGCAAACAGCCGGGCGAAGAGACTCTGGTTCAGCTCTGCCAGCAGCACAACCCGGTGGGGATCATCGTCCGCTATGGCAAGATTAACGCCCGCATCATGGACGCCGCCCCCGCTCTGCGCGTTATCTCCAAACACGGCAGTGGCATCGATGTCATCGATCAGAAAGCCGCCGCTGCGCGTCATATCAGTGTTCAGTCGGCCCCGGGTGCCAACGCGGCTGCCGTGTCAGAGCACGCCTGGGCGCTGATCCTGGCCTGCGCTAAATCGGTGATCCCCCTGGATCAACGCATGCGTCAAGGACACTGGGATAAATCGACCCACAAATCCGTCGAGCTGGAGGGCAGAACCCTCGGGCTGGTGGGTCTGGGGGCGATAGGGGGTCGCGTGGCCCGTATCGGCCGCGCTTTTGGCATGAACGTTCTGGCCTATGATCCCTATGCGCGCACTTTCCCGGATGAGTGTGTCTCCTCTTCGCTGGACGATCTGCTGCGTCAGTCAGATGTGATTTCATTGCACTGCCCGCTGACGGAACAGACCCAAAAGATGATCAACGCAGAGTCGCTGGCGTTGTGTAAAAAAGGCGCCATTCTGGTGAATACGGCTCGCGGAGGGCTGATCGATGATGAAGCCCTGATCGCGGCACTGAATGACGGCACGATCGCCTCAGCAGCGCTGGATAGCTTTGCCACAGAACCGCTGACCGCCCCGCATATCTGGCAGAATGTCGACAACGTGATTCTGTCGCCACACATTGGTGGCGTCAGTGATAACTCCTACGTGAAGATGGGCACCGTGGCAGCCACAAACGTGCTGAACGTGCTGGCAGAACCGGTGAAAGACGAAAGTCCGGTTTCCTGATCGGCTTTCCTGACCGGCTAAACAGGCGCCTGGGCCGTTTAGCCGGTTTTTTTATGCGTTCTCCCCTCTGCCCTTGCCGCATTACTGCCCTGGCCTCTGAAACTTTCCCTCTGCCCTCTCTGTGGCCTGACACGCCCCTGACAGACGCGATCAGCATTCAGATGCCACATCGCGGCACTCCAGCTTTAAACACCCGCAGATAGCGTCACCTGTCCCTGCAGGGCCAGACTCACTGTCAGCACCTCCCTTCTGGCTGAACCAGCGCTCCTTACACCACTCTTCCTCCAGCCGAGGGTGAGCCCCTGCATACGGCCCGCTTTCGTCAGATGGCATTCAGGGGGGATGACAACCTGCCACAGGCTTACAGGAGCGCCAGGCGTGGCTCAGTGAAAAGATGGGCGAGTTAACATGGCTGTTGAGTAAGCGAGGGGGTGTTGCACACAAAGAGATCGATCAGGAAAAAGAGGCGGCAGGAGGAGGAGTGAAGGGAGAAGCCCGGAGACGCGGCGAGCAGCGTCTCCGGGCTGACAACGTTATTTACTGACGGGTGAAGCGGTATTCTCAACTTCAATGTTTAATTTTTTGGTGCGTCCCATAACCAGCACGGCGATGCCGCCGACGCTGCAGAGCACAGCCAGTGGCAGCATTGCCAGGGTGTGACTGCCGGTGGCCTGATTGATGATGCCGTAAACGTTAACCATCAATCCTCCGCCAATCAGGTTAGCCATCGCCCCGATAGCAGCCAGACCCGCCGCAGCCGTCGTGGATGACATCCATCCCGAAGCCAGCGCCCAGAAAGGACCTTTCATTGAGTAAGCACCAATCAGCACCAGCGACAGAATCACGACGCTGCCGGTCAGCGTGTTGGTCAGGAATGCAGAGAGCAGACCGCCTGCGATTAAAAACAGCGTCAGCGCGGTGTGCCAGCGACGTTCGCCGCTGCGGTCAGAGCTTCTGCCCCAGACAATCATCAGAACAGAAGCCAGACCGTAAGGGATCGCATTCACTAAACCGGTCGTGAAGTTGTCCAGACCGAAAGATTTCAGCAACTGCGGAGACCAGACGCTCAGCGTTGAACCTGCCGCCGAGGCACCTGCATAAATCAGCGCCATCACCCAGATATGTTTATGGCGCAGCAGCTTCCACAGCGAGATGTGACCAATCGCTTTTTTCTTCGCGTTTTCCGCTTCCAGCGTGGTATTCAGCCAGGCTTTCTGCTCCTGATTCAGCCAGCTGGCATCAGAGGGGCGGTTGCTCAGCATGAAGAAAGCGGCCACCCCCAGCACCACGGCCGGAATGCCTTCCAGGATGAACAGCCAGTGCCAGCCGCGCATGCCCAGCCAGCCGTCGAGTGACAGAATCAGACCTGAGATAGGTGAGCCGATAAAGTTCGCGGCAGGGATAGCCACCATGAAGGTCGCGATGACGCGTGCACGGTATTTGCCTGGGATCCAGTAGGTCAGATAAAGAATGACGCCCGGGAAGAATCCTGCCTCAGCGGCACCCAGTAAGAAACGCAGAACATAGAGCGTATTGGCGCTTTCGACGAAAGCCGTACAGACCGAGATGATGCCCCAGGAGACCATGATGCGCGAGATCCAGATCTTTGCACCAATCTTCTGCATCGCAAGGTTGCTGGGGACTTCAAACAGGAAGTAACCAACGAAAAACAGGCTGCTCGCCAGGCCAAACACCGCTTTCGACAACCCCAGATCTTCGTTCATCTGCAACGAAGCCATGCCTATGTTACCGCGGTCAATAATGGCAATCAGATAACAGACAATCAGAAATGGCAAAATGCGCCAGACCACCTTTTTTACGGTCTGCTGCTCGATATCGGCAGAGAAAGTCGTGATGTGCTGTTTTTCAGACATGATGATCCTCACATTTTTGTCATCGTTTTGCGCGTGATACGCAAAACGCATCGTTGTACCCTGTAAAACATTAATGTACTCAGTAAAACCATTATCACGATAAAAAAGCGTCTCCGCCGGAAGATGTAATCAGGTTGTGTTATTTGTCACAAAAAAGTATTCAGCACATCTGGTTTATGTGACGCGCAAGTCGTTACCAGGATAAAGAGCGGACAGATTTTTTGCGGGGTTAATGCGACGGGAGAGAGTAATGAGAACAAAGGCCGTCATCCAGGGATAATTTTTGCTTTTATACCGCTT